>JADFYG010000046.1:0-49899 GCA_015233155.1 Candidatus Rifleibacteriota bacterium
TCGAAATGCAAGCTGTATGAATGGACGCTGCTTTTTTGAAAACGAGAGAAGAGTAATGGAGCAACAGGAAACACTGGTGTTACGGGAACCACCGGCACTACGGGGACCACCGGTTCTACGGGAGCCACTGGCGCTACAGGAGCAACAGGAAACACTGGTGCTACGGGGGCCACCGGTGCTACGGGAGCCACTGGCGTCACCGGCTCGGTGACCAAACAATGGTATCCGGTCAGCTTGCCTGCAGCGGACAGCACAATTTCGGTTGTGCTTCCTGATGGTCACGGAAACATCTATGTCGGCGGAAGCTTCTCGCATATAGGCGGAATCGCCGCCAGCGGTATTGCAAAATGGAACGGTCTGCGTTGGCAAGCCCTTGGCAACGGAGTCAGTGGTGCAGGAGCAACTGTACTGACGCTTGCCATGGACAATGCCGGGATTCTGTATATTGGCGGTGATTTCCTCACTGCCAGCGGCGTCGGCCTTACTCAGGGTATCGCCAAGTGGAACGGCACAACCTGGGCGGGTCTCGGACAAGGCGCCAACGACACTGTGAGAGTAATCACCTTTGATCCATCAGGGAATCTTTATGCAGCTGGAGCGTTCACAAACATGGGACTGGTGGCTAACACCAACCGAATCGCCATGTGGGACGGTTCCGCATGGTCCGCCCTCGGAACAGGCTGTAATTCCTCCATTGAGACCATGACATGTGACCAGAACGGACAATTGTATGTTGGGGGTAATTTCGCATCGATAGCCGGTGTCTCCGCCAATAATGTCGCTTTTTGGGACGGTTCCGCGTGGAACCCGCTTGGGAGTGGTATGGATGACACGTGTCGTGCTCTTGTGTTTGACAGCTTGGGCAGGTTATATGCTGGCGGCTCTTTTCTGAATGCGGGCGGTTCTTCCGCCAAGCATACCGCAAGTTGGGATGGCTCCGCGTGGAGCGCAATGGATACAGGCTTGAATGATATCGTATTTGCATTGGCGGTGGATCGAATCGGAAATGTATATGCCGGAGGTGATTTCACTTTATCCGGTACCACGCCCATGTTAAGTGTTGCCAAATGGAATGGAACTAACTGGTCTGCTTGTTCCAAGAGCCCATCTTCTCCACCTTCAACTGATACCGGGGTCCAGTCCCTGGCCTGCGATAAATTCGATCTTTATGCCGCCGGCTCTTTCATGACCTTTGACGGTGATTATCTCCCTCACCTGGTTGTCTTCGGCTACTGATCTCATTAAACCATGGCTCTGCAAGGGCTTTCGGCTTACGCTGACAGCGAATCGCCAACTGATCGGCGGTTCGCTGTCGGTTGAGATCCGTTTCAGAAACGTCGCGAAACAAGCAATGCCAAAACTTTTCCAGGGAGATCCAGAAATGAAATATTTTTCCGTTTTTTGTTGTCTGATATTTATGCTGGTCACTTTAGTCAGCATAGTTGGATGCCATGATTTTGTATATGGAAATTTCAGCGGAGGAACAGTGTCCCCTGGTGGCGCAACCGGCGTCATTTCTGGAGCTGTCACCGCTTCCGAAGCCATAGCCGTTTCCATCCGAAACCCAGCGATGCGAACAGCGGTGAGGGTATCTTCCGCATCGGTCTGGCTTCAGGATAATTTCAACATCGCCACTAGCACTAATGCAAGCGGAGAATTCAATCTTGGCGGAGTTCCCGTCGGAGGCAATCACCGCATCATTGCCCGCTTCCAGTTGCGCGATGAATCAGGCAATATCACGACTTACAAGGTTCGATCTCCCGAAATTTCGGTAACCAACTCGACGCCGGTCCGCTCCGGTGTTAACCTCGATCTGCAGCTGGCAAGCAATACAGTTTCCGGCATTCTCCATGATGCAGAGGGAAATCCGATCCCATTCGTGACGCTCATGGTGTGGGGAGAGCAATTCCATACCGATGCCAACGGTCGATTCGAATCCCCTCCCCTCCCGCCGCCGGCAGCCAGTGAGACGGCGGTTGAATCGATCACCATCAATGCACCGGGTTTCTCGGAAGATTCATTTACGACTTCATTCGGCCCCCCAGGGACAATCTTCGTCGAGGCAACGATACAAAAAGTGAGCGAATCGCACAAACATCCCCGGATCATGCTATTTCGCGATCCCACGGAGGGTTCGGTGGCGGCATCAGGAAAGACTACTTTATGGGCTGTCTTCTTCGATCCGGAGAGGTCGGCCGCTGATCTTAAACCATTGTCCTGGGACATTCCTGACGGAGTCGGAGCTTCATCTTCCGCTTCCCTGCCGGACTCGTTGAGAACTTCTGTAGACATGTTCACCGCTGGCATTTCAGCTGAAAAGATCGGAATTGAAGCCATTTCCTGGACGGCTCCATTTGATGAAGGGCATCACGCTGTCTCGGTATCTGTCCGCAACGCGGCAGGGGTCGAGGAAAAGGGTACAGTGAGGATTCCGGTAGCAAACAATCCGGTTGTCTTGCCACCTCTGCCGGTGAATCGGCCCCCGATTCCCACAGTGTCCGGCTCAGCGACAGCCCAGGTAAATGCAAGAGTATCGCTGGAGGCAGTTCCCAACGACCCGGACGGAAACTTCGGAATGACATTTCTCTGGTCTGTACAACCAGCCGACGGCACATTCTCGACGACGACCGCCGGTCATACGGTCTGGACAGCCCCTTCCGCTACCGGGACATACGAGTTCGCGTGCCTGGTGACTGACCCGTCCAGAGCTTCAGGAAAGGCCACACACCGTCTGATTGTTTATCCGGCGGCTACCATTGCACCGCCTCCGCCGAAACAGTTCCCGGCTCCACGCATCGTCAGCCTGCAGACGGTGACGGTTGGTCGTGAGCTTTCGATAAAAGTAGTTCCGAACGATCCGGATGGCGATACGGGGTTGTCCTACGCGTGGTCCGTGAATCCCGCCAGAGGCAGTTTCTCGAGTATTTCTTCGGCAAACGCCACCTGGACCGCTCCATTCGCGACTGGCACCTACGAGTTGCAATGCTCGGTGTCTGATGGTCAGGAGATGGTGACAGCAACCCAGACTGTCCTGGTTATTCCTGAAATCCCTGTGAGTGCGCCTCATCGTATCTCCGGATTTGTGAGGGATCTGATCACGGATGTCCCGATTGTCGGGGCCATTGTTGCAATTGCCGGATCTGATCGGTTTGCAATCACCGATGATCAGGGATATTTCCAGTTCTTTGACGTTCCTGCCGGTACGTATAAGCTGATTGCGACTCGAAACGGCTATCAACTCAGGACATTTGCGGGCGTAGTCGTTCCGGAGAACTGAATCAGACTGGAGTCAGAATGACTCAAATGATTTCTCATCTCCGATCATCCCGTCGGCGATCTCAGATCAAACAGACAAAAAAAGACCGGTGACCTTGCGGGTCCCCGGCCTGAAACATAAGGAGGCAAACAATTGCATGATCAATTTCGGCCGAAGATGATGTTTTCCGAAGATATATTAATCAATCAGTGATAAACATAGACAGACATCGACAAACATCGGCGTCCATGATTCACCAATCGACAACGAGCACGTACGAAAATATTTTTGAATAAATCTTTACATTGGAGTTTCGCACACCCGAAATCTGAATCATTTCAGGCGTCGAATGACTTTCGTCGGCTCCGCAAGAAAAATATAAGGATCGGCTACGGCGACCTTCTTAACAGGCGTGGGATGCGGAAACATCTGCCAGCCCCCATTCTGATACAAGGCCACTCCGCCGTCTTTTCCTCCCTCGGTCCTGAAGGCAGCCCAGAATAAATCCGTGTTCAGATCGTCAGCCGTCAAGTCCTGCCAAATAGCCCCGGAAGGTGAAGCAAGCTGGGGAATCTTAGTATAGTTTTCGCCATTGAATAAGACGATACCCTGCTCTCCGATAATCAGGTGGTCGCCATTTGGACGACGGGCAAGTCCGATGATGGGCCCAAAAATACCCGGCCCATTCTTTGAAAGCGGTTTGAACCCTTCCCCGTCGAATATGGCAAGCTGTCCCTCACGCGTGCCAATGAGCAGGTAGGCCGTAATACCCAACAGAGCATTCGCATGAACAAGCACATCAGGTTTTTCATAAAGAGCAAGACTCATCGACGCATGTTTTACATCGAAATTTCTTACATAAGTATCGCGAAGTCCCAGTCCTTTGAGACCCTGCGCAGCCGATGCAGGAGGTAACTCGAGAATGGCTTTTACGTTATCGCGGGAATAACTGATGAAATGAGTGCCATCGAACTGCATTATTTGTTCAGAAAGGAATCCCTTTCCATTTGTCGGTTGTCCGACCGCGAAAATACGACCATCCGCATCACTTTCGATAGCCTCGATTGTGCCCGAAGACAACCCGTCTTTTACTCCGAAGCCCTTGACACCGGAAGCATCGATACGCCAGACTCCGGCGTCTCCTGAAACCCAGAGACTCCCCTTGGGATCGAGAGTGAGCCCTGTAACTCGTTTATGAAATCCCGGGTGAGTGAGGGACGAGTAGCTGCCCTTCTGTTCCAGGGTTCTTGGATCAAAAACCAGCAGTCCGTTGGCCTTGGTACCGATGAACAGTCGATCAGCCACATTCTTCAGCACCTGGACCTCTCCCGACCAGACGGTGACCTGTGCCTTGTTATCAGATAATTTGTATTTACAATAACGTAAGAGACCCGCATCGGTCGTCCCAATCCATGTTTCACCGGTATCGTCGGTTGTAATCGCAGAAATGCGATTACTCGGAAGTTTGGAGTTTTCCCGCGTGAAATGACGGCGTTGTCCATCAGTAGAGTATAAAATCAGGCCGTCTTCCTGCATGCCAATCCAGACGCCTTTTAGCAGGGGAACGGCGGCAACAGGCTTTCCCGCAAATTTGGCCACTTCTTCCATCAGTTCGAAATACTCGTTGGATTTTTTAGGCCAGTCCGGACTCGAATAATTTGCGGGATTGTTAAACCACGGAAGCATCGCTTCGATACGATCCATGATTTTCTTGTATTCACCTGATTCTACAACTGCCCCGCTTAATGAAGGTGAAGCAACTGCCATGTCAAAGAAACTTTTCATTTCATTCACATCAAGGGAATGATTCGGCTGATCAGAAGGAATATCAGTCAGCCCGGGCATGGCACCAAGTGCGGTGATCCATACGTCAGGCAGGGCGGTCGTCACCGCCTCTGTCTTGTCGAGTCGAAACAACCCCTTTGAACCGCCAATGAGCAGGATCTCCCCGAGTTTCGCAAAAGCCTGTACCCACCCCAAATCGATGTTATCAGGTCGAAGTGGGAACAATGATTCGCTTTGAACACGAAAGACTCCCTGCCCCCCGCCGAACAACTGCGATTCCTTCCAGGGCGTCCCGCAGGAAAAGCCCGTCACCAGCATGCCATCAGCCATCCTGAAGGGCATTTCCATATTACCGCCGATTGCCCCTGCACCGTTGTCCGTGCCAGCTAAAAGATCCTCATGGTCTTTCGATAGAAAAAGAATGTTTCGACTCAGCGGTCCCTGAAGTAATATCTTCTCGAATGACCAACCGTTCTTATGGCTGATCCGAACCAGTCCGTCAGGTGTCCCGGCAAGCCATGTGTTGCCGGCCTCTTCGATCACCGTCGAAACAGTCTTCGCTGGAAATGGAGGTGTGGATGTCGGGGAAAACGATAACCAGCTGTTATTTTCATAAACCATGAGCCCTCCCCCATCTGTTCCGACGAGCAGAGGGCCTTCGGAGGCGGTCGAAAGACATCGGATCTGATTGCAGGGAAGGCCATTCAGGGTGTTGTGAACCTCAAAATACCCGGTCGAAAGTGGAGGATTCTCTATTGACGGGCTCACAAAATGTTGCGGACCAGGCTCCGGGTCACATGCCAGCGCAAACTGCGGGATATAAAACACCAGAAACATTAGAAAAATAAAACTCTTTATAACCTTCACTACTGCAAACCCCCGCCAAATTATTGCCAGTCTAATTTTTTGAGCAACAAAATTCATCCGACAAATGTCTATAGAATAGCTATCTTCCTGCTTTTTCAGTGGCTCTAATCCTTTAAAACATAGAATACCGAACACAAATATTTGTGCACACTCCTTGGGCGATCCACTGGACCCTCCCTATAAATCCATTACACACATATTTATTGTGAATGTTATCACACAAGATTTGTCGAAAACCAGTCATGGCGATTTTTCTCAGGAAATGTGGCATGTCGTTCGATAATAGCCAAGCAATCATGAATTTCGAATTTGCAGGAGCTTGTATGGAAAAGCGCCGTTACTCGATACAGGATATTCAACGAATGACCCAGCTCTCCCCCGGGACTCTCCAGGATATTCTAAAAAAATATCGCCAGCACTTCGCCATCGAAGTCGTTGCCGGCCCGGAAGGGGATGAAATGTTCATGGATCAGCCGTCATTCGAACGTCTGATATTCATCAAACAACTTGAACTTCGCCAAACGCTGAGCAGCGAGGAGCTCATCGCGCAGTTCGGAGATAATCCTCTGCGCAGGCCTGTAACAGCTGTCGGAGAACAGTCAGGAATTGACTCATCTGATGGCAACAATACAGCGACGTCCATGCCCACTTCCGATTTACGCCTTTCCTCTCTGGTCGGCATGCTCGATGGACTCGGCGGCGAGATTCGCGGTGTCGAATCAAGATTACGTCAGCTTCTTATGAGATATACCCAGGTTCTGCGTGACATGAATCAGTACCGAGAAGAAAACCGCCAGCTGCGAAACGACCTGAATATCCTCAGACAACGCCAGGACATCATGCACGGAAAAATGCATCGGAGCGAAGTTGATGAAACAGACGAAGAAGACAAAAAACCGATGGTGAATTAAAGCTTTCGCTCCGGATGTAAAACGATCGCACTTTTCTTTTGAGAAAGTGCGATCGTTAATATTTTAGCAATATTCAGCCGACGTTATCTGGAACCTTAGGGGTAATTTCTGTCGTCTGTTCAAATTTTACGTGGCGCGCTGCACGACTTGCCTGTACCCGCTTGATCAGCTCTTCCGAGGCTTTCATATGCGTCGTCGGGTCAAGCTGAGCCGCCTTTTCGGCATGGGTGATCGCCTCGTCGAACTCGCCGCGCTCAAACATAGTCACGGCAAGATTGTAATGCCCGATCGCATAATCCGGATCTATGGCGACCGCTTTCTGATACCAGATCGCGGCTTTGCCATGCATATTGCGTGAAGCATATGCCGAGCCGATATTGTTCATCGTCTCAACATTACTCTGATCTTTCTCCAACGCTTTTTCCCACCATGAAATGGCACGTCTCAACTCGCCCTCGTCCCGGGCGATCTGACCGAGATTGAAGTAGATTTCTCCGTCTTCCGGGGAGAATTTCAAGGCAAGTTTCCAGTAGCGTCTGGCGCTCGCGAACTCCCCTTGCAGATAAAAAGCAAGAGCGAGGTTATACAAAAGATCGACGTTATCCGGAAACTTTTTAATCGCGGCACGCCAGATCTTGCGGGCTTTTCCGAGATAACCCGTATAAGCATATGTGTTTCCCAATAATCGAATGGCTAATGGCTCATCGGGATGATGCCGAAGAAATTCTTTCAGCAGCGGGCGAGCAGCTTCATACTCACCTTCCTTCATCATGTCCTGGATTCGATTCAGTTCGGCAATTTTCGCTTCGTTCATGGCGTTCCCTTCAGATAGATGTTAATTGTATTTCCGCTGCTTCCATTCATAGCATCCCGAATATCATACCGCATGACGCAGTCATTACGACCACAAGAGCCAGATACGTAAACGCCTTCCGAGGTCCTACAAGCGGAATCAGTACCATAAGCTCGGGCAGACTCATCGCAGGCCCGGATAACAGAAGGGTCAGGGCCGGCCCGATGTGCATGCCAAATCGCGTCATCGTGGAAACGATGTTCACTCCCACGATAGTACCAAAATACATCATGGCGCCGATGAAGGCAACCGTCAGATTACTTTTCATGGTATTCGTGTCGAACCATGCCATGAAACGGGCAAGCGGGAATATTGCGGCTAACAGTCCGGAAATGAAAATTCCAAGCAGTACCTTGGGGAATATCATCAGGAAGAGACTCCAGGATTTCTTTAACCACTGAGTCACCTCGTCCGGATGAAACCACTTCTTCAGCATGACGAAAATGATACCTATTTCGCAAAATATCAGAACGAGTTTCGGGATTATCCGGGATAACGGCACTGCAAGATTCGGGGCAATCACGGCAAACAATGATGCCGGAACGATTTGTGCAATAATTGAATCGAACATGCCTGTCGATGTCACCATTATCAACACGAGCGTCGCGAAGAAAATTATCTGCTGCCCGTCAGTTCGGCCTTCATCATCGGCCATTACATGCACGGCCGTAGCATCGGGGCCCGGCGGGTCCTCGCCAAAGATTGCCTTCATGCACATTCCTATGGCAATCGAACATATCAGGACCGAGATTAAACGCGCTACCATTACTTTGGTCCCCATGTAGGTGTATGTATATGTCAGCGAGATAAGATTCACGGCAGGGGCTGAGAATAGAAACGTAAACGCCGGACCAATACCCGCGCCCTGCTGGCGAATTCCGGTAAAAATGGGCAAAACGCCGCACGAACAGACCGTCAGAAGCGCTCCGGAAAAAGACGCAACCGGATAGGCCATCCATGGAGAGGCATTACGTCCCATGAGGCGGGTTATGCGTTGCTTCTCCAAAAACACTGCAATGGCGCCGGCTATGAAAAACGCCGGAATCATGCCCGAAATAAGGTGGGTGCCGAGAAATTCGCCAACCTCGGCTACGCCTGCGCGAAAAGCGCTTTCCAGAAGCGGTGTTGCTGTTGCAATATCCATGAGGACTCCCCAAAAAAATACAGAACATTTAACCACAGATGAACACGGATGAACACAAATAAAGACCGAAACTGGGACTTACACAAAGGTGTACTGAATTTTATTTTATCGGGCGGGTTTGAAACCCGCCCCTACGAAAATTATGACCGAATACAAAAACAAATTTCATTGCGCTTCTGTATAACCACAGGTAAACACGAATCAAAACAAAAATAAATTTCAGCGCGTATGGACAGGCACTTTGGGCTGGTGGTCTGAAGAAGTAATCAGGCTCCGACCTCTTTTTTGATCCAGCTTGCGACTTTGTCCTTGATTACCGGTTTGCCCATCGAATAGATACGCTTTTCGATCGCTACGACAGGTGTCGAGATAATTCCATATGGCTGTGCCTCAGGAGTATTGGAAAAAATCACTTCGAGCTTAGCTTTTCCGGCAAAATCAGCAATGGCTTCCTCGACAACGCGATGAGCTTCATGGCAATTCTTGCATTCAGCCTTTTGACTCTTGATGACTGTTACGGTGATCATGGAGGACCTCCTGGTCTGGATATTTTATACTAATCTTTTAATGCGTTCGCCCTGCAATGTTATCGGGAATATTATAAGTAGGAACCTTTTATGGATGTATTTTCAATTTATTTATGCAAGGATGCACCGCTCGCAAGATCAGTCGTAACCGATACGCCAGAGCTTACGACACCGGTCGTATCCGAAGCAATGCTTTTTGAGGAAAGGTCGAGTTTTGGAAACCAGTCGGCCATTAGCAGACGGCTTCGCAAATCCTGAAAGTCACGTCTGGCATTGTCGAGAGAAGTCGTTACCAGTGACTCCGTCGAAGGCGATGGAGTTTCCCGGGTTTGTGTCTGCACGGGAATCCAGGCGACGGAGAGCGAGTCAACAGACATGTTTAATCGCTCGAAAACCTGCCGGGAAGCGGCATTAACCAGTGGAGTGAATGTGGCGACAAGAGCTGTGAGCGATGCCTGGGCGGCCCTCATCCCAACAATGTCATGGGAAAGATGACTGCGGTCGAACTCTTCGAAGCTACGCGACACTTCGATGAATGCTCGCTTGAGCGGCGAAAGACCGAAGCCATCAAAGAAGCCGCTGACGCGTGTGGAAAGATCGAGAACGGCATCATGCGCGTCTGTAAGTCGTTTGTCCATGATCGATTTTCGGATCGCGCCGATTCGGTCGGCGGCCTCTTCCATCTTTTTTTGCCAGTCAGGGTCGTTACGGGCCTTTTCAGGCGGATTTACCATATATTTTCCGGAAAAAGCGAGCCATGCCTCCATCAGATTCGTCAGCAGCGGCTCGATTTCTATGGCGGAGCGCTTGTCTTTCAGGGCCGCTCCGAGGGCCGACAGGCGCGAATGAAATTCTTTTATCCCTTGGCTGAAAGCGCTTTCCGGGTCATCGGCGGTAAGAAGCGCCAAAAGAGAGTCATCGCAAGCCAGAAGTATTCCGTGCGTGGCAGGAGTTGTAAATGGGAAGAATGTGATCCCGTGGAAAACGGAGACAAGGAGGAGCAGTCTGAACTGACGAAAAATGGAAGCGGTCACGCCGACGCCTTCCCTTCAAGCAGGGCGAGACCACGCAGCAGACCCAGAGGCCCGGTCATCATCATGTCGCCACCGGGAGCAGCCTCAATAAATGGCCCCAGGCCGGTTTCGGCCATAAGCGCGCGCTTGGGACCAGTCACGACAATTCCGGATATATTGGAAAATGGCTGGGGCTCATAGGTTACACAACCGTTTCCGTCATCGTCGAACACCTCATCGGTGGTAAGATGGCCCTCGGTAAGGCGCTTCATGAAATCGAGCATGGCGCGTGGTTTATCTTTTAGAAGACGAGTGTGGTGCTCGAAGAAAGCCTGGATGCGTCCTGAGTTCACTACCGTAGCCATGGTATGACCATTTCCGAAATTGATGTAAAGAACCGGCCCGGGGAGGGCGGCAGCGCGCGAATCGAATGTACAACCAAGAATTGCGGAAAAAGATGTGTCGACGAGTATTACCTTCAGATTCGGATTGAAATGCGCAACGCTCAGAGCTCCGGAATGAAGCCGTCCGAAAACCCCGGGTAGAGTGGCGGGCGAGAAAACAAGCGCTCGCGGAGTGTGATCAGCTTCAAGGTGTTCCAGAAAATACTTGAATCTGTTGCGGCGCGATGATTCATCGTTCGTGTGATAGCCGTGATCCTGGACTGAAATTGCCACGACCGCCAAACGGTCAGTGTCGATGCCGAACCGATTCATAAGATCGAAATAGAGAGGCAACTCGATTTCGTCGAAAAAGTGAGTCGGCGCCGCGATCTTTTCGACGACCTCGATACCGGACTCGCGAACTTCTTCCAGGTTGTTACGCACGGTAAAAGCGGGCAGACGCTCCATGGAGACGGGAAGCCCTTTTTCGCGATGCTCGCGCAACACCTGGGCCAGAAAACCGCCTCCCATGGTATAACCGGCAATCGAAAGAGGTCCTGATTCACGCAGCAGTCGCTCAGCCATCAATCGTGCCGGCGTCGGAACAACCAATTTGAGATTGTTTTCGATGGTGTTGCGGGCGGAAAAATGCAGTATGTCTTTCGTGCCTGTACCTATGTCCATGGCAAGAACATCCGGCAGATCGCGCAAAATCTCCGGCAGTGATGCCGGGGCTGATTTATCACCCGACGATGTCTTAACTCGCTTTGAACTCTTTTTCACGAAGACATGCCTTTCTTTCCAAAGACAATTTATATCTTCTCAATAATTCGGGGTTAACTAATGATTAATAGTGGCAGACATTTCTCTCTTCGTTCGAAATGGCAGTAAAATTTGTCATTCCGAAAGAATGTGAGGAGTCTCGTTTTGTGTAAAGAGATACTAGTCCCGCCTTTTATTGAGATATTACGACAATTATATCATTTAAGTCTGGGCACGATGTCACCCAACTTCATCGAAATAAGCTTCGCCGCGACAACAGGAACATACAGTCTGACCGGCGTCAAGCTTCAGAAAAGACTCGCCGCAACCAGTACAAACGGCGGCGGGAGGTATCGGCTGCTTCCCGGAATCACGTAACTGCACGCGTTTCGCGGTAAGGATCTTTCTGTCTACCCTCATGAATTCCTGAACAACCTTGGCGTTGCTGATCTGACGTGCAGGACCGGCAGCCGTCTCTGAGGCGCGAGTACGTGTAAAGAACTTGTATAATTCGGGAGTTTCGACGGCATCGATTTTTGATATGTCAACGAAAACACGTATCCCATTCCCATTGTCACGATCATACAATGTCAGGGCATAACGTCCCAGCTCATGATCAATACGCAGATACCTGTTGCCAACAGTTGCCCCAGTAAGCACCTGTATGGCATCAGGCAGGCACCATTCGGTTTCAGCAACGGCGCAGAGAACGCTTTTCACTTCTCCAAGCAGTTCACGGGCATAATCGACCATTGAAATGGCAATGACGATGCCGGGTGCGCGCTTTGTGTGGAAAGCAAAGACCCGCTCTATGTCCCCCGTCCAGCGCGGAGTTGAAACAAATTCTCCGGAAATATTGCCGTCATCTGGTTCCATGGGGGCTCCTATTGCAAAAAAAGTTTATACGACAGAGCTACACAGTATTAATATCACCATATTTTGAGATCTATCAATAGCGAACGCAATAAAAAAGTGATACTGTAGCGAAGAAATATATGGACACCCAGAAAGAGGCAGCAGCGACAACCGCCAGAACCGAAAAGCTGGCACTCGTCTCTTTACTCGCACTTCTATCGTTTACCGGATATGATCTCCACTTCCCTATCGTTTATTGCGAGGATATTGTATTTGGAAGCATTTTTTCCATTGTCGCGATTTTTCTGGCGGGCGTTGTCCCAGGTATTATAGTAACCCTGGTCGGCTCACTGCGCACTTACCCCCTCTGGAATCACCCATACGGCATCGTCATTTCCATTGCAGAAACCATCTGGATTGATCGAAGCATTAAACGCGGATATTCTAACCCTCCCCTCACCGATATGTTTTTCTGGTTATTGCTCGGGATTCCGATGGTGGCGCTTTTCTATGGAGGAATAATGGGCCTTGAGGCTCAAGAGGTAGTTCTCATCGCTCTCAAACAATCTGTTAACGGCGTTTTTAACGCTCTTGTCGCAGGAATAATCCTTACTTATCTTCCATATAAGGGTGTCCTGAATCATAATAATGCCGGCCCCGCGCTCACCTACAGCAATCTGCTCTTTCAAGTCGTCAGCTTCTGCATCATAGTTCCAGTCCTGGGTATGGTGTTATTTTCAAGCTGGCGGGAATTCGATGCCACCCAAAAGCTGATGGAAGGCTCTATCCTGCGAAATGCGCGGAATAGTGCATCGCTTGTCAGATTCTGGCTTTCCCCTCATCTGGACGCAGTCTCTGAGATAGCTCGACTGGGTCGGCAACACGAAATTCGTCCATCAGAGTTGTTACAGGATAAGCTTGAGCAGATAAATATCCTGTTTCCGGACTTCCACAATGTTTTTCTGGCTGATTCCAGTGCTACAACCGTAGCTTTTTTCCCGCGGGTTAACGAACGCGGTGAATCGACCATTGGAATCAACTTTTCGGATCGCGAGTATTTCAAAAAACTTAAAAACTCTATGAAACCGGTTATTTCAGATGTTTTCATGGGACGAGGCGGCGTTTTTGTTCCAATCTTTTCAATATGCGTACCCATAATTGAAAATGGTGAATTGACGGGGTTTGGACTCGGAGCCGTAAACGTTACCAGTATACAGAAGTTACTTCAAAGCAGTGAAAAACCATTTGAATCTCGCCTCACTGTCCTGGATTCTCACGAGAATACGGTAATCAGCACGGACCCGGAAAGGCACTCACTCGAACCCTTTAAGGAAAAACAGGAAGGAGATATTACACAAATTCACAAGGATTTATGGCTATTAGAAAGCTTACCACAAGGAAATACCGCATATATAAAAGCATGGAATAATTCTTTTTACTTCACCAAAATTCGGATTGAAGGAACGAACTGGAGCTTACGGTTCGAAATGCCAGTCACGTCTATTCGGCAGTTTTTTCAGCACAATGCTATTACAGATATGGCTTCGGCACTTGTACTCTTAATTATTGGCTTAGTGATATCCCGGGTTATCAGTCATCGACTTTCCGAAACGACCACTCTTCTGACCTGTTTGACCAATGATCTTCCATCCAGACTCGGATCTCAGAGTGAAATCATATGGCCGGAGTCGAACATTGTTGAAATAAATGCTCTGATCGCAAACTTTCGTGGTATGGCCGAAGTTCTGAAACAACATCTTCATAATATTGAAGCCGACAAGCTTTCTCTGGAATTGAAGGTTGCCGAACGCACCGCCGAACTTCAGCAACTTAATAGTTCACTTGAACAGCGTGTAGATGAAGAGGTCGTTAAGCGTCGCGAAAGCGAGAGACTTCTTGCACAGAAAACAAAATATGCGGCTATGGGCGAGATGCTAGGTGCAATCGCTCACCAGTGGAGACAACCGCTGAATACCCTGGGCCTTTGCATTCAAAATGTACAGGATACTTATCATCACGGAGAACTTGATGGAGATTTCATTGATCGGTCCACGTGTAAAGCCATGGATCAGATTCAACACATGTCGCGAACCATAGATGATTTTCGAAATTTTTTCCTGCCGAGCAAGGAGTTGGAAACATTTGATTCCATGGTGGCCGTTGGCAATGTACTGACATTGATGTCGTCTAAATTGACAGCCAACAATATCGACTTCTCACTGAAGTGCCATTCACACCAGAAAACGTTTTACTCCATCCCGGATATCACTTCATGCGGAGAAAAAACTGTTGAAGGATACAAAAACAAATTTGAACACGTCATTATCAACCTGGTGAATAATGCCATGGATGCGATTATCGAGCGCCGGAAGCAAAAGGATATTGGTACCAGCGAGCGCGGTATGATCGCCTTTGACTTTTTCAAGGAGAACGACAAAGTCGTCATCACGATAAGTGATAATGGCGGGGGGATACCGCCCGAAATTCTGGATCGCATCTTCGAACCCTATTTCACCACTAAAGATCTGTCCCATGGTACCGGCATTGGCTTGTATCTTGCGAAGTCAATAGTCGAAGGGCATCTGCGCGGGAATCTGACCGCTGGAAACACTGATATTGGCGCGACACTGACACTTACTCTTCCAATTGCGTCGTCGTGATGAGCTAAGGAGCGATGGGCTTTCTCCCTTCGGTCGAAATGACAGTCTTGTTTGTCATTCCGAGTTATCTGTCATTCCGAACGAATGTGAGGAATCTCGCTTGGCGCAAAGAGTCGTAAATATTTAGACTTACCCGTGAACCTTTGTGATTGGTATCCTATGGAAGGGGCGCAAGAAACCCGTTCACTTCGGTGCGCAACGCGGCAAGCCGGCTTTTCGCCTCGTCCAGGTCTATGCCGAGCGGGCGCTGAATCGCGTAAACCTGGTTTCTGACATCCGCCTGAACCGTGTCTATTCGTTGCACCAGAGATTGACGAACAAAATCGACCGCATATTCGACTTCTCTGTCGACACTTGCGACCAGATGATCCTTTGTTTCCTGAAGCGATTCTTCTGATACGGTCGCATTCAGGAAATACTGTTTCACCGAGCGTTTGTTGGCAATGACCATGCTTGCGAAATACGCTACTCCGGCAAACATGCCAACTGTTCCGCCAAATAATATGGCCGCAATATAAGCAAAACTCATCGACGAAATAATCTTGGATGGAACGTCGGAAAAATCATACTGAATATCGAGGCTACGCTCTTCGAAAAACTGCTTGTCATCGATGACTGAATCGAATTCCCGGCCAAGTTCTGAATAGAGTTGATCCAGTGTTGTCTTCATGATAACGGTAATATATTCGTACAACCCTTTCAATCGGTCGTTGACCGTTCCGGGGTTGCGTCCCAGGCGATGGATAGAGATGATTTCGGCGATCACCCTGTCTATCTGCTGGTGGAACTGCACCTTCAGTGACGTTTCCGCGTTCTGAATGCGGGTTTCGGCTGAACCCAGCACCTCGCGCAATTTTCCCAGCTTTACGGCATCTTCGGAGAGTCTGCGGAATACAGTCGAGCGATCGGACGACCGGTTTGCATCGAGCGTTTCGAGTGTGCGCTCGATGCGCATCGTCGCCCGTCGCAGGAAATGGTGGAATACAAGATCGTTTTCCCGTTGACGATCGCGACTCGTTATCTCAAGAATTCGCGTCCAAAACCGACGATTCCCATCAGCGAGCTTTGCCGTGGCGCTGTTTGTTCCGCTGGTCGCAAAGCCGATCGTCTTGCTGCGCGCTTCGCCATGAATAGGCGTCACTTCCTTGGCGCTGCATGGAAATACTTCGACCGTTTCTACCGGCAAATAAAGTGTCTGTCCGATTGAGGCGTTCACTCGCGCATAGGCCTTGTTCAAAGCATCGGTCACGTTTTTAGAAACTTCGGCCACGACCTCGTCGCGCTCGCTTTCCTCTATTTCATCCAGACGATTCAGTACGAATATTATTTTTTTCAGATCGCCCGCCAACAGCTTTTCTTCAAGAAACGTGCGTTCTGATTCCGAAAACGGCTTGGTCGCGGAAAGAACGAAAACCACAATATCAGCACTGGGAATCACGCCGTAAACGATCTCCGCACGTGATTTGGCGATGTCGTTTATACCGGGTGAATCCAGTATCAGCATCTCTCTTGGAGCCGCCGGATGGGAAATATCAACGCGTTCCAGCTTTTCGATTTTTTCCGGGTTGGTCAATAATTCCCTGAAGCCCTGCCAGTCGAAAACATAGTCGGGAATGCCGTATCCGGCTGACTCTCTCTTGCCCGGCTCTATCTTGATGGCATCCTTTGTGCCAATCGGCTTCACTTTTACCGCGAACGGTCCGTTTTCAACGGACGTAAGCAGACTCGTGGTCGGGGTAACGCCAGTAGGAAGAAGGACTTCACCCAGTCCGGAGTTGATCAGCGTGCTTTTTCCGGCATTGAATTCGCCAACGACAAGTACACGAGGCAGGCGACGGGTGCGCTCCAGGGTCACGCTTGAATCGCCGACGTCGAGCAGAAGTTTCCCGGCCAACGCTTTCAATTTCCCTGATAGTTCGAAAAAACGCTTTGCCTGGGGGGAATCAGGTATTAACGAAGCAGCGTCAGCAACGCTTGCCGGTGAGGCATCACTAGAAGTCGGCAGTCCAGGCTCGGTTGGTTGTTCTGGTTCTGTCGGGGACTTCGTTTGCGGAGTTGCAGCGTGTTCTTTTTGTACGCTCTTGGAAGGTTTTTGTGTATTATCGTTCATGTCTACGCTCCCTGGTACACTTTCCTGAGGATGTATTTTTTATCCTCAACGCCGACATCGACCTTGTCACCTGATGATATGAGCCGATCCAGGACCGCCTCGGCAATGCATTCCTCGATGCGCTGAACTTCACGACGCATGGGTCGCGCTCCAAACTGGGAGTCGTACCCCGTGTCGACGGCATGTGCCACGCATGCATCAGTTACCGTGTAGACGATGTTTTTCTGTTCCAGGATGTGCTTTGCGCTCTCAGCGGCCAGCTTACGGAAAACCGCCATGAGTTCATCTCTCGTGAAAGGCGAGAATGGAATCACGTGTTCGAGGCGATTGATTATTTCAGGGCGCACGGCCTTCTTCAGCTCTTCCAGGACTTTGGCCTGAAGCGCCGGAAATTTGGCTTCGAAATCACGCTGCTCGAGGCCGGCGTAATTGTGCGTGCCGACGTTTGAAGTAATAATGATTATCGCATTCTTGAAGGAAGCCGTCTGTCCCTTCATATCTTTCACGGTGCCTTCGTCCAGCATCTGGAGGAAAATGTCGAACAGCTTCGGATGCGCTTTTTCGATCTCGTCGAATAAGACAACCGAGAACGGGTTTTTTGTCATCTCCTTCGTCAGAAGGCCATCTTCGTCGCTGCCGACGTAGCCCACTGGAGAGCCTATGAATCGCGCCATGAGATGATCGTCGTAAAATTCAGACATATCAAACCGGATCAGTCGCTTTTCATCACCAAAAAAGGCGCGAGCGATGGTTTTTGCGGTTTCGGTCTTGCCGGTTCCGGAGGGGCCCAGAAACAAAAATGAACCGATCGGCTTGTTATGCTGGCGGATTCCGGCCCCAAGCATTTTGATGGCGCCAATAATGGCGTCCTTGGCGCGTTTCTGGCCTATGATAGCCGTCTTGAACGCCTCCTGGAGAGCTCCCATCCGTTTGGTGATCTCATCCGCGCGGCCTTCGCCTACCGGTGCACCTGTGCGACGGGACAATACCACAGCGACATCTTCCACGGTCAGCGTGGCCGCGAAGAATTTTTCCTTTTCGAGATCCCAGGTGGTGAGAGTAGCGGAAATACGGTCGCAATCATGAGCTTCAATGGCCTTGATCTCGTTTGCAATAACGGCATCCAGAGCGGTAAGACCTGCACGCGCACGCTTTCCCCCATCCTCCTTGAAACGTTTTTCGGCAATCGCTTCTTTAAGAAGATCTATTCCCTTGTCGGGAAAAAAGCGATCTCGCAGGTACTGATCAGCCATTGCAATCGTTTTATCGATCGTGACTTCAGGAACCACGATGCGATAATGCGCGCCGAATTTCTTTCCGACGCGTATCAGAAGAAGTTTCAATTCATCCGGTTTTGGCTCGTCTATCCGGATGCGAATAAAACGACGGGCAAACGCCGGATCCGGGTCTTCAATGAATTTCTTGAACTCCGATTCGGTGGTCGCACCGATCATGCTGAAATCACCGCGCGCGAGAAAAGGCTTTATATAATTTCCGAAGTCAAAGCCACAGCCGGCCTGGACCAGCTTCGTGATCTGATGAAGCTCATCGATGAAAAGAATGACGTTTTTTCCCTCGACGAGTTCTGAAACAATCTTTTCGACGCGAGCCTCGAGCTGACCGCGATACATGGTTCCGCCGAGAAGCGAAGCGATGTCGAGCTGGATGACACGTTTTCCCTGGAGTATCTTGGGAACCCGTCCGCTGGCAACGACGGCTGCGAAGCCCTCTACTATGCATGTTTTTCCGACACCGGGGGGCCCGAGGAGAACAGGATTGTTCTTGCCCTCCATGCTGAGGATGTCGACCATGCGTTTGATTTCTTCTTCCCGGCCGATAAGCGGATCCATGACGCCCTGTGAAGCCAGCATCGTCAGATCCCGTCCATATTCTTCAATCATCGCTGTCTCCTAATGGTTCTATTTCTCACAAAATGTTTTGAAGATGAACCAGAATAACATAAAAAAAAAACATATGTGACACGGATGCGGGTACAGGATTCATTTGTTATAATTATTGATCATACAGGGGGTAATTTCTAATGAAAACCTTTATAGATCGCTTTTCCAAGCTTTTTATGGTCGTGTTGTTTATCGCGACGTCGGCGATGGGTTTCGCTCAAACCGCGACTAGCACGAAGCCGGTAAGCAGTCTCACGACTCTAAGTAATTATGACGTGAAATTGCGTATCAGTAAGATTGTCATGAATTCTATCCAGGAAGATAAAAAAGCCGGTCGCCCCATAAGTCTGACTAATATTAAAGACCAGATATTCAGAAAGCCCATTATGGCTCAAGTCGCCATCGACCAGGGCATGGCACATGGTGGAAAGCTTGTTCAGCTTGGTCTTGCCAGCGTATGTCCACCTTATGGCCTGATCGCCGGTTCACTGCTCGGTGGTGTGATGGGCTCCTTCGGTGGAGCCATCGGCTACGAAACCAGTGTCGCCATGGAAAGCAAGCAAAAATTGAACAAGAAGGAAACGCTGGGAAAAGCGCTTTATAATATCGATTTGCCATTGTTCATAGGCAGAAACATCGGAAGCATGGCTGGAGCGTTTATCGGACAAGCCTTGATCCCGATTCCCTGGCTCGGAACAGTTATAGGTGCTGCAGTCGGCGGAGTAATCGGTGGCTTTGCAACAGACGAACTGCGAAAAATCGGCCCAATAGGTCGCTTCTTCGACAAATTCCAAAGCGAGTGGCAAAAAGTCGGTTCCAACCTGATGAAATCGGGACAGAAAAATGCCACGGCTACCGCAACGCTGGCTCCGATAAATCCGGCGACAATAGCCCAACCTGATCAGACAAAACCGTCCAATGTCAGTTCCCCATATACTCCAAGATCTTTTTCAGACACCGATCTCCCGGCTAATTCTTCGACAGCCTCCTCAGAATCACTTCAGAAGGCATATGACGCATACCTGATCCTGTACAACAAATACAATGACCTATCGAAGAGCAGCGATTCCTCGGCAGCCGAACTGACCGATGTCGGCAATAAGCTTCAGGCGGCAAAAGCAAATTATCTCCAGATACAAGCCACGGCAGGTAAGTAAGTCAGTGTCGAGGGCGAGAGCACTGCGACGCATCTCGCTCGACATAAAAAACCGGGATTTTTAAGCTTCTTTGGTAATCGTGTACCGACACACACCAAGTATCAAAATAAAGACGGGCGACCCACCGGGTCGCCCATCTTGTTCGTTACACGATCTTACTGCCGCGCTTCAAATAATGTGTATGAAGCAGATGATGCGACTCGTAGCCGCAGGGACCACCTTTCAGGAATTCCTTGTATATCTTTATCACGGAAGGGTTTTCATGAGACTTGCGCAGCCCGAGACTGCGGTCTTCGCTGTAGATAGCCCTTGCGCGTGCCTTCCGAATCTCGGGTGAGGTCGGAATGGGTTGTCCGCCACCGCCGAGACAGCCGCCAGGACATGCCATGAATTCTATGAAGTGGCAATGGGAGAACTTTCCGCCGGCTTTTATATCTTCCATTACGCGGCGGGCATTCGCAGTTCCGTGGACTACTGCAACTTTGAGTGTCGCCCCTTTCAGGAAATCGAAACTCTTGGCCTTCAGCGCTTTACTCAAAATTGCCGGAACCTTTGCAGTCTGAGTTATCGGAATCTCGTAATACCGGATTCCTTCAAAACCTCGAACAGGCATAATTTCAAGATTTTCGAATATATTTTCGGTCTTGACGCCGGTCACGATTTCCACCGCTGTACGCAGAGCCGCTTCCATTACTCCGCCGCTCGCACCGAATATCAGCCCCGCTCCGGAGGCTTCCCCGACCGGATTATCGAAATCTGATGGAGGCAGGTTTGGAAGATCAAGAGCGGCTTCATGGATCATTCCCGCCATCTCGCGTGCGGTCAGACCGTAATCAACATCCTTGAACCCGGAATCGTGCATCTCCGGCCGATTACATTCGAATTTCTTCGCGCTGCAAGGCATGAGTGCGACAGTGACTATATCTTTGGGGTCAATTCCGGCCTTTTCCGCATACCAGGTTTTCAGCAGGGCGCCGAACATCTGCTGCGGGCTTTTGCATGAGGAGAGATGGTCGATCATATCCGGATAGAAATGCTCGAGGAATTTGACCCACCCCGGCGAGCACGATGTGAACTGCGGAAGAACCACTTTCTTATCGCCGTCAACCAGAGCTTTTTCAAGTCTGACAAGCAGTTCTGTCGCTTCTTCCATGATGGTCAGATCGGCGGTGAAATTAGTGTCGAAAACCTTGTCGAAGCCGCATCGACGAAGTGCGGTGTTGAGCTGACGCGTGTAGGATTGTCCGGCGGGACGGCCGAAGCATTCCCCGATAGCGGCCCGCGGACTTGGCGCAGTCTGAATGATGACGTGCTTACTCGGGTCGTCTATTGCCGCCCATATTTCATTTCTGGGATCATTGGCGTGCAAAGCGCTGACCGGACAACGATTGATACACTGGCCGCAATTGATGCAGACGACGTCGCCTAAAGGCATGTTCATGAATGTGACGATTTCGGTTTTATTGCCTCGGTTGACGGCTTCCAGGACGCCGACTTCCTGTAAATCTATGCACGTACGTACGCAACGTCGGCACAGAATACATTTGTTCATATCACGCACGACGCTGTAACTCGACCGATCCACCTGGTGTTTTGGCGCAGTGATATGGCCAAAACGGTAGAAATCAACTCCGTGCTCCTTGGCCAGGCTTTGCAGTTCACAATTGTTGTTACGAATACAGGAATAGCACTCCCCATAATGATGCTTGAGCATAAGGTCGAGGATATGACGACGCGCCTTTCGAACCCGGGCAGAATAAGTGTGTATCTTCATCGGCTGAGTAATCGGATAGGAACATGATGCCTGCAGGTTACGCTGCCCCTCGATCTCAATAACACAGATGCGACACACTCCCGCCACACAAAGGTCCTCGTGATGGCAAAGAGTGGGAATTTTGATGTTCATGAGTCGTGCGGCATCGAGAATTGTTGTTCCGAATGGAACTTCCATCTCGTTATCGTCGATGACAATTTTTACACTGGTTCCGTGATCCTTGGCGTCCATGATCTCCGGCATGCGGAACTTGCGTTGGGCAATTGGTGAGCGATCGTTATCATGATTGGAACCACTGTTTTTAGTGGCTATATCGTTGGTTGTATCACTATTTTTTGTAGTCATGAGTGCTCTAAGTCTCCTCTATTATGGATGTTTCCCTCGTCAACGCGCACTGTCCCGGGAGAGAATCTCGTGTTTGAAGTTCTTCAGTATCGACATAAATGCATTTGGCGCACTTTGCCCAAGACCGCATTTGCTGGTTACCTGCATCGTTTCGCAAAGTCCGAGAAGTTCGTTGAGATATTTCATCGAGCATTTTCTTTGCTCCAGCATCTCTATACCTTCCAGAAGTGCCTCAACACCATATCGACATGGAGTACACTGGCCGCACGATTCTTCGGCAAAGAACTCCATGAAGTTCCTGGCGACGGCAAGCATATCCCGATGTGGTCCGAACACGATAATTGAACCACCCGTGGAAATATCTTCGAAGGCGAGTGTGGATTCAAACTCATCATGAGCCACGCAACGGCCGGATGCTCCGCCGACTTGTACGGCTTTGGCATCACGAGCTCCAATGTGGGTCAGGACTTCCTTTACGGTAATCCCAAGTGGAAACTCGTAGACGCCTGGTTTTGCGCAATCCCCGGAAATGCTGAAAAGCTTGGTACCAGTCGACTTATCCGTTCCGAATTTTTTGAACCATTCGGCCCCTTTGTCGAGAATGTGCAGAGCTGTTATGAATGTCTCGACGTTGTTCACGACCGTGGGTTTGCCCATGAAACCACAGGTTACCGGGAATGGAGGCCTGTTGCGAGGCTCTCCGCGCTGCCCCTCGAGGCTTTCTATCAGCGCGGTCTCTTCACCGCAGACGTAAGCGCCGCTTCCAAGACGGACAGTAATATTGAAAACAAATCCCTTTTTTCCGGCGATGTTGTCACCAAGCAGCTTATTTTCATAACGATTTTTTATGCGATCGTGTATGTGATCGATCATATAGACATATTCGCCACGCAGATAGATGATGCCTGACTCCGCTCCTACGGCATACCCAGCTATAGTCATGCCTGCTAACAGAGCATCTGTGTAATCGGTCAGCAATACGCGATCCTTGAACGTACCAGGCTCGCCTTCGTCAGCATTACAAATAATGTATTTTTGGTCAGATCTTGCTTCAGCCGCAAGGCTCCATTTACGACCTGTCGAAAATCCTGCACCGCCACGCCCCTTCAGCTTCGAGTCAGTCACTTCGCGAAGAATATCTTCCCTGTCCTCTTTCAGGACCTTTATCAAAATCGCGTCTACATCAATCTCACGAAGAATAATCCCCTCGTTTCTGGCAGTCTTCTTGTCGTTCATTCGTGCTTTTTCTCCTCGGTAACACTGGCCCCGAACTTCCTGACGTAGGATTCAATAATGTCAGCAACGCTCTCTGGCGTCACCTCAGTATAAATCTCATCATTCACCAGAAGCGCCGGCCCGCTGTCGCACATACCAAGGCAATTCGTGTATTCAAGCGTAAACATACCGTCCTTAGTGGTCTCACCAAAAGTAATGCCGAGATCGTTTTCAAGCTGTCTGGCAATGACGGCTTTGCCGGTCATTTCGCATGAAATCGTCCGGCAGAGGCGAATGATGAATTTTCCTTTTGGCTTAGTCGAGAGAAACGAGTAAAAACTGACGACCCCGTAAACTTCAACAGGGTGAATATGGAAAGCGCCGGCGGACTCCTGCATGGCCTCTGGTGAAATATATCGATATTTGCGCTGGACATGCTGCAAAACCGGCATCAGGCCGCTACGATGATGATCGTATTTCCTGGCCATCTCCCAAATCTCTGTTTTTAGCTGATCACGTTCTGACGCTAACATTATCTTTTCTCCTGTAAAAGCGGTTTGCAGAAACACTATAGCATATAGCTATGCAGTTGTCATCAAGAAAGAGAAAATAATCACAATTCAAGGAAAACATTCACAATCAAAGTGTTTGAGATTGCCGACTCAATACTCGGATCCCATTCAGATGGTGAGCATAACCCCGCTATTATGAATCCATCTCCAAATTCATTCCGCTGGATTCAGCTCCGGAGAATATAGATCCAGAAGTAACATCGTGATGCTGTCCGGAATTCCGCAGGGCGCCATCTGACACTTGCTCGAAAATATATCCGAATCTGTTCTCCATAAAAACAAACCCGGCAGCTCTCGTTGCCGGGTTTGTTCGATTAAACAACCTGGTTACTGGTGAGACTGGAAGTCGTGTCCCATCACATTCCCACCGTTCACAGAAACTGCATAGGATGGCGGGGTAAAGGTATGCTGAGGTTTCGAAGCAGTAAGGGTGTAATTGCCGTTTGGAACACCAGTAATAGTGTAATATCCACTATTGCTTGTAGAGGTATAGCTTTTCGAGGGATCAGCGGTTGATGTTAGAGTCAAAAGGGTGCCGGTCTCTCCTGATGTGTCCACTGCTGTAACATAGCCGCTCACCGAAAAGGTGGTGGCAGGATTAACCGTATTCTGGCCGATTTTTTGGGCAGCGGCGATGACGGTTGGATTCCATTGGAAATTGGTCTGGGAGGACGGAATGAACGCTCCAATGCCCTGCAGTTGGGCATTAATATTGGCTACCAGAGCGGCAATGCTGCCAACATTGGGGGAAAAATCGTTAATGATCCTGCTGCCAAAACCAGCCCAATACTCGAACGAAAGCGCTGTCGCCGTGTCTGAAGCCAAAATACCCTTGTTCAAAGCTGATGTATTGCCATTGGCAACATACTGAACGAAATAATACTTGAAGATCGGCTGAGCATTAGCCTGCGCGTTGGCTGGAAAAATTTCAACCTTGTACTGGCCGTTGGTAGAATTGGCAGTTACTGCAACTGCTGGAAATATGAGTGTATTCCCATCAGTTGAGACGGTTGCAGTGCTCGTAGAAACGGTGTTTTGTCCATTTGGTGTGATCTTAAGAACGTAGTTTATGCTAAGACTATCAGCATAAACCGCCGATCTTGCCCCTCCCCTTTTCGAAGTGGCGAAAGCGACACCTGTTGGACCAGCTGCGGAAATGGTGGCAAGGAGGACCCCGGGTATTACCGGAGCAGCCGGACTGCCCCCTCCACCGCCGCCTCCACAACCTGCGGTTAACAAAATTCCACCGATAAATGCTACAAGAATGAATGCGGAAAACATGCTTTTCATAAACTTCCTCCGAATGTTTGTCGTGGGATTCATTTTTTTTTGATCATCTTGTCCCATATCGTAATCGAAACCTAAAATGGCCCGACAACATTTTCTAATTGCTGAACCCCTTTTCGGCTGCAGGTCAATCAACCTCGGTCGAAACCACCGTCTCCTTGGTTCGCCACCCTTTCAATACCGCGCAATCCTCATCGGAAGAGAAGTGCGATTAAAATGAGAACAGGAATTGGCACGCCTAAAATAAAAAGCAGAATGTACCGCATCAAGAAGCCTCCTTCACTAATGTGTCTCGTCAGTTCGTTGGATCACTTCCCGAGATCGCGCTCAACAAGCATTACATTATCACGTTGCCTGCCACCGATAGTTGCAGCGTAGCTCGCGGAAAATGCGCCGCTTAAAAGAGCGATGAATAACCACAGCAATAAGTTTGCAGCCGCTTTGCGGGCTGCTTCGGCAGCCACTTGCATAGCCGCAAAAACATCTGATACGCGTCCATCGGCGCCGGCTTGTTGGAGCCCCGTTTTTGCAGTTACAAGTTGCACCAGATAGGTCTTGTCAGCTGCCGGAATTTCCTTCTGCCGAAGCGCATTAGCAAAAATGAGTTCCACCTCCGCGCGCATCGAAGAATCATTCCGATCTGCAGTGGGATGATCTGAACGAAACAATGTATCGACGAAATACGCGTTTGGATCAAAGCTTCGCCCCCCGGTCTGCGTGGTGCCGACCGTTCCACCAGCCATGGAGGCGGCTGCTCCCGCCAGGAAAGACGCTGTGATTACGAGTGCCACGGCCCAGACCAGAAATCCATGGGCAGTATCCCGGAAATAAACTTCATGCGTGTGAATTGCGGCCCATTTCGTGCGCAATCGACCCGCCAGGTAGCCTCCCATGGCAGAGGAAATTATCTGCATGGCGATCAGCCAGACAATGGCCGCCATACCCACCGCCGAGACGGATACGCCGACATTTGTCCACGGCGAAATAGAGGATAAACCAAGACCTGTTCCTAAGGCGAGCAGGATAACCGACAATGATGCGGTAACAAATGCGCCACCGATCACTGCGGTCCAAGACACGCCAGACGAGTTTACTTCATCTAAGTGGGACAAATCGGATTGAAGTTTCCCGGTGGATGGTTCAACTTGTTCCATGCTGAATCTTCCTCTCTGGTGGAGATATCCAGTAGCTAATTTTCTTTAAAAAAGCACACAAGTTCTTTCGGATGCCTGCTTTTGTCGGTAGATCGAAACTGGATCTAAACACAGATTAACAACAACGGCATTGATGGGTAATCCCTTGTAACGCCCATGAAAATGATGATAACTGACTATTCAATCTTTAATAGTTAGCGTCTCTCATTGCGTTTCATGATTTCAATTATCACCACCACTGTCAATTAAGCCTCAATGGTGCCTTGACAAGGTCAGATACGGGGGACTATCTTTATAAATAGACTTCCTTAGATGGGGAAAATCATCAGGATCAGGAGAGATAACAATGAGTCAAAAGGATCTGCTGATTGATATGGGGTTCACCGACAGGAAATTCCCGGTAAGCACTCACATGTGCCTGATTTACAATTCGGAGGATGAAAGAAAAAAAGTCATTTCAAAATATTTACACTCCGGGGTTTTGCATGGAGAAAAGGTTGCCTATCTGGCGGATAATGCAACGAGATCCGAAGTCGGCAAATGGCTCGTAGAATTAGGCGTAGACATACAATCACCGGACGTTAAAAAGAATTTAGAAATCCTGGAAGCAGAAAACGTTTACTGCAGCGGTGGATACTTTGCCCCCGATAAGATGCTTGATGCATTAAAAGTATTCCAGCTTGCAGCTGAAGAGAAAGGTTACAGTTGCCTGAGAGCCAGCGGTGAAATGACATGGGCATTGAAGGGTATCCCGGGGTCCGAGAAGCTCATCGCGTATGAGTCAAGACTCAATGATCTCGTAGTAACTCACCCTTTTGTCGCTCTTTGCCAATATGATGCCTCTAAATTCGACGGGAAAACGATTTTCAACGTTCTCCAGGTTCATCCTTACATGATTGTAAAGGGCGATATACTTAGCAATCCATACTATATAACTCCTGCTGATTTTTTAAAGACCTATAATAATTAAAGGGATGAACAGCCATTGATTCAGACACCAGGAAGCCTTCTCGCGAATCTTTGTGTACTTGCCGTTATACCTGATGAGAAGCGATTAGCCGAGTATTTGATAGAATTTATTCCCACAATACCTGGTGTAGGGGCTGTTAGTATTCTGTTTGTAGATCCATATGTTTGCATTGGTGAACCCTGTTTCGGCTGCAAAATTCGCCTCCAAAAAACCGGGGACCTTTGTGAGGATTGTCCATTTTCACGGAATGACAATTTTGAATTATACCACTTCAAGACCTCACAGTTTGATTTTGGAAACGTACTTATAAAAATTTATGATAAAAATATCTATGAAATATTTCATCCGAATTTAACCAATTCTTTCATACTGATATCTATCCAACTTGAAAACATCAGAAATAGAAAACAACTGCAGATTGCAAATGAAGCGTTGCAAGAAGCTTTGAAAGCCTCGAAAACAAATGAAGCTGCTCTCCGGGATAGCGAAACAAAACATAGGGAGATGATAGCAAACATTTCGGATGTTATTGCTCTCATGGACGTTAATGGAAAGATAAAGTATTTGAGCCCGAATATCAATAAATGGTTCGGATGGCATCCGAAAGAGCTGGTCGAAATCGACAACCTTGCGATGGTCCATCCGGATGACCTCAAACGTGTTCAAAATAATTTTTCTTCTTTTCTTGATAATGGCAAGCCAGTTATAACTATGGAGTACAGATTTAAATGCCATGATAAAAGCTATAAAATGATCGAGCTCACCGCGACAAATCTTTGTGACGATCCGATTATAAATGGCGTATTGATGAATTTCCACGACATCACCGAGCGAAAAATGGCCGAGGCGGAACAACAACTTTTTAACCTGCAGATCCAGCAGACCCAGAAGCTTGAAAGCCTGGGTGTACTTGCTGGTGGCATCGCTCACGATTTCAATAATATTCTTATGGTCATCCTCGGCCACACCGAACTGGCCATGGAAGAAATTTCTCCAGTATCTCCGGCCCGAAGTGACATGACCAAGATTTTGATGGCTGTGCGACGCGCAGCCGAGTTATGCCGTCAGATGCTAGCTTATGCGGGCAAAGCTTCCTTTGCCCAGGAGCATATTTCTTTGCATGCACTGATCGAAGGGATGGCGGATCTGCTCAGATCATCTATTTCCAAAAAAGTTATTTTGAATCTGAATCTGGAAAATGATCCGCCGCAAATTCAAGCGGATCCGAGCCAGATCCGGCAGATAGTATTAAATCTGATAGTCAATGCGTCTGATGCTATTGGCGATCGAAGCGGAGAGATCACGGTTTCTACGGGGATTACAGATTGCAGCGAGGAATATCTTCGCCAGACAGATCTGGGGTTAAATAGTTCTCCCGGGACCTACGCTCATATTGAAGTTACGGACACAGGTTGTGGCATGGATGCCGCAACGCGCAGTCGCATCTTTGATCCATTTTATACCACCAAATTTACCGGTAGAGGCCTCGGTCTGGCCGCAGTTCTAGGCATTGTACGGGCTCACCGTGGCACTCTCAAGGTTAACAGCGAACCCTGCAAGGGAACCAGCTTCAGGGTTCTGTTTCCGGCTTTGAAAACGGTCGCAGTCGGCCAATCGGTTGTGACTGATTTGAATCAGGGATTACGCGGTCATGGCACCATTCTCCTGGCCGATGATGAAGAGGAGTTGCTGGCCCTGAACACCAGAATGCTGGAGAAGATGGGGTTTTCTATTCTGACAGCCACTAATGGTCGCGATGCAGTCGACATCTATAGTACACGGAACAAGGAAATCAGATTTGTAATCCTTGATCTGACCATGCCGCATATGGATGGCGCAGAAGCTTTCGACAAACTGCGCCAGCTGAACCCTGACGTTAAGGTTATCATTGCCCGCGGATATACTGAGGAAGATGTGATACATAGATTTGAGGGCAAAGGATTAACCGGTGTTCTTCAGAAGCCCTTCTCCATGAAGATGCTGAAAACGATGCTTGAGAAACTTTGTTTATAGATTCGTCATATTCAGTGAAGCGAGGGGTTTTATGAGTGAATCAGATAATCGGAACATCGAAAATGAGTCAGAACGTCACATTGCAGTGCTGACTGCCCGGATTGAATCCGTCAATAAAGAAATGCAGTTGCTTGCATACGCTATCTCTCACGACTTGCGTACGCCATTGCGCGCCATAGACGGCTTTGCCCACATTATCGAGGAGGATTACGGCAGTCTGCTTCCGCAAGAGGGGCGCGTGTTTTTCAGTCGCATCCGCGATAATGCCGAAAGAATGGGACAAATGATCGATGGACTGCTAAGTTTTTCCAGACTTGGCGACTGCCCTCTGGAGATAGCGTCAGTCGACACTGTAACGCTGGTAAGACAACTCGTGGAAGAAAAGCGCGCCGAATTTGGAAATCGCAATATAGATGTGCGGATTGGTTCTCTTCCTTCTTGTCAGGCCGATCCCAATTTGCTCAGACAGGCTTTTCTGGATCTTTTCTCAAACGCGATTAAATACACACGCACGCGTGACTTCGCAATCATCGAAATTTCCGGCAATTCTGATGATCGGGAAACTATTTTTCAGGTAAAAGACAACGGAGTTGGCTTCAATCTGAACTACGCGACGAAACTCTTCACAGTTTTTCAGCGATTCCACCCGGCGGCCGATTATGAGGGCGTTGGCATCGGCCTGGCCAGAACCCAGCGTATAGTTAAGCGTCATGGCGGTCGCATCTGGGCGGAATCCGCTCCGGATAAAGGTGCAGCCTTTTATTTTTCGATAGGCATGCTGACTCCGAACAAAGATGGCAAGTAACTTAAAAAAGGAATTCATCATGAACAAACGAGCACCACTAACCAGTCTCATTTCTCGTTCTCTGAACAGAGCTTATACAACTGTTGCCCCGATATTTATTTTTTCGATGTTATTTTTCATCAGTTCCGACTGTGCCATTGCCACAGAGATGGCAACCCCTTCCGTGGGTATTCTCGCCAGGGCGACACTCAAAAGTGCAACCGGCAATATCGATATCATAAAGATTCAGCACGATGATGGAATATATCTCGAAGCCACAGCCACCCCCGGAAAGAAATTTTGGACAAGCGATAACCTGGGCAGCGAGGACAAGAATTTTATAATTGGCGGAGCCTCAGCGACGCTCGCCATCCGTGACATCGACGGAGACGGCAGGGATGAAATAGTTACAGCTGCTTTCTACGGCCCTGACGCCAGCGGATTATATGTATACAGATTCATGGACATGAAAACAGGGTTCGTTCCGATTGCGAATTACAGTGACACTGGAGATTCCGAGATGAATTTCTTCGTTTCTGATATCCGCCAGGAAAGCGGAGAAGACATGGTCATCAACAACGACGGAACCGTCCGCATAATGGGCAAAATTTATTCCGATAACGGAAATACTCCACCTATGCCAGGGTACTATTATTACAAATTAAAAGACGCCAGGTATCGGCTTTTCAAAACGGAAAAAATTCCAGGCAATTAGTCTTCAGATTATGATCCCGTCGATCAATCCCGATCTCTTTTCAGGAATAGAATTCGTTCATCCGTGGTCGGCCGGAATCATTTTCTTCTTCACGTTTCTTCTGGTGTCATTTCGACAGATTCGCCTTCTGCCGATCGGCCGTCCGGCAGCCGCGCTACTCGGCGCAGTCATGATGGTGATGTTCGGGGTAATGAGTCCGGCGGAAGCCTATCTCCTGGTAAACTGGGACACGATCTGTCTTCTGCTCGGCATGATGATCATCGCCGAACACTTGCGCGACGCCGGCCTTTTCGAACGTCTTTCCCGATGGTTTGGAAGCCTGGGTTCCCCTTTCCTGCTGCTGACCTGCGTCTCTCTGGTCGCGGCCCTCGCTTCGGCTCTGCTTGTAAATGATACGATCTGCGTCGTAATGACGCCTCTCGTCCTTGGAATATGTAGAGACCGCCGCCTGAACCCATTTCCATATCTGATGGCGCTTGCGGTGTCCTCAAATATCGGATCTGCCCTTACGCTGACCGGCAACCCGCAAAATATGATAATCGGCAGTCTTTCCCACTTCAATTACGCCCGCTTCATAAAACTGATGACGATTCCCGTGGCAATTGCATGGCTGATCAATCTGTATCTTCTGTGGCTGTACTACCGTCGATCATTGACTCATCCCGCAACGACTGATGAAGGCGAAGCAACCTCTGGCATTCGCCGGGAGATTCCGCGTACACGGAGGCTCCGCATTGGGATTACGGCACTGATCATAACGTGCTTCGGCTTTTTTTCCGGATATTCGATGGCTTTTTCCGCACTGGCTGGTGCCGTGTTCGTCATAACATTGCACCGCAAAGATCCACGGCTTCTTCTGGAGCGGCTCGACTGGTCGCTGCTGCTTTTCTTCGCCGCCCTTTTCGTCGTCATAGGTGGCCTGAAAACAAGCGGTCTTGCGGAAGCCGGAACGCGTCTCGCGCTGTCATACGTGAAGGGCGGTCTCGCCTCGCAGATCCGGATATTTTCGGCGGTCACGCTTGCTGGTTCCAACCTCTTTTCGAACGTTCCGTTCGTTTTGCTGGCTGCGCATAGCGTGCCTCGACTTGCCTCCCCCGATCTTTTCTGGTGTCTGCTCGCCTATGTCAGCACACTCGCGGGAAATCTGACGCTGTTCGGCTCCGTGGCCAATCTCATCGTCGCCGAGTCAGCCAGGGACGAATGTGAAATCGGCTTTTTCGCATACGCGAAATTCGGCATTCCTTCGACGATTTTGACGCTCACGGCGGGCATCGGAATTCTGACCGCGCTTAATCCGTGATTTAGAGGGTTTTACTGCTTTTTCCATGTATAGAGAATGTCGTCACCGACTGCTTTTGGCTTGCCACTGGCACTGGTATTATCGACCCCGTCAGGCCCTTTGCTCAGCATGTAACCCAGCGCGGAGTCAACAACATAATCGTTATTCCAGGGGTCACGGGGCAATACTTGATCAGGAATGGTTCGAAAATCCTTGACATATTTTCCAATCAGGCTGCGAAAGTCTTTATTATTGGTCCATGGAGTTCCTTCTAATTGCTCGTATGCAGACAAGGCTTTTGTAAAATTTTGGAGTTCGTCTTGCGCTGCAACAATCCTGCCTTGGAGATCGGCCTGGATTGCATCATTTCTGGATCGACTGGCATTGCCATGATAGTAGTAAGGCGAGGCCAGGAGAATAATGCCTGACAAGACAGCCACTATCACCAGTAATTCAATTACCGTAAAGCCCGACCGCTTCCCGGGTTCAATATTTTCAACTGGTTGCATACAAGTTTTCTCTTTCAATATAGTTTGTTCCTGATTTTATCAGATTGATCATTTGCATGTATCCATTATTTTTCCGGGTTGCGGAACAGACTGAATCTGCGCTATCATGCACGCCAAACAACGTCCTGTTAATAATGCCGCATTTCAGATCTCCGTTGACAACATTTGCGGCTGGATAAATCCCGACGAGCCTGAAAGGAGCCTTTCATGACGGCTGACACCACAGGGGTACAAACTGAGACGACATCGGCGTCAGAGACCAACACAACGACCCAGACGTCCTCGAATTTCATCAAGACGATCATAAATGAGGATCTGAAGAACAATAAGAATGGAGGACGCGTCCAAACGCGCTTTCCACCAGAGCCCAACGGATATCTGCATATCGGTCACGCCAAGTCGATCTGTCTGAACTTCGGACTCGCGAAAGAGTATCCGGGAGGCAAGTGCAATCTGCGCTTTGACGACACCAATCCGACCAAGGAAGATGTAGAATACGTTGATTCCATTCAAGAGGATGTCAGATGGCTCGGCTTCGACTGGGAAAACCGACTGTATTTCGCCTCCGATTATTTTGAAAAGCTGTATGGATTCGCCGTCGAGCTGATAAAACAGGGAAAGGCATACGTATGCAGTCTGACCGGCGATCAGGTGCGTGAACATCGCGGAACCCTTACCCAACCGGGAAAGGACAGTCCCGACCGCGACCGTTCTATAGCTGATAATCTCGACCTTTTCGCGCGCATGCGGGCCGGCGAATTCGCTGACGGCACCTACACTTTGCGGGCGAAAATAGATATGTCTTCGCCGAACATCAACATGCGCGATCCGGCGGTATATCGCATCCGTCGTTTCCACCATCACCGGACCGGCGATGCATGGTGCATCTACCCGATGTATGACTTCGCTCACTGCTTTTCGGACATGTTGGAAGGAATAACTCATTCGATCTGCACTCTCGAATTCGAGGATCACCGGCCTCTTTATGACTGGTTCCTCGACCAGGTGAAAGTGCCGTGTCATCCGCAGCAAATAGAGTTTGCGCGTTTGAACCTCAGCTACACGATGATGAGCAAACGCAAGCTTCTCGAGCTCGTGAAAACTCAGACAGTGGCCGGCTGGGATGACCCGCGCATGCCGACGATAGCCGGAATGCGCCGCCGTGGCTACATGCCTGAATCCATTCGCGCATTTTGCGAGGCCATCGGTGTCGCCAAGGCAAACAGCATGGTCGATATGGGCCTTTTAGAGAGCTGCGTTCGTGATGAATTGAACAAACATGCGCAGCGCATCATGGCCGTTGTCAAGCCCTTGAAAATCGTCATCGAAAACTATCCGGAAGGCAAAGTTGAGGAAGTTGACGGAATCAACAACCCGGAAGACCCCACGGCGGGTTCCCGCAAGATTCCGTTTTCACGCGAGGTATACATCGATCAGGACGACTTCCGGGAAGTGCCGCCCAAGGGCTACTATCGACTCTCCCCGGGCAAGGAAATCCGTCTGAAATTTGCGTATTACATCACGTGTCAGAAGGTGATCAAGGACGAAAAAACCGGAGAAATCATCGAGTTGCGTTGTACATACGATCCGGCTTCACGCGGCGGCACGACCGCCGACATGCGAAAGGTAAAAGGGACGTCTCACTGGGTTTCCGCGCAGCATGCTGTCGAAGCCGAAGTGCGCCTCTATGATCATCTTTTTTCGACCCCGAATCCGGCCGAAGCCGAAGACTGGAAGAGCATCCTGAATCCGAAGTCCCTCGAAGTAATCCACAACTGTAAGGTAGAACCAGGCATGAGAAATGCGGTGGCTGGAACTCGTGTCCAGTTCGAGCGAACGGGTTACTTCTGCGTTGACTCAGATTCAAAACCCGGTAAACCGGTTTTCAATCGTACCGTCGGTCTGCGCGACACCTGGGCAAAAATCGAGAAGTTCCAGAAAGGCTGACAAGACATGTGTGGTGTTATCGGGCTCATTTACGAAAAAGACAAGAGCGACATCGGAGTCACTGCTTCACGATTGCTGCGAATGCTGGAATATCGCGGCTATGACTCTACGGGGGCAGTCGTTCAAACTGATTCTGGAAAAGTCACACTGTTGAAGGATGTCGGGGCGCCAAGCAAGCTCACTGTACAATTGGGTATCGACAAACTTGCCGGACGGGTCTTTTGCGGTCAGGTGCGCTGGGCAACCTTCGGTGCCGTGACCAAAGAGAACGCTCAGCCGCATGAAATGTGCTGTAAGACGCATATATACGGTGCGCACAATGGTAACATCACGAACTGTCAGCAGCTCAAGGAATGGCTGGTTTCCGAAGGACACGAAGTCAAAAGCGATAATGATGGAGAAATGCTCGTTCACACGATCGAGCACTTCTTCGCTCATGAACTTCTTTACAAGAATGCCGACGATCCGAAGGTCCGGGAAATAGCGTTGAAATCCGCGGTAGTTACCGCATCAAAGAAAGTTACAGGCTCTTTTGCCTCGGTCGTCGTCGATCCGGTCACGTGCAACATGGTGGCAATCAAGGCCGGAAGCAGTTTGTATATCGGGCGCGGGAATGATCCGGCGGGAGGCGATTTCACGATCGCAAGCTCAGATCTCGCCTCGGTCCTTCAATTGACAAAGATCCTGATTCCGATCAAAGAAAGCGAATTCGCCTTCTTCTCTCATGGAATTCCTTTTAAACATATCCCGGAAGGTGAAACCGCGCCTGTCGAATACTCAGTTAACCGCGATAAATCCCGCCAGGGAGTATTCGAGCTGCACGATCTTGCAACCGGAAAGATTCTGAAACACGCTATTCAGCGCAGCCTTTTGAAGGTGGAAGAAACCCGTCTCCAGCATCCATACAAATATTTCATGGAGCAGGAGATCGCCCATCAGATTCAGACTACTCGACGCGTATTGACGCTGTTTACCGGTGGAAATCCAGTCACGAAGATTCTTCGAAAACATCATGCGCAACTTGCACCTGTCCTCGCCGATATCAAGAAGCACATACTTGAACTCGCAGCGATTACTGATGCGAAGGCCCTGAAAGATGGTGCGCATGCTTTTTTCGATAAGACATGCGTTCATGAGCTTCAGAAATTCATGGAATCTTTGAATATTGGCCAATCCGAAGTGACTCTCCATAAGCCAGTATCAGTAGATGAATCAGTTGCCATAAATAGATTTGACGTCACGCTCGAATCCTCATATGCAAGTTTTCTGGAAGAGTTGAAGGACTCCGGAATTACAACGCGCGTTTCGCTGCCATTGCTGCTGAAATTCATGGATGCCATCTTTGAAATCGAGGACATTCGCGACATTGAGGCACGACTTTCCGAATTCGTAAAGCTGGTAGGCAAAGCATGGAAATCAGGCGGAACGATATATATGCTGGCTTGCGGAACCAGCTTCCATGCCGCGAAAACGGCCGCTCTGTTCTTCAACGAGATCGCCGGGCTTTCCGTTGTTCCCTTATTACCAGGAGAATTTCGCGCGCAATGCACCAATTCGTTGCGTCCCGAAGATGCAGTAATCGGCATAAGTCAGAGCGGAGAAACCAAAGATCTGATCGATGTTTTCAGCTTTATAGAAAAGACCCGTCCGACGATTCGGCGCATCTGTATCCTGAACAACACGAACTCGACTCTTGCCCTGGAAAAGTCGGACCTTTTCATTCCTTTATTCTGCGGCCCGGAGATAGCGGTTCCGGCTACGAAAAGCTTCATGAATCAGCTTCTCGTGATGGCTATTCTCGCTATTCGCCTGAAAGAGGGAGCGGCGGACGATTATCTGGACATGCTTCGGAAGATTCCCGACCTGATCGATAAAACCCTGAAGACGACACAAAAAGAGACGGACGAAATCGCCGAAGATCTTTATCTGAAACCAAGCATGCATATTCTCGCTACACGCATTCTCGGCATCGCAAAAGAAGGTGCGCTGAAAATTCGGGAAGTCGTTCTGAACCACACGGAAGGTTTCGAAGGAAGCGAATTTAAGCACGGTCCCAACACAATTCTCGGAGTAAACACCGTATTCGGTCTCGATTCGATCCAGACGATTCTGGATACATTCTGCAACGCGGTAATGTCCGCGCTTGAACGTCCCGAGGGGCGCAGCCTGGATGGATTCGGCATTCAGCGGCTTTTTTCGTCGGTTGCGGAGTATGCGTTCAAGAACATTCCGCCAAAGTTGTTGAACGATCGTGAACACGAGCTTTTCACAAAAATTTTCGAACAGCACAATTTTTTCGACAGTGTCTATGCCAATTATCCGCTGCTGTTCATAACTTGCCCGAATGAGACCGATATCCAGTTGACGATTTCTCAGATCAACACACACAAGATTCGCGGTGCGAACGTGTATCTGGTTGCTGAAGACAACGACATGCTGCGGGAAGCGGTATCGATCGCTCCCGCCAACGGTCAGCCATATCGGCATGGGTATGTCACTCTTCCCCGCACGGACTCGCTCATTCTTTCGATATTCACGATCACGACAGTGCTACAGACACTGGCTCTGAAGATGAGTCTCCGAAAGATGGATTTCCTGAACCGGCTTGAAATCGAAACGCACGGGGTCCATCCGGACGTTCCGAAAAACGTGAGTAAATCCATCACCGTCGACTGACTTTTTAAAAAGACACGACGAATGCCGGCGTGGTATTCTCTATAAACGTTTTATCGTATATCACCGTATCACCAACGGTTGGAGGTGTTTATGAATCGAGCCACTTTACGCGTTGTTCCGGCAGTAATCATCATGTTTTTCTGCCTGACGATACTGCTTCCCATGGGAGCGGCTGCACATAATGTAGACGCGCCATACAAGCTGGTTCCAGGAATGCCTTTCACTTATTTCGATCTAAGCGATATATTCAATCAGCATTGGGTAAGCAACTACCTGCGCGGTCGTCCGATTGTTATTCTGACCGGCCATCGTGATCAGCGCTTCGAGATACTCAAATGGGCGGACCTGCTGAAACGTGAATTTGGAGATACCGGCGCCGCACATATTCTATGGGTCGTCAATCTGCGTCATGTACCCTGGAATACGAGCCGGGAAACCGTTTTTAACCAGTGGCGTTCGTTTGGCGCTCCTGTCCCCGTTCTCATGGATTGGCATGGGGTTGTAGGCCGGCACATGCAGATAAATTATAATGCTCCGAATATCATTTGTATCGATGCCGACGGAAGACTTGTCTTTCATCAGATTCACACATACATGCCAGATGTATATACCGCTGTGGCTACGCAGATCCGAACGGTGGCAATGATGTCGCCGGGAATGTCAAAGCCGGCTACGCTCAATCCCGCGGAAGTTGCAGCCGGCAATACGCTTGCTCCTACCCCGCGCGCAAATGCGAAAGGCACCAGGGGCAACTCATACTGATATTAAAAAACGTATCGATTTTTTTGGAGGGGCTGAATCATTGTGCTCCAACAATTGGAAATAGCTCTGAGTCATTCTATTTGATTTATTCGTGTTAATCTGTGGTTTCTTGTTTCGTTTTTTATCTGTGTTTATCCGTGTTCATCTGTGGTTAATTCTCTTTTTCGGAAGGAATATCCATGATTAATCGATTTCGTAACAGCCTTGTAATCGCTTTCGCTGCGATCATTTTGATCGCCGGTTCGTCGTTTGCCGCCGAACCATTTCGAATTCTGATTTCGAATGATGACGGAATTGATTCGGAAGGCATTCTTGCCCTGGCTCGTGCGCTTGAACCTATAGCCAGCATAACCGTCTCCGCCCCGCAGGAAAATTTTTCGGGTGCCGGACATTCGATTACAACAGAAGGTCCGATCACGGTTAAAGAAGTGAAGAGAGACGGAAAATTTTTCGGATATGGCGTTAGAGCTACGCCAGCTTCCTGCGTGAAAGCCGCCCTGGCACAGCTAATGGATAAAAAGCCCGACCTGGTTGTTTCAGGAATCAACGATGGCGGCAACCTCGGCCGCACCATCTTCGTTTCCGGCACGTTCAATGCGGCGCAGGAAGGTGCATTGCAAGGTATTCCAGCTATTTCATTCTCGCTCGAGCGAAGCAAGAGCATGGATTATTCGATAGCCGCCGATTTTGCGCGAACTCTGGTTGAATCGCTGATGAAGCAGGGATTTCCACAGGATGTCGTTCTTAATGTGAATGTTCCGGGATGTAAGCGCGAAGAAATTAAAGGCGTTGCTTTGACGCGACTTTCAACCTTTACCTTCAGGGAAAACTGGGTTCGCCGGAAGACGCCGTGGGGCATGACTTACTTCTGGCAATCGGTCACGAAGCCCGTGAACGTTCCGGCGGAAGGCACTGATCACCGCGCCATTCTTGACAATTACATTTCCATATCGCCGGTGCCGATCGAGTTTGATCAAAGGAATGCCATTCGTGAGTTGTCGAAACTGAATCTTTCATTCGACGGCAAGAAGATGACCCAACCCTGATGAGCAAACCCGGTTAACACCGGTGACACACGACCATAATTCTTTAAAAGATTGGTCTAATTGAAGATAACAAAAACGTGCATCTGCGGTTAAAACTCAGTTCAGTGCCCTTAACTAACTGGCTCTCGTATGATACCAGATTTACTCGCCGGCCAGCACCTTGATTTCGCAGGGGCGCAGATTGTAGTCAAAAACGCGCGACACGGACGGAATAGCATTCTCGGGTGATATGTCGATAACCTTCCCAGCTCCTAAAATGCGTTCGAGATCTGGTAAATACAGGCGTTGATGACGTGAACGGTCTTTGTTCATGGCTACGAGAATCATTTTTTGTCCGGGCGCGAACCGCCGGAAACAAAAGATGTTGTACCAGTTATCCTGATCAACGATAGTCAGCCCCTCTTCGCGGTTTAACGCAGGATATGTGTCTTTGAGACGTAACACACTCCTGACGAAATCGCTCAGATCGGCACCACTGTTTTCGCGATGATGAGGCATGGTTTCCACGACGTTGAGAGATCGCTGATATCCCCATTCAAAGCCTATAGGCATCATAATGCCTTTGCTGAAAAGTGCGGCAAATAGAAAGCGACGCCTGACCGCGGCCATGTCATCGTTCAATTCCTGCCTCAGGCGTGGCGTATCATGCGATTCCGGAAAGCTCACCGACGCGACTACCGGAGAAGTCTTTATATACTGCTCCATGCCCCATGGCTCGTTGAAATCCCAGTATTTCGACGAGTTGAAGATATAATCGAACCCGAGCCGGGCCAGCTGTTCCACCTGCTGAAAACTGCATCCGAGAGATTCCGCAAGAAATAAGCAGCCGGGCTTTTTTTGACGCGAACGCTCGATCAGGAAGCGCCAGAGGTCGTCCGGAACTTGGTATGCCGCGTCACAGCGAAAGCCATCGACGCCGAGATCGAGATAATGTGCCATCATTTTCCACCAGAAGTTCCAGAGATTCTGGCGGTCGCTTGAACAGGCATTATCTATCTCGGCGAGATCGCCCCATTCGATCCACTTTCCATCGTTCCAGGCCCCCGGATTCACTATCTTTCCGTCAGGTTTGCGACAGTACCATGCCGGATGCTCCAAAACGAGAGTGCAATCTATGGCGGTGTGATTAATGACCAGATCCATTATGAACAGCTGGCCGTTCTTGTGACACGCTTCGATCGTTTCACGAAGCTGCTCATTTGGACTGGACTCACCATCAATGAACAGCGGGTTGAATTTGTAATAGTCTTTCGGCGAGTAAAGACTGCCGCTGAAGCCGGGATAATGAAATGGATTCACCCAGATCGCATTAAAGCCCAAATCTCGAATGCGAGGCAGTTCATCCCGCCATCGCGCCATGCTGCCGACGAGCCTCGGAAACAAATTATATAGACGGATTCCCTTTCCCTGCAACAGATCGACTCCCATGGCGGAACTCCTTTCAAACAAAGCGACGGGCTACACCCGCCAAAGAAATGTCATCATTGCGATCGGCGAAATGTACAGTATCAACCAACTCATTTTACGCTCAAGCCCTCCCTGAATCAAGAATCGTGAAATAGCAAATCAGAAAATATTCGTGCGAATTCTAACCGGTTAGCACCCTTTGTTAATCACGCCCTGCCTTCGAAAGACAGGGCAAACGCTTTAAAAGTTCTGTGGCAGGGCGTGACCGCCGGGCGCGCCGCTTCGCGCTACGGCGTGCCCGGCGGTCACGCCCTACCTTACTCATAGTTCCCTCATTATGAGCTGCACTATAGGCCAATTCCCTATTTTTACTGATTTTGCCCTGCCTTCGAAAGAAATCTTCTGTAAATGGTGCGATTTACGGAGTAGAATGGCTGGTAGCATATTCGCTGTATTGCACGCCATCGGAGACTTAATGATGCCTTTTTTGTCTTATCTTTCATTCTCTGAATCACATTTCAAGCGAACTCCTTTCTTGTTTCGCCTCCTTTTTCTCTGGGTTTGTTTTTCTCTTGTGGCACAGCTGGCGTGTGCCGTCAGCGGTCCGGCGAGCTTCACGGTTCTGTCTCCCACGCTGTCGCTGCCAGCCTCTTCTACCGCTGTAACTTCGCATTCAGCGGCATTGAACCTGGCATCAGCTTCATATCCGGCATCTCTATCCGCGGAAATTGCATCGTTCCCCGCCAATTCGCTTTCTTCGACGTCCGTGAAGGCAGTAGAATTAGAAAATGTTCCCGGTCGCCCTTCGTTCAGTTGGGACATCACCAGCGTGATGCCTTATCCCATAGGAAATTCGGCCGTATTCCTTCGCCGTGGCCGCATTTTGGTTGTCGGTGGAAATAATGATCAGGGCCCGGTTTCAACGTTCAGTGAGTATGATCCGGAGACTGGTGTCTGGCGTCGACTGCCCCCCATGAGGACTGCCCGTTTCGGTCATGGGGTGGCGATGTTCCGCGATCATCTATACGTTTTTGGCGGAGTAACCTCTCAGCGCGGTCATCTTTATCCGGTTAACTCGGTAGAGATCTTCGATTTCGGAGCAGGCCGCTGGCGAATCGGTTTGTCGATGCCTTCACCTCGCGCTCATTTCGGAATCGCTGTTCTTCGAGGTCGAATCTATCTGGCAGGTGGAGAAACTTCTGACGGCCGACCGCTTTCTGCGCTGACTGTCTTTAACCCCTTCAAGAATGCCTGGGAACAAAAGCATGACCTGCCATCCCCCAGAAATTACGTTGCAATGGCCTGTGCGAGTGATTCCATCTTTATCTTCGGTGGGGAAGGATATGCCGGCCGCACACTGCAATCGGTTTTGCGATATCTGCCAGCCGATGATAGCTGGGTAGATGCCCCGGCGATGAAAATGCCGCGTAAGAATCTCGCGATCGCCCGGCTCGGCCCCCGCCTTATCATCACAGGGGGTTTGGGCGAAAGAAACGGAAGTCGTGAAATTATTGCCGATACCGAGATCTTCGATCCGCAAACCCAGCATTGGGAAAGCGGCGACGGGCTGGTGATCGCTCGCGATGGAGCCCGGATGGTTGCCGCGGATGGCCGGCTCTGGCTGTTTGGTGGATTTGCAGCGGTGATGCAGAATACAATTGAAACCGGACGCTGGCAGATTCCAATATGTGATTGGCGAATCGACCCTGAACTCCGCATACAACTTGCTTTCTTCGCCGAACCCGACCTTGCGCAAAGCCTTCCGGCACGTCTGCGTCTTTCCAGTCCTCGTTTCCCGGGTCTGGCACCAGATGGCGTGGCCGATATCACAAACATTCGACTCGATCAGATTCGCGGGCTGGGATTCCCTCTTCCAGATCGACCGGCTACCAGACCATATTCTTTTTATCTTAAATTTTTCAAGTATCCACCGGGTCTCGATTATCAGATATCTTTGCGACGAACTCTCGATCCGCTGCTGATTCGGGAATCCGGCAACGAATCAGTTTTGAAGGTGATGTTCGCCTCCGACAACCACCTGGCTGTAAAAAAGGGGTTTATCGCTCCTGAGAAACGCACTTTCGGACCGGCTTTCCCTTTCCCGCCTCTTGTCGTTCCGATTCGACCCGGTGATCCGCAATCCTTCTTCGACTCCCATCTGCCATTCGCTTCACTCTATGTGCGACCAATGAGTCTGCCGCCAGTGACTACTGATGATGCATCGCTCGCCGCCTGGACCTCTGGTGCTGTTGCAACCTGTGTGCGCGATCTGACGAGTTTATATAAACTCACGTTTCTCGAAATGAACAGTCAGGCCCAGGCCGTGCAACATGGCTTAGCAAGCGAATCTAATCAAACCTTAACCTTCCTTGATGATGCGGAGTGCGAGTCGCGACTTAAATCGACGGCGAGTCTGCGACTGATAGATGTTCCGCGAAACCCCATGTGCTTCAGCGATTTTCGAGATCTTCCAATGCCACAGGACCCACATCATATTTTTTTGACCGGGCTTGCCCTGATCAGGGACGAGCGCTATTTTGTTCCCTCCAATCCGTTAGCGGGGTCCCTTCGTGATGAGGCATTTCTACGCGAAACAATCGGCTCGCCGACCGTTCGGATATTCGAGATTGGCTCGACAGTTCGCATAGAACCGACCCGGAAAAATTGAAGCTTTCTTGTCTTATATCTGCGACAAAATGCGTCATCTGCGTTCAATTTTGGGATGAGATTTGAAAAATTCCCAGATTGTTTTGCAGGCATCGAGGTCTTTAGAAGTCTTGCCGATAATTGCTTCAGGAGCATATTGATGACCGGAAGGCCAGGTATGGCCGCCGCCGATAATTTCATACAAAATGACTTCGCTTCCATTTCTGCCGCCGCTGAACAGGTGCTTTTTTACTCTGGTTCCATCGGAAGGGTCGCGGTCGGGTTCATCCGTAATAACAGGCTCGGTTGCGCATCCGTCGGCCTGCACCCAGAATCGGACGGCATCGTTCACGGAAATGCAGTTCCCACGAGGTTTTCTCTTTGTACCCACCATTCCTCCGGCAAATGGTACAAGAGGGTCCGCAGTGCTGTTTATCATCAGAACAGAGACCGGTTCGGCCGGCCTAGGACGGTCTGTTGCAATCTTCGGCAGAGAGCCGGTAACCGGCGCTATAGCTGCAAAAATATCCGCGCACTCGATTCCAAGACGGGCAGACATGAAAGCGCCATTGGAAATACCCGTGGAAAATATTCTCGCCGAATCTATCCGGTACTCTTTTTTCAGAGATTCGATCATTGCCTTCAAAAAACCGACATCATCGAGTTTCAATCTATGTGCCGTTGACGTCGGAATTTCTCTGCCGTCATTCCAGTTTCTCTCGATTCCATCCGGGTATACGACAATGAATCCTTCACGCTGTGCCTGGTCGTTAAAACCGCCAAGCGTCAGATACTGAGTCCCTGTCCCTGTTCCATAGCCGCCATGAAGAACCAATAGGAGAGGAACCGGCATCGTAGCTGAGCAGGTGGTGGGAACGAACAACTGATAGGTTCGTTCGAGATTGCCAACCCGGATCGAACGAGGAGTAGTCCGGGAATATTCAGTGACTTTCATCTTGTATAAATGAATATGCCACCCGACAATTCCGCCGACTGCAACGACAATAAGTCCAAGCAATAGCGCGATTTTTTTTATGTAATAGCGCATTTAATTTCACCTCAGCCATGTTAACGCTTGAGACCCGCCAGCCCTTCATCACTTTTGACCGTTACTACATGGTGCGGGAATGGAATTTCTATATTTTCGCGCGCGAAAACTTCGAGAATTTTTTTCCGGAAAGCTCGAGCAACGTTCCACTGAGAAAGAGGACGCGTCTTGACCAGCATACGCAAAGTCACGGCGGAGTCGCCGAGACTTTCCACGCCAAGCACCTCGGGGCGCTCTATAATATGATCTCGCAGCGCGGCCGACCCCGCAAGCTCATCTCCGATTTTTTGCATCAGGGACAGCGCCTTGTCGACATCGGCGTCGTAGGCTATTCCAATGTCGAGCACGGCCCGTGACCATGCGTAAGTCATGTTCCGGACCGAATTGATCTCTCCGTTCGGAATGATATGAACACTTCCATCGGTACCGCGTAAAACAGTGGTCTTGAGATTTATCTTTTCTACTACGCCGCTTTTATGCCCTATTTCGATTACATCTCCAACGCGAAACTGGTTTTCGACCAGGATGAAAAAGCCCGCAAAAAAGTCTTTCACCAGACTCTGACTTCCGAAACCAACGGCGACGCCGACGATACCGGCGCCAGTCAGCAACGGTGTAATGTCCATGCCCATTTCGCGCAGGATCATGATTCCGGCGATACAGCTCGTGACTACACGGATTGTCGTATTTAAGATTTGTACCAGTGTTGAAGCGCGTTTTTCATTTTCAGACTGGCTCGATCTATCTTCGTTGCGCACATACGTTATGATGCTCTCGCCGAGGGTGTTTGTGAACTCCAGGACCAGAGCCACTCCCGCAAGTATCAGGATGATGCGAATCACCCGGCTGTAAATCCATTCACCGTTGGCCCCAAACCAGCCCGCAATCGAATTAACGATCGGCGTTTCAGTTGAAAGCCCGAAACGATGCAACAGGATAATCAGAACGCCAAGCACGATGAACAGACGCAATCCTTTGCGTCCCAGGAAATAGAAGAATTGCGCCCTGTGGTCACTGATGGGAAGGATGCGCCGGGCGCTTTCGTTCGGTGCGCAAAGAATGTCTGAAAAGCGGTCTGCCAGTGGACGGGCAAGGCACATTGCGGTAAGAAGCAGGAAAAAAAGAACGGCATGAGCCCCGGCCCAGATGGTAAGATTGTCGTATCCCATCAGGCTGGTAATAAGAAGAGCGATCATAAGAAGCGAAAACAACCGATACAACCCTGTGAAGAGACTCAATTCGCGCCATTCCGGCGGAATATGAAGACGGTCACGCAATACTTTAACGACCGTGTCATGCAATGGAAGCAGCCTCCATAATGCCAGAAGCAAAGCGAGCTTGAGAACCCATTCCAGAAGGAACACGATCTCCGGATGCATGCCGATTTCGTGCAAAACCAGGATTGGCGGCAGGAGCAGCAATGCCGGGCGCAGTAACGCAAGCCAGGCCTCCAGGATTTCCGGCGGGGCTGCAACAACCTCACACAATGTACGCGATAAAGTGAATACCAGACGACCGCCCAGATATAGAATCGGAATGGCGAACAGCTCCGCCGTAACAGGCATTGCAGTGGCCAGAACCAGACTTGTCAGAAATAGTGACAGTACAATCGCCTCGGCATGAAGCCATGTGACCAGGTCGGTTGCAAGACGCGCGAAGAAATGCGCCGGAGCATGATATTCGACCAAAAGATCCGATCCATCAACTGCCCCGGTAGCGGACGCGTCGCTTACAGTCCGGGGTTTGAACCGCCGCAGAACGAAACCCATGAGGAGAGATGCGACAAGACCAACGATCATCATCTCGGCTGTCGACGCGTCAAGTGCTATAGCTCCTTCCGAGAGGCGAAATACCGCCGCACCGGGGAGAGCGCTCAAATTCTTTAACAGTGAACCCGGAAAACCGTGCTCGAAACGCAGAACCCGTCGAGCGAACAACGTGCGTTCCCGCTCTGTCTCCTGAGCGGCGATGAGGCGTTCCCTTACCCCGCTCACCCGCTGAGAAAGATCGTCAAGAGTTGCGACCTGGCTGGCGACAGCCGACGCGCCTTCCTCGATCGAAGCGAGCTGACGCCGCTTCAAGCGCTGTTCTTCCTTCTGATCAGCCGCTGATACGCCATCAGCAGCAGTGTGACGCTTATCATCCGCTTCCCGAACAGACTGATCCAGCAATCGCCGATTGGCGGCAAGAAGTTCGGCTTTCTTCGCGGCCATTGCGCGCTCCCGATCCAGCTCGCCCGTGAGCGTTTCGAGTTGAGAGAGTACATCGCGATCACCGGCAAGAACAGCCGGAGACGAAGCAAGTTCGTGCTCCATCTCGGACAGATGGGTCACCTCTTTCACATATCGCAGCAGCAGCTCGAAATGACGTATCTGCTCGCCGACCGCATCACGTGCGGCAAGCAGTGCGTCGCGCTGAGTGACCGCGAGAAGACGCTTCGATTTGTCCATGGGGGGGGAACCGCGCTTGAGGATGACCCGTTGCCATGTGTTTCGAGTAAAGATTTGTCCAGCTCTTCCAGTTTTGTTAACAAGGCTTCCTGGTCGCGTCGTCCCTGGTCCAGGCCTTCCTGCGCTCGTTTTTCCTGGATGCGCAGATTTATGCGGTCGGCCTGCTCTTCGAGAACTCGCAGGGAAGCCGTAAAGCGGCCGACAAATTCCCCCGCCAGCGTCAGGATTTCCCTGGCATTGTTCTGTTCCTCACGAAGTGTCTTCATGCGTTCCTGAAGAAGCTTGCGCACTCGTCCGAGGGCAGCCAGATGTTTCTCACGCGAAACCAGAAGAGTCGCGAGCGAAACCCGCTTCAGCTCAACCAGTGCCGCATCGACAGTGGAAAGAGCTTTTTTGTCCGGCGCAACCACAGCATCTAATGCGGTTTTTCGAGCTCGCCATTCCTCTTCCAAACGTCGCCCTTCGTTCAGATCGCCTTCATTCTGGCCAAGCAACTCGGTAATTTCAGAAATTTTGCTTTCAATATTACCTGCCCTATACTGCAGCAGATCACGTCGCGACTGGAGTATTTTCAGATCGAGTCGCGCACCTTCAACTCGTCCGGAATTAGGAGCCGAATCACCGCCTGCAACTGAGACATTCTGTTGAAGAAGTCCTTCCAGTGAGGCGCGTTCTGCGGCCGGATCAAGCCGATCCGTCGCAGCCGTGCGACTCTCGGCATTCAGCGTGCTTTCCTGAACTTCGACCCGCTTAAGCAGCATGCTCAATGCGATATTGGTCAGTTCATACGTAGTCAGCTCCGGGTCGGTCAGAGAACCGATCGGCATCTGCTCAGCCACTGCTGAAGTCGTAGCCATTTTCGCAACTTCGGATGGAATCAATTCTGAGCCAGTGGCTGAAATGATTCCATCTTTCACTGATTCGATAATTCCGGCCTTTGTTGCAACTGCCGGAGGGGTCGCCGTGCCTGCCCAGGCCAGTTGTGCCGGGAAAATATGGACAATGAAAATAAGGATCAAGGCGACCAGGTCATGCCAAAAATATAACGTTCGCACGCATCTGCGGGCTACCACCGGGGTGGTCCCTGCGTCATCATGACAAATGGATATAATCGCTATTTTCCTCCAACCAGCGCCACGAGTTGTGCAACCTGTGAGTTGAGTTCCTGAGCCTGGGAATACAGTTCCTGGGATGCGCTCGCTGATTGCTCGGCACTGGCTGCATTCTGCTGGACCACTTTATCCATTTCCGATACGGCCGTATTCACCTGCTCAATGCCGTGCGCCTGTTCCCGGGATGCCCCGGCAATCTCAGCAACGATAGTCGCCACTTTCTCCGCGCTTGCCTGAATTGCCGTCAAGGCATTGGCAACTTCGGACGCTACGTTAACTCCCGCCTCTGCATTCTTCTTGGAATCCTCGATCAGGCCCGAAGTGCTCTTTGCTGCATCAGCACTGCGCCGGGCCAGATTACGGACTTCCTCGGCCACTACGGCGAATCCCTTCCCGGCCTCTCCGGCTCTTGCCGCCTCGACAGCTGCGTTAAGAGCGAGCAAATTGGTTTGAAATGCGATTTCGTCAATAGTTTTAATGATTTTTGCCGTCTCAGCGGAGGATGTCTTGATTTTATCAATAGCGCCGGACATGCGATTCACGGCTTCAACGCCGCCACCAACGATGGATTTGGATTCCTGCATCAGGGTATCGGCCATACCAGCGTTTTCTGCGCTTTTACGGGTCATGGAGGCCATTTCCTCCAGTGAGGCGGAACTTTCCTCAATACTGGCCGCCTGTTCGCTGGCACCTTCAGCCAGATGCTGGCTGGCGCCGGACAACTGATTTGAAGAAGCGGTCACCTTATTAGCACTTGAATCCAGATAACTGATCACCTGTTTGATCGACCCCGTGACACTTTTCACAACAAAAAAAGCGATCAATACGGAAAATAACAATCCAATGCCAAGACCTATGCTTATTCCCTGCGATGAAATTGTAAGCGTGCTGGCTGCGCTGTTCGCTTCACGAGTCATATCCTCCATTCCCATGGCGGCAATGCTTTGTGCCTGCTCAAGGATACTACCCGCCAGAACAGCGCGTTTATTTGCCGTATCCGCACGAGCGGAAGTAAGTTTAGTGGTGGCGGTTCTGAAAGCCAGTGCCGCGGATCTGCATTCTTCAATCCTTTTCAGATCACCCTCAAAATCGCATATCTTTTTTAATGCGTCCAATTTTTCATTGACTTTGTCGAGCATCGCAAGCGCTTCTGTAAGAAGCTTCGGATCACGTTTGGATGTCGCCTCCCAGGTGCCTGCTACAACACGATTGCCCAGGTCGACGAGCTCTGCAACCAGGGAAATACGATTCAGACGCTTTTCAAGTTGGTCCCCTTCGAGGCTGGCCATGATTTCGCCTCGCATGGCCTCTTTCTGACTTTCAAAGAAAGCGCCGCTGACCGTCATATATTGATGACTTGCCTCCTCGGCTACTTTCCGCTCCTCTTGCAGCTCCTTTGTTAACTTGACCGTTTCTTCAATCAGCTTCTCGTATTCAAGTATACTTTGTTCCGCTTTTTCCGCGCCCGTTTTCAATTGGGATAACCGATCTGAACTCATGCCATGACTGACGGCTGCCTTGATTTGCTGTTTCACGCCTCCAAGTTTTTCTCTTGCTTTGTTGAGAAACAATTCATCATCCGTGTATTCATAGTCACGCATCTCCAGCAGCATGGAAAACATCTTTCTTTCCACGTTGTTGGCTACGCCCACTTCCGGCACATAATCCCTTGATAAAATCGAAGCGATTGTGCCACCGCGATTCATGCTTGTAACCGCAATGAAACCTACCGCCACGGAAATAAGAATCACAAAGCAAAATCCGGCTCCCAATTTCATCCCAAGACTCATTTGTCGGAACACGTGAAACCTCCCTAAGTTCTGCGACGCCCCTGATATAAACCAGGGGCGTCATTTATCCGGGCTTGTAAATTATATCCGCTATTTTTTTGCATCCAGAGGGAAACCGATATAATAAATCCCGACGGTTTCGCTGGCCGCATTTTTAATCGGTTCATAGCCGGTGTCATACCGCTTTCCAAGAATATCAACAACCCCATAGAAA
>JADFYG010000046.1:49909-50428 GCA_015233155.1 Candidatus Rifleibacteriota bacterium
TTGCAATCGCAAGTCCCTTGGGATCTAATGGGGTTCCTACGGCGCGATTCCCATCCTTCAATACATTGGTGCTGATACGAATAAATCCATCTCCTTTTTTCACAAAGAAAGTCGCAGTGCAGCTGAACTTAGTTTTCAGGGAGTCCACAAGCTCGTAATTGCCGTTCATCTTGGTCGTGCCGAAAAACAATGCTGAACCATCCACCTTTGGCGCGCCAAGTTTAGCGGCGCTGTCTTTCATTACAGCCATGGCTTCTTTAATTTTTGCCGAAAATTCCGTATCAGCTTTGGCTGTAAAAGCAGTTCCAATTATCAGCCCCAAAACAAAAAGTATGGCAATCGGTCTTGCAAAACGCTTTATCGAGTTGTTAGTCATGATGAATCTCCATTCTGAAGTATACGTATTTCCCCTAAGCGGGAAACCGATAATAAAATAACATAATGATACCAATGTTGCACGTCCCACAAGCATGAGATGACAGGCTCCTCTAATTCTCCACCGTAGAATGGCTTGAATAG
>JADFYG010000047.1:0-3661 GCA_015233155.1 Candidatus Rifleibacteriota bacterium
ATTGGATGAAGAAGGATGTTGCTCTCAGAGTCGATCTCAGAGATCAGAAGGACAGCTCTTTCCATAATTATAGTGCCACCTTGGAAGTGGTTTTTGCATTCGGTGGCAATCCAAAGCCAACTCCGGCAGCTCTTCTGAAGAATTCCGCCGCCTGTTCGAAAGCACCCGCTTCGAATCTGGAAAGAGCATTTCTCATGTCATCGGCAATACGCTCCTCCGGTGTGGCGCATCCGCCAGATTCCGACTTGCTGATAAGCGTCTGGACACGGATTCTTACATCATCCGGCCATGATCCTACTGATAATGCGTTTAACGCCAGGTCAATCGATTCCGGAGTTCTCATTGCAGCCAATGCTTCAAGAGCATATCCCGAAATCGAATGTGAACTTTCTCTCGCCGGAACATAACCGACATTACCCGCGAGATATTCTGACAAGATCGGAATGGCAGTCTCGGCATCCCTGCCAAAACGCCCAAGAAGCAGTATGATATCACCCTTGAGGGCAAAATCATTGGTGCCGACTGCTTTTATCAGATGGCTCACTGCATTTTTCCCGAACGCCAAAATCATCTCACGAACCGCCTCGATTCCGGCTGACCCGGATAATCGATGACGCCCCGGAGAAAGAACCATTTTTTTAATCAGATCAGGAACAACCACATCGGCTCCCAAATCTGTAATGATACGCCAGATATGACTTCTCACGGTGCCTTCCGCTCTACTGAATAATTTAATCAATGTCATTACCGGAGGAGGATTGATCCTGGCGAGCAAATCGGCTAACGAAAGCATTAAATCGGCATCTGTCGCCCGAGAAGGTTCTTTCTTTTCAATCGACGCGATTGCCTCAAGGATTCTGTTACGTTCGAAATTTCCGGCAATTATGGCTTTTGTGGCATCCCGACGACGGTCTTCACCACCATCAAAAAGCTGTTTCACCAAATTAACTAAAATATCCGTCTCTTTTTTCTCCGAGGTACCGAATTTTGAAAGAGACTCCGAAAATTTCCTGAAAGTTCGAACGAGCATTACGGACACACTCCATTCCAAAATGACAATAGTTTGTTTGCCCTAAACTTCGAAAATTTCTTTCATATTCCCCGAATATCAGATAACCTGTTGCAAAGAATTGCGTATATCGACGTGAATAATGAACGATTAAAGAAGCGTTGTGTATATCCCGAATGAAGTCGCACTGCAGTGATATCATAACATGATTGACATCCGGGATGATATCCGAGAGGGACAATCTATCGATCGAAACAGCGTAGGAAATGCGAGGGTTTGTAGCGGAGTGAATATATGAGTTTTTTGGCAGCGTTTATAGCCGGAATTGTCGTTTTTCTGGGAGTTCTCGCCTTTGCCACCTGGGGATTTCAGGATTTCGCACCACCACCCAATCCGGGAAGTGGATCGACTGCAAATACTGGCACCGCAATGTCATCGGACCATCCGGATCACTGGATCGAAGAGGATGTAGGTCCCCTTTTTCGCCGATTGTCAGGAAAAAGATATTCCTGGATCCGAAAGCTTCTGGTCCAGTCAGGGGACTTTGGCCGGAATTCCAATGTGTTTTTCGGGGTTATGCGCAACCTGATGCGGGCTTTATTCTCCGCTCTGATGGCGGCTATTGGCGTTTATATGCAATTGCAGATTTACCTGATCGTTTTTCTGGGAATAACCGGAGTTGTTCTCGGATCTTGGATCCCAGTGAAACTGATTCGATTGAAAATCCTGCGACGCCAGAAAGCCATTGAACAGCAACTCCCTGAAGCAATTGAAATTCTAGCGCTCCAGATTGAGGCGGGTTTGGGAATCCCGGCAGCCTGCCACAAGGTCACGGAATTGTTGCGAGGTCCCCTTCCCGATGAGTTCAGGCGAGCCCTGCAACAGATCACTTTGGGGCTCCCGATCCAGGACGCCTTCACAAATATGGCCAACACGCTGGAGCATCCCGGTGTATGGGAATTGGTGGATGCCTTGCTCCAGACAACTCCCCCAGGCGCAACGCTGGCGCAGATTCTCCGGCTTCAGGTTGAAAAACTCAGGGGAAGAAAAGGTTAGATTACTGCGTCCGGGGAGACGCGGTTCAATTCACGATGCAGGGGCGGAGGGTTTGCCCTCCATCAGAGCGGTGATGACCTCGGCCACCACGCGGATGTCGCTCTCGGAATCGGCATAGATCCCGACGCCCCCAGCTTCGGTGTCCCATTCGAGCCGACTGGCGACCTGCCGATCTCGTTTTTTCAGCGAAGCCCGGATACGTTTCTCGGCGTCATAGTTGGTGGTGGTTGCCAGGGCCGTGGCCAAGTCATCGAAAATCCACCACTTGTTGAAGTCCTCGCCAGGTCGATGGGCAGTGACCTTGCCGACCAACAGCTCAAGCTCGGGGAGGCGTGGCGGCGGCGGCGTGTAGTCGATAACGAGGTCGGGGCGTGCGATCCGCAAGCTGTCGACGTCGGCTCCGATGTGTCGGCCCAGTCGCACTCTCCGGAGCCTGTCCAGGTCGGCCAGCGGCATCAGGCTGCCGTCCTCGACGCAGACGCCTGTTAGTTCCAGGTCCTCCAGACTCCTGGCAGTGGCGAGGGGGCGGAGGCTGGGGAGCCGTATAATATCCCGATCGGAATCCACGTTGGAATCGATGACCAGAACCTGCAGGCCGCGCGCCGCGGCAATCGACTTCAGATCGACCGCACCGGCCGTCGCTCTCAGAAGGAGGTATCTCAATTTTGGAAGTTCGGCCAGTGGCCCCAGGTCGGTGACGTTAACGTTGGCCAGCCGGAGTACTTCCAGATTCTGACTCGCTTCCAGGCCGGCAAAGGATTTCAGACCCCGACCCGTCAGGGAGAGTTCACCCAGTGATCTCCACGTGTCCCAACGCTTCAGATTAGCCATCTGGACGTCAGAGAACACCGCTTCCTCGAGTTGAGTGCAATCCCGCAGCTTGGCCCATCCCTTCGCCGGCCCGACGATCTTCAGGCGTTGCAAACACCTCATCGCGGCGATCGCATCCAGCGGTTCCTTGAAAAGGTGCGCACGCAAGCTGACCAGGCGGTTCATGCGCGCCAGTGGGGCCATGCTCGTCACCCTCCAGCGTGTGAACGCCAGCTTCCGCATCTGGTCGGCCGGAAGCATGTCCAGATCCAGCTTGGTAAGTAAGCCCAGGTCGGCGGCGTAGAGATTCTGCAATCCAGTGAATCGCCGTATGGTCGAGCTCTCGGGTAAATCCGCAAGGGTCCCTGAAGGAACTCACGGATTCCGGGCAGGTCCCGGGTGACGCGAACCCGCGCACAGGCGATGATCGATTCCACCGAGGGGATGTCCGCCAACGGATCCAGATCGACAACGCGCTGTTGTGACGCGCCAAGATCACGGGCGGCCACGACCTGAAGATCGCCAGTGACTGCGGCCTCCACAGGGACGACGCAATGGTCGCCATGCGCAGGTTGTATTCTCTTGTAAGACCCCGGCCCATCGAAGAAGTCATCGAAGGTGTAGCGGAACACTTGAGTCGGGCGGCGCAATCTCTCGTCGCCCAAGGTAATGTCCGAGCGCACGCTCAGAAAACCTCCTCCCGGGTCAATTTCCCAGCCAAAGCGAGCCACCATTGGATAGAAATTTCTTTTTCATTGAAAAGTATATCATCCCTCGTTTTTGCGG
>JADFYG010000047.1:3671-49338 GCA_015233155.1 Candidatus Rifleibacteriota bacterium
GCCCAAGGTAATGTCCGAGCGCACGCTCAGAAAACCTCCTCCCGGGTCAATTTCCCAGCCAAAGCGAGCCACCATTGGATAGAAATTTCTTTTTCATTGAAAAGTATATCATCCCTCGTTTTTGCGGAGCAAGACGCTTTTTTGGGGCGAGAGCACAAAATACAACCAATTGTCGAACTTTCACTTATTCCATAGAGGATTCTGATCAGATTCTCAGGTTTTTCCCTGAGAGAAATGTTCATGCTCAGGGTCATCGGCGGGCAAAGTCGACAGTGCAACTCGACTGCGTAAAACTGGAGCAGAAGCCTCAGTCTTTACCCACTTAAATATCAAGTTTTCTAATGCCGCCTTATTGATTGGTTTTGTCATGTAGTCATCCATACCCGCTTTCATACATCGTATTTCATCAGCCTCAAATACGGCAGCAGTTAAAGCGATAATCGGGATGTGTTTATTAGTTCGTTTCTCTTTTTCTCTAATCGCTTTTGTAGCTTCAAAACCACTCATCTCTGGCATTGTGCAATCCATCAGAATCATGTCGTAATTATTATTTCTCATCGCTTCTAACGCGACCTTTCCATTATTCGCAATATCGAGCTTGCATCCAATCTTACCGAGTATAATGGTGCAAAGTTTTGCATGGATTGGGTCGTCATCTACGATCAGAATTTTGACATCACGCGCTTTGATGCTTCTCTTTCCGTTGGTGATTATCTCCGATTTGTTCGCAATGGTAAGCGGGAGTTTCAGCGTTGATGTTGTTCCCTTGCCGTATTCGCTCGTTAATGTTACGTCTCCCTCCATTAGCCTGGCTAATGCTTTTGAAGTCGCCAAACCCAGTCCGTTCCCGCCGTACTGACGAGTCAGACCACCATCAACTTGAGAAAACTTCTTAAATAACAAATGGAATTTGTCTGCGGGAATGCCAATCCCTGTATCAGATATTTGGATTGAACATTTGACTGAGCCATCTATTGACTCTCCGCAGCCGACTCTTATTTTGACTTGTCCTTTTCGCGTAAACTTTACGGCGTTGTCAGCCAAATTGGTTAGTATCTGTTTTATTTTTGCCCTGTCTGCAAAAAACTCTTTAGGTAATTTTGCAGGATAATCTATTTCAAATTCAACTTCGTTTTTCTGTATATTGTCAGCCAATGAATTGCCAACCTCTCGTAAAATCTGATGAAGATTAATGGGGCTCTTACTTACAATCTCATATCCTGCCTCAATTTGTGCAAGCGCAAGGATCCCGCTGACGATATCCGCTAATTTTTCCCCGCAATCATAAATAGTTTTTGCCTGACTGCGTATCTCTTCTGGTAGTTCTTCAGAAGTAGAAATTAATTCTGAGAACCCCATTATCCCATTCAATGGAGTTCGCAACTCATGAGACGTGTTATCAAGCAACTGGTCTTTCATCCTGTTCAGCTCTTCGGCTCTCTTTTTCGCTGTTTCGAGAGTGCGATTAGCTTCCCGTAGTTTTTCTTCCGCTTTCATACGCTCAGTGATGTCATGTATCTGTGTCTGAAGAACAGTCCTGCCAAAATTTACAGTGCCAACGGTTAAACTGGCATAGTATTCAGTCCCATCTTTTCGTCTGAGTTTGGCTGGGAAATCAACCACTTTCCCGAATTTTTTAACGGCATTAACTAATTCCACCCTGTCATTCGGATTCACATATACGTCGGCGAGATTAGTCGCTTTTAACTCCTGATCCGAGAATCCCATAGTGAGTTCCATCATTTTGTTAAATGCCAAGAACTGTCCATCCAGAGTTGCAATTCCGATTCCGAAAGGGGCATGCTCGAAAAGCTGCCGATAGCGTTCTTCGCTTTCGCGCAGAGCTTCTTCCGCTATTTTGCGTTCGGTTATGTCTTGAATGGTACCCCTCAATGTCACCACCTTGCCGGCAGCGTCACACTGCGGCTCACAGATGGTGATAATTGTTCTCTGCGAGCCATCAGGACGAGTAATACGCAACTCAAGACTATATGGCTTGCCAACCTCAACAGCCTTTTTAACGGCAGCGTCAAAACGTGGATAATCATCAGGATGAATATATTTTTGGTGGTCAAAATAATGTGGTGTCCCAAGTTTGGAATCCAGACCCCAGATGAGGAACATTTCTTCTGACCAATGAGGTCGCTGGTTTATTGAGTCATATGTCCAACTACCGATGTTTGCCAAGCGTTGTGCCTCCAACAATTCGCGCTCGCTCTCTTGGAGCACTTCATCCGCTTTCTTGTGCTCGGTAATGTCTTGCAAGTTCATTAAGCATTGGTCTGTATTTGGGGTGATAACACCAGCAATTTGTAGATACCGCGCGGATCCAGAATCCGTTTCCAACATCACTTCGCAGGCTTCGCGAGTTTGCCTGGTAAAGACTCGCTCAAGAAAATGATTGAAGATAGGTTTTGTTTCATCGGTAATAAAAAAACCGAATCTGCTATTTTTCAGAGAAGAATGCTCTTTACCAAGTATTCTTCTTCCAGCGATGTTTGCATCGATAATGTCACCTTTTTTTGAAATTACAAAATAACCTATAGGTGCAAAATCGTATAGTTCGGCATATTTTTGGGCTGCATCTATTGCTTCAAGCTTCGACTGCTCAAGCTGTGTGTTTAACTCTTCAAGCGTATCATTTTGAGCTTTAAGCTCTATCTGATGGACTTCAAGCTCGTGAACAAGCCGCGCTGTCTCGTGTTGGTCGGCATGCTCTGCTTGCCATTTCAACAACTCCCGTCTGATCTCTTCTTTTACATCCGCAGGAACATCTGGTCTTTCTAAGATATCATTCAATGCCATATGATTCCTTGGACGAATGTTTTACTTTAAACGGTCGATTTTCTTCCCTATAGCTTTCTGTACAAATCATATTTCAATAACCCACTGCGAGTCTACAAAAAAATGCCGGCGGAATTCTCCGGTTTCCGGAACATGTGTCAACTGGACGTCCGGGAAGAACCATCGCCAAATGAATTCCTTCGCTGCGTTCGGGTATTTCTTCCCGAGCAGATCAACCAGGAACACTCCGGCGTAATTGGATTCGAGATCCTGTCGATGGATGAATTTCAGGATTTTCAGGCGGGTCTTTATCTCTGAAATGATCTTTAAAGGCAAAGACACCGTCCTGCCTTTTATATTCTTTCCGTCGTGAACGGTCAGTATTCCAGCATCGAAATTGAAACACTGAACACAGAGACCGAGACACTCGAAAAGGCGGAGACCGCAACCATAGCGCAGCTTAACGACAACATCGAAAGGTGACTGGAGATGAGTGACCAATCACACAAACTGTGTGCGCAGGGGCGACCCATCGGGCGCCCCTGCGCTATAATTACGAACGTACTTTTTGGGATTGGTATTACCGGCTTGTCAAAGATTTCTTATTTCACGATGGTTTCAAAAATAACTCGCATGTTTGCCTTGGCGGCTTTTGAATACAGTTGTTTCGGGGCTGCTTCATACTCCGCCGGGTTTGTCTCTCCATAACCGATAGTTGTTAATCTGTCTGGTGAAATACCGCCTTCGTTCAACAGGTATTGTTGGACCGAATTGGCTCTTCTTTCACTCAACCGCTGGTTGTATTCAACCGGTCCGGCGGCAGAGGTATACCCGGCAATGCGTACTTTCATATTAGGATTGTCTTTCAATATCTTGATGCTCCTTTTCAAAATCGCCCTCGCAGTATCGGTCAAGGTTGACTTATCGAAATTGAAATGCACGTCTTCAAAGGCCAGGGTAATGATCTGTCCTTCAATCTTCGGTTCAGACGTCAAGTTCTCCACCTTCTCCTCAACCTTCGGTGACACCTCAGGTACAGCGACAATTTCCTTTGGCTCAGGTATGAGCTCAGGCTTCACAACCGCAGCCGGAGTTGGCTTTGGATTGCCACCGAATGCAAAAACCACTTCCAAGGTGGCACTATAATTATGGAAAGAGCTGTCCTTCTGATCTCTGAGATCGACTCTGAGAGCAACATCCTTCTTCATCCAATATTTCGCCCCGACACCATAATCCATAGTGGACGCGTTATTACCTAATACTTGCGGACTATAGCGCGAGCCTCCAAAACCTGCAACGATGAAGGGTGTAAATCTTCGTTCAGGGGTAAACTGATAGATCGCATCGAGCTGATAAGAGGTCAGGTCAACACTATCCGTGGGACTTCGATACTGACCTTTTTGGGCACCGGTTAATGATTTGTCTTTAACATGGCTATTGACCATTCCCAACGAACCTTCAACACCAAAATGGCTCGTCAAGTTATAGCCAAGCCTGCCGCCATAACTCAGACCATCTTTCAGATTCTGTTTATTTTCAAAATATTGGTAACCGACGAACGGCCCCACTTCAAACCGTTTTGCCTGTTCATAGGAATTTTTGACCGATGAGTCGGCGGAACTGATGGTCTCGGACGCAAACACGGTCGTGACGGATCCCAACAGGGCGACACCGGCTATCATCACCGATACAGAACACCTGGTCTTCATTTTAAACATTCATCCCCCTTAATTTATTGTGACGTTTTGCTGTGCCATTATTGGAAATTTGGAGGAAGTCAGACGATAGCGCATTTCGCCATTATAGTTGACCTTTTTTAATTACCTGAGAAGCAGGTAAGCCCCCAAATATTATTCAATCAAGCTTCTCTCACTATTTAAATTGTCCGAAATCGAAACTCGACCGTTGATAGCGCAAATATAATACCTGGAAAGGAAATGAGATATCGTAAATAACCCCTGAAAAACTAGGGACAACTGACTAATTTTGCCTGAGAGAAGGGGAAATTCATACTTTCTACTGATCCCGGCCATGATGGCTTGCCTCAAGAATATCCCTAACGCAATAACATTTCGAATGCGTGTTCTGCACCTCCCCCATTCGACAGATATTCCCGGACAGATCATCCATTGTTTACGGTGGACCCCGGTGTCAAGGAAAGAAATAACAATAAAGACCGAGAAAGTATCCGAGTAGCTTGATTCGCTTGTGAGAGACCCGGGTTAGAAATCGGGGTTGAACGCGGGGGAAGCGGCAGACCCTTGCCCCGGATTCGTCGGGGTCTCGAGGGGCGTCGACCCGGAACCGGAAACTGCGTCGGATTTGGCCTTGTCTTCCGCCTGTTTCGCATCTTTGTATTTCCCGATGAGGCCTTTGTTCACATTCTGTGGGGTTCCTGCCCCCACCCCCTGAATATATTTTTCGTAGAGGTTCTTTGTGTAATTCTTGGCCTTTTTCACCTCGGGGGAATTGAGCCGCTGCCGTTCTTCTTCGGTAAGCCCGCCAAGCCCCTGAGCCAAGCCTTCCAGACGGGCCTTGATCACTCTTTTTCCTCCCTGGCTCTGCTGAGAGGAAGGTGCCAATGTTCCCTTCATAGTGGAGACCTTGTTTGGTTCCAGATTCCCCCGCCAGACCACATCCTTGCCCGTTCCTACACCATCCACGGTGAACCTCTGGAAAGAAACCACCGACCCGGTTTCATTTTTGAGTTGAACCGAAAAAGCCTGCCGGGAGGCATCGGAAAAACCAAACCGCCAGAAAACCTTGGTTCCGGCATCCGAGGCCTGGAATTCCTTCCATTCGGTCCATGGGGTTCCCGGTGAAAGCGTCGATTCGCTCGACAACTCCCCAGTAGCTGCATTCAACACCGGAGAAACACAGATGATTGAGAACAAAACTGCGAGAAGCAGAAACCTTTGTTTCATAGCATCTCCTTACTTGATGGCGATTGATGGATCAGGCCGGCTATTACTTACGCCGGGCAGGGGAGAAATGTTGCACCCGGAAAGAACAAATTATATACCATCACTTTCAGCCTTGTCGAAAGCAGAAACGCAAAATGTCTCGCTATAAGGGAGTCGTAGCCTTGGCCATATTACTGTCCCCGCCGGTTTCGGGATTAACGAAATCGCCCGCTGCGACTGGGCCAAGCGAGATGCCATCTATGGATTCAACTTGCCCAACCTCGCCATCCCCGGTAAGTACGGCTTTATACTCGGTATTCGGAGCAGCCGGACCGCCATTCACCTCGCAATGCCACAAAGTGTCGGAAAGCACTCTGATATTGGTGGATCTACAGATAGGATCGCTATTCTGGAGAACGGTAGCAAAATCTATCGGATCACCCCCTGAGTTTACCTTGGCAACCTTACGACTGAAAATCAGATCAAATGACTGCAGATTGTTGAATTTCATGGAAACGAAGAATGGCGGCTTCGCCCATGTCTTCAGATCATCTCCAGTCGGAACCATATCTCCCGGATTTGTTACAATAACGCCATCCGGCCCACCTGATTCAATGCATCCCCAGCCGTTTTGAAAGTTGTACTCGTTTCCCCATGGGTCACGCGGCATTTTCTGATCTGAAGAGGTCCGGAAATCCTGGAGATATTTGCCGATCAACCCCGTAAAATCTCCATTGGCTGCGGCACATTTGAAGGGAATAGACTCCAGCTGATCATATACCATAATGGCTTTCTTGAAAGTATTGAGATCGGATTGTGCCGTGGCAATTTTTGTCTCATTGACGTAATCCTGGTAAAAGGGCAATGCCAGTGCAACAAGTGCGGCAAGAATCGCCACGACGACCAGCAGTTCAAGCAGTGTAAAACCGGCGCGCCTACAAATATTCATAAGTCTTTCTCAGCAGGAGTTTCCTTTTTCGATTTTAGAATACCATCGCCTTTTTTGTATGTCAATAATCGCCTTTTTCCCGCTTTTTTCCCAAATACGGAGCACCAATTATTCGTTTTTTCCAGTTTGGATCATGACCTGTCGCTTCGGGTTCATTGCCTGCCAGAAATTCTTTGAAGTTTCAGAAGAAATTGCATCAGGAAATCTATCGTGTTCGGTCCTTATCTGTGTTCATCCGTGGTTAATTCCATGTCCGGCTTTTATCCGGCGATGAAATCATGTTCTATTTTTTGAACGTTTTATTTATGTGGAGAACATGGTAAACTGACAAAATTAGTCTGACTCTTCATTCACGGACTCAGGAGGACCTATGACAGGCCCTGGCGTGATCTTGCCCAAACTAAAGCCCCTTCTTTACATGCTGATTCAGAACTTTCTGGAAGGCGATTATTCACAACGCCGCGAATCCGCCATTGCTCTTTCTAAATTCAAGGGCGAAATGGTCGTCAGCGTTCTGCTGCAAACTTACGAAAGCGACAATATCCAGGATTTCATGGCTCTCGCCCTCGGAGATATCGACGATCAGAAAGCCGTGAATCTGCTCGTTCAGGCACTCAACGATTCTCAGTATGAAGTCCGTTTCAATGCCGCACGAGCGCTTGGAAGCATCAGTAGCGACGAAGCCTTCAACGTTCTGATAGAAGCGCTGAACGAGTATGCCGACTCCGCCGGATCGGGAGTCGCGCAAGGCCGCCAGGGACAATTGTTCCTCGAGGAAGACGCCATTATTTCCGCAATCGTTGCGCTCGGCAAGATAAAAAACCAGTTATGCGTTCCGCTTATGAAACGCATCCTGAACCAGGAAAAAAGCCCGCGAATTCGGGCCGCGGTAATCACCGCTCTCGGTATGATGGCTTCAGAACGAATGCTGCCTATTTTCCAGGCAGCCCTTCGTGACGAAGATCCGCGTGTGCGTGCAAATGCCATCGAATCAATAGAATCAGTCAAATCATCATCGATCGTAGGCATACTGCAACCTTATCTCGAAGATGCGAGCAATCGTGTACGCGCAAATGTCGCCAAAGCCATCTGGAAATACGGCGACTTTGACGTTACTGAAACCATTTCCCGCATGCTGAGATCCAAGGATAAATGGCAACGCGCATCCGGCGCCTACGCCATGGGCGAAATAAAAGATACAAAATTCATTACAAAACTCGCGGCAGCCCTGCGAGACGAAGATCCGGACGTACGCCGCAATGCCGCCCATGCCCTGAAAAAGATTCAATCACCAAATGCGCTGGCTGCTCTGATCCCGTTACTCGACGATCCGAATTTCGACGTGCGCGTTCAAGCCTTGCTGGCCATCTCACGCTGTTCTCCCACCAAGGTTGGCGAGTTGTTCCCGCCGCGCCTCGCAAGCGAGGACAATGCCATCGTTCGTGCGACTATCATTTCCACAATCGGCGACTGTGCCGTTAAAACCTGTTTCGACGCGCTGCTCCCGTTCCTGGATGACCCGGATGCCCGCGTGGTCGCCAATACAATTGATGCACTCCAGAAACTTTCATCTCAAGCTCCGGCAGTGAACATTCTCGATAAAGTCAAAATACTTCTCTCCCACGAAGATAACCGGGTCAAGAGCAACGCTATCCGTGCACTCTGGCACTGGAACGAATTCTCCGTTCTTGACAATCTGTTTTTAATGATCGCCCACCAGGATCCCAAGCATCGTCTCTCCGGAACTTTCGTTCTGGGTGAAATCGGAATCGCCATAAGCGGAAATCAAGCCCTGTCGTTGTCCGTAAATAACCTCATCGCGGAACTCGCAGCGGAAAAACGCGGACAAAAAGTGCCTGGCGATTCTGCAGCCCCGCAGTCTTCTGCCCCGGTTTCCGCAGATGAAAAAAGTGAGCCGGCGGCGCCTGTATCAGAAGTCATCTCTGCTGATGCTCCCAAGCCTGATCAGGCAGCCACAGAGAGCCATGCAACTGCAATCCTTCCACCGGGCGGCGAGGACCCATTCGCCCAACAACTGGAACTGGCCGGAAGTTATCTGAAAGAAAAAGAGTTCCAGGAAGCAGAAAAAATATATTTGAAGGTGCTCGGAAAGAATATATCCCACTTAAAGGCACGTCTTGGAATCGCCGACCTGTATTTTGTAACGAAACGTTATGCCGAGGCATCTTTAAATTATGAAAAAGCGCTGGAGGCTAATGCAAATCTCGTCAAAGCGCATTACAACCTTGGTACCATCTGCTATTTCCAGAAAGATTTCGAACGGGCAAAAGAGCATCTTCTCAAAGCCTTGAGTCTGTATCCCAAGCTGCTTGGCGCCTACCTCGTTTTAGCTCAGATATACCAACTCGGTTCACACACCAAGGAAAGTATTCAGCTTCTTACCAAGGCGATTGAATTATCACCACGTAATCCGATTCTGTACCAAAAACTGGCTTTGCTGTATCTGAATATCAGGGAGTTCGACCAGGCTATAGAAACCCTCAACAAGGCCGTCGCTCTTTCTCCCCTCGACGTCGAGTCAAACGTCCTGATGGCCTTAGCCTGCAACACAGTCCAGAAATACCCCGAAGCATTCGCCGCAATCGATTCCGCCTTGAAAGCAGCTTCCCAATCGCCGTCTCCCGAGGACGCCATGCGTGTGCTGTTACAGAGTTATACATATTTCAAATCCAATGTAGAAAACGTCTGATCTGCAATCGGAGTAACCAATGACAATCAGGAAAGCCAACCGCCTCTGGAACTACAAGACCCTGGAGTTATCTTCAATGCAGGGTCCCGACTTCCTCGAACAACTTGGAAACATTCTGGACGAAGCCGGCAAGAGCGGCTGGGAACTCGCTTACATGTGCGAATCCTTCATGATTCTGAAGCAACTGTTCATTCAGGATCCGGAAGATTGAATCATTTGCTTTTCACACATTCCATGCCAGGCGTAGATATTTCGTGAAGCGTCCAAAAATCCAACAGCCTCTTTCCTTATTCGACCCCCTCGACCGGGTTGCAGGAGTCGGGGGTAAACGTCTGGAAGCCTTCGCCCAGGCCCGGTTTTTCACGATCCTCGATCTGCTCCGCCTCGCGCCACGACGATACGAAGATCGGACGCGCGTTCTGATGTTGAGCGCTCTGCGTGTTGATAAGCAGGCGCAGGGTGTGTTTCGGGCTACTCTTCGATCTGTCACGATGAATCATTTCGGAGCGCATCGTGCGGTCATATACGCTGAATTTGCCGATGATACCGGCATTGCACGTGCCCGCTGGTTCAATCAGCCTTATCTGGGCCGCAACCTGGTACAGGGCAAAACATATTTTCTCTATGGCTCAGGTTTCGAGCTAAAAGGGGCTCCTGCCCTGGATAATCCTGATATAGAACCCGCTGATGATGAAGCAGACGATGAGGAAAAGGCCGATTCTCAGGAAGCTTCAATAGAGCCGGCGATAAAGCATTGCGAGTGGCTGACGCCTGTTTACCCCTCCATGAAACCGCTGGCCGCGGCGCGCATCAGTCCACGCGTGCTGCGAACCCTGATCGGCCGAATACTGGACGCCGTAGACCCGGCGCTTTCATTTCCATCTTTCAAGAATCAGACGTCTCCGGAAGGCCCGTTCGAAAAGCTGTGGAGGGCATTCGTTGAGCGGCACCGCCCACCCTCTCCCGCCCATGCCGCCCGCGCAACAGAAACACTGAGTTTTTTCGATCAGGTCCTGTTTCAACTGGGCGTAATCAAGCGTCGGGAGCACCTCACCGGCCGCCCCGACTCGCCTGATGAGCCCGTGTTCATCCCGCAACCCATGGAACCCGGCCGTCCACTTCCCTTTCCCTTGACTAACGATCAGAAACTGGGCCTCTCCGGCATTCTGGAGGACCTGCGCCGTGATGCCCCCATGAACAGACTGCTTCAAGGTGACGTTGGCAGCGGAAAAACTCTCGTTGCATTTCTTTCAATGATTCGTTTCAGCGAGGAAGTCCAACCCGGCTCAGTTTGTGCAATGATGGCTCCGACCGAACCACTTGCACGTCAACACCATGCGACGTTTCTGCGTTTTTTCCCTGAACTGGCATCTCAGGCTGCCCTGCTCACTGGCGGAACCACGGCCGCCGACCGCCGGAAGATCTCGGCCTGTCTCGCACACTCCGGATTACGTTACCTGTTTGGTACCCATGCGCTTTTCCAGGATGCCGTTACAATCCCCGGATTAGGCTTCTGCATTATCGACGAGCAACAGCGATTCGGAGTAGAACATCGTCGATCATTGCTGGCCAAGGGCGCAAATGGTCGTATTCCTCATCTGCTCCTGATTTCCGCCACTCCGATTCCGCGTTCACTTTCCCTGACCATGTTCGGAGATCTTGATATCACCGTCATCCGCGAAAAACCAGCCGGCCGCCATCCTGTAGAAACGCGTTTGCACGAAGCTCCCGAAGAGGTGCTTCCCGAAATACACCGGACGATAGAACGCGGGAACCAGATTTACTATCTTTGCCCGATAATCGAGACAAGCGGGAAAAAGATTGACTGGACTTCTCTTGAAGATGCCCATCGTTTCCTGAAAAAAGCGTTGCCCGATGTTCGGGTCGGCATTCTGAGCGGACGGCGACGCCCCGACGAGAAAGCAGCCGTTTTCGACGCATTCGCTCAACGCGAGATAGATGTTTTGATAGCGACCACTGTGATCGAAGTCGGTATCGACCATCCCAACGCAACGCTCATGATCATTGAGAATGCCGATCGTTTCGGGCTTTCCCAGCTTCATCAGCTTCGCGGCCGCGTAGGACGCGGCGCCGATGCGTCGACCTGTTTACTGATAAGCCGCGTCGGAGAAGCCTCACCGCGATTGCGTGCGCTGGCCGCATCTGATGATGGCTTCGCGATTGCGATGGAAGATTTGCGCCTGCGGGGTCCCGGCGATCTCGTCGGCACACGTCAGAGCGGGCTTTCACATCCGGCTTTTTCGAGCATCGACCGCCCGGAACTGATCGAATCGGCCCGTCGACGTGCGCGGGAGCTGTTTCACGATCCACGGCCCGGCATACGGGACTGGTTTCTCGATCGCATGCGCGAAAGTTTTGGCCCGGAATATCTGACGTTTCTTGACGGTGGCTGAAATCAAAATAAGATGGGAAAACAATGCGCGTAATATCCGGATCGGCTCGTGGTCACAATCTAAAAATGCCGGGTGGTGGTAAGACTCGTCCGGCCATGGATTGCGTCAAGGGGTCGCTTTTCTCAATTCTTCTTTCGCGTATCGAAGGCTGTCGATTTCTTGACTTGTTTGCAGGCAGCGGAAGCCTTGGTATCGAAGCTCTTTCCCGCGGCGGAGCATATGCGGCGTTCGTCGACAACTCATCTCAGTGCGTCCAGACGATACGGGAAAATCTCGAACACACGAAACTGATCAGCCGGGGAGAGATCTTTCGCGAAGACTGCCTCCATTTTGTGAGAAAACGCAAACTCGAACCTTTTGATCTTGTCTGCATCGACCCCCCGTATCTGAAAGGATTCCTTGATCCGATTCTGGCTGCAATACCTGAAAGTTCTCTTTTCGGTCCACGAACTCTTTTCATAATAGAACGACAGAAAAAAGATGATCTCGGGTTTCAGAGTCGTCCTGAACTTTTACTCTTCGACGAACGCATTTTTGGTGACACAGTCTTATCCTTCTTCCGTCTTGCGCAGCCCTCGGAAAACAGTAGTGAAAAGCTGAAAATCACCTCAAAAAAGTAGAATGACAAAAGCCGCGCCTTACGGCGCGGCTTTTGTGAGGGTTCAGTCTGGCTTATCTGGAACCGGCCAGCTTGAGATCCATGTAAGCCTTGTAAGAATCGCGGTATTCCTTGAGTGACGCCTGCACATCTCCGTTACCACCGGTGCTGACGAGTGTGGTGTATTTGTTATATGCAGCCCGGTAGCGTGCTTCCGCATCTTTCAGGGTTTCGTTGCTGACAGGTGCAGCCGGGAACGCAGGGGCAACAGGGGTAATTGCGACAGGCACTACAGGAGCGACCGGTGCGACAGGAGCAGTCGGTCCGGTGGACGGTCTGGCAACTGGTCTGCCAGGAAGATTTATACAATCGCTATCACCTATGGTTATAGGATTGGACTGATTCATCGGCGGCAAAACCGGGTTCATATCATAATCGCCAGGAGTTACAGTGATCTTATCGGAGTCAGGAATAACATTACCGTTTTGATCCTGCTGTTTCTTGTTCTTGTAATGTTTATAGAGCAGGTAACCAGCCACACAAGCTCCGATTACGACCAGCGCCGGGATGAACAAAGGACTGCACACCAGACCGACAACCCACCCGGCAATCAGGCCGACTCCACCGGCGATTGCAGCACCAACCGCGCTCATGGCTCCAAGAACCATTCCACCTGCCGCAGCCAAACCACCAGCTATAGCAGCACCGACGCCTGCAAGACCCGCTCCACCCAAACCAAGAGCTGTTCCTATGGCGGGGGCTGCGAGAACCATCCCGGCTCCGGCCGCAAGTCCTACTCCGGCACCGATTGCAACGCTTTTCTTATCGATAGCGTGAACTGGTGCAGGCGTGAACACAGCACTGTCCAACAACATCAACAGTGAAAGAAGAACGCAGATTGGAATCCGGAAATTTTTTCGTCGCATCATAATTTCGTACCCCCTGCAAAAATACGGTTTTGAACCGGAAACGTTTAAGTTTGATTCAATTTTAACAAACGAAAAAACAAGCGTCAAGACACCGTACCCTAATAATTCACAATCCTGAAAATAAAGATGTAATAATTGTTTGCCCGGAATTCAGCTGCTGCCCCAAACATGATGAATAAATATTACAAATATAAAATGCCGGATAGCACGCATGACCAGAGTGATGTATAATTTCCAATATATCATTTTGTAATTGGAATAAATTAGAAACGACCCCGGAGGCCAACAGCATGTTCCTCGATAAAAGAGAACACACCGAAGTCGAACTTCCAAAGCAGATCGAGTTTGCATTCAACATCCTGAATTACAATCAGGGGCTGATACAGTTTGCCGACGGCAAAGCCAACGGCCTTCTTCTCATAAACTCCATATTCATAGCCTCGATCGGACCGTTCATAGAAGTCATCCGCAAGGGAGCATCTTCAACTGGTTTCATTCTGCTCCTGATATTCTTCATAGCATCGATAACGTCAATCCTGCTTGCGCTCAGCGTAATTACGACCAGGCGGGCGGCCGAAGCCAAACATGATCGCAACCTCGTCTTCTTCGGCGGAATCATTCAAAGCAACTCCCCTGAAGGATACATGCACGAGTTCTCGAACATCGAAGCCAAACGCTTCCACGAAACTCTGCTTACAAGCATATACGTTGTCTCGAAGATCGCTGACGGCAAATATGCCGTTTACAGTTTTGCCCAGTCTTTGACGTTGATTTCATGCATCTTCTGGATTTTCAACATCATCTATCTGATGGTTCACTGACCGGCTTATCACATCAGTGCCGGATTCACGCTCTCACCGTAGGCTTTGGTCAGAAGTTCCGCAAGCACCGTATTCCGGACCGTAACACGATCGTTGCGGACAGCCGCGGCCAATGCGCGTTTACTTCCCATCAGGACAAGAGTCTTCTTTGCCCGGGTCATGCCGGTATAAATCAGATTGCGCTGTAACATCATGTAGTGCTGATAGCTTACGACCAGTACCACGGCCTTATATTCGCTGCCCTGCGACTTATGTACCGAGATCGCATATGCATGCTGCAAATCGAGCATTTCATTAGCCCCGTAGGTGCGGTCGCCTTGGGGAAATTCAACTACCAGTTCCTGGTCTTCGGCTTCGATGCCACGAATAAACCCGATGTCTCCGTTGAAAACGTCCAGGTCGTAGTTGTTACGCGTCTGGATGACCTTATCTCCCGAGCGAAACACCCGATGCATGTGCTTGAACTCACTCTTTCCGTGCCCCGGCGGATTAAGTGCCGCCTGTAGAATCAGGTTGAGATTCGCCGAGCCAAGACTTCCCCGATGCATGGGAGTCAAGACCTGAATATCCTCTATCGGATGATATCCAAAACGCTTGGGAAGGCTCACTGCAACAACATTCTGAATAAGGGCCAGCCCCGCATCCGGATCTGTCATTTCCAGGAAATAAGCATCAGTCTTCGTCTGACCGTCAGGCGTGATCAGTGTCGGCATTGCCCCTTTCAGGACACGATGTGCGTTCGTTATTATCAGAGACGCCTCAGCCTGCCGGAAGATGCTGTTCAATCGCACTGTCGGAACCACTCCGGATACAATGAGGCTCTTCAAGACCATTCCGGGGCCTACGGATGGCAACTGATCGACGTCTCCAACCAGAATTAGCGTGCCCTTCGGCGGCATGGCCTTAAGCAGATGATGAAAAAGCTCCAGGTCGATCATTGAACACTCATCAATCACGAGAGTGTCGCAATTGAGCGGATTGGCCGCGTTATGCTTGAAACCGCGTTCATTTGGGGAAAACTGGAGCATACGATGAATCGTTTTCGCTTCCTGGCCGCTGACTTCGGCAAGCCGTTTCGCCGCCCTTCCGGTCGGGCTGGCCAGAAAGACGCGACGGCCAATGTTTCGATGAGCCGTGACCACCGCGCGCAATGTCGTGGTTTTCCCTGTTCCCGGGCCGCCCGTCAAAACCAGCACGCGTTCGACAAGTGAGAGTTCTACAGCCAGTTGTTGTTGCTCGGAAAGAGCCGGCCCTCCGGCGGCGACGGCGGCTTCAACAAGGGAAAGTAACTTTTCACGTTGAATTTCCCGGCGTCTTGCGGTTAGAAGCGGGCCGAGTAATTCGACCGCGGCATCTTCGTAGCGCATCATCCATGGAAGATAGACCAGTTCACGATCGCCGTGCCTGCGAATCATAAGACGCTTCTTGTTAATCTGAATATCAAAGGCTGATCTGATAGCAAGCAGTTCGTTCACGGCAAGAATGTCGCCGGTTTTTTTTTCGAGTTCTTCACGCGGCAAAAAAAGATGGCCCTCATTGGACGCCTCGGACAATACAAAGAGAAGTCCTGCCTGGATCCTGCGCGGATCCGCCCCGGTGATGCCAAATTCTCCGGCAATCTTGTCGGCTGTCTTGAAGCCTATCCCGCGAATTTCGTAGGCAAGCAGATAAGGGTTGTCAGACACTTTCGCGATCGAATCGCCACCAAAAATCTTAAATATGCGGGCGGCATAGGCTGTAGAAATGCCGTGCCCCTGTAAAAATATCATGACATCCTGAACGGCCTTTTGTTCTGCCCAGCCTGCAATGATTTTCTGCGAACGCACCGGTCCGATGCCGGGGCAGTCAGCAAGACGATCAGGGAATCGCTCGACGACTTCCAGTGTTTCCATTCCGAAAACATTCACGAGGCGTTTTGCGGTTACGGGGCCGATGCCTTTTATGAGCCCGGAACCGAGATATTTCTCTATCCCTTTTAGCGTGGCCGGTTTGAGTGTCGAGTATTTGGCCATGTGGAACTGCTGGCCGAATTGCGGATGTTGAACCCACGTGCCGCACATTCGCAACTCTTCACCGGAGTGGATGGCGCTGAAATTACCGACTACGGTCAGCCCTTTCGGGTGACTGCGAGTCGTAACGCGCAAAACTGAATAGCCGTTTTCCGGGTTTGTGTAGGTGATGCGGTCCACAACCGCATTTATCCATTCCTGTGTCACTCGGCAATCATACCAACGCGAGTTTCCTGTGTAAAACGAGGTTCAAGGCTGTTTGTTCAAAATTCTGGCGGCTGTTGTCAATCGATTCGCCAGCATCTGAGAAAATTTCTTGTAGATTTTCAGCTGAAGAGTAATTATCGCGCGTTCGAGTTTCTGACCATCTATCTTGAACAAAAAAATCTCGTCGTGTGCAATAGCATGAGCCGCTCTTGGCTTTCCGCTGATAAAAGACATTTCACCCAGACACTCGCCAGCCAGAATCGCCAGATGAAGACGTTCTAACTCATTCCCGTTATGCTTTATTATGAATACAGTTCCTTTTAGAATGATATAAAAAAATGTTGCCGGATCGCCCTCAGCAAAAATGATATCTCCCGGATTGCATTTAACGAAATCGCTGATTTGAGCAACGAGTGCCATTTCTTCGGCGGAAAATCCCGAAAAAAACCGCAGGGATTTCATCAACTTAACTTTTGTATCTACATCCGGAGACAGTCCCATGGTTGTTCCCCCTGATTTTGCATGGCATGCGTCTGGTTGAAAAATACTTTCATCTATAACCGTAATCTTTATACGCGTGATTCGTCAAGGCCGTTCCAAATTTTACAAATTGCCCAATTTGCAACTCTGGCCCGGTTGACAGGGTTTCACGGCGATGGTAGGCTCATCAGGCAATGAATGTGCCTTCTTCAGCCGGTCAAACCGCTTCCACTTTCGTAAATAAATCGCGTTTGTGGGCATTTATTGTTGCATTCGCGGTTTTTCTTTTTTTCGCGTGCTATATTTTCTATCTGTTGCGACTAGGTGAAACCATTCCAGATCTCGACATCACCTTTTCCGGTCCTTCCAGAGTCGTTCCCGGGCGCTCCCAGGACATTGTTCTGCATGCCTTCCACAAGGGAACCGACCAACGTGCGTCCGGCCTTGATCTCGAGCTTGCGGCACGCACGGGAGCTCCTGTACCAAAAGTTCTGTTTTCCGTACCATTTCACGAAATCCAGCCAGGGCTCTACCTTGCACGATACATAATGCCAATGACCACACGTTATGGCGAAGTCAGCTTCTCAACAGTTCCCACTGGAAAGCCCGGCTTTCCGATTGCAAAATTCGGTATGAGATCTGAAAGCAGACTTGCGCTGGCAGCGATTCCACCAACACAACGAATTCGTGCGGGTGATCCGGTTTTCTTCCAACTCGCTTTGATCGAAGGGGAAACCGCTCATCCCGTCGGTGGAAGGCCAGTCCGGTGCCGCGTATTCACCCCTGACGGTTTTGAAGTCGTCAATCGCCTGCGCCCCATCACCAATAATGGAATCGGGGCTTTTCGTTTTCGACTGCACCCGTTCGCTCCCACGGGTAACTGGCAGGTGCGTTTTTCAGTGGGAGAAACCGATATTTGCTACGAACTCCCTGTTGAATCCGCCGCCCCGCTTGCCGTGAGAGGGATAGATTCCATTAAACGCTGGTGGAATCGGGTCAAGCATCGATTCCTGCCGCCCATCCTGATCCCGCAGCCTCAAATCAACCATGATTGGCATCTCATGCCACGACAGGAGGATTATCGTAGCGGCCCGATGCGCCTGATTTCACGACCTTCCAAAAATGAAATCACAGTGGAACTGACGTCCGATGTTTCAAGTCGCACAACCATCCTTGAGGCTTGGCAGGGCTACCGTTTTCTTCACGGTTATGAGTTCGCCCCACGCACGGGAAGCGCAAGCTTGCGTATACCGTTCCAACTTGCAGCAGCACGGCCCATTCGCTGGCGAATGTGGCAGAAAGACGCGGAATCAGTCACTCCGGTCGAACGCGTGGTACCCGTCCTTCCTCACAACCAGGAGTCCGCTGACTGCTTCGAACCCCTCGCGAACCTTTCCGGAGATCGCTCATCAGGGGAACGTATTCTTGAAAACCTGCTGATGGGTCCGGGCGGCACAATCGTTCATCGTACGGCCATCATCAAACCGCATATTATCGCTCGCCACCTGGCTAATATAGCGAATTTCGTATTGATAGCTTTTCCGATTTTTTTTGCGATCGGTCTCATTGCCCTGCTATGGACACTCCCCCGCGTTATTTCCCCCGAAACTGCCACATTCACCACCTTGAAACAATATCTTGCGATTTCACTTCTTTTATATGGCTTTTATTTACTCGGCTTTGCCGTTCCACGCGAAATAGGTATCCCGGTCAGTCTTCTTGCTTTATCGGCCTTCACCCTGCTCGGCCGATTCTTTACCACTCATCACAATCTCAGCGGTTATGCACGCCTCGGCAGTTCATTCCTGATGCTCGGTATTTATATGGCTGTGCTCATGCTGATCAGTCAGGCCTATGATCGTTTCGGCCTTGTGGAAGGAATGATTGAGCCAATAGGTCTGCTTATAACTCTTTCAGTAATCAGTGTTCCGGCATTCTTCATCTGCATCGGCATCCTGCATCTCGATCAGGTCCCGCGCAAACTCGCCGATGCCGGAGGCACCCTGGTTGCCAATCTTCTGGCTCCTTTTTCATCTGATACCATTGCTGCACGCGCCTTGCAAATCATTATTCCAGTCGGACTGTTCTATGTTTTTTTTGTGTTCCTGCAACAGCTTTCGTCGACACCTGACACTGAACGCCAATCTGGGAAGACATCCAAATATTCCAGCTCATCGGGTGGTGCAGTTCACCCGACAACGCTTGTTTTCAAGGCATTTGCTCACGTTACACCGGCGGAAGCATCTCCTGAAAGCCTCTTCCTCCTTTCCGGAGAAATAGCCTCTCCAGCCGCTTCCGACAGTCTGATAACGCCCATGGCAACAACCATGAATGCGTCATCAGAGACCACATTATTCGATACTCTCCGCGACACAGAATCTCCAGGCCGTTTCTTTTTCGTGGACGGCCCCTTCACCTGGACGGGCGGTCGTATCGAAACCATACGTGTTTTCCAGACACCACGCGAGTATCTTGATCGTCTCGCCTTTTTCGGACACGCCTTCAACAACGATTTTCAAACACTGGCCCGCGAATTTATGATCCGCGCCGAACGATTTGAACATCTTTCAGATCAGGAGCGGAAAGATGAAACCATGACCATGGAAGCCCTGATGGAACCGATTTCACATCTGCTTGCAACGCCTTCCGACTGCATCAGAAACCAGGTATGCCAAGGCATTCAATTGGCGGCCGGTTCCCCTGATAGTAGCGGCATGTCCACGGCAGCTCAATTGTCGCGTTCCACACTCATTTCCATGATTGTTACGATGCTGCTCAACCGCGCGGAGCGCATCATCGGAGTTGATCGGAATCTTCTTCTATCCTGGCGCAAGCTCGCTATTCATGAGACCCCAAACCAGGCAATCATGCTGCAGTCCGGGGAGCCATTCCTCGTTCATCAGCGACCAGAAACGAGCGATCATCATCCGAACGACATGTTTCAGCCACTGACATCAATGAACTGTTTTCACGGGGGCGGCATTATTGCCATCGCCGGCCCCGGAAAAAACCGCATTCCCATTCCTGTGCGAGGCGAAACACTCGTACTTCAACGCGGGTTATCTTTTCCACAGAATTTCGATATCAGGAGATTTGATATAAGACGCGAAGCGCCGCTACTCCTGGAAATAGAAACGGAGCGTGGTTGGTAATTCTTACCTTTTACCGGGCCTGACCTTCAGATTGTACTGTTTTTCGAAATTGTTTACGACGGCATTCACATGTCGCATCAGCGACGTGAAACGAACAAAGAATGGAAGACACAAAGTCTCGCGAAAGGCTTCGGCGGCCATTTCAATGTCGCCGAGACGGCGCGATAATTCCCCGAGCAGAAACAAGGAAACCAGGACGCCACGCTCAGGCAGGCAATCCATGCCTGGTTCGAGACGTGAAAAGATCGTACCCTGTCCCGGGTAGGCGCCATCGACTGTCTTGTATGGAGCACACACACGAATAAGCAAATCCCGGGCCCGGCGCTGTGATTCCTGCTCGGCCTTCGGATGACCGAGACGTCTGCACAGCCAGGATGATTTAAGATAATACTCAGAGGCAAACTTCAGAGAATTGCGTATTCCGAGTTGCAAACTGGCGATGGCGGCTAATTCGAAACTTTTTGTGCCATGCAAATGTGAACGATCGTGTCTGAAATCAAGGCCGAACGAAACAACACGTCGTTCGCTGATCGCCGGCTCACTCAGAAAACGACGCTGCATTACTTCCGGAATATTTTCTTCCGAGAAAGAACCGACATACGAGGAAAACAGGCAAGTTGGACAAACAATAACGGAATACAGCTCCGGATGTACGTTGTTAGGTGAAATCGGGCAGAAATCCGTGTCGGTCTCACTTATCGGAAATTTCCATAGCTTGAATCGCGTTGCCTTGAACGCATTAGTACAAACCGGACACTTCTGGTCAATGATACGCAACAGAGGGTGATCAAATGTCTTAACAGCAGGTTTGGGCGGATCCTTTTCGGCATATTCCTGAAACTGGGGATCAACAAGAATCGGTTCGATAGAGATCTGGTGAAACGTTTCAACAAGCCGGGGCATCATGATAGGTTTCAACAGCAGAGCAAGAGCATCGTGGTGCATGCAAGCCGCAGCGGATTCGAGCGTAAATTTGGAAGAAAGGAAAACCAGACGGGCTTCAGGAGCTTTTTTTCGTCCAAAGGCAACGATATCTCCCACTGATTGTGGTACCGTATCCAAGTCAACAAACCAGGCCACGACGGGAATCGTTGTGGAAAGAAGCGGCAGCTGTTCAATCGTCTGAATCAGACGCGGCAAAAAATTGAATTCCCGAATGGTCATTTCAAGCAAAGTCTGGATGTATGGATCCTGGGTCAGTATAAGGACGCGACGGTTCGGAAACTTCACAACCTGAAACCTCTCGCTTCATCTCCACCCTGTCGCTCGTGCTGATCCGGGGAAGGAATTAAATATAAACGGCGTATAATCGGAACGATCAGGTCTACCGCGCTCCTGACCATGGTAAAGGCTGGACCTTGCCCTGATAATTTTGCAAGCCGGGGACCTATATGGGCGTAAAGTCGGATAAAAACTCTGCCCATACATGTCGGTCTCAGTTTATATTGACGAAAATCACGAAGCATCTGCGTTTCGGGATGATCCCGGCCGTATAATCGGGTGGCTATGAAACAAGTGCTGATCTCGTCCTTCTGTTTATCTTTCGCCAGAAGCGTTGTCAGCTGGGAAAGCTGGAACCTGGGATCAATATCCTTTATCCGTTCGAGGGTTTTCTTGGCCTTGAGAGTGTTGTTGGTCATCATCTGACCACGATATATTCCGCCGAGCGCCTTGAGATTGTTGGGGTCGTAATCCAGCGCACCATAGAAGGAGTCAAGAGCTTCTTTTACCTTTTCCTTCAACTGACTGGAGCCTGATGGGCGATCTTCGGCCTCCTGAAGGAATGCCAACCCCTTTCCAATCAGTTCCCCGACACGTTCACTCTGAATCTTCTTCTTAAGCCTGTTTCCGTCGCCATCTGTCGGATTGTCACGCAACAGGACATCCAGACAGGAAAGCGCCTCTTTGAATTTGCCCATGCGACGCAATACCTCTGACTTGAAAAAAAGCAGGCCGGTATGCATTGGGGCTGAATCCAGGCCGATATTCAATATGGAAATGACTGCTTCCTCCCCGCCCTCCTTTACCATGTCACGCGCCTTGACTAAAACTGCCTGAGCTCGCTTTCCCGTGAGATCATTCCAGTAGCCCATAGCATCCTTGAGCCGCTCCTGAGCCTCACCCAGCTTCTCTGAATGCCCGAGTTCCCCCAGACAATGAACCAAACCCTTCAGCGCAATGGGTTGTCTGGACTCGATCGTAAGAATATGCTCATACAATGTGAGCAATTTTTCCATTTCGGATTTCATGGAATCATCGATGTCAGCGGCTGGTGGAGTTTCGCCCTTCGAGGCATTCGATGCTTCCTGTGATGCATGGCGGGCAGCTATTGCAAGAACCTTGTTCCACTGGGCGCGTCCACGCTCCAGCAGATCTGACATGAGGAAATCCCGGACTTCCTCGAAGTCACGTCGATCCATCATGAATATCGGCCACTCGAAATACAGCTTCTTGAAAACTTCGTAAGATCGCTGGCTTTCTCCTTTCTGTCGAAGCAAACGGCCAAAAAGATAGAGAAAAGCCGGCCCGCTGCCAAAGGCAGTCTTGAACTGCTCAAGAAGTTCTGATGCTGAATCATGATGCCCCAAAACAATCGCATCTTCGATGGAGCGAAACATTTCAATACACTCGTCATCGTCATTCGGAAAACGATCGTTGGCGGATTCTGAGGAAAAGATGTCCGGGATTAGTGAATCAAGGGAAGGCGCAACTTCGACGCTTTCCTTTCCTGGTTCTGAACCGGACTGAATTTCAGGGCTGGATGCCGCAGTGGAATCAGTCTTCACATCCGATTTCGTTGAGGCCGTTTCCGCTGCACCGATTCCAGTGCTGGCATTTGCACCGGCTTCGACAGTTTTCGCAGTCGGAGTCGGTGACGGAGCGTCAGCTGCCTTGGGAGTCACACTGCTATTCGGTGCCGGTGCTGAAGCAGGCGCAGCAGCGGGAGAACCCGCCTTCGGAGCCACGCCGTTACTCGGTGCCGGTGCCGTATTACCAGAAGGAGTCGAAGGCAATGCCGCCGATGGAATGACTCCAGGGGCAGGACCTTGACCAGTTCCGGACGGTGTTTTACTTTCGTTCATTTAATTGATTCAGAACTCTTCTATAAAATTTCTACCTCAATTCGTATCCGCATGCAATAGCTGATATCGAAAAGATCTTACTCATTGGTTAATCTTGCGGTCTATTTCTGCCGCTTGGGATATCCCGAAATATCGATTCCCAGGCAGATGGCATGCCAAATACGTGGCATATCAGGATTTGTTCCCCTTATCCGGAACCTGGCCGGAGATCGGGGAAGATAAATCAGCCGTTTTATTTATTCCTTGTAAAATCGACGCAATTCCTCCGCCTTGCGATATCCACTCCGTCGGAAACAAAATCACCGTATTGGATGGGCTGGGGCCGAGGCCGTCGATTGTCTGTAAAGTACGTAACTGCATGGCCCCCGGATTTCGACGCATTATTTCTGCCGCCTCTGATAGATTGGCGGCTGCCAGCATATCGCCCTCAGCCTTGGTAATAGTCGCACGCTTTTCACGTTCGGCAGAGGCTTGCCGCGACATCATTCGCTTCAGATCCTCAGGAAGTTCGATGTCCAGAAGCCGGATCGAATCCAGGTGCAAACCCCATTCCTGGACATGAGCCTCGATGATATCCCGAATTTTGGCCTGGATTTTATCACGCTCAGAAAGCAGGTCATCAAGTGTCGCCGCGCCGACCACATCACGCAACGAACCCTGAGCGAACTGAGATATCGCGAAGTGATAATCCTGAACTTTTAGAATAGCCTTTGCCGGATCGGAGATCAGGAAATACAACACTCCGTCGAGCATCGTGGGAATGTTGTCCCGGGTGATCACTTTCTGCTTGACTATGTTGTGGGTCTGCAAACGCGTATCGAGGAATCGCACGTTATCGATGACCGGAATAATATAGATGAGTCCAGGGCCCCGTATGTCGTGGAAAGATCCCAGTCTGAGAATGACACCACGTTCCCACTGGGCAGCTATACGTATTCCGCCAACAAATATCCTGGCAAGGGCGGCAATGAACAATAGTGCCCAGGTATGAAGGTTCAACGGACTGAAGTGAAGAATTCCGTTTCCCTGGTCTAAAAGAATTGCCAGACCGATAACCAATAGCCAGATGACAAAGCGCAGCGACATTCCAAGAGAAGCATGGTCACCAATCTTGGGAGTGAAAAAATTTTGTACTATCTGATCTACATTTATATCCTTTGATTCCGACATAGGCGTTACATCCCTTCTGGCGGCAGCCCGCCATAAAAGTGAAGTTGGCAGACGACACATCACGACAAAACTAGATGAATATAATTCCCGAAACCGTTTAATATACTGCTCACATACTGAACTGTCCACGTAATTTTAGGAATAATAGGGTCGGCGCCCCTGTTATTCAATAACTTGTATCTCAAGCTTAAATGCCTTAGATTGGGAAGAATAATCCGTGGAGGTTGCATCTTAATAATGGGCGATGCCCCTATTAAACTTGAGGACTCGTGGCAAAGAATCCTGGATGCGGTTCCTGACCTTATCACAGTCCTGGATCTGACATATAAGGTTATTCGTGTGAATAAGGCCATGGCTGATCGGCTGGGGCAGACTCCCGAAATATGCATCGGCATGCAATGTCATAACCTGTTACACGGATTGGATACTCCTCCAGATTACTGCCCACACAGCAAGTTATTACTCGACGGAAAGCAGCATGGTTGCGAAATCCGGTATGAGAAGGTGACCGGTGTGTTCGACGTTGTGTGCTCCCCGCTGAGTGATTCAGACGGTAAACTCATGGGTGGTGTTTGCGTAGCTCAGGATATAACGAGGCGTAAACATGCGGCGGATGAATTACGTTTGATGTCGACTCGATTGATACTGGCTACCAAAGCGGCCAGCATCGGGATCTGGGAGTATAATATTTCAGCCCGAAAGTTTTTCTGGGATGAAGCCATGTACCGCCTCTACGGCATCACCCCGGACAAGTTTTCATCCAGCTACGAAGCCTGGGAGGCAATGTTACACAGTGATGACCTCTTACAGATACGTGAACATGTTCAGAGAGCCATTCGAGGAGAAGCTGAATTCGATACGGCGTTTCGCGTAATCTGGCCGGATGGCACCATCCATAACATCAAGGCAAACGCCGTGGTTGAATATGATGAGGCTGGCAACCCCATTCGCATGGTGGGTACAAATTGGGACTTCACTAAACGTTATGTGGCAGAAGAAGCATTGAAAGAAAAAACCGCCTTTTTGGAGACCTTCAACAAAGCAATGATAGGCCGTGAAATGCGAATCATAGAACTGAAAGAGAGCGTAAATCAACTTTGTTGTGAGCTGGGTCGCCCCATTCCCTATCCCCCCGTCTGGAATCAAACATCAGATACCGATGCAAATAGTCAAAATCAAGATCCAGGCAAGAAATCAGGCCAATGAGCGGCTCCAGAAGCTTTCGCCGGAATCTGCTGATGCTTTCACTGGCGGCAGTATTGCCGGTCATTACTTTGCTGGTTCTGGTGTCACGCTGGCAGCTACATACCGATATCGTCAATATAGCGAAAGAATCCGCCGAAGAAGAACTGCACACGGCTGCGAGTCAGTTGGAAATGAACCAGGACTTATTGTGGCTGATTTTAGGAGTACTGCTCTCGATAATGATGAGCGTGGCAATCGTCTGGTTCGGCAGTCGTAAGGTAACACAGCCACTCATGGATCTAGCCGAAGCGGTGGTCCGCTTCAGAAATGGGGAGTGGCAGGCCAGGATCTCAAATCCCAGTAATGACGAAGTAGGTCAGGTGGCCGTCGTTTTCAACACTCTTGCGGAGGAAGTATCACGTCAGCGACAAGACCTGGAAGCACGTGTAACAGAGCGTACCACAGATCTGGAACAAGCCCGCAAGGCCGCGCTTAGTCTGATGCAGGACGCGGATCTTCAGCGACGGACAGTCGAGAATGCCTTGAAAGACCTCGCGAAATCGACTCAGAGTATCAATTTGTTATCACGTGCAGTCGAAAACACGGCGGCAACAGTTGTCATAACAAATGCCGATGGAATTATCGAATACGTAAATCAGGCTTTTTGCCAGGTCACCGGTTATTCCAGGGAAGAGGCGATCGGCAACAACCCCAGAATTTTGCAGTCCGGAATACATAATCTTGAGTTCTATCAAAATTTGTGGAACACCATTCTCTCCGGAAAAACGTGGTCGGGAAGGCTTTGTAACAAGAAGAAAAGTGGCGAACTCATGTGGGAATCAGTGAAAATAGCCCCCGTTACCGGTCAGGACGGCAGGATTTCACATTTCGTAGCCGTGAAAGAGGAAATCACGGAAATGCTGGCAACCCAGGTGATACTTGAGAAAGCCAAGCTGGCAGCGGAAGCGGCCAATATCGCCAAGGGGCAGTTTCTCGCTAATATGAGCCATGAGATAAGAACTCCCATGAATGCCATCCTCGGTTTTTCTCACCTTGCACTGAAAATGGATATGCCTCCAAAACTGTTCGACTACATTGCAAAGATCAATTCAGCCGGAAACGCCGTCCTGGGACTGATAAACGATATTCTCGATCTTTCAAAAATCGAGGCTGGAAAATTGGAGCTGGAGAAAGTCGCATTCGTATTTGACAATTTAATGAACAACGTCGCCTCCATCGTCAGCGAGAAGGCGGCAAGCAAGGAACTTTCATTTCATATTCAGATCTCTTCGGAAATTCCGCAAAGCCTTATTGGCGATCAGCTCAGATTAGCTCAAATACTGATAAATTTAACTACAAATGCCATAAAATTCACGGAGAAAGGCGAGATCGAATTATCGATAAAACTTCTCGAAAAAACGGAAAACCGGGGTAAAATATTGTTTGAAGTCCGGGACACCGGCATCGGGATGAACCGACAGCAGCAAAACAGGCTGTTCCTGCCATTTTCCCAGGCAGACGGCTCGACCACGCGAAAATATGGCGGAACAGGGTTGGGCCTCAGCATCTGCAAACATCTCGTAGAAATGATGGAAGGCCGGATCTCCGTTCAATCTGAGCCTGGAAGAGGAAGCACATTCAGCTTTTGGGTGTGGTTTGACCTGGGCCCCGGAGAAAACATCCAAGAACGTACAACTCTAGTTGATCATCCATCAGCTGATGAGTTGAAATTATCGCTTGAAGGGGCACATGTTCTTCTTGCGGAGGACAATTCCATTAATCAGGAGATTGCGGTCGAACTTCTGCAAGAGCTGGGAATTACAGTTGAAGTCGCCAATGATGGCCGACAGGCGGTTGACAAGATAATGAATTCCAGGCGTCCCTATGATTTCATTCTAATGGATATACAGATGCCGGAAATGGATGGCATTGAAGCCACAAAATTGCTACGTAAAAATCCGCGATTTGATTCCATTCCAATAATAGCTATGACCGCTCATGCCCTGACTGAAGAAAAAAACATGTTTCTGGAAGTCGGAATGAATGATCATATTCTCAAGCCTATCGTTCCCAAAGAGATGTCAATGACTCTGAAACGCTGGTATCATCGTTCAGCGCAGCCACAAAGGTCTCCGCCCGACAAATCTCTCCGCTTTAGTCAGTCTGATGATTTTGATATTCCTGCAATATCCGGAATAAATATGGCAGCCGGATTACAGCGCGTCAGGGGGAAAAAACGGCTTTATCTGAACCTGCTTCATCGTTTCGTGGAAAGTCAGACCGAAACTGCGGCCCGCATTTCAGAAGCCATTGAACGAGGCGATTTCGAATCATCGAAACGTCTTGCTCACACGCTTCGTGGAGTTGCCGGAAATCTGGGAGCCGAAGAGATTCATGAAATCGCCCAGGAACTGGAGCAGGCCATAATAAACAGCGAAGCTGATGATAAAATTAGAAAACTGTGCGCCCGTCTGGGTGAAGCACTGAAATTACTGATCAGAAACACCAGAATAGTCAGAAAAAGAATTGCAAATATGTCAGCGGCAGCCATTTCAATACCTGTAGATCTTTCCGCACTTCTTCCTGAATTATCCGCTTTGGCCGAATACCTCAAAAAGAGTAACGTCAAATCTTTGGATACTTTCAGAAAATTAAGAGACGACCTTGTCAGAGTGGCCCCATCAGACGAGTTTTCCAGGCTCGAAAAAAATATCAGCATTGGTGATTTTGATGAAGCTGTCATTTGTCTGGAAGATCTGATGATTGGATTGAAAGAGGGAATGCAATGATGGAAGCGGAAAAGAAGAAAGTCCTGGTTGTCGATGATGTTATGGAGAACATCGAGCTTCTTGGTGGAATCCTCGACTCCGATTATGAAGTAATGATGGCGTTGAACGGTCTCAAGGCATTGAAGATTGCCGAGTCGAGCGATCCACCGGATATCATTCTTCTGGATATTATGATGCCGGAAATGGATGGATACGAAGTCTGCCGGAAACTGAAGCAAAACCCAAAACTTCAGAATATTCCGATAATTTTTGTAACCGCAAGAAACGAGGAAATAGATGAAGCCCATGGACTGGAAGCGGGTGCAGTAGATTATCTGACAAAGCCCGTCAGTCCGGCTATTGTTCTGGCTCGCGTAAAAACACATCTTCAACTTGCCATGGCAGTGAAGGATTTGGCCAAGCAAAACGAGCTTCTTCAGGAGAACCTCCGTTTACGAGAGGATGTAGACAGAATTACCCGGCACGATCTCAAGAGCCCGCTCGGCGGTATTTCGAGCCTGTTGTCAATTATGAGCGACGAACCGTCGCTCTCAGCGGAGCATAGGGGCTGGATCGATGCCATGCGCAGTTCCGTGTTGAGATTGATGGAAATGATCAGCCACTCTCTGGATTTATACAAAATGGAACGGGGCACATACCGCGTTAAGGCAGTCAGTATCAACCTTCTTGCTGTAATTCGGCAGATATTCCTCGACCTTAGTTCTCTGGCAGAGTGCCGTCAGGTCAGTTTTTCCCTTCTACTGGATGGCACTTATCCCGCTGCTGATGATCATTTTATAGTCAGTGGCGAGGAATTCCTATTTTATTCGATGCTTTCGAACCTGGTAAAAAACGCCATAGAAGCGTCTCCCGCAAATGAAAAGGTTGTTGTATCGGTGCAGTCGCACCCCGGAAAGCATATTGATATCTCCAACCTTGGAGAAATTCCAGTGGCCATACGGGATCGATTCTTCCAAAGTTACACCACCAGCGGGAAAAAGGATGGAACAGGATTAGGCACCTATTCAGCGCAATTGATGGCTCGAACACTGGGCGGGAAAATACGTTTTTCTACAAATGCTGAAACCGGAACGACTATCACCGTCGAATTACCCTGACGAAAGCAGTGCAAATGAAACTTTTCGGACTTGTCCTTTTCGCCGTAGTACATGGTTATTTTGCCGCCTGGCTCGCGGTGTGGATGTTGTTTCGACCTCGCAAGCCGCTCTTCATTGGCGGACATCAGTTACCATTCACACCCGGTCTCCTTCCCGCTTCACGAGGTCAGCTCGAGGACAGCATAGCGGATTCAGTCGCATCGCAAGTTCTTCGTCCGGAGATTTTGCAGGAGTCGGCAATTCGACAGGGAATTCCCCGCGTCATCCGCGGCGCTCTTCCGGAACAGATCGATCAGATGGGCGAAGACCCGGAATTTCAGGAGATTCTTTCACAGGGCGTTGCCGAGTCAGTGAAATCATATCTTCGATCGAAAAATGGGATGAAGGCAGAAATTGAACAAAACGCGCTTGTGAAATATTCCGCCGGCTTCAATTTTTCCTGGGATGCGATTCTGGCCGGTTTGTTGCGTCAGGTTGAAGAGGCCGTCGATCGCATCGTCCGGACAGAAAAATTTCGCGGTGGAACAAAAAACGCACTAGGCCGCATCGCAGATGACCTGAGAAAGGATGATTCTGCCCTGTCAGTCAAAATAGAGACTGTCTCCGGGAGAATATTAGGGGCCGGGATCACCGCGCTCGACCTCAGGGGTATCATTAAAGAGCGTTTAGCTGCCCTCACTGATGAGGAGCTTGAAAACCTGGTCCAGAAAACCGCTGGCAGACATTTGCAATCGATCAAATATGTAGCGGCCGCAATCGGCGTCCTGTTCGGCTTCATTTCGCTTGTGTTGTTCGGGTGACCCGGACTTTTGACCCATTTCCAACTTGTACCAGTGCGCTTAGAAGAAAATATTTAAAAATGTTTTGACATGTGCCTGAGAACGTGGTGTAATCCTGCACTATAAGCGCCCTCGCGTGTGTATTCGATGCACTGGAATCGATCCGATTATTCGATGAAACCAGAGTCGTGACACCGAGGTCGCGAGGCACGAAAACGGTTCCAGGATCAAGGTTTCCCCCATGCAAGGGTATGCACGGTTCTCTTTTTGTCAAAAAAAAGGTTACCGTCGGTTTTGCGCGTTTCCTTCAAAAGAAGGCACAGACAATAATTCAATCTATTCAGGAGCGCAGATGAAGCAGGGACGTGAATTGAGATTCGTTGAGCGGCGTGACGGAACGAGGGCCCCTTTTAACGCGGAGAAAATCCGTTCAGCAATCGAACGTGCAGGCAAGGCAACGAGTGAATTCGGGGCCTCAGAAGCCGCACGCATGGCCAATCAGGTCATCAGTGTCCTGTCGCATCGCCATCAATCCGGCACGCCGAATATAGAAGAAGTGCAGGATGTCGTCGAACATATTCTGATTGCGAACAACTTCTTTATCACGAACCGCTCTTATATCGTCTATCGCGAGCAACACAAGCAAATGCGCGAGGGACGGCGCTCCTTCGTCGATGTCGTCAGCTCTATCAACGAGTATCTTGGGCAGCAGGACTGGCGCGTTAAAGCTAATGCCAATCAGGGGTATTCTCTCGGAGGGCTCATTCTTAATGTCTCCGGAAAAGTCGTTGCCAACTACTGGCTTTCTCACGTATATACTCCTGAAATCGGTGAAGCTCATCGCCAAGGCGACATCCACATACACGATCTTGATATGTTGTCCGGATATTGCGCCGGGTGGTCTCTCCGCATGCTGCTTCAGGAAGGCTTCAACGGAGTTCCCGGGAAAATAGATGCTGCACCGCCAAAACATTTTTCCAGCGCCCTCGGCCAGATGGTCAACTTTCTCGGGACTTTGCAGAACGAGTGGGCCGGTGCACAAGCATTCAGCTCTTTCGATACATATCTCGCCCCCTACGTGCGTTGTGACAAGCTCTGCTATCATGATGTCTTCCAGGGAATTCAGGAGTTTATCTACAATCTGAATGTACCGTCACGCTGGGGCACACAAACCCCTTTCACAAATCTCACCTTCGACTGGAATTGTCCCGAAGATCTGCGGAGCAAAGTGCCTTTGATCGGAGGGCAGCCAGTCGATTTCACCTATGGTGATCTTCAACCGGAAATGGAGTTGATCAACCGTGCATTCATCGCGGTCATGTCGAATGGCGACAGACTTGGACGTGCCTTCACCTTCCCTATTCCGACATACAATATAACCAAGGAGTTCGACTGGGATCACCCGAATTGTGAACCGTTGTTCGAAATGACTGCAAAATACGGATTGCCGTATTTCCAGAATTTCGTAAACTCCGATCTGACACCCGGCATGGTACGTTCTATGTGTTGTCGACTTCAACTCGATCTTCGTGAACTGCTCAAACGCGGAAACGGGCTTTTCGGATCGGCCGAACAGACCGGTTCAATCGGTGTAGTGACAATCAATCTGGCCCGGCTGGGTTTCACTCATTCTGGTGACATGCCCGGGTTGCGTACCCGCCTCGAGGAACTCATGCAGCTTGGCAAGAAAAGTCTTGAGACAAAGCGCAAGGTGATTCAGCGTCTTATCGATGACGGCCTTTTCCCTTACACACGCAGATATCTTGGAACGCTGCGTAATCATTTTTCGACTATCGGCATCAATGGAATGAATGAATGCATTCGCAATTTCACACACGGCGAACACGATATCACTTCATCCGAGGGTATTACGTTTGCACGCGAACTCATTTCCCATATGCGCGAACGAATGATCGAGTTTCAGGTCGAAACCGGACACCTTTTCAATCTTGAAGCAACTCCGGCTGAAGGGGCTACGTATCGCTTCGCCCGCGAGGATAAAAAACGCTATCCGGAAATATTGCAGGCAGGATCTTGCGATGCTCCGTATTACACAAATTCAAGTCAGTTGCCAGCCGGTTACGGCGGCGATCTGTTCGATATGATGCAACATCAGGAACAGCTTCAAAGCCTTTACACGGGGGGCACGGTCCTCCATCTCTTCGTTGGAGAACGTATTTCTGACGCAACTTCGTGCAAGAAACTCCTGCAGAAATGTCTTACGAAGTTCCGACTGCCTTACATCACGATAACGCCGACATTTTCCGTGTGCCCAAAACATGGATATATTGCGGGAGAGTTCGCATTCTGCCCGAAGTGTGACGAGGAAACGATTGCGCGCATGCGCTCCGAATGGGAAGCCGCCGGCCACGAAGAATCCTTCCCAACACCTGAACTTACCGAAGAACAGCGTCAGACATGCGAAGTCTGGAGCCGCGTCATGGGCTACTACCGCCCCGTTTCTCAATACAACGCCGGAAAGAAAAGCGAATATCATGAAAGAATTATGCTTCAACCGGAAGACATAGTTCGGCAGATCGTTTGATTGTGCCGGGTGGCAAGCAGGCGCCTGGTTTCCAGTTATACAAAGAGGCATTGAATTTTGTTTTTCGGGCGGGTTTGAAACCCGCCCCTACGATAATTTTGACCGAATACATAAATAAAGTTCAATGCGTTACTAAGTAATGAGGCGTTAAGATGGCATTAAAACTTTCAATTGGTGGCCTTTTGCCGTTTACGACCATCGATTTTCCCGGGAAGCTTGCTGCAGTCGTATTTCTGCGCGGCTGCAACCTCAGATGTTCTTATTGTCACAATCCTGAACTGGTAAACTCCGTGCAGTCGAATGTCGCGAACGACCGACAGCCGATTCTTGACTGGAATACCGTCGTTCAGTTTCTGAAGAAGCGCCAGGGACTTCTCGACGGGGTAGTATTCAGCGGTGGCGAGCCAACCATTTCCTCCTCGCTCTTGGAAGCCGTGTTCGAGGTAAGAGGGATGGGTTTTGATGTCGCGATTCATACCAATGGCTGCTTTCCCGACAAACTCAGGGCATTACTTGCGAAGGATCTGCTTTCCTACGTCGCCATGGATATAAAAGCCCCGTTCAACGGCTACTCACGAGTTACTTCCATGGGCGAAGGAATTTCCGTCCGCGATAGCGTGCGCATGGTCATTGATGCGGATCTTCCGCATGAATTTCGTACAACTGTGCATCCGGCGCTGCTCGATGACGAGGCTGTGCTAGAGCTGGCCGAGGAGTTGGCGGCGTTAAGGGTGAAACGCTTTGTCTTACAGCCGTTCAACTCTGGAAAAACGCTCGTTTCCGGATTGGAAAACCCCGTAGTGCCTTTCTTGCGTAACTCGACTATGAAACGGTTAAAGAGTGCATTTCCTTCGTTTTCAGTAAGAGGTGATCAAACTCGTTTATATCGCGAATAATGCTCGATTTCTCCGTGTTCGGTCTTTATCCGCGTTAATCTCCGCTTAAATGCCATTCTGTTTCGGCCCGATCAGCCCTGTTTATTATCTTTTCGTGCAACCTGTAATAGTCGCCAGATCATGACAAGCGGCAGATACAGGCTGAGCAGCATCAGAATGACCGATGCTCCGACAGCCCAGCTCTCTATCAGTGTGCGTCGCAGCCAGTCCGGCGCTTTTGCAAGGTCTGGAACCACCCAAATCAGCATCATTATTACAGCATTCAGAAGAACCATGCGAACAGGCGGATGATCGCCTCCGGTACCTCTCGCCAGTTTTATACCAATATATGCTGATGTAAGCGTAACGGCCATACAGAGCAAGCCGGGTGATGCCAGCATGACTTCCCAGATGCTCGCAGCCGACTGGTCGCTCATATGCTCGGCAAGCCGATACCCGGCGAAAAGCGGCAGTAAAGAAAGAATGTTCAGGAACGAAACGAGCAGGAGTGCATCGAACACAGTTAGAGTAGCCCGAAGGCTATTTTCCCAGCACTTCGCGGTAGAGTTGCCAATACCGATAGGCTTCGAGATCGGGACGAAGCTCGCTCTTAGCGTAATAAGCGGCGCGCTGACCCATTCGAATGGCGCGTTCCGGGTCGTTCAGCAGCGTGCGAAGCAATTCCGCGAAGTCCTCCCGGTCGTGGACGCGCTGATAGCCCTCAGGTGCCGATGACGTGAAATAAAGCAAACCGGTCGACGATTCCGGATCAGAGCGAGAATAGCGGATATAGGCACGATTTCCGGGTATGTCGGCAGCGATGACGGGCTTGCCGAGAGCCATCGCTTCAAGAACATCTCCCGATCCGCCTTCCACGTGACTGACATTCAGTATGATCTCGGCTTCCTGATACCATTTCGGCATTTCTTCCGAAGGACGCTCTCCGATGAAAACAACCCATGGGGTCGCCGCAATCGCTTCCTGGAAACGCTTTCCGTATTCGTGATCTACAACAGGACCGACAATCACGAGACGAAGATCGGGCCATAGTTTTATCAGAGGAGCGACTGCCTTGACGGCAAACAACGGATTTTTCACCGGACGAACACCGCCAGCCAGAAGAAGTAATCGATGATTCGGTTCAAAACCGAATTGTGAACGGTTTAACGGCTCGACGGGAACGCGTTTTTCAGTTGAGCGTGGAATAACGACAGTGGTCCGTAATCGCGGAAGTCTTTCTTCAAGCCATTTTTGCATATGTGCAACCGGAACGACAACCCGATCAGCGGAAAGAAGCGTATCCGCAAGAAGTCCCTGGAGTCCTGGATTTAACAAATCGATGTAGATATCGGAGCCTACGCAGGAAACAATGAATGGAACACGCGTCTTGCGTGCTATTTCGCGACAGGCCAGACCGCACCTTACTGCGTGAAATGCGTGAAGCATGTGCGCGGATTCCCGCAACTCGAAAGAGAGTAAATCGGGGTCGTTCTGTGGAATGCTGACCAGACCCGGTCGACAACCCAGGCACCGCAGATGCGCAAGAAGCCGCTCGGAGTGAGCCCACTCACGCTCATAAGACTGTTGATCATTGGCGGTGACCAGTATTACGTTCACAGCATCCCTCGGCGCCCCGTTACGAAGTGCGACTTATTTTTACGAAATTCTCAATATTCATAGTCTGGCTCTTCCCCCGGATCACTTTAAGGAGTTAAACGGAATGGAAGCTATGACCACAATTTATCGAATATCATACTCAACTTGATGACTAACAATATCGCTTTGTTAAGCCTGTCTGTCAAGCTTGACTGGAAATATACCTGGGTCATTTAATTCTTCATCGCTGAATAGCCTGAATAGCCTGAATAGCATGATTTCACTTTGAGGTAGGGCGGGACCGCCGAAGGTGTGAAAAAATGTCCCTTCGAGAACATCAGGCTAGTATTATTCATGAAAACAAGGTCGAGGGGAGGTTCTCAGCAACCATTTCGAGACAGCGAAGCGTTGTCCTGGAGCGAATTTCCCCGACCGCAATTACCAGAGTATATTTTTTCACACCTTCGCCGGGCCCGCCGAAAAAGCTCGTGGCAAAAAACGCGGCGCGCCCGGCGGTCGCTGCCCTACCGGTCGAGCATTACATGACCCTGGAAACATACTTCACGGAAACAGGAATAGGTTTATAGCCGTGCTGTGTGATATTTTAATAATATATGGCAGCTGCCTTGCAATGACTGTGAAATCGAGGTGAAGCAAACGTGAAGCCCCATAATAATGATCTGGATATCAGGACCGACGTTGTCGTAGTGGGCAGTGGCGCAAGCGGAGCCACCCTCGCACATGAAGTCGCCTCCTCGGGCTTGTCTGTCGTAGTCGTTGAAAAGGGGGACTGGTTGGCCCGAGATGCTCTTGCGGAGGATGAGCTTCTGTGGAAAACCCGCCTGGCTTATCAACCTGAGGACGAACGCTTCCCAACCTGGTTTGCACGCACCAATAAAGATAGTTTCCGCCGAACGAACGTAGGATCTCCTTACTATCTGGTAGGCGGAGGAACAGTGATTTATGCAGCAGCCTCATGGAGATTTCGGGAAGCAGACTTCCGAAAGAAAACCCGTTTTGGTTCCATAGACGGAGCCACATTGGCTGACTGGCCAATTAAATATCAGGACCTCGAACCTTATTACACGCGGGCAGAGCGTGAACTCGGCGTCAGCGGCTTATCCGGTGAAGACCCTACTGAACCGTTCCGCAGTCATGATTTTCTCGACCCGCCCATTGCCCTTGATCGCTTTTCAAAAAAACTCCGGGAGGCCGGGAAAAAACTTGGTCTCAACTCTTTTCACATCCCGCTGGCAATTAAATCCACAGATGACCCGAAGTCAGGAAGTATGGGATGCCAGACCAGCGGCTGGTGTTCAGGATATCCCTGCCAATTCGGCGCCAAATCGTCAGCCGATCTAAGGATTTTTCCACAGGCCATCGCAACCGGTCGGTGTCAAATTCTTACCAAAACCGCCGCCATTCGAATTGAGACCACCCCGGAAGGTTTGTGCAGCGGTATCGTCTGTCACGACATGCAGACCAATCGACAATTCTTTATTGGAGCGAAAGTAGTTGTATTAGCTGCGTCCGCCATCCAGACCGCCAGATTACTCCTGTTCTCAACATCCAGATTCTTCCCGAATGGGCTGGCAAACAGCAGTGGCATGGTTGGAAAAAATCTGATGTTTCATCTGACTCAGAAGCAGCGAGCCCTGTTTCCCGAAGAGTTTCCATTTCGTCTGAACAAGCTTATCGGTTTCAACGACTACTACGATCCCGATTTTCACAAAGATCCGTGGGTCAACTTCTGCTCTATTCACGCCGGCAGCCGGTGGGGCCCACTGAAGTTCGCCCAGCAATCGCATGGCTGGGGAACTTCTTTTATCGAATCCATTGCAGACACTTATCCACATACCATGATGCTGCAAATAATGATCGAGGATCTGCCGCAGGAAAGCAATCGCGTGGTTCTCCACGAGACAGATATAGATGCCTTTGGAGTTCCGCGGGCGAAAGTTATCCATCAATACCACCAGAGCGATCGCGCCGCCGCAACGGTTACATTGACAAGAGCCCGTCAAATACTTGAAGCCAGTGGCGCAGTTCGATTATGGGATGAGGATATTCCACACGATGTGACGGATGATTACACGTATCACATCATGGGTACATGCCGGTTTGGCCACACAGATAGAGACTCGGTTCTAAACAAGTTCTGTCAGGCGCATTCGGTCAAGAATCTTTTCGTCATAGATGGAAGCTGGTTACCCACATGCGGAGGGCTTAACCCCACACTGACCTACCAGGCCAACGGATACCGGGTTGGGGAATATATCGTCCGCGAAGCCCAAAAACTGGGTTTGGGAGGATAGAAGCAGATGTTCACGCGAAGACGCTTCCTTGGAACGATCCTCATGGGATGCAGTTCATCCGCCATTTGCGCTCTCACCGGATATTTACCACCTCTACAAGTCACTATCCGGAAAGTGGGGCTGCCCACATCCGGTCGCCTGACAGCGGAAGAGTGGCGAGTTCTCCGCTCCTTCGTCAATGCAATCATTCCCGCCACACCCCGCACCGTAAGCGCTTCCGACGCAGGAGTGCTCCACTACATCGACAGGGCGCTGGCTGGATCTTATGCTTCTTCTCTCGCAACTTACCATGAACTCGTGGTTCTGCTGGCAAACAGTATCCCACGATCACAGTGTCAATTCTGGAAATTGGAACCCGGCGAAGTTCTACTCAGAGTCGAGCGTTTTGAGAAGGAACATCCCGACATTTTTGCCATGGCCAGACAACACACACTAGAGGGGTATTTCTCAGCGCCCCGCCACGGCGGCAACATAGATTGCCGGGGTTGGAGCGTCGTTCGTTTGAAAAGTCACGTTCTCCCGTGGAAAGAGGTACAAGGCTCATGATACGCCGCGATGCAGTTATAAACTCGTCCGAAATTCCGAAAGGGCGCGACCGCTTTCCGGATCCGATTTTTAAGATTTGCATTGGATCAGCACTTCTTCTCATGTTGTTGGTTTCAGCGCGCAGCCCCGCATCCAATGCATCTTCGATCGGATCAGCGACTGCCACGAGCGCGCATTCGCCGTCAGATACCCCTGATGAAATCATGATATTGGAATCCCCCCGAATGAAATGGATCGGCGTCGGATCCACGGCCATCCGCTTCAATCACACGTCTCACCAGAAGTCAGCCGAAATGCGCTGCACATTCTGCCATGAACGCATTGCACAAAAACATCCGGATCCTAACCTCTCCGCGGAGATGGCCCACGGCGTTTGCAGACAATGTCACATACCTCAGGGGCTTGCCAGCGCTCACATGGGATGTAACGACTGTCATCGACCACGGAAAGAGGCAACCGGAATCGATAAATAATTCCACTTACAGGCGACAAAACATATAGATAAACGATTTTGCACGGACGGTTTGTCAAGCTTGACAGGAAATATACTTCCGGTTAAACAAGAATAGGTTTATGGCCGATCTGTGTAATATCCAATGCCACGAAAGGGATGTCTTCATTATGGTTAACGATTCCAAACATTTTCTCGTGAAAGAGCTGGGAACTCCGTCTTTTCCCTCACCCCTTAATTTGTCGAAAAGAGATGGAGACCAGCTTGCAAACTATGTTCCCAATGATGAGCGCGTCGTATTGAATACATCTCTAAAAGAGATTTGCAACGAAATCGAGCAAGGCCATGTACCTCTGTCGTTCGAGCGTGCGGGACCACGAGAGAAGATTTTCTTCGATCCGTCGAAGTGCAAAGTAGGAATCGTTACCTGCGGCGGGCTTTGTCCCGGCATCAACGACGTCATTCGCGCTTTGGTAATGCAACTTTCATGGTGGTACAGGGTAAAAACGATTTATGGCTTTCGCTTCGGATACCTCGGCATGGTGAAAGAAAGCAAACTTCAGCCGCTTTTACTTGATGCGGATCTGGTGTCCGACATTCACGAGAAGGGCGGTTCGATTCTGGGCTCTTCACGTGGTCCGCAGGACATCGAGCGCATGGTCGATTATCTCATGGACTACAAAATCAATATCCTGTTCTGCATCGGTGGAGATGGAACACTGCGTGGCACACAGGAAATTACCGACGAGATCCTGAAACGCGGCTTGCCCATCTCTGTAATCGGGATTCCGAAAACCATCGACAACGATATTCAGTATATAGAGAAAACTTTCGGCTTCGAAACAGCGTTTTCTGAAGCGGTTGAAGCCATTCGGGCGGCACATGTCGAGGCGAAGGGCGGGCAATATGGTATCGGCATGGTGAAACTGATGGGGCGCCAGTCAGGCTACATCGCGGCGAATGCGGCGCTGGCCTCTCAGGATGTGAATTTTTGCCTTATTCCGGAATGTTCTTTCGATCTGGAAGGCCCGAACGGACTGTATCATCATTTGCGCACCCGTCTCGAAAACCGGGGGCATGCGGTCATCGTCGTCGCGGAAGGCGTTGGGCAAAAGTATGTGCAAACGAACGCCAAAGATGCTTCGGGCAACACAAAACTCGGCGATATCGGCACTTTTCTTCGCGACGATATAAAAAGATATTTCCAGTCGGTCGATTTTCCGGCAAACATTCGCTATATCGACCCGAGTTACATCATACGCAGCGCCAAAACGCTTCCATCGGACAGCATCTACTGCAGTCAGCTGGCGCAAAACGCCGTTCATGCAGGCATGGCCGGTAAGACGGGAATGCTGGTCGGCATCTGGAATAACCAGTTCACACACGTTCCGATCAAAATCGCCATCGAACAGCGCAAAGTACTCGACATCGAAAGCGAATTCTGGCTCAATGTGATCGAATCCACAGGGCAGCCAAGAATGATGCAAAACAACTCTCCGGCATAATACCAAGAGATTCCTGCAATATTCACGTTATTTCACGTAGTGGCGGGTTTGAAACCCGCCACTACGCATGGACGAGAGAAGTCTCGCCCATGCGTATCAATTGCGCACGGTTGCTTCCAGCGTCTTGATCTCCTGATACAGTGATGCAAGAAACGTTCCGACTTCGGTCACTATACCAATCGTCTGGTGCGACCCACGATCGGCGAGCTTGGTCACGACGGCCGGATTGATATCGACGCAGATGGTTTTCACCCAGCCCGGCAGCATGTTTCCAATGCCGATGCCGTGGAGCATTGTCGAAAGAATAAGCATCATGGAGCAATTTTGCGCATGTTCGGAATAGCCTGCCTGGGCTTTGCTCATGTCCATTATCACTTCCGGGAGCGGGCCATCGTCCCGGATACTGCCCGCAAGCACGAATGGAATATTCTTTTTCACAACTTCGTAAAAAATGCCGTGAGTGAGAACTCCGGCTTCGACAGCTCCCTTGATCGAGCCATATCGGAAAACAGTATTGATTGCGCGCATATGATTGCGATGGCCGTCTTCGACGGGTTCACCAGTATGGATATCGATGCCGAGAGAGGTTTTGAATAAGGCCTGTTCAATATCATGAACCGCCAGAGCATTCCCGGAGAGCAAAAAGTCGATGTAGCCTTCACCAATGAGTTTCGCGAGAAACTCGGCGCCTCCCGTATGAATGACCACCGGCCCGGCAGTGACCCCGACACGTCCGCCGGATTTCCGGCGCTCAAGGATAAGTCGTGCAATCTTGTTAACGGCAATTCGAACCCGGCGTTCAGAACTGACATCACTGTTCATGAAGGCGAACTCTTCACGGTCCCGGCCCTTGGATTCAGGGTGGATACGAAGTCCCTGATATCCGCAGACGATAAGATCACCTTTTTTGACTTCGCGTAATTTTCGGCAGACGGCCTGCCAAATGCCTTTATCCTTGCGACAAACCAGAAGCGCATCCATGCGCTGATTTTTTGCTTCGATCCAGGTTCCATCCAGTTTCACTTCACTGCGGTGATTAGTTGTCGAATAGAAGCCATCGGGCACAACCATATCCGCTTCGGCGGGCTCAAGAACCGCGTCTTTTTCCATGATGGACGTGCAGCCATGACCGTGAACTCCTTCCTGAATACGTCTGAAGTCCAGTTCAGTCGGTGCATATATCTTGAAACGCGCTTTCGAAGTTTCTTCATGCCTATGACCAACTTTGAAATCCAGGATCTCGTAAGAACCATTATTCTTGATGATCAGATCCATGATTGCCGACATGATGCCGGAATCGATCAGGTGTCCTTCGACGGTCAGTTCAGATGAAAACGGAAGCGAAGAATTATTCTCCGACATTTGTGACTCCTTGATTTAAAAAAGTTTTATATTCAGACCAACTTGCATTATTTACGAAACATCACGCAAGGGCGGGTTTGAAACCCGCCCCTACAAATGGACAATGCGTATTCACTCATGATTGCCATATAATTTTACAAGTCGCTCCTCTGATTTCTTAATTAAGAACGCGGAGGCTTTCTCTGAAACATCAGGCAGTCCTCGCCTGAGCTCATAAAGACTACGCGTGACGGTAACTGCGCCGATTTGAAACCATGACCCCGGCAGCCGTATGGCATGCTCTTTTCCCAGGTTATGTAAAAATGAACACACTGCCTGCAATCGATACGCCTGGCATGCGACTGAGATGATGTGCTTTCAGGTGAGGCCATGCGGAGTTCGAAACCTCCCATTACGATCGAACATATTATACAGAAGCGAAATGTAATTTGTTCATAAATTTGGTCGCAATTCTCGCAGGGGTGAGTTTGAAACCCGCCCGATAAAACAAAATTCAATACACCTTTGTATAAGTTAACTGATGAATGCTCCAGAATGTATCACCGTCCTCGTTGCATTTCAAGAACAAGACTGAATAGTTGCTTTGTTCGGGTTGCCTGGCAAAGTGAAAAAGTCTAGAATCGGAACAAATTTTCATCTTTTTGAGTCCGGGAAAAATGCGATCGGAGGTGTCTCGATGACACGCCTGTTCTGGCTGCTAATTTTTGCATGGGTCGTGCTGCGACTCGTCATGCTTTATCTCGGGTGGAACGGCAACAGTGACAACGCCGCGCGTGAACGCGTTCTTAAACATTTTACATCTGAAGACATAGCCCGGGGACGCGAATATGTACGCAACGGTTTCTGGGGGCGGGTTGCATCACCATTTGTCACAGTCGGTCTCATGGCGATTCTTCTGCAGCTCGGCATGTTCACACGCATATTCGATCGCATCGCCGCGACGACTGGCAACGGATGGTGGACCACCAATCTGATCTTCATTTTTTCATGTTTCGCCATTCTTCAGATCGCTGAACTTCCATTCGATTATTACCTCGGATATCTGGTCGAAAAACGCATGGGCTTTTCGAATATGACATCGATCGACTGGGTGTATCATTATCTGAAAATGTCCGCCGTCTCATGGATTTTCCAGGCTGCAGGTGTCATGCTAGTACTCTGGGTTTTCAAAGTTTTTCCGCGCGGCTGGCCTGTAGGAATCCCTGTGGCTACGACCCTGTTCGGCATTGCAGTCACCTTGATTGTACCGATACTTGTCACGCCGCTATTTTATAATCAAAAACCTCTTGGCGACGGCCCCCTCAAACAACGAATCATCGATATTTCAACAAAAGCCGGCGTACAAATCTCAGGCATTTACGAGATCGATGAAAGTCGATACTCAAACCACACTAATGCTTATTTCACAGGGCTTTTCTCGCAGAAGCGTATCGTTCTATACGACACGCTGATAAAGAGTCATACAGTCGATGAAGCTGCCCTGATATTTGCACACGAAGTGGGTCACTGGAAACATGACCACGTTTTCATCGGTCTTGCCCTGGGCTTTCTCGGAACTCTTCTCGGGTGCGGCCTGCTCTGGTTTGTGTTTCCAATTCTGCGAACAGAGACATTATTCAGTCTCCGTGAGCTCGATTCAGCATGCAATTTGCCATTTTTTCTAATTGTCACTGTCGTAGGCAATCTTTTTTTCGCGCCAGTCGAAGCGCAGATCAGCCAGATCTTCGAGCGGCAGGCGGATGCGACCTCCCTTGAGTTGACAGGGCTGGCATCTGTTTTTATCGATGCCGAAAAACGACTCGCTCGCGACAATCGTTCAGAACTGCTTCCGCACCCTTTCCGAGTCTTCTGGCTCTATAGTCACCCACCCGCAATAGAGCGAATAGCGATGGCGGAAGCCTACACTGCATTACACCCGGAAGCTCCTTTGCCTGCATCGGAAAAACCTTAATCATGGGATTTCATTTCCAATTTTCATATAATTACATCCAAGGCTGAAACGAGTTTTCGTCGCCAAGACAGGAAAACCCGTTGCAGCCGTATCACTTACTATTAGCCTTCTCCGGACATTTTTCGGCGTCTTCAACATCTTCGACCACTTCGGCGTCTTCAATATCATCTTTGCCATATCCGCCCTCTTCGTCATCTTCGCCGCCTTCGTCGTCTTCACCATCTTCACCCTGCATTTGTCCGAAACTATCCTCCAGGAAACCAAGGTAATTATCAGGATAGTCATGCACATGGTGGGCACGAACGCTTATGAGAACACGCCAGACGCAACGCAGAAACTCAATTTCCTCGGCCTCTGACAAACTTTTTTCTTCAGGATTCATCGCCAGACGGATTTCTTCTACAAGCGTTACATGGCGGGCATCAAGTTTCAATGGAGTTTCTATCGGAATGTTGCGAGCCGTCTTCGCTGCATCGATTATTGCCTGCAGGGCAATCTCGACATCTGCGTCGTGTATCTCGGAATCGTTTACGGAGATGGAAACAATCGTCGATTCTATTTTCATCAACTGATGCAAATAAGCGTCTTCGCGATCGATAATATAATCCAGTTCACGCCTGAAATCGACAGCCCGTTTGACATTATCGCGCTCAGCCTGGAAGGCCGCGGATTTTTGAAGGTGCATGCAATCAGGTTCACATACAATTTTTTTCCCCCGTTCCGCACCGCAGCAACGTGAACAAATCGGCGCTTTGACGCCGGGGCAGGACCGCTGGGGCTTACGGCTGTTACAAACAGGGCACTTCGACATGATCGGATGACCTCCCAGAAAGAATATTGCAGGATACATGAAAAATTGAGCTTTGAAAAGGCTTTTTAACGATTGACAAGGCACGGAAGCTGGTTTACTCTCGTAATATGTTGAAGCGTATTTCTACTATGTTGTTGCTGTGTCTGATCGGTATGACGTTTGGCAGCGCCTGCCCGGCAGTCGCTGCCAAAGGTAACGGAGACGCTATCGAGAATGATACGGGTCTCGTCCTGGACATTCCCGAACCTCCGGAAGCCAAAAATGAGCTTCCATCACCGATTCCGATGATCTACGAGTTCGTCGGCAATCTGATGGCGGGCGATTATGACAAGTGCCTGGCGAATTTCCATGTCAGGACACTTCTCGACGTCACATTTCCGGGACAGATAAAAACCCTGATGGAACCCGACGAGCGTGAATTATACGCTTACGAGATTCAGGTCCAACGAAGCGAGTTCAGATTTCTTTCACGTATGCTGGTACGGCTGGCCAAGGGTGCTGAAATCAAATACTCGAATCCAAGATTCCAGTCAACACAATGCAAGGTTGTCGTGACAATGAAGACAACGCGCGGAATCGTGGAAATTTCCTTATATGCCCGATATCTGGATGACAAATGGCAGATCTACGACTACATGCTCAACAACAAACGCTACAGCGAGTCTTTCCGCAAAGGACTCAACGGAATGAAGATCGAGGATTATATCGCGAATCTTCGTCCGGTCTATTCACCAGCCAAACGACTGCGTGATTTGAAAAATGATACTTTCGGTTTTACCCTGAAGGTGCCTGAGTTTTTTAAGGTGAAGGAAAAGGTCAGCCCTGCCCTGTTGTATTCCGTATCCGGTTTCGACAGTCAGTTCCTGTTACATATACAGGGCGCGACATATGATCAGCCGCGAAATCTCAAACAGGTGGCCACGGACATAAAGCAAAGCATAATTCCATTCAAGCCAAAGCTGTATGATCAGTGGAAAGCCGAAATCGGCGGAATCGATATCGGAAACGTGATGTTCCAGTTCGAGAAAAACGGAAAGACTCTCTATACCCATATGTGCATCATCCCCCTCGGAACAAAGCTCATTGTACTGAACTTCTATCATAACTCCCTTCCTATGCTGAAAAATCTCTCGGCAATGCGGGAAAAGATACTGGAGTCCATTCGGCTACCGAAGATAGAGGCCGGAGCGGAAGTATCTATACCGGCCGAGGATGCGGCTCTCCCTGCGGGAAACCACGCCCAATCCGGCCCAACCGACATACAAAACACGCCCCCGGTCGTTCCCCCGATCACAAATACAGAGCCGACCGCCGATAATCCGCCACCCCCGCCAGATGCGGACAATCCACCACCTCCGCCCCCGGACACGGGAGACAATTCACCGCCGCCGCCGCCGCCGGATACTGGAGATGATTCAGCGCCTCCGCCCCCACCACCGCCTCCGCCCGACGACAATACTGCTCCGCCCCCGCCACCACCGCCAGACAGCGGGGATAATGCTCCTCCCCCACCCCCGCCACCACCCGATGCCGGTCAGGATTCAGGGCAGCAGGGTAATAATCCTGACCCGAATTACAAACCGCCGGATGAAGGCGGAGGCCAGGAAGTCTCTTTCTGGCGCTTACTCTATCTCATAACTACATGACTACC
>JADFYG010000048.1 GCA_015233155.1 Candidatus Rifleibacteriota bacterium
ATTTCTCCGGCGGGTAATCGAACACTGGCAGTAAAAGTTGCGTTTCCAGGCAGCTTAGCCGACGCCGTAACCGGCAAACTTGCCTTGAGCGACGGGACTGACACTGTGGAATTGTCACCGTTATCAAAACTTCCCATGAGGCGGCAGCCCACCAAAGTCGCCATCAGGATGGTACAAACCACCACAACTACCATATTTTTCGCCAAACTATTCATGCCACCTTCCCTTTCGTCTACGCTGTCTAAGAATTGCCGGGGTACACCAAACGAACGTCACTAGTCGCGAACAGTAACATATTTCACATAGACTGTTCAAGAAATAGTATTACAAAACTTAAACTAATTTTCATTAGTGCCACCCAAAGCCGTTCTGTACCCCCCTGGGGCACATTTAAGAATCGTCAAAATTCTCGTGGGTTTCAAACCCACCCAATGGATGTATATATTTGTGTGATATACAGGGCTAAAGATAACGAAATACTCCGCCAACCCTGACAGACAACCAAATGGAGAATTACTGATTCTGATTCGATCACTATCACCCCATTCACAAGTTTCCGAACATAACTGGCAGGCAAGAAAAAGTCCCTGGCGGGAGAACCCGCCAGGGACTGATTACCTTGATTTAGCTAGGTAAGAGATCTCGAAGGATCAATACCACCAGGTAACTCCGACGATCTTGGGTGAGGCCTTGATCTGATCCAGGATCAAATTAGTATTATTGATCAGATCCCGGGCAAACTCGTAGTTGTGAACTGCCAGAGTATTCAGACCGTTGATGTCCTTCAAGAGTGTATAGTTCCAATAGGCTCCGACAAAGAGGATTCGAGCCCAGTTCGGAACGCCGAGCGTAACCAATTTGTTGTAATCGGCTCCGATGGCGGCAGTTGCAGAGGTTCTGACATACGCCGGAGCGCCGCTTCCACCAGCGGCCTTCAACTTCACTCTGAGAAGTTCAAGGGATGCGGTCAACGAAGCTTCCTTGGCATCAGCATCAGCTGCCGGTGTTGCCTTGAACGAGTGACCGAAGGTGGTCTTGTAATCACTGTTGCTGAAATGGCATACAATACAAGCCTTCGGGTTCTGACTCAGGGCTGCATTGCCGTAAGTTAGAACAACGCCCGTGCCGGATGAGATATCGCGGGAGAAGCGTAGGAAAGGACCGACTGCGGTGGTCGTGCTGCCAAAGCTGTTCCCGTGAACCAGTTCATACTGGTCAGCAGAATCATGAGTGCCATACCAAACGGCATTCATTAGGTTGGTGAGATTTATGGTCTGAGTTGCGACGAGTGCTGCCACTGCAGCGGCATTACCAGAGGGGCTGGCAATGGTCATCGGATTCTGACCGAAGACTGTTTCCAAAGCTGTTGGCAATGAGGGAGAGATGGTCGTCAGATCAGAAGTCTGGTCGACGAACGTGTAGACTCCTTGAACCTGATTCGTCGGGAAAACTGCTGGCGTTGTGGGGAACTTGGTATAACCAAAGCGGTAATGGTGGCAGCTGCCGCAGAGGATATCCCCATTTTCACGAAGTCGGAAATCATTATCAGTGGCCCCGGCAACCTGGAGGTTCGGATAGTGACAGGTCTGACATGTCATCGCATGACCACCGGCTTCTGAGTTGGCCATCAATGCTGCATTGAAGGTAGCTTCAGTATTATTGCGGCGAAGAGGGATTCCCTCATTAGTATGACACTCGGTGCATCGCCGGCCGCTCTGTGCCTGGGCTCGCTGATTGAACCATTTGGTATTCCCGCTCGCGCCGTCAGGACCCGCGCCATGGAGAGTTAAATTAAATTCAGCCACGATCGGAGCATGACAAGTGTTGCAGGCCGCATAGCCGACGTCGTTGGCATTCACGATCGAGTGAGAATCAATATGGCAGCGCTTACAGCTGGCCAGAGTCGTGCAATCAAACGCCGTTCCACCATTGGCAGCAGCCTTATGGCAGATTCCGCAGCCGAATAGTCCTGTGGAGATGCTGGCCATGGTGTAAGCCGGATCTTTGTATGTCATGGGCCATGGCGTGTTATTCTGATGACACTCGTTGCAATTCTTCTTGAAAGAATCAACATGGGCCTTATGAGAGAATGGGACATTGGAGGTCTTGAAGAGGACTTCCGGACCATTCGAGGAAAGAGCCGCGTGGCACTTGCTGCAATTGGTCTTGACATCGAACGCCTTGGTGCCATTGTGGCATTTTCCGCAATATCCACCGGCATACAATGCATTCATACCAAAGCTGACAGATGCAATCTTTCCGCGAATGCTTCCCGCCATGGTGGTTGAGATCATAGACCAGGAGGAGGTTCCGAGGTGGCAATCATTGCAGCTCTGATTCGCCTGACTCACGTGAGTGTAGTGGGAAAAAGTAACCGGATAAGAAGCCGATTCCGCATTATATGTGATCGGAGTGGCGAATAATTGCGAGTACTGACTGCTCGTATCCGTGGTAAGAACGCTCGTCGGTGCCACCGAAGAATCGTTGCTGCCCGGCTTCAAAACGCAGCCGGCAAGAATGATCGAGACCGCCCCGATCAGCACGAAGAACGCGAAAAACCTCTTTGAATCGACGGCCATACCCCTGGTTACTCCTTGTATAAAAGTTTCTTTTTTCGACTGATTCATTATAAAACTCCTCAACTTCATCTCAATCTATCACAACGGAAGTGCATAGGACAGGAACACCAGCCTATTAGTGAAGTTCTCGGCGGTCAGATCACGGTTATCAAACGCCCGTTCCGCATATCCAAGAGAGGCTTCACGCCCAGCTTTCAAGGCCCAGCGCAGTCGCAGTTCACCGGAGGTATGATCGAGTCGCGTGATATCGCCGGAAACCGTCTGTGCAAGGTTGAGATCAGCCCGCAGCGCTTTCGAGATTTCGTAACCACCGTTCAGAGAGATCGTATCGATCTTATCGCTGAATTTTTGGTCATATAGCGTGATATCGCCGGTTGTTCGAGAATATCCGGCACCAACCGTGTATTTCGCTTTAGCCGGAGCCCATGTTGCATAAAGGCCGCTGGTCATGCGTTTATCGGAAGTGCCGATGTAATTGCGGTCAGTGTCAGTGCGAGCAAGCTTGAGGGCGAGATTCAATCCGTCACACGGACGAGCACGTAGTGTCATACGCTGCCGGGTCCGGTCGTAGCCCTTGATTATCGTTTCGTGTGTGGCATCCAGACTTCCACGATTATTGTCTTTCATGTTGCCCGACTCATCACGAATATCGAGATCAAGTCTTGGTGAGAATCTATGCCACATGCCAATGAAGCCCATGTTTTCGGTTTCATTGAAGATCGAATAACGATTTTCAGTCTGGTTTGACGCAATAGCTGTGCGAATACCATTAACCGCATAAGCATAAGCCTGAAGAACATTGTCATCCAGCTCTTCGCGATCAGAGACCGAATATCCGCCATAGATTCGGGAATCTTTCATGCCCTTATAATCAGCGCGGGCTTCCCAGGCGCCTTCATCGATCTTGTTATAGGTCGAAGATTCATCCGAGCCTGACAGAATCCCGACGCCGTTCGTCTGAATCAGCAAGCCCTCTGCGCGATTGCGCATTTCTCGGCGCTCCAGGGTTGCCTGGACATCCCAGAGGTCGTTCGGATGACCTTCTAAAGAATACTCTTCATATCTGGTCCAGCCATCGAGCCAACCTTTATCATGACCGTGAAGATCGCCCTGCTGTGTTTTCCCGATCAGATATCCATTATTATCAAACCTGTTCTCATAGGTATCGAACTTATTATCGGTCGAAGTGGTCGTAATGGCGGCAGAGAAGAGATAATCTTTTGAGAACCTGTAGGTCAACTTACCCGTGGTGCTCTTTGTGAAGTTGTCCTGCATGCGCCAAGTCTGCAACAGGTCGGAAACCCCATTGAAGTCGAGATCTCGACTGTAGATTTTGGTGGCATTATCATCGTTCGTTTTTTCGCCGTAGGTTACGCCGACTGTAAGACGCTTCTCGGCGCCAAACAGATTGATGTTAAAATCACGATTAGACGGATGCCAGGTCTGAGACAGTCGATCGCGTGGGAAGAGTTGATCCGTGCTTCCCTGTGCTCTCAGGCTGTTTCCGTCAGACTCGCTCCCGCGGAAATTCAAGGTCATGCGGGGATGAAACCGCATCTCGGGGCGGTCAAGGCTGGCATTGAGAGAAAACATATCACGCTGAGTGCTTGGATCGAGAACTGTGCCGAAATCCCAATCAGTGCGGGTAAAGCGAGCCTTCACATGCAACTGCGCCTGATCGCGGAAGTCGAAATCGGATCCGTAGGAGGAATTCCAGGTGCCGAATGAACGGCCACGGAATCTCAAGAACCTACGATCGCCGGTTCTCGTCATGTCAATACTGTTGATGCCAAAGCCACTCTTCTGATTATACAGCTCACTGTAAGAATGCGCTTTGTCATTAGTGGTATTAGGAAGGATCACACCAAACTCGGCATGACTCGACCAGGTAGCGGAAGACTTTGCCTTGGCCTTAGCGGCAGTTTTTGCTTCTTCAGCCTTCTTCACTTCCGCAACCTTCTTCGCTTCGGCTGCGGCAGCAATGTCAGCTACATCAGAGGCCGTCAATACTTTTTCTCCGGCAGGAATGGCTTCGATAGGCTTTCCGGTCTTTTTGTCCCAGATACGGGTCAAGAGAGTTTTGCCGGAGTCGTCTGTGATCGTTAGGATACGGGCAGTTGCCGTTTCGGACCAACTTTTACTTCTTCTGACGGGAACCGAAATGGCACCGCCGATAGCGAGGTCAGCACAGAAGAAGAAAAGCAGGAACGGAACGAAACGGCGAGCGATTCGAGGCGTCATCATCTTCATGGGTTCGGCTCCATGTCAAGGAAGGCCCGGTTGTGATTCGACCCATGTATATCAGTGTGGCAGTCGATGCAACGCCCGGACGTTATGTAACGTGTATGATCGATGCCTCGGATCGAGGCATGGCACAAAGTGCATTCACTCATCGGAACCTTGCTCGTATGAACTCCGACAACAGGATTCGTCAAAGGTATGTGACAATTCTTGCACTGGCTCTGAAGCTGTGGAATACGGGAGTGTTCCATTCTTGCCTGAGAGCGCTGGTCTCCGGTGTTAGGGAGATAGCTCGAAAGAAGAAGTTCGGCCTGATGACAATTCAGACAAAGCTGGTTGTCAGTCGTCTTCAACAGCTTGCGCGCCGTTCCGCCGTGCGGATTGTGGCAGTTCATGCAGGAATCCTGATCAGTTATTGCCTTATGCGCAAACATGAACGGGCCACGGATTTCGGAATGGCAATCCAGGCATTTCGTCGGCTTTGTCAGGAGTTTGCCGGCTGCGTGCTGAACTTCGTGCGGATCATGACAGGAAGAACATTCGACCTGGCCATCCGCGAGCGGATGCTTGTAAGGTCGTGAAAATTCCGCCTTTACATCTTCATGACAGCTCTGGCAAAGCTCGATCTGCGATGTTTTCAGCTGCGCAGGCTGGTCATTTTTATGGAACGTGTGGCACATCGTACAATCTTTTTCCGCAAGGCCATAATGTGCACCACTTTTCCAGGCAGCGGACAATGTCTTATCCTGCGGGTGGCAGACAAGACAATTTGTCTTCATTGTCGCGGGTGAAACCCGGACAGAAGCCGAGGCACCGCTGCTGGACGCATGCGGCTCCATCTTTGTGTGGCAATTTTCGCAGTCGAGTGTAGCCAGTCCCGGGTATTTCGGGGAAAGCTGACCGTGAATCGACTTGCTCATAATTCCCTCGTGACAACCCAAACATGTGTCACGACCAACGCGGGCGTCTTCAGCAAAAAGGGCAGGAAGCCCCAGGAAAAGACACACCGCCAGAACGGATAAAAATCGTCTAGGCATCAGGAAGAACCGCGAGAACCGCGTCATGTGCGACCGCCTTCAAATTGATGTATCAACCTGACCTCTCCCATTGTGAAGTTGCAAAGATAATAAGCATTAAAAACCAATTGTGCAATCTTTTTTTGCAAAAAAATCACAACCAAAGTATCGGCGTGTCGGATTATTTTTAAAAGCGGAATTTGTGATCATGGATAGAATATGTTCCCGACGCGGTCTTCGCGGGAAGATGACATTGCGTGCAGCCACTTCCGCATGTGTTTCGCGGACTTTTTGCCGGTGCAGTATCCGCCACTGTCACAAAATGGCAGGTCACACAATATTGATCATGGGTCATATATTCGGAGTTGTTCGCAGTGCTTACATTTCGGAAATTCTGGCAATAGTCGCAGGTCAAACCCTTCGCAAGAAACAGGCGCGACTTGAGGAATTCCCACTGTCGGACGCGATCTGCCGGTGTTTCATCTCCAAAAAAAGTTTTGCCGTCCTGGCCCGGTTTTGGGGTAAGACCGGAAAAGAATTTTCCGAGATCGTCGCCCGGTCGAAAACCTACCGGAAAAGCGTATTGTCCGCTTTCATCCATTCCGGATGTGTGACAACTCATGCAGATCATTTCGCGTCTCTCGGGGGTGAGTTTAGCGGGATTCGTTACGAATGCCGGAGAAGTTGTGCGCACGTGATCGAGAGCTGGACCATGGCAATTTTCGCAGCCCACTCCGGGCTCCACGAATCTGTCGCCGTCAGAGGTAAAGCCCGTGACATGGCAGCCTCCGCATTGTTTTATCCAGTCGCGTTTACGCCAGCCATAATCTCTTACTCCAAGCCATTTTTCGGCGCGAAGATCGTAAATGCGGGGGAGCATGACCAGCGTGCCGGATGCTTCAGCAACGAAGCGTTGGACGTAATGTTCACCCAGCACATATTTTATCTTCTCTCTCGGCCACTCGAAGCCGGCGGACGCGATAGTATCGAACCCTTTCACCTGAGAGGGCAGGCGCACCATGCGGGCATGTAGAGTAATTTTCCAGCTCGCGTAAATATCGGGATGGCAGCTTTCGCAAGCAGCTGAGCCTGCATATGCCCTGGCCTGAAATGAACGCGTTTCATGCATTGGAGCAGCTTCTTCACCGGGTTTCCCCGACACGTGACAACGCCGGCACAATTCCCCGCCCGGATTCGGCTCTATAAGAAGCCGGGTGCGATGCCCTCCGGAAATCAGCACGTCCAGTGATTTTGCAAGCCACGGTTGTGACGCCGTGGGGGGAGTATGAGGCGAGTGACATGTGAGACAATCGATAGTCGCGGCTGTTCCGAGCGGGAGTCCACAAGATTGAGATGCGGAAATCCCCGTCGGATGTGACGTGCCTTCTTTCAGGTCATGACATGAGCGACACCAGCTGTTTCCCGCCGTGAATCCGGAAGCCTCGAGTCGGGTGCGCCCGGCTGATGGGCCGGCTTCTCCAGGTGCAATCGTGTGACAGGCGCCGCAGCCAAGCTTTACAGTTCCGGCATTATGATCAAAAGAGTCTGCGGGTGCTGACTTACATATAGAGAAAAAGAGCAACAGAAATAACATTACCCGTGTCATCAATACGCACTTGGTAAAACAGTGACCATTTTCGACTGCCGAATCGCATGGACGGCCCGGTGGGTCGCCCATGCGTGCGCTGAGTTCTAATGTATGCAAAATTAGTTCGTTGTTCCCGGTTGGTATTACAATGAAAGGTCTTTCAAGGCTCGATCAAGCTCTCGTGCTATTTCGTCAACCGGAGGAGGGGTCTTGCCGTTGATGCGGCTTCGGAGATCGGCCACCATGAGGAAGCGATCGCGGACCGTTGCCTGAAGCTCGTTGATAGCTTCTCCAAGGGGGACACCTTCATCGCCTTTACGCAGTTTTACCGGCTCAAGGTCTAATCGTCCCTTAGCCAGCTCCTTGATGCGACCCTGGATCTTGAAAAGCGGTCCGACCAGTCTGTGCGAAATGAATATCGCCGTGATCCCGAATGAAAGCGACAATAGCAGGAATGAAAGTCCATTCGTTATTACCACGGCAGGTTTCAGTATTTCCCAGGTCGATCGCAGTCGATTATGAGCTGACAGAAAGCCATCTTCGATGCCGCGTGCCGTAATACGGTATAAAAAAAAGCCATGTATGAAACTGCCTATGAAAAGAAGCAGTATGAGAAACGCAGTCAACCGTAGTTGATATGATGGCAAGATGAGATAGCTTTTACGGGAAATCGAAGGATTACCAGTTGCGGAAGAACCATTGTTATTCACGGTCGTTACCTCGTCTGAGATATTAAAGATTCAATGTATTTTGTCTTTTATTGGGCGAGGCAACACCTCGCCCCTGGTCGAGCTATTTTTTCTTCGCGTAAGCGCACTATTTTTTTTCGGTCTGTATCTGTGTTCATCCGTGTCCAATATGTGGTCAATCGTCCTTCTTTTGTATACAAACAGGCAAATTTATCTTAGTGATGGGTGCAAATATACCGGAATCAGCGCCCGAATTCGCAAGAGCTCCGCCGCCAGCGCATCATGATTTTTTTCGGCACGACGGATGGCGGCTTTTGCGCGAACAGCATTGACTCTGATACTGGTCGAAGCATTAGTCATGCTCTCAGCAAGACGAAACAGATGAACTCCCTGCTCATCCGCAAAAAGACGGATTATGGAGCCTGAGGTGCTCGTCGCAATAGCGGCGAAAACGCCCGGAGGCAGGTCATCGATTCCCACCAGGCCCATGTCTCCCCCGACCGGTGCGTATGGTGAAAGCGAATAGCTTGCATTCAGCGTCGAAAATGATGTTCCAGAGGCCGCAGCGGCGATAATTTTGGACGCAATGGCTTCATCGGGTGCCAATATTGTTTGAACGTGGAGTTTCGTGGGCATTGTGGCTGGAAGCAGCTCCTCAGGCAGAACAGACTCTTCCGCAGCCTTTTCGTCACTCATGTTGGTGACAGCTTCACGGGTGAGACGCGCCAGCTCCTCCGACAGAAACATCGACCTGGCAAGGTCGGCGGACCAGCTTCCCGCACTGCTTCCTGATGCGATTGCCATATCGAACAGAAGAAGTTTTTCTCTGTATTCCGTGACTGTGTCCAGTTTGCGCCGCCGCCCCTCTTCTGCCCATAAAAAAGTTTCAACGAGTTCGGCTGCAAAGGTGCGATCACTCAGATTCGCGGCTGCCGGACCTGCCTGCTTTTTCAGTTCCGCGAATTCGGAAAGCTCGAGACGAGTGCCACCAACCTTTAGTGCCGGAGGCGAGCCCGATAAAAGAGTTTCGAGATCGAGCCGGATGGCGAGCATCATCAGAACCCCGGTCAGTACTGCCAGGCTCAGCGTCCAGACAAAAAGTGAAAACCGGGAGACTCTGATGTAATCGTTCATCTCACGGACAAGGCGACGTAGACGATGCAGGGAGCGATGTCGCTCCGCGAACTGCTGCCCAGAGTTCGTCCAGATCGAATGGTCCTTCGCGACTGAAAACAATTTTTCCGGTCTGATCTGTCAGAAACACTGACGGAGTAGTTTTCACACCCCAACCATCGGCTGCCAGATATCCGCCGGAGGCGATTTCTTCGAGAAGCACGCGAATTTTCAAATTCCTTTTCTGGACATAGTTTTCAAGCCCCTTCTTCATGCGTGAAGTGTCCAGGGCAATAAAGAAACTTTCTATGCCCGCTTTGCTTAAGACATCAGCTTCAGAGGCGACAATCGGGATTTCTTCAAGACACGAATGGCAGAAAAGTGACCAGAAAAGAATGAGGTTCCAGCGCCCGGCAATCGGAAATCGCCATTCGGCATCATTCAGATCACGCAACACGCTTACCGGGGCTGAGGCTCCCGGGGAAAGAAATGTTCTTTCGGACGTATTCCCACCGACGTCACCTGGAGATCCTGTATTAGTTGCGGCGGGAAGTGATGCTGTGTTTGGAAGAACAGATGACGGAATTTCTGCGGCCAACGCTATTCCCGGGAGCATTCCGACATCTTTCCCCAAGACCTGCACGAATCCCTGGATGGACGGAAACATCGGGAAACACAATGCTATTGCTGTCGCAATGGCCGTCGTCACAAACGCAGAGGCTCTCCGCCGGGATATTTTACAGCTTCGAAGTGATTTCATTTTCTATCTCCGCGTCCATCTCGGGCGCATAACCAAGGTGTGAAAATACTGCCTCCCCTCGCCGGTTCAGTAGAATGATGCGGGGCATGACGGCAACATCAAACGTAGTGGTCAGCTTCTGTTCGTCATCAATTGCCACAAGATACGGAATGGGCTCCGGATATTTCTTGAGAAACTTCTGAATTTTCTGCAGGGGAAAACCTGCCTGATGCACTCCGATAATGGTAAGACGATCCTTCAGATTGCCGTGTAACTTTATTATGAATGGAATTTCTTCAATACATGTTCCGCAGGTAATCGACCAGAAAACCAGCAAAGTAGGCTTTTCAGCGAACAAACTGGATATTTTGAATTTTTCTCCGGTTACCGTCGACAGAGTGACGCCTTCGAGCGAATGAATAGATCCAGGCTCCGATTTTGGCACGAACAGCCACAACAACGGAACCGTCAGGATTGCAATCACAAGGAGAACGAAATGATTTCGATTCATGAAATATCCAGGCAAGCCGGGAACTGAAACGAAAGGAAAATAAATTTAACCACAAATAAACACAGATGAACACAGATAAAAAACGATAGAAAAAGATAGAAACCGATAGACACCGAAAAACAATTAGCCATGGATAAACACAACATTCTGATCGATCAGCTTATCATAATGTAAGGACGCGGTCATGCACCCTTACATCCTGCGACTACTCTTCGACGACGCGTGTTACAGCCTTGTGATCGCCCCATCGGCGATTTTCCGGATCTTTATAGATCATCCAGGATTCATATGCGACTACCGCTGTCACAGCTATCATGCCGCCTAATCCGGCGATGAGCATTATAAACCAGTTAATGAATCCCGGTATGGGAAGCATTTGCAGAATCACCAGGCCTGAGCTCCAGAAATACGGAAGTGCGAGCGGAAGATTGCGTGCGACCGAATCCTTCCAGTCGGCCGGAGTCTTTCCGTCGAGCTTTGTTACACGCAAGCGCATTTGCTGCTTCCCCGGGCTTTGACCATCAAGAATGCCTAAAGTATAAGGGCCGTCTTTAAGGAGAATTATTAAGCCGCCGCAAAGAAATGTCATGATCGACAGCGCCTGAAAAACAATCCCCGGGAGAGGGAGGATTTTCCATGGAATATGTAATAGAATGCAGACCGCGCCGACGAACACAGAATCTATGAATGCGGCCAGAAATCGGCGTTTCATGTAATCGAGATTATTCATGGCCTCCCCTTTTGTCGACGATTTTTTAGGAAGATGCATAGTTGACGGTTGAACTATATGGAGATGAAAATGTATGCTTCATGAGTATATTTGTCAAGGAAACTCGAATCCCTATATATTTTGGTGTATAGTGATTTTTCACGAAACTCATGAGAAATTAGGGTATGAAGCTAGGCATTCTTTCAGATACTCATCTGGCCAACTACGGGAATTCTGGCAGCGGGCTACCGACCTGGATCAGCAAAGTTTTCGCCGGAGTCGACATGATTCTGCACGCGGGCGATATTTGCGATCATGACATTTTATCGGAATTGGCCGCCATTGCGCCGGTTTATGCCGTAAGAGGTAACATGGATACACGCATGAGCGACCTCCCATGGACGCGTGAAATTCGCCTTGGCCGGGGAAATGGCACGGCCGTTATTTCCCATCGCCCGGAAACGGCTTGGGGAAAAGCAAAATCATCTCCGGATGCCGTTATTGTGATTCATGGGCATACACATCTTGCCGAATGTAAGCAGGTTGATGGTGTCTGGCTGTTGAATCCAGGCAGTCCGACACGCCCACGAGGCGGACAAGCTCCGTCTGTCGCAGTAGTCGTTATTGAAAATGGGCTCGTGGAAGCGAAACTCACGTATCGCCCCGAATCCGCCGATGATATAGATGATGAACTTCACGAATGAGGTTTGGTAATTCAATGTAGAGGTGCTTGCACCTCATCGAAGAGCAATATTTTTAACATCTGATTATACAATTAAGTTTATATTCCTCTATTTATAACGAGGTTACATGATGAAGCGAACCTGGCTGACACTGACGACGATCCTGATCGGTTGTGTTGTTATCGGGATCATGACGAAGAAACCCGCGACCACCGCCCAGAAGACTGGTGGTGATACTTTCCGGATGGCATTGACAAGCGAGCCAGCGAACCTTGATCCGGCGCGCGGTGTCGATGTAAACGAGGGTTGCGTCCAGGCCAAATTGTTCGACGGACTTGTGCGTTTCGACGAAAAGATGAAGCTTGTAGGCGATCTTGCTGAATCATGGGATATAAAAGATGAAGGCAAAACGTATGTATTTCATCTGCGCCATGGGGTCACCTTCCATGATGGAAAACCTTTTTCCGCGCGCGATGTAGTCTTCAGTTTCAATCGTCTGCTCGATCCCGCGGTCAAATCACCACGCACTTGGGTGTTAGAAAAGGTATCCGGAGCCAGGGAACGCCTGGCCGGAACAGCAAGCGACGTCTCCGGGATCAGTGCTCCCGACGAATCCACCGTGAAGATAACCCTTGTCGAACCCTTCGCGCCTTTCATCAGTCTGCTGACTATGCCCGCCTGCTATGTTCTTCCAGCCGATTCAGCTGAAATGATTTCCGATCGAAGCTTCTTCGAAAAGCCCTCTGGAACAGGCCCCTACACCATGGTTGGGCGTGAACGTGATTCGTTCATACGTCTTGCCGCTAACCCGACTTATCACGGTCCCAAGCCCACTCTGGAAACGATTGAGCTTCGCATAATTCCTGAAAATATGAAGGCGGAAATGGAGTTCGAAACCGGCAACCTGGATCTGCTTCAACTTTTCCCTTCGAACTACGACCGACTCGCCGGCAAGTCTGAAAACACCGGCCGTATCAGGGATGTTCCGGCAATGAATGTCTTTTACCTTGGTCTAAACAACCAGAAACCACCGTTCAACGACATTCACATTCGCAAGGCGCTGAACATGCTGATCGATCGAGAGGCAATCATTAAAGCGGTCTATAAGGGAAGGGCTTCAGTTGCTCACGGAAGCATTCCGCCCGGCATCATTGGTCATAGTCAGACTGCGCCAGGCTTCCCATTCGATCCGAAACAGGGCAGCGAATTGCTGAAAGAGGCGGGGTTTGACAAAAAACATCCGCTCAAGTTTGATCTGTTTCAGAAATCCTCGCAAGCCGCCTTCGAAGTGACCCGCCTGATTCAGGGTGAGTTCAAAAAATATGGCGTCCAGGTAACGCTGCGCCCCATGGAGTGGAGCGCCCTCAAAGATGCCATCGACAAGGGCGAAGCGACAGCCTTCTATTTGAGCTGGTATGGCGATTACCCGGATGGTGAGAACTTCCTTTTTCCGGTGTTTCATTCGCAGAACTGGGGCTCGGGTGGCAATCGCGCCTGTTACAAAAGTGCGGCGGTCGATTCAATGATTGGAAGCGCATTACACATCCAGGATACCGCCAAACGCGCCGAGGCTTATGATAAGGTGAATCGCACAATTGTCGACGACGCGCCATGGGTTTATTTATGGCATTTGAACGAAAGCTATCTGCTCGGGCCGCGCGTGGAGTCCATTGAAATGTCGCCTCTTTTCGGCTATGATAAAGGGTTGACCGTTACCATGCGAAAATGAGTTTCAGTGCCACATTTATCAGTATGTTTTGTCGTCTCAGACTGCAATTTGACACACGCGAGGGAAATCCTCTTTCATGCTGGAATACACGTTAAAACGGGCAGCTGGCACGATTCCGGTCATTCTCGGAATCCTTGCGATCTCTTTCGTCGTGCTGTATCTGATCCCCGGAAACCCGGCGGAAACGCTTGCCGGACCACGCGCCAGCCCCGAATCCATAGCGCGCATAGCCCGTGAAATGGGACTCGATCAGCCTCTTCATCTGCGGTTCATCAACTATATAGTCAAGATACTGCATCGTGATCTGGGGCGCTCCGCGATAAACGACCGGCCAGTATACACTTCGATTCGGGAAAAGTTTCCATATACCCTCAAACTGAGCATACTGGCCATGTTTATTTCGATCATTTCCGGCCTGATAGCAGGAATAATCGGAGCCTTGCGCCGCGGTTCCTTCATAGATCGCCTTTGCACCGTTTTTTCCGTCTCCGGAATCAGTGTTCCGATTTTTCTCACAGGCCTCATTTTGCTGTATGTTTTTGCCGTAAAACTTCGATGGTTTCCGATTTCCGCTGATCATTGCCCGAATCCATGGCTTGGCTTGTTGTTGCCGGCCATCACACTTGGAATCAGATCCGGGGCATTTTTGGCTCGTATCATTCGAAGCAGTCTCATTGAAGTTCTGAACCAGGACTATATTCGTACTGCCCGCGCGAAAGGTCTTTCGTCGTGGCGCATACTCACTCATCATGCGCTTCTCAACGCGCTGATCCCGATCATAACAGTCATCGGCCTTGATATTTCAAGCTTCCTCAATGGTTCAGTCATAGTCGAAACGATTTTCGGAATTCCGGGGCTCGGACGTTTTACGATGGAGTCGATTCTGAAACGTGATTATCCGGTTATTCAAGGAGTGGTGCTCTTTTCCGCACTCGTATTCGTGACGATCAACCTGTTGGTCGATTTGCTCTACGCATGGATCAACCCGCGCATTCGCGATGAGATCCTTGCAGGCAAATCGTGAGCATAAGAGTATGAGTCGTCTCACATTCACGGGAAAGCTTGCAGTGGTCGGGCTATTGTTTTTTATTCTTGTTGCACTTTTTGCAGGGGTCATCGCCCCTCATGATCCGACGGAAACCGATCCGGAACGCATTCTCAAGGCTCCGCCCGGTTTTCCCCTTGGATGCGACCAATCGGGCCAGTGCGTACTGTCGCGACTGATCCATGGTGCGCGACTTACTCTGGAAATCGGTTTCTTCGCCCGCTTTATCGCCCTTCTGGTTGGTCTCGCGGTTGGTTTGACCGCAGGCTATTTTGGCGGCTGGTGGGATTGGCTGTTAATGCGCATAGTCGATATTTTTCTGGCTTTTCCCAGTCTGTTGCTTGCAATAGCAATATCCATGGTCTTGGGACAGGGACTTCTAACGGTGATTCTGGCCATAGCGATCGTCGGCTGGGCTGAGACCGCTAGAATTGTGCGTGGCGCGGCTCTAGAGCTCCGTTCAGCCGAGTTCGTCGAGGCGGCGCATGCGATGGGTGCCAGTCACACACGGGTTATTCTCACTCACATTTTACCCAACTGTATGCCGCTGGTCGTTGTTATATTCACGATGGGCATGGCCACAGCGATTCTCGCTGAGGCCAGTCTGAGTTTCCTGGGTCTGGGTGTTGATCCATCGCTTCCGACATGGGGTGGAATGGTATCAACCGGCAAAGATTATCTGTTGCATTCTCCCGGACTTTCGATTTATCCCGGGCTTTGCATAGGTTTCGCAGTTGTTGTATTCAATCTGCTGGGTGATGAGTTGCGTGATGTGCTCGATCCCGGGCGCCGCTCACAGTGGTGAAATAAGAATGAAGAAATCCGATTCCCCAAAACCGTTAATCGGCATGACGTATTCCGAAACGTCCGTTCGTGATGAACAGATGAAGATTCGTACGTACTGTGGTCGCAATTATTATATGGCTCTGCAGAGAGCCGGTGCCCGCGTGATTTTGCTGCCACCCGTCGACTCCCGTGATGAGATGAACTCATTGCTTGATATGGTCGATGGTTTGCTTTTGCCTGGCGGTGAGGATGTCGATCCGCGATATCAGAACGAAGATCCGTCCCCGCTTCTTGGGGGTGTGAATCCGTATCGGGATGCATTTGAACTGGAAATCACCCGCCTCGCATTTGCCCGTCGCATTCCGACTCTTGGTATCTGCCGAGGGATTCAGGTCATGGCAATTGCTCTCGGGGGCTCGGTACATCAGGATATCACATCCCTCAAAAATGTCATTCAGCATTCGCAAAATGCCCCACGCTGGGCGGCATCTCATCGCATCTCGTTCGAATCCGGTGCCGGCAAAAACCGGATGAGTGGCAAAGCGGGACCCGGCTCGCGTCTCGCCGGATGGATGAACGTTTCTGAAACACATGTTAACTCTTTTCACCACCAGTCGGTAAATAACGTTCCGGTGGGGCTGCATGTCGTTGCGCGCACCGGGGATGGCCTGATTGAAGCCATGGAATCGGTTGACAATCGAATTTTTGTTGGCGTACAGTGGCATCCGGAAGAACTCGCTTCCGGGGGCGATGAACTCGCTGAGCGTCTTTTCAGCGGCTTCGTGACGGCTGCTCAGACTTCCGGAGCGCTGTTCGATAATCGATAATCGAATGGAAGCAAGAATTTAACGCTTTTCAGCTCGGGGTACAAGTCCTGAGTGGGGAAATAAATGCCCCTGACCTCTTGCCAGGGTCATTTATTTCTTCGCCAGTGAATGGCTTGAATAGCCGGCTTACAGCCCTGCGAGAATTAATTGCTCCTAGCCTCTTACTTTTAGCCTGCTGTTACTTTGCGTAAGAAATATAGACGTATTTCACTGGTGGTGTTATACTTTCCATATATTATAAATGATTTGTCCTGAGAGGTGGATTATTTATGAAATTTCGGCATAAATTAATCTCCTGGCTGCTGATCGTCACATTTACTTTCTCCCTGACCGGCTGCGGTGGCAGCGGCGGTTCCTCAGTCACTCCTGTTCAGAAGGGTATTTCCCTGGCTGATAATCGCGTGGTCAAGCCGAATGAGGTTTGCGTTATAAATGGTAATAATCTCGTATTTACCAATGCGTCATATTCTGTTCAACTTGGTTCCCAAAGCATCGAATTAGTTACTGCGCAAAATTCAACCGCCGTTTCTTTTTTTGTTCCGGATATTAATCCTGAAACGTATGTGATAAAAATTCTTGAACAAGGTGAGTATTATTCTCTTTCCGTGACAATTGGACAAAAAGCCTCGAACAGTGAGGCTACGCAAAACTTTGCCTTGGTTACGAACTATCTCAGGAGTAAAACCAGTTCCCTTGGAAGCGAACAACAGGCAAGTTATACAGCATTGCTTGAAAAAATTGATACGGCTTTTAATGGGCTTCCGGCTGGAGTCCAGGCAATTTGTGGGCAAATGATTTATTCCAACGCCCGGACAGTTACCGGATCGACGAGAATTACGCCCCAGGGTGTAAATGGAAGTCTGAGGCAGGCAAATGGGGAGCATCGGGCGTCACTTATTGCTCCCTTTGACACGGCGTTATTCCAGGCATGGGCTGCGGCTTTCAGTAATGATTCGTATACCCCGAATGATTTTTGGAAGGCAATAGACGGATCTCTTGCGTACTTTGCCATAGATGCCGGCAAAACTGCCGCTCTTAATGTCGTAAGAACTGGTATTGCCTGTATCCTTAATGGCAATGCTCCCGCAGGCGCACTTGCGACAGCAGTGGGGGGAAGCATCGGTGCGGCAGGCAGTGTTGCAACGGTTGTTAAAAATGCTACCTACCTTATATTGGCTTTAACAGCCATGGCTTTTGTCCATGCGGATGCAACGCCGCTGTCAACGCCAACTCCCACTCCCACTCCCACTCCCACTCCGACTCCCACCCCAACTCCCGTAGTCAAACAGTTGGTCAGCATCGAAGTTCCGACCACGAAATCCGTTAAAATTGGCGGATCTGTGGATCTTACCGGGGTGCCGGTCACTGCGAAGTATAGTGATAACACAATAGCCACTGTGACAACTATTTCAAACATACAATGGGAAATGATCTTAGGTTCCACTCCCAGCGATGGTTCTGTCAGTGGCTACGTATATTCAACCCCCTCCGTCATGAACACCGGGAAAGGCGCCGGGCTCAAATGCACTTATACTGAAAATGGTGTGTCTGTAGCTGCATTTCTCACAATTACTTTTGACCGCTCGTTAACCGGGATCACTCTCAACCCCACTAGTGCGACAGTTAATATCGGGGCACCGTATGATTTAAACAAAATTGCGGTTACATCCACGTATGACGACAATAGCACAGCCACTTATCCATTAGTAACTTGGTCTGGACCCAAAGTCAGTGGAACGACATTCACGGCACCGACATCAACTGGGAGTGTCTCGCTTACATGCAGCTATGTTGAAGGCGGCGTTACGAAAACAGCTGACTTTATCGTCACTGTAACTATGCGGTTTACAAGAGACGCTGCCGGGATAATCACCGATAGCACGACCGGGTTGCAGTGGTTCAGTAAACATCCTGAATTCGACGGTATTTCTTCTACGTGGTATAGCGATCGCTACTGGGCTGCCAGTCTTTCCGTCGGGGGAGGCGGGTGGAGACTTCCAACAATGGTTGAGCTTCGCCCATTGTATCCTGACGCTGGTCCCACCAGGTTTTTCCCAGGTTACTGTTGGTCGGCGGATATCAAGGATCAGAATACCTCGACTTCAGGTGATAACTCCACGGCCTGGGCCTTCAATATTGCCTTTGGCACCGAGGGTGCGGAAAGGTGCGCCGTCTACATCGAAGAAACCTCCATAACCGCGGTGGCGGTTCGTTCCCGGCCCTGACTTGATCTCTGTGAGCCAAAATCTAGTGCTGGGTTTAGCCCGACAGAATTTTGACTCTTCTTTCAGATTGGTTAGTATGACTACCGCACTTACGGCTATCAGTTTTTAAACAGTGGCTCAACCATGCTGGTTTTCGAGGTTTCATGTCGTTTTCATAATTGGCTTCCACAGCCGATTTCCGGCGAAATGCGGTAGTCATATTAGTGTACATTATGAACAACCTGGGTATCTGCCTGACTCAAGTAAAACATCCCGACAAACCAATTCTGACAGGATTTTTTCTGGTCTGACAAAAATTATGTTGAGAATGTGTGCTGAAGCTTTTCATCAGAGATTTAACTGGAGTGATCCGTATACCGAGGATGAACAATTCTATTCAAAATTGCGTCCAAGGTTGCCTAGCGATGAGTTCATGCCATTATCGACCGGCATCCGGCTTGTTATAATCGTTGTCTCCTGACCATTCTTCAAAAGTCCGATAAAACTTGTCTTGGAGGGATTATGCTTACCTGCTATGCCACTTTCTTGGAGACCCGTGTCCTATCAACCATTGATGTTTCAGCAATCGTTACCAATGGTGTTTTTTCAAGTTGCGAACACTCTCCACGCACTTCCAGCAGCGTGATTGAATCAACCGTGGGAAGCGACGCTCTTCGGTTGCGATCGTCACGATCTTCGATCTGGAATAATCTATGAAAAAAATTATTGTTTTAGCGCTTTTTCTGTGCATTATTTTATCGGTGGCACAAGCAGCTGTTGTAGATCTCACTGTTTATGGCGCCAAGTGCGATGGTATTACTGACGACACTCTGCCGTGATGGCTGCAATTGCATCTAATCCTCACGGAAACATCCGATTTGGCAGCGGAACAACTTATCTCGCCACTCCAATACAAAGGGTTGCCTCCGGGTCTTTAGGATACTTAACGTTCAGTGGAGAGACGCAATATTCCTCCATTAAAAAGGGGCATCCCAGGCTTGTTTCCTTGCGCCAATGACGACCTGCATTTTCGAGAACTTGCAGTTTATCGCTTCCGGATCCGGGGTGCAGGGCATCGGAGACAATGACCAAGGGCTTCTTCTTGATAATATTGAAGTGCGAAATTGCATATTCGGCCAGTCTCTCAGCCAAGGTATTAGCGCGTATCAAACCTCGAACAGGATACATCACAACAGATTCGGCACCCAGACACCCGCCGATACGGCTCGTATGCAATACGCGATTCACGGCTTGGCTTCCGGGAATGATCCCCTTGGTGACGCCGATGGTATGAATAATGTCAGGATTGATAACAATAGTTTCATGTATGGAATTAGCAGTGCGGCAATATTCGTAACGCGGGGAGTTAACGTCAATATCACCAACAATAATTTTGAGCAGATTTCCGGCCGTGCTATTGAAGTAAAAGGGGCTCAACAAATAATGATAGATGGAAACTATTTCGAATCGTGTGCCCTCAATTCCTCAAATACGTGTTATGTTAACATGATTGCCACGGGAACCGACGGTATAATGGGCATATACTCCGGATCTTTCACCAATAATTACATAATTAAGGGAACATCTTCTGTAACTTCTATAATAGGTGGCGATGTCAATTGGTATAACAGTTTATCTTATACAAATAATAGGATAGTTAACTGGTCTACGGGGGATCATTTTGCCGGCACCTTAAATTCTCATTTCAATCCAACGTTTGCCTATGGTAATTTCGGTAGTCTTGATAGTTTTATTAATAACATCGGAGGCGCGTCATCTCTGGGGCTTACTGAATCTCCTAATCTCATTGGTTTCTCCACGTCTACGGCGCTTCTCGGCTGGGGGAAAAGCGCCAACGCATCGTGGACTGATTCCGCTGATACATACTACCTCGGGAGAAAGATTGAGTATACTACAAGCGGCTCCGTTCCGAACTGTTTTTATGTCTCATTTTCATCTTCATATTCATATTGCGCGGGGAAACTGCTGTTTGTTCGTTGTGTCGGGTCGAGGAAAACTGGAACGGGAAATTTGACAATTGGGTATAATTTCACCGACGTTAACCCGGCGTCCATGACCGTTGCTACGTATAGCTCTGGAAGTCTCGACTCAAATCCCGCGCCCGATGGGATAGGCGAAGAAATATATGGCTGGATACAAGTTCCGCAATCGTATTCAGCATTGAATATTGGCCTTTGTAGCGGGCCCTGGTCTGGAAAGGGATATATCAACACCTTTGAAGTATGGGAAGTTTCGTCGTATGGAGAACGGCCCAAATTCACAAATAGATAGTGTCGTAAGATACATGCAATACATGTAGGCCGCCACTTCTTCCTGAAAAACCATGTGCGCCCGAAATCGACTTATCCGCCGGTTTCGGCGCATTCCTTCGTTCATGGCCGTTTCAGCGTTACACGGGTATTTGTAGACCATTCCGCCACGCTGGTTTATCAAAAATGTCGCCACAGGTCAGTACAAGTCTAGATGGAGAATTAAATGACCCCGGGTTTGTCAGCCGTCGTTCTTGTAGAGTAAGCGCGAGTCTGTTAGAATAACCTGCGAATATTTTTGTCCGGGAGACTTTTGGATGAAGCGTGAATGCGCATTCCTCGGCCGCCTTTTAATGGTCGTCTTTTTTGTATTTATGTCGTTTGCGTCTGTTCTGCCGGCGCAAGATCTTGCAAACAGCTTGTTTCAGAAAGGCATGCAATTATATGCCGCCCGTGATTATACGGGAGCAATCGATTATCTGGGACAAGTGTGCGATATGGTTCCGGCTCATCAGCAGGCGCGATATTATCTTGCCTACTCGATGGCAGCTTCCCGGAACTTCGAAGGAGCTATGAAGAACGTTAATATTCTGCTCCAGCAGGATCCAGCGAATCCACAGTATGCATCGCTGAAAAAACAGCTTGTGGCGCAGATGACAGCTGCCAGACCAGCTGCAACGGCTCCGAACTCTTCGGGAAGGCCGGGGGTTCCCGGCAAGGAATCAGTCATAGAGAGCCGTGAGGACGCCTGGATGCGCAACGCCAGTACGGCCAGAAGCCTTTCCAAGCCGGTTGTGCCAAAAAAACGAACAGAAATAGATGATGCCACGGATGCCATAGACATGGGAAATTTTGCAGCGGCTGGAAAGTTGCTTGAAGCGATCATCGCGAAAGATCCTAAAAATTCGAAGGCACTTCACTTCAGAGGCGTCGTCGAGTCGCAACAGGGACACTTCGCCGAAGCGATTCCGTATTATCAGAAGGCTTTGGCAATCAAGGGTGACCTTTTCGATACATTGTTTCTGCTCGGCGATGCGCAATTAAAGTCAGGCAAGTCGAAAGAGGCCGAAGAAACATTTGGCAAGGGAGTGAAGCTTAAACAGGATATTTTCGCGATGATCAATTTCGCCGAGGCGAAAAAGAGGAATGGAAAAACAAAAGAGGCTCTCGAACTCTATAAACAGGTACTAAAATTGGACGGGAATTCCATTGACGCCAAGGTCAATCTTGCAGAATCCCTGCTCGATGAGGGAAAGATCGATGAGGCTGTAGGCATGGTCAACGATGCGCTTGCAGGCGACTCCGCCAACTCCATGGCACATTACGTCAAAGGTCGTATCCTGCTCAAGAGCGATCTGGTAGAAGACGCAATTTCCCAATTCAAAGCGGCAGTTGCCGGTTCTCCGGACAGCGATTATTATCAGATCACTCTCGCGAAAACTCTTGTAACTGCCGGAAAAACCGCTGAAGCCATGGATGTCGCCAATCAGATACTGAAAAGGAGCGCTGATAATATTGAAGCGCGTCTGTTGATCGCCGAGTCGCTTCTCGCAGCCGGAGATCTTCCCAACGCAGAGGAACACCTGAAGGCCATAGCGGCATCGAAGGAAAAGAATCCGCGCCTTACGCTTTTACAGGCGCGTTTTGCCAGAAAAAGCGGAGACAAGGATTCAGCAATCACCTCTTATAAAACATATCTTGGTGAGGATCCATCAAATGGCGATGCCGTGATGGAATTTGGCGGATATCTCGAAGAACTCGGAGAGAAAAGTTCAGCGGTCGATGTCTATCGCGAGGTTAAGCGACGGTTTCCCGACAGCAGCTTATCAACAACCGCCCAGGACAAGATCATGATCATAGCTCCGGAAGCAGCTGTCGAAGCTCCTGAGAGTAATAAGACGAAGCCTGAACCAGGCAAAGTCAAGTATTAACGATTATCAGGTGAGATCGTAATGCAGAAGCGCACAAACTTGTGCCGAGTATCAAATCACGGATAGAATTACAACTCTATGCTTCTTTATTTAATGTAAAAAGGATGTTCTGAATAATGTGCGGAATCATAGGTTACATAGGCGAAAAGCCGGCCAACCAGATCATTTTTGATGGCCTGACGCGCCTGGAATATCGCGGATACGATTCGGCCGGCATTGCCGTTCTCGACGGCGGAAGGCTATTGGTAAAAAAAGAGGTCGGCAAATTACGCAATCTGCACGACATGTTCATCACTGATTTTCCCTCAGCCTCCACTCATGGTATCGGGCACACGCGTTGGGCGACGCATGGCCGCCCGTCCGGATTCAACGCTCATCCTCATGGAGATTGCAAAACCTCACTGATGGTCGCCCATAACGGTATAATCGAGAATTATATCAAGCTCAAGACGCGTCTCACTCTGGCCGGCCACGTATTCCTTTCAGAAACCGATTCCGAAGTGCTCGCCCATCTTATCGAATCTCATTACTCCGGCAATCTCGAAGTCGCTGTTCGAACAGCCCTGCAGGAAGTTGAAGGAGCCTACGCGATCGTTGTCATACACCGGGACCACCCGGACTGCCTCATTTGTGCGCGCAAGGAAAGTCCACTGATTGTCGCGGTTGGCCAGGGCGAAAATTTCATTGCCAGCGATGTGACGGCCATCATGCACTATACGAGAACTGTCCACTATCTCGACAATTTATGCATGGCCATTGTTAAACGTGATGGAGTCGACTTTTTCGATGTCGATGGGCATTCCATGGACAAGAAGCCGGTACAAGTCGACTGGAATCCCGTGGCCGCTGAGAAGGGCGGCTTCTCGCATTTTATGCTCAAGGAGATTCACGAACAGCCGCAGGTTATACGCGATACAATAGGCGGTCGCACCTCCGAGGAGGAAGGCAAAATCTATCTCACGGAGCTTGGGCTTTCCGGGCCGGATATCTTCAAATTTCAGCGGATTGTCATGGTCGCATGCGGAACCGCATACTATGCCGGTTGCGTTGGAAAATACATGATCGAGAAGCTCGTGCGTATCCCGGTTGAGTGCGATCTGGCCAGCGAATTCCGATATCGCGAGCCGATTGTTGATGCTAACACGCTCGTCGTAGCCGTCAGTCAGTCCGGTGAGACGGCCGATACACTTGCAGCCGTTCGCGAGGCGCGTGCGCGGGGGGCAAAGGTTCTCGGCATCGTCAACGCGAAAGAGTCTTCCCTTACCCGGGAAGTCGATGGTCTGGTATACATCCATGCCGGGCCCGAAATCGGAGTCGCCTCTACCAAGGCCTACATAGCCATGTTGACTGCTTTCACTCTGCTTGCCCTACTGCTCGGAAAAATCCGCGGGACTCTTACTCCGGCAGCAGTGAGACGCGAGATCAGTGAATTGAAGCGACTCCCCCAGGAAATAGAAAAAGTCCTTGCAAACTCCGCTCCGATTCGTGTTCTTGCAGAGCGTTTTGAGAATGCCCATAATTTCCTGTATCTCGGCCGCGGAATCAATTTCCCGACGGCCCTGGAAGGCGCCCTCAAATTAAAAGAAATAAGCTATATCCACGCCGAAGCCTATGCGGCAGGCGAGATGAAACACGGGCCAATAGCGCTAATCGACAAGGAATTGCCTGTATTCGTTATTGCGACCGCTTCTGCAATCTATGACAAGATAATTTCCAATGTGAAAGAGGTGCAGGCTCGTTCGGGAATCGTGATAGCTCTCGCCACAGAAGGAGACGAGGAGATAGGCAAATACGTGGAACACGTGATTTATCTGCCGCGTGTTTCCGAGTTGCTTTCACCTATCCTGAACGTCATTCCTCTACAACTGTTCGCATACTTTGTCGCCGACTTACGCGGTCTTGATGTAGATCAACCCAGAAATCTCGCGAAATCCGTCACTGTTGAGTAAATGGAATCTGCATCTCTCACACATCTTGAATTTGAAAAAGTCCTTGCCCTGATTTCCGGATTCGCCGGTTCTCATGCGGCGAAAGACGCTTTGCACGAACTTCACCCGTCGAGCGACCGTGAAGAGATCGAGAAACGGCTCGGTGAACTTGACGAGTGGATGCGCCTCTTCGACGAGGGACGTCAGCCGTCGGTCGGCGGAATTCGCGAAATGCGTGATCTCCTGAAGTTGTTACACACAGGCGGTGACGTTCTGGCCGGCGAGGATTTTCTTCGCACCCGGGCTAACATCGATGTTGCCATCAGGTTGCGGAAATCATTGATTGAGGTTGATGTTGAGCGGTTACCTCTTCTGCGCCGCCGTCTCGAAGTCATTCCAGTGCTTGATTCGATTTCTGAACGCATAAACGGTGCGATTTCTGAGCGCGGAGAAGTTCGTGATACCGCCACTCCAGCCCTGTCCGGCATTCGTCGTGATCTTGTCAAATCACGCATGGAGATCGAGCGCAGGCTTGGTGAATATCTGACTTCCGGTTCCGGCGATATGTTCCAGGATCGCTTCTTCACAATCAGAAACGATCGTTATGTCATTCCCGTGAAGGCATCCTATCAGGGACTGGTGCAGGGTATAGTTCATGATCAGTCCGGTTCCGGCCAGACAGTATTTATGGAACCACTCGAGTTCCTGCCGTTAAATAATCGCCTCGCGCGTTTGCGAGGTGAAGAGCGTGAAGAAGTTGCAAGAATACTACGTGCTCTGACTGATCTTCTTGCCTCGAATCGCGATGACCTTGCAATGCTTTTCGAAGGTCTTGTCTTCTTCGATGTATTACAGGCACGTGCACGCTTTGCGCGCCAATATGAAGCCCATCGTCCGGAAATAGCCCCCGACGGTCTGATTGAATTGCGATCCGCCCGTCATCCGCTCATTCATCCCGGATGTGTGCCGGTCGATTTGACGATGAATCGTCAGGGTGCCTGCGTTATAATAACCGGGCCGAACGGGGGCGGAAAGACAGTAGCATTGAAAATTCTCGGAATCAATGCTTTGTTGATGCAAAGTGGCAATTATGTACTGGCTTCGGCTACGTCGCGACTGCCTGTGTTTGAACAGATTCTTACAGATATAGGCGAAGCCCAGAGCATAGAGAATCACCTTTCGACCTTTACATCACACTTGCGGCGTCTTGGAGAAATTCTGGCAGCCGCAGGACCCCGATCCATAGCGCTTATCGATGAAATCGGCGTAGGAACGGACCCGAATGAGGGAGCCGCTTTGGCGCAGGGTGTGCTCAAGGCGTTGTTGCGGCGCGGCGCGTTTGCCCTCGTAACATCACATTACGAATCTCTCAAGAGTCTTGCATTCATTACTCCCGGCTTCGTCAATGCCGGAATGGAATTTGATTACGAGACATTTCGTCCCACGTTTCGCTTTCTCATGGGTGTTCCGGGTCGCAGTAATGCTCTTTCCGTTGCCCGGCAGTTTGGCCTTCCGGATGAGGTGTTATCCGTCATGTCTGCCTGTCTCGAAGGGAAAGGCGGTGCGGAAGAACGCCTCATAGCTGTTCTCGAGCGTGAACGTGCTTCCGCTGAAGCTCTGCGCCGGTCCTGGGAAGAAAAAGAACGTGAAGTGACATTACGACGTAACGAGCTTGAAGCCGGGCTGAAAAAAATAGAACAGTTTCGCAAAAGTCGTCGGGATGAACTTGTCGAAACCTACGAGGCCGGTCTCAAGGAAAAAGTGCGCGAGCTCGAGGGTGTAATCCATTCGTTGAAAATGCATCAAGCGCAAAATGACGCCTCCGATCTCGAGACGGCGCGTAATGCCTTGAAATCTGCCCGTAATACTATTTCCGAACTTGATCTCGCCTCGCGCCAATATGTTGGTGATGAGACTTCAGAAAGCGTTCCATCCGGCAACAATTCAGACGCGGATATGTTTCAAAAGGGTGACACAGTACTTTGGAAGGGAATTCCGCGGCCCGCTGTTCTCGAAGATTTCGATGTCACCGCTGATCGCGCTGTTTTGGAATGTAACGGTATTCGATTCGTGGCTCCGCTATCTCAGATCAGTCGATTTGGGGAAGCGCGGCTTGCTAAATCCGCTTCCGTTTCAGGAATGGTAATTGCGGCCCGCCCGGATGTTTCCGACCGACTGGATCTCCGAGGTTGCCGGGTGGAAGAAGCACTTGAAAAAACTGAGGCCTATCTTAAACTTGCCTCGAGTCAGAGACTGGGTCGCGTCTTTCTCGTTCACGGCAAGGGCACCGGTGCTTTGCAGCGTTCTATGCATGAGTTTCTCAAGCGCAGTCCATGGCGTGATAAGTTCCGGTTTGGTCGATACGGTGAGGGTGATCTCGGGGTTACCGTCGTCGTATTTGATCCGCTTGCGGATGCTGAAAAGCCAATTACGTCTGAGGAATCACGTCAGATTAAACGTAAAAAGCGTCGCGACTAGGCTATTTGCGGGAAGAATCGGTTTACGATACAATGGACTCGTCACCGATGCGACGGCTTCTCTTGAAACGCATCGGAAACGGAGTCTTCTCCGATTTCATATTGCCCAGGAATGAATCAATGGACAACTCTATGAGACTGGGCCAAAGTCAGAAACTGGCCCAGACACTAAAAATGACGCCGGAAATGCAACTGGCGATCAAAATTTTGCAACTCAACTCCCTGGAGTTGAAAAACCAGATAGCCGAAGTGCTTGAGACCAATCCGCTCATGGAGATCGATGAACAGGAACAAACCGGCCCCGAAGTTCCGCTTGAAACGGCTATGCCGACGGGAGAACTCGTTCCGCCATCAAAAGAATTTCAGGAACCGAGCCGCGAGGATTTCGGCATCGACTGGCAGAAATATATTCAGGACAGCGAGAATACCGAATTCAAGGTCTCATCGGGCGGTTATTCCGGTGACGAGGAATCGAATTACGAAAACTATGTCACAAAAAAGGGAAGCCTTCGCGATTATTTGACGACTCAGCTTCACGAAGCCAGTCTGAACGCCACGGAAATCAAGATTGGCGAATATCTGATAGGTCTGATAGATCGCAATGGATATTTGCGCCACTCCAGCGCTGCTATTTCAGAAATGCTCAGAATCGATGAGCCGGTTGTAAAGAAAGTTGTGACGGCCATCCAGCACATGGATCCCCCTGGTGTCGGCGCTTTCGATTTGCGCGAATGTCTGCTAATTCAGGCTGCCGAAGAAGGATACGAAGATGACGAGGTCACTGCCGTCATAGAAAATCACCTTGATGCTCTTGCAGCCAACAGACTTCCGGCTATATCGCGTGACACCGGTTTTGGAATCGAGGAAATAGTCGCGGCTGCGGAAATCGTCAAGCAGTTCAATCCGAAGCCCGGAGCCAGCTTCCCGACGGCTGAAGGGGAAGTTTATGTCACCCCTGACGTTTTCGTAGAAAAAATAGGGGGAGAATATGTGGTCACGGTCAATGAACGTGATCTTCCGCGTTTGCGCATCAACAATCTTTATCGTGAAACTATCAAGAATCGCGACAAATCTGACAAGATCGCCTATGAATTCATTCGCAACAAGCTTGAAGCGGCGCGTTCGTTCATGCGATACGTCGACAAACGCAAGGACACCATATTGAATGTGACCCGAGCCATTGTCGAGGTTCAGCGAGACTTTCTCGATTTCGGTCTGCTACACCTTAAACCTCTGACGCTTCAGGATGTCGCGAATATGGCCGGAGTCCATGAATCAACGGTCAGTCGTGCTACCAGCGGAAAGTATGCCCAGACGCCGCGTGGCTTACTCGAGTTGAAGTTCTTTTTCTCCGGTGGATCCCGCACGCAGAGCGGGGAAGATATCTCGACCATGGTCGTGAAAAAGCGCATCGATGATCTCGTTAAAGGTGAAAATACCGGAGAACCTCTTTCAGACAGTGAAATAGTTACTCGTTTAAAGAACGAGGGAATTGTGATCGCTCGTCGGACGGTCGCAAAATATCGTGGCGAACTCAACATTCCAAGTTCATCGAATCGTAAGCGTTTATAGAGATAATAAATTCCTTTCATTCACTGAAAAGCGGCCATTCGACTCTTCATGGGGGGCAGCCGATATGATAGTGAAACAAAAGAAAGGTTTTTCCTGAACAATGCCCGGGAAATTTTTTCGGCGTATTCTTTTTTTGTTCATAATTTGTTTCCCTGTTATAGCCTTTGCTGTCCAACTGGACCCGGGTAACACAATTCGTATTTTTGTAAAAGGGGAGCCTGATCTATCGCTTGATTGCACGATAGATCAGGAAGGAGGAATTCGTTACCCTTTGCTTGGAGTGGTCCAGCTTTCCGGACACACAGCTACAGAAGCGGAAGAGATTCTTACCAGGCTCCTGAATGAAGATTATCTGCGTGACCCGATTGTAAAAGTGTCCAGGGTTGGAAAGAGCAGAAAAAAATCGGAGATACGAACCGAAGCCTCACGTCAGCTTCATGAGGCGCCACTAACTCTGGAAAGGTCGGAGTCGGCGCGGATTTTAGCGACTCCATTGCATGCGGAGGAACAAAAACTGGAAGCAGGAATAAAGTCTGCATCCGTACCCACACTGCTCGTGGAAATACTCGATGGCGTTACCGGGGACGCCATTGACAGAGCCTCCATGTTATTGAATGGAAAGATCTATCAGAGCAATCGTGATGGACAAATGGTTATCGATGACGCAGCCGGAGCTGTCATTCTTATGGCGGATGGATATCGAACGCTGCAAGGGCCTCTCGGCCAGTTTCTTCGTCGCGCAAATATGTCGCAGATCATCATGGACCCGGTTAAGCACTGACATATCCGCCTTTTTTTTCACTCTGGCACGAATCAGTCGGATCAGTTATAATTCTTTTCATGAATAGATATAAACGTTTTCACAGAGGTTCTGACGGCTTCTCCTTACTTGAGATCCTCGTAGTTATTGCTATTGTAGCCATTCTTGGGGTTTTGGCCATTGGCTATTTCATGGATTATAGTCAGCAAGCCAAGGAAGCCGCTGCCCGTGTCAATCTGGCGAGTGTTCGTGAAGCTCTGGCCCGATATTTCAAGGCTAACATGGCTTATCCCAAAAGCCTGGATTCTTTGAAGGGATCATATCTTATGGATCCGGTAACGGATATGCTCATTGCGCCACTCGCCCCGGCGAGTGCGGCTATCTACGTTGAAGTCCCGACGACAGACACTTCCCCGAATGGATTTCTGGCTACGTCAGCAGAAAAGATCCCATATCCGGGAGACGGCGTACGTCAAATTCGAAACGTATGGATCAAGGTCGATCAGACGATTAGAACTGACTGGTAATACAGATCCCCCCGTCATTTGTACCTTCGCAGGTCTTCTTGTTTAAGCGTCACCGTTATGATATGATCTCTCCCCGTGTATGGTCAGACTTTGATTTATTCGATGTATTGATCATCGTTGCCATTATCGCTGTTTCGATTGTGGTTGCGATTCCTGACTGCCGGAATTATATCCGGGGATATCGAGATCTTCTTCATTCTTAAGGAGTAACCCCATGGCCAAGGCACGCCGTAACCGCGAGCTTTCCCGGGAACCAGAGTTTCTCGCGAATGTTTCATTTCCGTTTTTTGGCTCGATTGACTGGCTGGACCAATTCACTTACGTCGGGATTCTTGCGATCACACTGGTTGTGCCTTTTCTCTTTTCCCGAATGACGACGGAAAATTTTCTGACACCGAAGGAATTCGTCAGCAAAATCGGTCTCGCCTTTTTCGGCTGGGTGTTTTTCAGCATACTTGCGTTTCGTTTTTTCACCGAAGGTCGGGCCTATCTCGCCCGAACCCGACTGGATATGCCTCTCATACTATTTTTTGGACTTGCTCTTACATCCCTGGCCTGGAACTACAATGTTCCCTCCGCGATTCGCGATCTTCGTGGAACATTCCTGATCATGCTGCTTTTTCCATTGATCCTAAATACTGTGCGCCAGCGATGGCAGTTTGAGGGAGTTCTCTGGATGATGGTATTGGCGGGTGTCGCCACATCGACACTCGGCATAATGGAATCATACAATCTTTATTATCGTTACGATTTCGCGCAGGGCTGGGTATTCGCCCGAGATGAGATTTTCGCCGGCCAGATTGATTATTCAGCATGGTATATTCCCTTGTTTCCGCAACTGGCCAGCAAAACGTATGACATGTTATCCATAGTTTCCACGTTCGGAAACCGCAATTATCTTGGAACTTTCGCGATGTTCACCGCCTTCATTCCTCTGGCATTTTATTTTTATTATGAAACAATTGTAATGAAGGTTATTTCCATCGGAATCTTCACATGGATGTTGCTGGGGTTATACATAACCCGGTGCAGAGCGGCGCTACTTGGCATAGTCGCAGGGTGTCTTTTTATGTTGGTTGTACTGCTCATTTTTGATCGAGGCTGGAGATTCCTGAAAAAGAATCGGAACTTTTTCCTGCTGATACTCTGGCTTTTTTTCTTCGGTCTGATATTTGTCGCAGCGACCACGAAATCCAATTCAATGATGGACAAACTGAAAACGACATTTACAATGGATCGCGGGGCCAGCAATATATACGAGCGGATATGGGTCTGGTATGGAACCGTCCAGTCTTTCGCGCACAACCCAATAAAATGTCTGGTTGGCAGCGGTTTCGGTTCGTTCAAGCATTTCTTCCCACTTCAGGAAGCGGATACATTTGACGACGACAACAAAGAGACATTCACTGCAGTCACGTTCCGTCAGGCGCATAATGACTGGCTGCAACTGGTTTCTGAACTTGGTCTGATAGGCCTGGCGATATTTCTCTGGCTTTGCTGGAGATTCTTCGACAGCATAATCGGACCAATCAGATTAGCCGGGAATAGCGAGGAAGGCGACGGGATAAAAGGAGAGCATGTTCTTCTCCTGGGCTTGGGTGCCGCAATGATCTCTCAATTCTTTGCAGCAATTCCGGATTTTCCCTTTCACCGCATTGAAACTGCTTTGTATGCCGTCGTTTGCCTGGCTTTAGTGCCGGCTTTTACCGAAACTGCATTTTTCACGAAACCTTTACCAACTCTTTCTCTGAAAAACAAAGAGTTGGTGATTGCCTTGTTCATATTCGCCTCCTTTGGCGGTTTTACGGCTATCGCATTTGAATGGCACAGCTGGAATGCGGATACGTATGTCCGGCACGCAGAGGCACTCATAACTCAGCGCACGACCGCTGAAGGTATGGCTGAAGCGAAAGACAAGCTCTTCCAGGCGATACATCTTGACCCCTTACCTGGTGACCCTTATCTGAAGATTGCTAGTATTCTCGAAATGGAAGGCAAGGGCGATGAGGCAATGCTGTGGTGCGAAAGGGCATGGAAAAACATAAATTTCAACGCCCGCTCGACCTACCATTCGGTGGTGTTTCGTATGATGCATATCGCCTATCACGTCTTGAAAGATCGGAAAAAAGGATTGGAATTGGCTCTGAAAGGCCAATACATGACTGCAGGTGATGCAAGATCGATCTATTATTTTTATATCGGGAAAATTGCGATGGAGCTTGGTGATTTAAATAAAGCCGAATGGGCACTTCAGCGATGCCAGAAGTTCCCGGCATTTGCCGATCAGGCTGCCGCGAATCTCGCTATCGTCTTAGCCTCGCTCCAGAAATGGCAGGCGGCTCTTGAGCTTGCTGCCACCATTTCCGCGAAGGTTGGAGACGGGGATCCGACGATTCTTGACGTTGTCGGCATTGCTGCTTCGAATCTTGGGCAATATGCCACGGCAGAAGCAGCCATTCGAAAAGCAATTGCCATCAATCCATCTCAGGGTGTGTACAAACGTGATCTGGGAGTAACACTCAGCCGCATGAACCGCTTTGTTGAAGCCCGCAAGGCACTTGAGGAGTCTCTTGATACAGGTGGTTTGCCCGACAATATTATGACGGAAGTTAATGATTTACTTGCTTCAGTCACATCTATTCAATCCCAGGAAGGAGACTCTCTGATCAAGCGAAACAGAGCCGGCGAAGGTGTGGCAATTTTGAAGGAGCTTCTTACTTCCAAACATCTTAAACCTGATTTAAAGAGTCATGTTGAAAGGAGCCTGATCGAACTGGGGGCACCCCAGGCCGAGATGGGGCTCGCATCCCCCGCAGCCATAGGCAGCGCTGTTGTTACTCCGGTTGCAACCACAGGATCAGTATCTCTGCCAGTGTCTCCTGTTCAGGCAACAGGCACCAGACAATGATTAAGCTCATCCGTGGCTCTCTGGCGAAAGTTTTTGCCGGGGGTGTTTTGATTTCTACCTTCTGTTTGCTTACTCTTATCACCGGATGTGGTTCCAAAAAAGATCTCCCGGAGCGCATTCGCCGGCTTGCTGAAACCAGCGATCATTCCGTAATCCGCATCGGTATCATGGGTGATGCCCGGGAATTGGGACCAAGTGATGTTCATGATCGAAGCGGTCGTTTTCTGAGCAATTTGATCAATGCCGGTCCACTTCGGCTGACCCCACGTGGAGAATTCACCCCGGACCTCTGGAAACAATTTAATGTTGCTACCGATGCCGACGGGAATCTGACTGTGGAAGGAGAGTGGCGTGACGGAATCGTCTGGCACGACGGAGTTCCGGTGACTCTCGAAGATTTGCAGTTTACCATAGACAGATTACGCGATGCGCAGTCCAATTCCCCTCTGACGTTGCTTGCAAAACAGGTTAAAAATATAGAAAGCCTGGATTCCGGAAAAAAGTGTCGTGTGACTTTCACCGGCACATCCCGTCAGTATCTTCATCTTCTGGGTTCGGGATTGCTTCCGTCCCATCTTCTTCGATCTCAAAAAGTCGGCGAAGAAAAGATCGCTTTACTTGATGGAGATGAACCGGGCGAAATCATCAGCGGATTCGCTGCTCCGCCGGCTTCATGCGCAGAAATGGTTAATGCGTCCCAAACTGGTCTGATCGCGAGCAGTTCGCAGAAATCCCACATCATGGATTTTACCGAGATCCCCGTTGGTGCTGGCGCTTTCCGAGTTGTCAGCCGGAAGCTTCACTCATATCTTGAACTGGCGGCGGGACCGATCGCGGCATCGTCGATGGCAGCAAACCCTGCATCTGCTTCCAAGCGCGTTCTCATCGTTTTTTATCAGGCTCCGGATGAACTGGTGAGCGATATCCGGAAAGGACACATTGATCTGGCTTTCCTGCCGTCAGAATTTGCCCAGCGTTTGCAGGAATTGAAAATTCCCGGTGTGCGACTTGTATCTTCTCCCAATCCCAGCTATTTGATGCTTGGGTTCAATACCCATAAGCCTCCGTTCGACAAACTCGAAGTTCGGCGCGCTATCGATTTTGCAATTAACCGAAAGGCACTGGCTGCGACTTTCCCCTATTCCGGAAAAATACTATCCGGCCCCCCCCTCGGAAGCGATGATTTGCGTAACTCTTTCGCTTCTCGCGGATATGATCTGACCCGGGCTTCAGAGTTGTTGAGTACTGCCGGTGTAACCGACAGCAACGGAGACGGCCGCCGTGAACTTGATGGAAAGGCGTTAGAGCTCACCCTTTTCACCAACGGGGACAATTTCGTCAGAAAGCAACTTTGCGACCAGATAGCCGATGATTTGAAAAAAATCGGCATTTTTGTAACGGTGGAAGTGCGTGATTGGTCCCAATTGATAAACAAAACGTTGCCGGAAGGCACTTGGAGCATGTTTCTGCTGGGCTTCCACGCTCCGCCGGACGGAAACTGGATCAATCTCTGGTCTTCCAATACCCCCATCGGAGTCGCCGCATCGTTAAGCGAAAGATTGAATTTTACGGGGTTCTCGACTCAGGAACTGGATCTTGCACTTTCAGCCATCGATACATTGCCGGAACCATCGGACATTGCAGCTCGTAAAGATCTCGTTGCGCGGACTCTGTATGAACAGATTCCCGGAGTATTTTTGCTTCAGCCTCTCGACTATGCCGTAGTTTCAGAAGGACTGACCGGGTTCATCTCCGATGGTGATATTTTTGAGCAGGATGTGGCAGCATGGGAGCGCGTTCCGGTGGCTTCCGCAGGTCATTAGGTTCTCAGGCCGCTATGGGCAACATTCTCGAGATCGAGGATCTATCGCTGACCCTTCGCGGAAGCGATGGCAAGAGGTTGCCTGTTCTCGAAGACCTCCGACTTTCTTTAAGTAAAGGAGAATGTCTTGGCATTGCCGGGGAGTCGGGATCCGGAAAATCGATTCTTGCGATGACAATAATGGGCCTGGTTCCCGGTGCATCTATTCTGGAGCGACGCGGCTCAGTAAAATTTGAAGGAGTCGAACTTTTGGGTCTGTCAGAAGATGGATTCAGCAAACTGCGCGGAAATAGAATGGCCATGGTTTTCCAGGAACCCATGACTTCACTGAATCCGCTTCTGACGATAGGGGAACAAGTCGGCGAAACCATTTATGCTCATCAGTCAGACCTTTCTGCAGCGGATGTAGAAGGACGTGTATGTGCGGCCATGTCTCGTGCCGGTTTTTCAGATCCGGGAGCGTACCTGGCGTCCTTTCCTCATCAGCTCAGCGGTGGCATGCGGCAACGAGCTATGCTGGCCATGTCACTTGTCATGGAGCCGGATATAATCATAGCCGATGAGCCGACTACGGCTCTTGATGCATCATTACAGGTGCAATTGCTTGATCAGCTTAGACATGGGGTTAAAGATGGAGGTCATGCATTGATTTTTATCAGTCATGATCTTGGGGTTATTCGATCTATTGCCGATCGCCTTGCCGTACTTTACGCCGGATTTCTGGTAGAAGAAGGTCCGGCTGCCGCAGTGCTCGAGCACCCGGCTCATCCATATTCGGCTGCTCTTACAGCAGCTCTTCCTCGCCTGACTGTCGAACACCGTCTTCCCAGATCCATACCGGGGCATTTGCCATCCCCGGACAAGAAACCTTCAGGATGCGTGTTCTCGGATCGCTGTGTGAAAGCACAGCGCGTATGCCATGAGACTGTGCCGATGTCTCGCGAAGTGGGAAGAAACAGACGGGCCCGGTGCCTGTTTCCAGAGACTGTCGAGTGATGGAGACAGGAAGCGAAGTCTTGCGGGTCTGGGGCCTTTCTAAGCGTTTCGAACGTGAGCGATCGATGCTTCAACATTTGTATGACTGGTGGTCGGGCCAGTCGGCTTCAAAAGTGCAAGCCTTATGTGAAGTTGGAATGACGATTTTTGCCCAGGAAACAGTCGGCATTCTTGGGGAAAGCGGATCGGGAAAGTCCACGCTGGCACGCATTCTGATGGGACTGCTGCATTCAGACGAGGGTGGTGGAATGCTGCTCGGCAACGACCTTTTCGATAAACGGCCCGGCATTCGTCTGGCCAATCTTAGACGCATGCAGATGGTGTTTCAAGACCCCTTTGGATCGCTCGATCCCCGGATGAGTATAAAAAACATTTTACTTGAGCCTTTTAAAATTCATGGAATTGCTGACAAACAAGACTGGAACAGGCGTCTCGTGGATGGGCTTGCCGAAGTGGGCCTCGAGCCGAATGTTCTGGCGCGTTATCCCGCCGAATTCAGCGGGGGACAACGTCAGCGAATAGGAATTTGTCGTGCCCTTCTTCTTGATCCGAGCGTGCTGATTGCAGATGAGGCCGTTTCAGCGCTTGATGTTTCCGTACAGGCACAGATTCTGGAACTCCTGGTCAGATTGAAAGAGGCGCGACGACTTTCACTGATATTCATTTCGCATGACGTAGCGGTTGTCAGGCAGCTTGCCGATCGAATCATCGTGCTGTATCGGGGCAGCATCGTAGAATCGCTGAGTGCGGATTGTCTGTTGAAAGATGCTGCGCATCCATACACGCGTCGCCTGATTGGTGCGGCTCTCACGCTTCGCGAAGGGATCTCAAAAGCTGTCGGGGTTGATGTAAAAAAAAATGACTCTGTATCGGAACCGCAATCTGCTGGTTGCCCATTCGTTGCAGGCTGTCCGGAAGCCTTCGCAGATTGTTCCGATGCCCCCAAACTCATGGAACTCCATCCGGGACATATGGTGGCTTGCCATGTTCCTGAGACTGTCCGGGCCGTCGAAAAAATTGCTTCACTCGAATAAGGAGTTGATCAAAAAATGACCTCACCAAAAGAAGTTTTGAAAGACATTGACACTGATTCCCTGAAGAAGGAAATAAAGGAAGAACTGATCAAGCGTGCGATCTTGATGGGACTTGAAAGCGACGATATCGATATCGGGCAGCTCTTCGGAGTGTTATGGAAGCGCATTGGCCTGGTCGTGGTATTACCACTGCTGATTGGCATTTTGTCCGTTTTTTACGCACTTAGTCTTCCGCCTTTATTTAAGGCGACTTCGACGATATTCGTGCATTCCAAGGGCGGTGGTGGGGGCATGTCTGCATTGCTCGGGAATTTACCATTCGGCGGAGGAATGCTCGGTGGCAGTGGAGGATCCGCCGAGTATCTCACGGCGTATCTGAAAAGCCGTCTCATGACAACGGAAATCATTCGAAAGTTCAATATTGCCACGGATACAATGATCGTCGGGAAAAATCTCGCTGAGCTCAAATTTGACGATATTCTCAAAATAATGGATGACGTGGTTAATATCGGCAAGGACAAAGACGGCCTGATCCTTGTCACCGTAGAAACTAAATCGGCGACGTTATCGGCTGATATTTCCGAAGGTTATCTGGAGTTACTTAACAAGTTTTCCAAGGGCCCTGCAAAAGAAAAGCATTTATTCATCGAATCACAGCTTGCAAAAATTAGTCGCGAGCTTGAGGATGCTGAAGTCAAGTTCAAGGCATTTCAGGACAAGAACAGGCTTATCGCCATTGATGAGCAAAGCAAGGCGCTTATCGAAAAACTTGTAAAACTACAGTCAGAACAAATGGAAAGCGGTATTGCTCTGACGATGCATAACAGTTTGTTGAAAGCATCGGGAAATGTTCCGGAGCTGGTCAAGATCGAAGCGCAGAAACTCGGTGAAGAAGCAAAACTTAAAGCACTTGGTGAGTTAATTGGTGAAACGGAAAAACTTCTTGAGGGACTTCCAGCACTTACTCTGGATTATTCCAGACTGATGCGGGAGCTTAAGGTGAAGGAAAAAGTATTCGCAACTCTGACCGAGCAAAATGAAATGGCAAAAATAGCGGAAGCCGAGGAAGGAAGCCAGTTCGAAATCATTGACCATGCTCTGGCGCCTGATCGCAAATCGGGGCCCAAGCGTTCGTCTATCGTCATTATGGCTACTCTGACGACGGGAATGATGACTGTATTTCTCGCATTTTTCCTGGAATATCTGGAAAAACGGCGTCGTTCGAAAGAAAATAAGACCAAAACAGCATAGACGTGCGAGCAGTTAACTGACGCATCAGGATTCCATTCGGGGAAGGACGGAACGAATCCAGATCATGAGATCGTCGAACAGCGTGTATGCCACCGGGGTCACCAGCAGGGTGATGAGAAGGCACAAACTCTGCCCTCCGATGATGACGATGGCCATGGAAGCCCGGGTTGCCGAACCGGGACCAGTACCCAGTGCCATTGGCAGCATCCCCGCCACCAAGGTGACTGTGGTCATGAGGATCGGCCGCAGGCGGGCCTGATTGGCCTCGTATACAGCTTTGTCCCGCTCCATTCCCTGCTCGCGCAAAGTGTTGGTATAATCGATCTGCAGAATCGCATTCTTTTTCACGATGCCGAACAGCATGAAAACACCGAGCCCCGAATACACATTCAGGGTGCAGTTGGGCAAAAAGCCCCGGGCGATAAGAAGCGTCACCAAGGCGAAGGGGATGGAGAGAGGCAGTGACAGCATGATTGTTAAAGGGTGCAGGAAGCTCTCGAACTGGGACGCCAGAATCAGGAACATGAAAATGGCGCTCATGGAAAAAGCTCTGTAATAACCGGCGTAGGTCCGCTCCATTTCCTTGGCTTTGCCGCCGAATCCAAAGGAATACTCGACGGGAAGATTCATTTCCCGGATGGTTTTCACAATGTATTCATTGGCCTCACCAAGACCACGTCCTTTTCCCAGGGTGCCGCTCACCGAAATGCTGCGCTGTCGATCCTGACGATTGATCTGAGCAGGACCGAAGCCTGTCGTAACAGAGGCCAGCGAATCCAGCGTCACACAATTCCCATCACCTGTCGGAAGCAGCAATTTCGATATCTGACGGACATCTGTCCGGTCTTCGGGCCTGAGACGAACACGAACTTCGTATTGTTCATCCCCATCCTGATATTGACTGATCTGGTCCATCCCGCCAACCAGGGTTTTCAGGGTCAGAAACACCGTATCGACCCGGATTCCCGCCTGAAAAGCCCGGTCACGATCGACCTTCACATGGATTTCCGGCTTGCGGTCGATAAACGAAGAGCTCACGTTTCCGAAAATCGGACACTTGCGCAGATTTTCTACGATCGAGTTGGTATAGCCTTTGAGCTTCTCCAGATCGGGACCTCGAACATAAAACATAAAATCCTTGCCGCCTCCACCCATGACCTGAACACCGCCGTTTTGTACAGAAGGGTCGTATTGCTGGTATTCTTTCATGATCTTGCGGGCTTCGACCATGGAATCGGCCTGGGAGAAATTCCGTTTCGAAAGATCGACAAGTTGTACATATATCGATCCCTCTGTTACCTGGGAAGTCCCTCCTCCGCCACCAACCTGAGTGTAGAAGTGTTGTGCACCGGGCAATTTGCGAAGTTTCCCCTCGATTTCCCTGATGACTCTTTCGGTTGCCCTCATCGAGCTCCCCTGCGGCATTTTTATGCTGACTTGGTATTCACCGGAATCGTCCGTCGGGAGGAAATCGACTTTACTCATACTGTAAAGTGGAACGATCGACGCAAGACAAAGGCCGGCAATAAGCAGGATCACCCAGCGTCGCCGCAGGGAGAACCGGAGGAGACTTCCATATACGCGCTCCAGAATCAGAAAAAACCAGGAATTCTTGCTGCCTCCGTGACCACGGGCAATCTTGAATCGGAACAGCTGCGAACACATCATCGGAGTGAGCGTGAACGACACGAAAATCGAAACCAGGATCGAGAAAGCGATTGTCAGACCGAAATTGCTCAGCAGGTTACCAATAATGCCGGAGATGAAGATGACAGGGACGAAGATAACAGCCAGGGAAAGACTTGTCGCCATGACCGCCAGGGCAATTTCCGAGGTCGCCTCGCTCGATGCGGTCATGGCATCGGAGCCTCTTTCCTCAATATGGCGGAAGATGTTTTCCAGGACGACAATGGCATCGTCAATGACGATGCCGACTGCCAGTGTCATTCCCAGCATGGTCATATTGTTCAGGGTGAAGCCCATCAACTTCATGAAAATGAAGGTGGAGATCAGGGAAACCGGTATCGCCAAGGCAGCAATGAATGTCGAAACGAGGTTGCGCATGAACAGCAGAACCACCAACGAAGCCAGAAACGACCCCATGACAAGGTGCAGATTCAATTCATGCATCGAAGCCTTGATGAACTCCGACTGATCGCGGATATACAGGATTTTCAGATCGGAGGGAAAGCTTTTTTGCAGTTCCGTGATACGGTTCTTGATCTGATTGATGACATCCAGCGTGTTACAGCCCGACTGTTTTTGAATGGTCAGGGAAAGGCAAGATTCGCCGTCCAGCCAGGCCAGTGATCGGATTTCCTCAACGTCATCGACGACCGTTCCGAGATCCTGTACCCGGATAAACCTTCCCTCACGCTCGGCAACGATGATGTTGACAAACTCCTTAGTACTGCGGATGCGCCCCAGGTTTCGCAGAACATACTCGTAATCGCCGTTGGTGACGTTACCGCCCGGCACCTCCATGTTCTGGTTCTGTAACGCAGTCTTAACCTGATCCGCCGATATATTCAACGCCGCAAGGCGTCCGGCATCAAGAACTACCTGGATCGCCCGGTTCTTTTCTCCGACGATTTGAATGGCGCCCACGCCATTGATTGTTTCTAAAGGCTCCTGTATTCGTTTTTTGGCGAAAAAAGTCAGCTCACGCATGGGCATTTTTCCAGAAACCACCAAAGTCAGGACCGGGCTTGCGTCCGGATCGACCTTCTCTACAGAAGGCGGGTCAATACCCTTCGGAAGTTTGTTCATGACACGAGCAATCTTGTCCCGAATTTCCTGGGCCCCGACATCAATGTTTTTTTCAAGGTTGAAGACGACTGAGACCATGGCATTACCGAACTCACACCTCGCGGAGATCGTATCAATTCCGCTAATGGTGTTTACAGCCTCTTCAATGACACGCACGATCTCCGACTCCAACTCCTCGGGGCTGGCACCCGGATAATCGGTCGAAATTCGGACGCTTGGGTTGTCTATTTTCGGAAAGAGATCAAGGCCAAGACCCTGGTAGGAGAAATATCCGAGAACGATCAACGCTGCGTTGATCATCAGGGTGAAGACCGGACGCTTGATGCAAACGTTGGCTAGGTTCACCGATCCGCACCACTTTCGACATTCCCGAACAAAATCTTCGCCCGGACAAACATTCCCGGCTTGAGAATCATGTCAGGGTTGCTCACCATGAACTCGGCGCGGGCCACACGGGTTTTGGAATCAAGCATTGCGGGGACCCGCCTGAGGGTCCCGGGGAAACACAGACCAGGAAAGGCATCGAGACAGATCTTTGCCGTCATTCCAGCCTTCAACAGAGGAATTAGCCTCTCGGAACAATTTACAACGGCATACACCGGGTCGGTCTGGATAAACAGATAGATGGGCGTAGTCGGGGTAACGTAGGTCCCTTCATCCGAAAATCGCTGGGCGACCATTCCATTGAAGGGGGCCCGGAGATAAGCATATTCCAGTTGCAATCGAGCCATTTTCATGGCTGCTTCCAACTGTCGCACCTGCGCCCGAATGGCTTCTTTTTCTTCCAGGCGGGGTCCGAGATCAACCAGGGCTTTCTTCTGGAGAGCCGATTGATACTGGGCCTCGTTAACCGTCGCCCGGGCTTCGGCGGCATCCCGGGCACTCTTGGAGACAGCCCCCGATTGGCAAAGATCTCTGACGCGAAGCAGGTCAGACTGCGCATTATCCATGTTGGCCTTAGCCTGTCGCATCTCCTCTTCCGCCTGCTTCTTCTCTTCAGGCCGGGATCCTGTTTCCAGGATTTTCAGACGGGCTTTGGCAACTTCCAGATTGGCCTCAGTCTGCAGAAGTGATAACTCCAGGTCCTGGGTGTCCAGAGTCGCCATGATCTGGCCTGCGCTGGCAAGATCACCAATGAACAGGGGGACGGAAGCCAGCTGACCAGCCACCTTGGTTCCGATGGCGGCTTTGCGGATGGCAACGATTTCCCCGACAAGCTCTTCATTGGACGGCATCAGAGAGGGTTCCGAAGCAGCCGCAACAGACTCTTGCAGAACAGTTGTTCCAGAGGATTGGCCCAAGGCAGGAAAGGATGCCAGAACCGGAAGAATCACCGCGAGAAGGGCGGAAACAAATCGCTTGAGAGAAAGCATGCTGTCATCCTTTTATTCGACGGAGTTCAGGGCTTGGAGGGTTTGTCTGGTGAAGCACTCTCCATGCGTAATGGAACTTTTTCACCGCTTGGTGAACAGGATATATCACTGAAAAAATACCCGGGCATGACTCCGAGAGAGCGTTCGAACTGCGCTAAAGCCACAGCACGGTCACGCAGTGCCTGAAACCGCAAGGTGCGGGCCTGAGTCAATGCAACCTGAGCATCGAGAACATCGAGCGAGGTTTTCGCCCCGGTCCGATAAGCTTTCTCGGCGATGTTCAGAGCCCGTTGAGCCTGTTCGACGTTCTTTTCCTGGGCGACCAGAACCTGAAAAGATTCGGTCAAGGCCGAGATCGAGTTGCGGATTTCAACATGCAGGGCGGAAAGAGTCTGATCATAGCTCAACTTCGCCTGATCAAGGTTCAGAGACGCCTCTCGGGTTTGTGCTTTGGTCAATCCGGAATCAAAGACAGGAAAAACCAGCCCCATATCTACCGTATTGTTGTTGAGATATTCCCTGAGCGGCGACTTCGCGCCCCTGGTGCGCTGAAACTGCTGAGAAATCTCAACCGACGGCTGGAGTTCCTTTCGCCGGGCGGCCAGAGAACAACGAGCCGCTTCAACCACAGATCGTGCCGCCTTGATATCGCTTCGTTGGGAGAATGCAGTGTACACGGCTTTGGGTTCGTCCAGGGGAAGATTCGGGGGAATGAGTTCCGGGAAACTTCCAATGATACGGGCGCGGGAATTCGGGTCGAGACCGATCAGGTCATAGAGACCGGCGGCAAAATTTGAAATGGCGTGCCTGGCCTTGATGAGGGTGGTCTGCCCAACTGCCAGCTGAACCTCCGCCCGAATGAGATCAATGTCCGGGGCGGTTCCGGCATCGACCAGGGATTTGGTATTATCCCGGTGCTGGGTGAGCTGATCCACGGATTCAGAGGCCACCCGCCGCAATTCCACAGCCAGGATAACATTATAAAACGCTTCGGTTATCTGGAATGCAGTATCGATAGTATCATCGGTATGCGCGGCCTGAGCGGCAATCAGGCTGGCATTGACAGCGCGCTTCTGTGATCGGAATTTTCCAAACGGGTCGAAGGATTCAGAAATGGACAATTGCTGAGAATCCTGCTGGCCAAATGCGGACGATGGCTGAGGGTTCAGATGGCTTTGGGATACCCGAACCTGCGCGGTTGGAAATTGCGTGGCAACAAGCTGCTCTTTTTTTGTCCGGGCAATTTTCACTCGATTATCGCTCTGCTTGAGAAGGCGGTTTTCCTTCAAGCCGATCGAGAGGCAGTCTTCCAGGGTCAGGATATCCGGCGAAGAAGCAAACGGATCATCGGGGTGCCTGAGGGCCTCGACATCTTCGAGACCCGGAGAAATGGCAAATGCCGCCTGGCTGAAATTAAGAAAGGTGAACAGACAAATAAAACCCAAAGTCCAGCAGCATGGCTGCATAAATCGCCGTTTCATGAATCGTCTCCCCGCGCGTTCTACTTCTGTCCTTGTTCGTTCACATTCACTTTATACTGCGGGAAAGTACTCCTTTGGAATCGCTATGTCAAACGTAACATCCCTTTTCCATAGCCAGGCTATCGCTCAGGAGTCTTGCCGCCAAGCTCCTGTATCATGCTTTGGGCGGTTTTCGACTCTTTCGAGTCTGGTGGAGTAAGCGCTACCACCTTTTCAAAGAGCGAGGTGGCCATTTTTCCGGCTTCCGCATCGCCTTTAGACAGCATGAGATCAACATATGCGTTAGCCATGCCCATAAGCAGCGGAGGATTGTCCGGCTCTTTTTCAAGGCCGGCACGAAGCACTGCGATAGCATCGCGCAAACGACCCTCGCGAGATAGAAGTCGCGCTTCGTCCAGGATTTCATCGGGATTCATTTTTTTCAGAGTTATATCATCCGGGCGCGGAGTAAAGGTAGCTGTTTCAGATGCTCCGCCGGAAATGCTGCGGTTAGCGATAATAGCCGCTTCCGAGGCGGCCTTGGCGTCTGCCATGGCCTTGAGGTGTGCTTCATATCTGTCTATGATTTCCTGGGCTTCCGTTATGAATGCGCCCTTTGGATTTTTTTCGAGATAAAGCTTCAAATCAGGCTGTGCCGCTTCAAGGCTGCCGGTAAGAGAGATTAGAAAACCTCGATAGAAAAAACTATCAGAAACTGCATTTGGTCGTTCCTTCAGGAATTGCAGTCCCTTTTGAATCAGGCCGTTATCCGGCTCAGAAAGAAAATCACGGTCTTTCAAAATGCATAGAACATACTGTTCGATCGCACTTTTCAGGTCTTCCTTTTCCAATGCGTCCATGGATTTGTGATAAAAAGCCACTCCGGGGCCTGTGCGCATCGTGCGGACCATTTCCGCGGGTTTCCTATGAGTATCTTCGATCTTTGCAGCGGGTTTGGCGGGGGTACTCTTACTATCAGGCTGTTTTTCCGCAGATTTTCCGGAGACGGATTTGTCGTCAGCTTTGTCGGCTGATTTCCCAATTTTTGTGGAATCGGCTTCAGCTTTTTTTCCACCGCCGGCTTCACCACTACCATGTGAAATGACGAGAGGCTTGGCCGGGCCTTCGGGCGTATCTACTACAAGTATATTGGGTGGTGGTTCCGGCAGGGGTGTGGCTTTCCCGGCGTCTTCAGAGAGATCTCTGAGACGTTGCAAGGCCTGGGTGAGATCAGGATTCAGAGAGAGCGCACGACCATAAGTTTCGCGGGCCTCCTGCATGCGGCCCATCGCTTCATATGCAAGCCCCATGTTGTAATACACTGTTGATGCATTGGGATTTATTTTCAACGCTTCCTGGTAACAATGCAGGCTATCGTTATACTGTCCCACTTTTCTGTATAAAATGCCGAGATTATGAAATGCATGAAAATTCTTCGGATCGATTTTCAACAATCTGAAATAAGTTTCAACAGCTTTCTGATACTGTTTATCAATGGTTTGATGCATTGCCAGCGCAAGCAGCGCGTCACGATCTTCAGGGTCTTCCTGTAGACGCTTTTGAACCTGCTCAAGACTGATCAATCCATCCTGGGCATGAAGCGGAAACTGGTAAAAAATCGGCACAGCCATGATAAAACTCAGGCAAATAGAAACCACCCGACAATACCATTCCACGGGCCATCCCTGGCTACGCGCGCCCTGTCGGGCTTCATCGCGTGCAATAATCGTTATAAAGCTCATTGAAGCATCAGGGAATATTCTTTACCACCAGGCTGGCGTTTTGGCCGCCGAAACCAAAGGAATTTATAATTGCCGTTTTGATCTGTTTTTCCCGGGCAACTTTGGGGACGAAATCCAGATCGCAGTTTTCACCAGGATTATCAAGATTGATGGTAGGATGAATGAATCCGCTTTTCATCTGCAGGATCGTTGCAATGACGCCAACTGCTCCTGCGGCGCCGAGCAGGTGCCCGATCATTGATTTTGTGGAATTGACAGCCAGGGCTTTCGAATGCTCTCCAAATACCCGCTTGATGGCCGTCACTTCCGTCGGATCGCCCACAGGAGTGGATGTGCCGTGTGCATTGACGTAATCAACGCTCTCCAATGGAGTTTGACGCCATGAGAGCGCTTCCTCCATGGCTTGCTTTGCACCCTCGCCCTGGGGTTCCGGGGCCGTTAGATGATAAGCATCGGCGGACGCTCCGTAGCCGATAAGCTCAGCAAGAGGCTTTGCTCCGCGCCTGTTCATCGACTCTTCAGTTTCAATCACAATGACGCCGCTGCCTTCACCCATCAAAAACCCATCACGGTTGCGATCCCAAGGGCGGGAGGCGCGTTCGGGGTCTGCGTTTCTTGAGGAAAGAGCCTTCATCTGGGCAAAACCGGCGACGGTCAGTGATGTTATCGCCGACTCGGCACCTCCGCAAACAGCAATGTCCGCGAGGCCAAAGAAGAGCTTGTGATAAGCTTCCCCGATACCGTGGAGGCCGGAAGCGCATGCAGATACCACGCAAAAATTTGCCCCCCTGAAACCGTGAGTCATGGCAATGTGTCCGGAAGCAATATTGCAGATCATCATCGGAACGAGAAAAGGGCTGACGCGGTCCGGACCGGATTTAAGCTGGACCTCATACTCGTTCTCGTAAGTATGAATACCACCAATTCCGGTGGAGACGATGACCGCTACACGACGCGGATCTATCGGACTTCCCTCGCCGACCTTGATGCCAGCTTGCTGGATTGCCATGTTTGCCGCAGCCATCGCAAACTGCGAATACCGATCGTGGCGGCGTGCTTCTTTTTTCGAAATATAAGTTGTTGGATCAAACCCCTTGACCTCGGCGGCGATCTTAACTGAATGCCGCGAAGCATCAAAACCGGTGATCATACCGGCTCCGCTTTTTCCCTCGCGTAAAGAGGCTTGAAAAGCTTCAAGGCCGATTCCGATGGGCGTCACAGCGCCCATTCCGGTGATAAAAACGCGTTTCATGGGGTGCACTCCCTGCTATGCGTGGGTTTCATCGCGGGGTTCAAGCCCGTCGAAAAACAGGTGGAAAATTTCTTTTACTGTCAGAATTTCCTTGATCTTGTAGACATGTTCGCCTGCAAAAACAAGTCCTTTGTCCAGATTGCCTTCCTTCGCCTGCAAAAGGGCTTCCACAATACAAAAACTGTGGGAACATCTCTTCAGGCATCCATCACAATGATCGACCCCGACTTCGCCACGGGAGACCCGCTGATAAAAAGGAGTCATCAGAGCATTCCCGGGAAGACCGACAGGGCTGTGGATCTTGATTACATCTCCCTCTTTTGCCTGAAGATAACGCTGTTTGAATGCCAGTGCAGCGTTGCATTCGACGCTTGCAGCAAACCGCGTGCCGACCTGGACTCCGTCAATATTGAACTTCAGAACCTCCATGAGGTCTGCACGATCCGCGATTCCTCCGGCGATAATTACGGGAATCTTTACTGCTTCCTTCACGAGTGGAAACAGAACACGCGAAGACTTGGTGGTGCCTATATGACCACCTGCTTCCCTGCCTTCGACGATAACGGCGGAAGCTCCGAGAGATTCAGCCATAATTGCAAGCTTTGCGGATGAAACAATCGGAACTACCGGTACACCGGCACTTCTGCCCAAAGCAAGAAGATCGCGGGAAAAACCGGCTCCGGCGACCAGTAAGTCAATGCCCTCATCAACAGCGGTCTTCATGACGCCGATGAACCGGGAGGCGGCTACCAACGTATTCACACCGACGATACCGCCATCAGCAATCGAACGGGCAACTCTTATTTCAGTGCGAAGCTCCTCGTCAGTCATACCGGAGCCCGCTATAAGCCCAATACCGCCCTCTCTGGCAACACTCCCGGCAAGGCGTCCGGTCGACACCTTCACAGCCATCCCGCCCTGAATTATGGGATACCGGGGTTGCAAAGAGCCGATGACGAGTCGCGGGAGAATCTTCATGCTTTTGAACAGCTCAGCCTGATTCGATTGCCTCGCGGAGAAGTGCTACTCAGGTCAATGGCACTCGAATCAGGCTGTCGGCACAGCCGGCCGTTCTACTGACCTTTCTTTTTGGTGATGTAATCGACGGCGTCTTTCACGGTCTTGAGCTTTTCGGCTTCCTCATCAGGAATTTCGATTCCAAAATGCTCTTCCAGATCCATGACCAGTTCGACAGTATCCAGGCTGTCGGCGCCCAGATCTTCGATGAAACTGGCTTCAAGAGTTACCTGCTTTTCATCCACCTGCAGTTTTTCTACAACGATTTTTTTTACTTCTTCCAGATAATTGCTCGTTATTTCGCGGAAAATGGATATTCGGTGATGCTTTCCGATATCAATACCGGAATGCTCGAAACGACCCGTGCCGAATTCGAAGCCGCTGGTTTTGTCGCTGGAGCTTTTCCGGCCGATGTCTCCAAGTCAGATGATGTCGACAGGCTCGTCGAAGAAACCGTGAAGCGCTTCGGACGATTTGACGTATTGATAAACAATGCTGGAATCACGAAAGATGGCTTGATTCTCCGCATGACGGAAGAACAGTGGAACGCGGTTATGAATGTCAATCTGAAAGGCACTTTCCTGATGTCCAAGGCGGCAGGCAGGGTAATGCTGAAACAGAAAAGCGGGGCGATAGTGAATATCGCCTCGGTAATCGGCCTCATGGGCAATGCAG
>JADFYG010000049.1 GCA_015233155.1 Candidatus Rifleibacteriota bacterium
CTTGGTAGCATTTCCAACGGTGATTTTGCTGACATCGAAGCCTGTGACAACCTCGCTGAAAGTTACCGTCACTGTAAAAGGCGCATTGGTTGGATCCTGGGCGGTAGTCGACAAAGCTACGGTCGGAAGGACATTGTCGTAGCCGCGTGTCAACGTCGATGCCGCCGTGTTGTCAATGACAGAGGGGATGTTCGCCGCGCCTGCTGCGACATCAACGGTTACGTTGGTTCCCGAGATGACCGGAGTAATCAGAACAGTCCAGGTTTTACTTGCCACTGTATTCGTAAGAGCTGATTTGTTGCCGTTACCAACGGTGATATCGCTGATATCGAAGCCGGTGACTGTGTCGCTGAAAGCGACAGTCACAGTAAAGGGAGCGCTGGCCGGGTTCGGAGCCGGAGTGCACAATGTTACAGTTGGACCGACAGCACTTCCAAACCAGCCCGTGAACTGCCTTGCTAATGAGTCGGTGCCGCCCTCAGAATAGCGGGGCGCAGGCGCAGCGACATTCACAGTTACGTTGGTTCCTATGGTGATCGGAGTGATCAATACTGTCCAGGTCTGACTTGCAACCGTGTTCGTAAACGCGGATTTGTTGCCGTTTGTCACGACGATTTTGCTGATATCGAAGCCGGTGACCGCCTCGCTGAAAGCTATCGTCGCAGTAAAAGCACCATTGACTGGATCCGAGGCCGGAGTAGACAAAGTCACACTTGGCGCAACATTGTCATATCCGCGTGTCAACGTCGAAGCCGCTGTGTTGTAGTTGCCGGCCGAATCTGAAGCCACACCCGCTGCAACATCCACAGTTACGTTGGTTCCGGAGGTAACCGGCGTGATCAATACTGTCCAGGTCTGACTTGCAACCGTGTTCGTAAACGCGGATTTGTTGCCGTTTGTCACGACGATTTTGCTGATATCGAAGCCGGTGACCGCCTCGCTGAAAGCTACTGTCACGGTAAAGGCAGCGCTGGCAGGATTTGGGGCGGGAGTAGACAAAGTCACGCCTGGAGCAATAGTATCTACCAGCCAACCGTTGCCCTGACCTGTTAATGAAACGTTCCCTGCGTTGTCCACAGCTCGAACACTTGCATAATACGTCGTGCCATTCACCAAACCCAGACCTGTCATGCTTGCCGTCGTGACATTGCCAACGGTGGTCCAGTCCTGTATTTGAGTGCCCCCTAAAGTATTCCCGATCGCAACTTCGTAGCGCCTGATCCCGCTTCCGCCTTCAGTACTGGGCGTCCAGCTTATTACTGGCGTAGTTGTAGTCGAACTGGCCGCCACGCCGTCGTTGACAACCGGTGTCCCCGGAAGAACATTGACAAACATACGCGTCAACAACTGTGCAGCCGCAGTATTGCCATTGCCCGCGGAGTCCTGTGCGGAATTTGCGGCTACATCCACGGTTACGTTCATTCCAGAGGTAATCGGAGTTATCAGAATCGTCCAAACCTGGTTAGGCGTCGTATTCGTAAAGCTACCTTTGGTAGCGTTTGCAACAACAATATCCGTGGCGTCAAATCCAGTGACGTTTTCACTGAATGTTACTGTAACGGTAAATGGTGCATTGATTGCACTCGAGGCAACAGACGTCAAAGTCACGCTAGGACCGACATTGTCGAATCCACGCGTCAACTGTATTGCCGCTGTGTTGGCGTTACCCGACAAGTCCTGTGCGGAATTTGCTGCAACATCTACTGTTACTGAGGCTCCAGGGGTAGTTGGAGTGATGGGAATCGTCCAGATTCTGCCTGGTGCAGTATTCGTCAAAACGCCTTTGGTAGCGTTTGTAACGAGGATATCCGTGGCATCGAAGCCAGTTACATCTTCACTGAATGTAACCGTTACTGTAAAAGCCGCATTGGTCGGATCCGGGGCGCCTGTCGTCAATGCGACGGTCGGAGCGACATTGTCAAATAGACGCGACAACTGTGTTGCCGCAGTGTTGGCATTGCCTATAGAGTCTTGAGCTGCATTTGCCGAGACATCTACGCTTACCGTGGCTCCAGAGGTAGTCGGAATGATCGACATTGTCCAAACCCGGTTTGGCGTCGTATTCGTCAAACTGCCCTTGGTGCCGTTCGTCACTACAACATCCGTGGCATCGAAGCCGGTGACGTCCTTGTTAAAGGTTATTGTCACGTCAAAAGCCGCGTTGGTCGGGTTTGAGGCGATAGTGGACAACGCAACGGTCGGAGCGACATTGTCAAAGACGCGAATCAACGGCGTTGCCGCACTGTTACCGTTTCCGGAGGAGTCATTAGCAGTGTTTGCGGCAACATCCACGGTTATCGTACCCGGAGTGGTCGGAGTGATCTGAATCGTCCAGACCTGATTTGGCGTCATAGTTGCAAGACTGCCTTTTGTGCCGTTTGTAACGACAATATCCGAGGCGTCGAAACCGGTGACGTCTTTGTTGAATGCCACTGTCACGATAAATGGCGCATTGGTCGGGTTCGAAGCCGTAGACGACAAAACCACTGCCGGAGCAACATTGTCAAAGGCTCGTGACAACTGCGTTGCCGAGGTATTGCCGGTGCCGAAGGAGTTAATAGCGGCATTTGCGGCAACATCCACGGTTATCGTGCCCGGAGTGGTCGGAGTGATTGGAATTGTCCAGACTCTGCCAGATATCACGGTCGTCAGACTGCCTTTGGTGGCGTTTGCCACGGAGATATCCGTGGCGTCAAACCCTGTGACGAAGTCGCCGAATGATATCGTCACGATAAAAGGCGCGTTAACCGGATTGGGGGCGGTAGTCGATAACACCACGCTTGGCGCAGCACCGATAAATGTGCGATACAACGGTGACGCCGCTGTGTTCCCAACTCCTGTCGATGAATCTTTGGCCGCATTTGCAGCAACATCAACAGTTACAGTTCCGGCGCCTGTCGGCGTGATAACGGCCGCCCAGACCTTGCCGGGAATGCTATTCGAAAAATTGCCTTTGATGCCGTTGGAAACTACAATATCTCCGAAATCGAACCCCGTAACTGCATTGTCGAAAGTTATCGTCACTGGGAAAGCCGCAGAGACCGGATTAAGAGATGTGGAGGTCAAAGCCACTCCCGGTGGGGTCGCCGTCGGGGAGGCTACAATGCCAGTGGGTGTTGCGACCGAAACCAGCTTCTCATATTTGTCGCCGAGTGTGTAGTATTCAGGCGTGTTGCCGGAGGCCGGTATACGCTTATATCCCCAATCGGGGATTGCGTCCGGTTCCGGGTCGACGGGAGCCGCCCGCAAATAACGCGTGGAGCCGAGCCAGAGCTCACTTATCGTGTCAGGATAACGACCTTTGTCAGCACGATATTCACTCAGTACTGTACGCAAAGTCTTGTCATTCGCTTGCATGATCGCATTGCTGCTATCCGAGGTATAACTCTGGTAAAGAGGTGAAACCAGCGCAACCGTCGCTGTGAGAATACAAATAACTACGGTTATCTCGAGTAAAGAGAAACCGAATAATATATCTTTGCGAGTCGCCATAAATTCTCCTTGCCTCTTACCGGTCCGAAATGCCATCGATCACGCAACCAGCAAAATCGCATCCATGCACATCAGGCTGAAAACGGTTAAAAAGCACCAACTAAATCTTTTATGTCAAAACAGTTCAGGACGATCTATTGATATCGCCAAAGATAACTTTATGACACGGAAAGACTCGACACACGCTGTTCCGCAATTTCATTATACAATATATTTGCGGGATTTTAGCGGACTTCCGCACATTTCATCGAGAATCAACACTTATGGTATCATCTCCATCAGATGTTTAGGGCACGCCCGGCCGGTAATATCCGAGCGCGACACAGGGGAAATGGAAATGAAGCATCGGATCGATTGCAACACGCCTCTTGAGCTGCACCTGGCTGCCGAGAATACGGCGAAAGTTGCATGAGCAGGGAATCGACGCCGCGATTTCTCGCCGGGTGGCTGTTCCGACTGTTCTTCATCGGTCTCATCATCTGGCGCTCGATCTGTCGTCTCCCTTTCGTCGCCAACCAGTTTCTTTTCCCGCTCGACAGGCTTTCCTCCGCCAGCCATGCTCTCCTGCTCGGGACGGTCGGAACTCTGGTCTTCGACGTAGTGGCGTTTCTCGCGCTGCTTTTCGGGACCGGGCGCCGTTCCGTTCGCGCACTGCTCGCGATCTGGTTTCTGGCCTACGTTCCGGTATCGCTCCGGATCGGCGTAAATCTCGACTACCTCTGGTACAACGGTGTCGGTGTGCTCTTGGGACTGTCCATGGCGATGGTCGGCTGCGCGGTCTTCCGCGAGATGGCCATCCGGGGCAGGATCTTTCTCGTTTGCCTGTTCGCGGCTATCGTTCCGATGATCATCCTGGGATTCTCGATCACGCGGCAGTTCGACTTCATGCTCGACGCGGCATACGTCCCCTGGCTCCAGCGGCTGGTCAAGATACCGGTCAAGGAACTTGATCGAAGTCTAGGGGAAAAGCTCAGGACTGGACTCAGACTAGTGTATGGATGTGATCCCGCAGGCAGGGGGTTCCGATTCCCGAAAACGATCGCGGAGTTCTCGGAAAGAGTCCATGAGGCTGATATTCCGATGCCGATCATCAAGGAGGTGTTCCTGCCGGAGACCATTGAGTCGATCCCGCTTCATCTTGATGGGGAGCCCCTTCGATCCGCGCTGGTGAAGGCGTTCGGCGGAAAACTTCCGGTCAATGTCGTCAGTTCCGATCCTGCTTTGCTGGAGCAGCGAGTCACGTTAGATGCCAAGAACTGGGAAATCGGACGGACAATCCGCGGGATAGCTTCGGCCGCCACCGTCGCTCTCGACTGGGACGGTCGGACGGTGACAGTCCGTCGGCCCGAGGATCCGATTTCCGCTTCTCCGGCAACACTACTGCCACTGCCCGTTACACCCAGTGAATTCGACACCTTCTTCAATGAGGCCGCGTTATTCTGCGATCGGATGTCCACTGACACTGTATTCGTGACCTGGAATAAATGCGACGCTAAAGGGACCGAAGTCCTGGATCTGGTAATCCCGTGGAATCCCCGATTCCCCGGACGAAGCTTCCTCTTCGCGCAGATGGATCTCGCCGGGTGGCTCATGAAGAGGATTCCGTCGACAGAAACCGCGGAGAACCCCGGGCTTCGCTTCATCTATCCGAATCGCCTCGAGGATTTCCAAAGGGTCTTCCCCGGGTTTCGCATCCCCGACCGAGTCAAAGAGTCGCAGGCGATGTTCCACGTCTCCAACACTAGCCTCACGGAAAAGTCGATGCTCCAGAACTTCCCCGTTCTCGGTACCGCCGATCCCGAGGCCCATTATAGCCGATACCTCACATTGAAAAGCGGCATCGACAAGGATAAGTTTGCAGGCGAGGTCCTGCTGGATCCGAAATTCTATGACCGTGACGAGATGTTGGTTGACGGCTCCGGAACACCGTGGGTCCTGGCCGGATGGAATACCGACGTATCCAAGATTCCGTTTCTGACGACCTTCTCGTTCGATCGCAGCCGCCGGATCCTGCTCAGCCAGTTTTTTGAGCCGGTCTGGTATGGCCTGATCGCGCTGTTCATCGCCGGGGCCCTCAGCATTCTATCGAGTTCGAGTCTGAGCCGCCCGATTCGTGAAATCACCGTCGCGGCGCTTCGAATACGAGACGGAGACCTCGCGACCGAGATTCCCGAGTCCTCCGACGGCGGCGAGATCCATGATCTTGCGCTGGCCCTTCGCTTTATGGCCGAAGGGCTGAAGGGTCGGCTGAATCTCGCGAACCGCCAGCTTCTTCGTGAGAAAGACAAGCTCGAAACGCTGCTCGAATCGACGCGCGAAGGAATTCTGATGATCACCGGGGAGGGTCAGATTGCCTATGCTAACGTCGCCGCCCGCGCGTGGTTTGAACTTCCGCAGCTTACTCCCTCCACACCTGACAAACCCCGGGAAACTCCCGATACCTCCCCCGAACCGATGCCCGACTTTCTCGAAGCCCTACGGAAGATCGGTACGAAGTTCCAGCCTCCTCCTCCCGGAAGCTGGAAACCAGATCTCGAAGCCTGGCATACGATGTTCGAGACGGCTCCCACGGGTTCCCTTATTCCCAAGGTCCTTGTCCTGTATGTGAAGCGGCTGCCCGATCCCGGCGGCGATACCGAGATCGGGGAACATTCACGGTTCCTCGCGGTCTTCCGCGATGTTACCGTCGAACGCGAGATCGACCGGATGAAGAGCGAGTTCGTGTCGCTCGTCTCGCACGAGCTACGGACTCCCCTCACCTCGATCAAAGCCTATACGGAGATGATTCTCGACGGCGACGTGAGCGACGAGATGCAGAAGCGTGAGTATCTCCAAATCGTCGACGATGAAACGGACCGACTGACTCGCCTGATCAACGAACTGCTTGACATCGCAAGGATCGAATCGGGCCGTCGCCCTCTCCGTCGCGAACAGATCGATCTGGTCGCGATCACAGGCGAGGTGTTGAACCTCATAGGAACACAGGCTGCGGCGAAGGGCCTGAAAATCATTCTCGCCCCCGGTCCCGCGAAGGCGCTCTTCGTCGGGGACCCGGATCTACTCAAGCAGCTAGCTATCAACCTCACCAGCAATGCCGTGAAGTACACGAAGGAAGGCGAAGTAACGATCTCATTGGAGGTCGGGACGAACGGTGAGACGATCTGGCGGTTCGCCGACACCGGCATAGGCCTGACTCCGGACGAACAGGAAAAGCTGTTCACACGGTTCTTCAGAGCCGATTCCGACTATGTCCGCTCGACACGCGGAACGGGTCTTGGTCTGGCGCTAGTCAAACAGATCGCCGACGCACACGGAGCCCAGATTACGATCGACAGCACCTGGGGAAAGGGATCAATCTTCAGCGTTCACCTGAGGTCCGAAGGCCACCAGGCCCCACCACCTGCGTAACCTGCACGCTTCCATTCATTGGTGCGCCGAAGCGCACCCTACTGCACATATTGGGATTTAACTTACTTAATCAGGATGCTTTGCAATCTGCCGCTGTGTCAAACAGCGCCTGGCTGAAGAATCGTCTTCTAAAATATTTATCCAGCCTTCAGCTACCATAGCCCAGTCAGACGCTTCTTTCGCAATATCTTCCCCTCTAACGAGGCACCTCCTGGCATCCGCTTCAGAATCGAAGATTTCCGACCAACATTCCGCACAGAGTACTAAATCTGATGAATTTTTTGCGGCTTTTTCCTTTATTTCCAGAATATCTTTCGGACAGTCTGGAAACATGGTTTTCCATTGTTTTACTTCGTCCTTGAAACTTTTTGTATTTCTGCCGTTATCGATCAAGACGGCCTGTTCAGAGCACCGTCCTGCCTCACAATCGTCATTCAGTAAGCTGCTCCATACTTTGGCTATATTCTTCCAGCAAGTCGATGTTGTCGCAACTTCTTCTGCTTTTCGAAGGCACCGGAGGGCATCCTTTTTAGAATCCAGAATTTCCAGCCAAAGTTCGGCACAGGTTGTCAGATCGATCGAATGCTCGGCGGCATTTTCCGCATTATAGAGGGAAGCTTTCACCATACCATCATCTGATAATAAACGATCCCAGGCTCTTGCATTATTTATCCAAAAATTGAAGCGCTTCGACACAGGTAAATCAAGCTGTGAACTGCTTCTAGTTAAGCAACGGCGTATTTCCTCCGGATTGTCCTCCGCCCGGTATCTCAACTTAGCAACCATTATCCAATCGTTAGGAGTTTCCGCCATGGCTTCCATTTCAGTCAGACATTTCAAGCTTCTTTCCTCATCATTCAGCATGTCTTTCCAGCTGCCGGCTGTAAATCCCCAGTCATAAAAACGGCCGCCCGTGGATTCAGCGTTTTCAAGAAATTTTCGGGTATTTTCTTCCTTTCCGCAAAGGATGCGCTCAATACCGGCGAAGTCCAGCCATTCCGACGTACGGACCAATTTATTTTTTGCGGTTTCAAGACATTGCTTAGAGCATTGCTCTTCTCCAAAAATTTTCATCCAGTTGTATGCGCATGAACCAAAGTTCGCGGAGGAAACGGCCATTTCTTCAGCTTTTTCCAGGCAGTTACGAGCCCTCTCGTCCTCATGAAACAGGTCTTTCCAGGCTTCAGAGCAATTGATCCAAACACCGCAATTTTCATTATCGTCACCCTCATTCGCCGCTAAAGGTGTCTGGGGAGAAAGTGCCGCTTCGACTTCCTCTAATATCCCTCTGGAAGAAACATCATCATCGAAAAGGATCTTCAGGGCCCTGGAAATCTCACAAGATACTTTCAGATTGTCTGAACGGGGAAAATCTTTGAGCAGCTCCAGGCCTCTATCTTTTTCCTCATAGGCCGTAATCAAAAGAAGAATCGGATTCAAATCCTCTCGACGGGCAATGACTTTCTCCAATTCCTGGTGGGCATTCGCTTGATCCTCTTTTGAGCATTCCAGGAAAGAGAACAAATACTTGTATTGTCGCCTTTGATACGGCGAAAAAGAAGTCAATAGCAAAAGTAAATCCTGGAAGTTCCGATCAGCGATCATTGCACCAATGGATGGAACTGCATAGCATTTCCCATTATGCAGGCTTATACCACTAACGCACCCTTTATCCAAAAGTTCCAAGCCATCAATACCTGACAATGGCCTGAAAAAAGCTACTTTGCCTGTATCTAATCGGGCTTGGAGCAAGGCCCTGAATTTTGGATGATATTCATACCATTTTACTCTCTTTACATCTGAAGACATCGCTTGTCCAGCCATCCTTCCAAGAGTTTATTCTAAGTTTTCCGGAAAATTCCAGGTAATCTGTTCACTGCTTTTGAACGCGGTATGCCGTGTCCCGAACAACTTAGCAATAGAGTTTCCGAAATGGGTATAAATCCTGTAATGATCGATAAGAACAGTTCCAATGTTATGCTCTTTGAATGATTTTCGCAATGTCTTGCCGACTAAGAAATGTGGTTTTGAGTCGATGGTGTACTAAGCATCAACCACAGCAAATCATGGCGATATGGTTTTCAAATCGAGGTAGGCATTGCTGATGACCAGCTCAGCCGGCTTGCCACGTATCTGGATATCGCGATGAGTCAGGTAATAATTGGCAATAGTCGGATCAGTGTCGATCATACTCCAGGCGCAGATGGTTCCGCGAAGCAGATAATTGAATGTCCGGTTCGTGTTCAGTAGACCCTGGAAATAAATCGCCTGTTGCTCCATTCCGTCATCGACGCCGTTTCCGTTGAGGTCTGAAAACACATAGGTCTGTCCGGATTGATCACACGGGAAGAAAGGCGCATTTACAGTATTAGCGCACCCGCAGTCTGAAAAGATGATTGGAATGCCCGGATTATTGTTCTGAAGCGGAAGAAGATATTTATTGAAAACGGACGCCCAAGCCGTTTCCATTTCCGTAATGGAATATACTCTGGTGACTGCCTGGTTGGACAAAGCGTAAGCAACGCTTATTCCGACAACGTCAAGCCCCAGATCCTTGAATAATTCGGAGCTGGCGCCAGTGTCGAAACCATTCACGAGTGGACGATCGTAAAGAAGACTCTGTTGCCCGTAAGTCAGCAGTCCGCTGTATTCGGCGCGTATGGCGGCGACCATCTGAGATAATTCCGTCCTGAAATTACTGGGAAATCTTCCGGACGTGCGGGTTCTGAACAAACGATCGGTTTCCTCGCCGATACCGAACATGCCAACTCCAAGCTGCTGGCACAACTTCGCGTATTTCACCGCCACCTGCGTATATGAAGACCAGAAGGTGGCTACGTTGACTGTATGACTCGCATGGGATGGGCTCCACCACCATAATTCCGGGACAATTGAGTCGGCGCCCCACCAACTGCCCGTTGAGTGAGCCGGCACTTCCGGATCGCCGATCAGATGGGGATCAGGACAGTAGCTGGCGGTATTGGCCTTCCCCGCCTGGTTGCTGCTTGTCTGTGTGAAAACCAGCGACAAATATACATTGATTCCCTTCATTTTAAATTTGTTTACCATATTGATGAGATCACTATCATTGATTGAATATAAATTGGTAAAATCAGTGTCGGATGCCGGACGGTACCTGATTTTCACAACCGGATCAGTGATATTATCGTAAAATATGGAAAGCTTTATGCCAACCCAGTTGAGATTGTCACTGGCAAGAGCCTGGACAAAGGTATCCGGAACATTTTTGAATGCCGTCGCATTACCGCCGAAATTTCCACCGATGGACATGGCGCGCATGGGCTTGAAACTTGATACCACGGGCCAGACACTGGCGGAATCCAGGCATATTTTTTCCGCGGAATCATACACTGACGCAGAGTTGTAATCGACTGTTGCGAGATTCTTGGCCGCCCATTTTACTATACCCGTTATTTTCTGGAACAGTTCAGGTTTTGAAGACAGAATACGTTTAAGAGTCTGCGCCAGAACATCATCAGGCAGCTTTGATCCGATCGGGGACAGTGAGATCACGTTGTCGGCATTTCCTAGCAGATCCTGGGCTCCATGAAAATCAGTATATGACCCTATTTGTCCGTTCGTGATGCTGACATTTCCAATGCAGGAAAGGGCCGGCACAGCGGAAAACGTCGCCACGGCCGTGCCGGAAGCATCGACCGGGACTGTTTTACTCAAAGTCGTAGTGGGAGCGGTGGCCACCCCGGGATTAACCAGTACAAGCTGGAATGTCACAGTAACAGAGGCAAGACTGAAAGCCCTTATCGCGGGCATCACCGAACCGGAATAATTTTCGCCGGCCGCTGGCCGTTCAGGCAGAATAATCCTGAATGAAACGCTTCTGGCCAGACTTACTGGCGCAATTTCCGAAATAGAACCAGGAGTAATGCCTTCCCCCAAAGATTCGTTGGGATTTCCGCCCAAAATACGGCATCCGGTGAGACCGGATACAAAAAGAACCAGGATGATCAGCGAAAGTGTGAACAGCTTGTCGGAAATCTGTTTTTCCATTTTTAATGAACCTGCTTTGATAAAAGTTACCAAAAGAGTTTCCGAAATGAGTATAAATCTTGTACTGATAGATAAGAACAGTTCCAATGTTATAATCTTTGAATGATTTTGGCAATGTCTTGCCGGCTAACACTAGTGGTTCGGAGTCGACGAAATCAAGGTTGATTTGGAGGTGATTTACAAAAAACTCAATGACATAACATCTGCCAAACTTTCTGAAAAAAAAGCGGAATCCCCAATATGGAAAAAAATTCACTGATGAACAACTTGCCAAATTATCAGGAATACGGCAGACGAGCATACATGACAATTTATATTGCTGTAACCATCCATATGAATGAAAATAAAATGAACCGGATCAAAAAAATCCTGTATTAGCTTTCGAGGAACGAAGTGATGGATGACGAACAGCTCTTATCAGAAACCGGAAGAGGAGACAAGGCCGCATTCATGGAGCTGTTCCGGAAATATTCCTCGCCACTAATGGGATTTATCAGCCGATTGTCCGGTGTAGGAAACGAGGTGGAAGAGCAGCTTCAGGAGACCATGCTTCGAATCTGGACAAAATCACCTTTGTTCGACCCTTCAAAGGGAAAAGCTCGATCCTGGATGTACCGGATCGCCGGAAGAGTCGTAATAAATTGGATGAAAGCAAAAAATGCCAGGGGACGAAATCTTGAAGTGAAGGCCTCCACGGAGATTGAAGAGCATCCTGACCCGGATCGGATGCCCCCCGATGAAGTGGTGATCCGCGGCGAAGAAGTTCGACATATGATGGCGGCATTGACGAAGTTGCCTGACGACCTGCGTATTGCCTTGATCATGAGACATGTCGAAGGATTGGGAATCGCGGAAATTGCTGAAATAATCGAAGTACCCGAAGGAACTGTCAAAAGCAGGATTTTCAATGGTCTGAAAAAAATTCGTGAATTGCTTGTTAAGGAGGATGAAAATGCCCGGAAATATTTCCTGTGATCATGCAAAATGGCTTATGTCCGAGGTTTTTTCCACTGGAATATCCGGTGATAATGATAGTCTGATGAGGCACCTCGATGCCTGCGCCGCATGCAAGCGTGAATATGAGGAAATTTCCAGTTCTCTGACGACAATCAGATCGATCCGGAAAATAGACCCGGTACCTTCCCCCCTTTTTGAAGAGGCACTCGAAAAAAGAATAGTGGATGTTCAGCAGGAAAGTCCGGTGTTGCTGCAAATAGATCTTTCCACGAAACAACTGCTGATTGCGCAATATACATACGTGACTCTTCTCGGAATTGGACTGTGGATTTCTCTCGCTTATGGTCAGCCTTTGTTCCTACAGTTGACAAGCTGGTCAGGTTTTTCTTCTCCGGAATGGTTTTCAAGTGAATATGGTTTGTTCATTTTCTTCTTCACGTTCGGCGGTTTTTCCGCGATCCTTGCAGTGCCAATCCTGGTGCATGCCTGCCGTGGGGAAATTTCTCAAAACGCCTGGTTATTCAAAATATTTCGTTTTGTTCACGGCAATCTGAGAATGATGGCATGTTGATCGCATTATTGATCCGTAACTGTTCGCAAGATATCGATATACAAATGGAGGCAATTGTATGGATTATTTTAAAGGTGATTTGACGCCGAAGCGTACTCTGCTTTTCATCTTCATGTTTTTCGTCGGAATCATAGTGCTGAAAATAATTATAGGTCTTCTGCCCCTGGGGATATTCCTGTTCATTATACTTGCTCCTCCGATATACGTTCTCGCCGATGCCCAGGAACGAAAAAATCCGCGACCGGTGCTCTGGGCGGTCTTCACCTTGTTCACCTCAATTTTCGGACTGCTCGTTTATCTGCTGGCAAGACCGGAAATGAAGGGGAAATCTTACTGTCAGCATTGCGGCCGAGAGGTGGATGAAGCTTTTCACAATTGTCCGTGGTGCGGAAAATCACTTCAGGCTTCTCTCAAATGCGCGAATTGTTCCGGAGAATTGAAGCCCGCATGGAGGTTCTGTCCGTCATGCCGGACTGCCGTCGGGACTCCGGCTCCCGCGGAACCACAGGTATCAACAGCAGCTTCCCAGTAATATAATTAGGCCAATATTCAGCGGGAAGTGTAGGAATAGTGGCGACTATTGAAGGCAAGAATCCGCACCTCTTCGTCAATGAGGTTATCCAGTTCTTCGACTGAGAATCCGATTTCCTTGCCGATGTTTTTCACAAAAAATATTCGAGCAGGAGTGATTTTGTAGTCAAAAAAAGCGAGTCCCAAAACGTCGATCATCAGATCGATCTTGCGGGAATCATGCTTTTGAAAGATCAGAAGATCGGCATGAATGAGCTTGACATCAGCTACCTTCCTGCGCATTCGCTGCTTTTCGATCACATCCAGATGAAGATCATCAATAAACAGCTCTAAAACGGCGGTCTTGCGATCCTCTGGAACATGGTCATATTTGAGAAGGTTGATGAGCACCTTGACCTTCTCAATATCACACGAAACATCAGCTTCCAATGACGGTTGTATTTCCTTCCCCGAAAAGTTGCAGGGCTTGTTGTCCCCGGAACAAATGATTAGTTCCCTGGAAAGGAACTCGATTCCGCGCCTGCCGATCTCATCAGCGGAAAATGTTCCCCAAGCGCCTATGACCAACGGGACGACTCTTGGATGAAATTTGGCTATACGGGCTTTTTCAAGCTTCCGGAAGACTATGCCTGCATACCGAAAAAGAAGGGCTCTGAACGTGACTTCATCGGGGGGATGAAACTGCGTTCGACCATCGGCCATCCTCAGCAGACCACTGGTTTCTGAAATATCGGTCGCCTCTAACAAAATGGACACCAAAAGTTCAAGTCCAAGAACCGCGTCTTCCTTTCCAAAGGCTTTCCCGATATTAAAAAGCATACGAACATGGTTGCAAATTATCAGTGCTATGTCAGCGATGGCGGAGTTCGACCAGGTCTTTTCTTCGAAAAGATCGCTGGGTGAGTCCAGGCCGACGGTAATATTTTTGTTGGCGTGTCTTCTTATTATTTCTGAAACGCTGTCGTATTTGTCGCTCTCATTCCGGAGCGAGACCTCGCAAATTTCTTTAATCACTGAAGGCAAAAGGTCGGCTAATTGTTCGGTAAGTAATAAAGTAAACTCCGTATTGTCGCCAATATGAATTGGGGTATGCTCATCGATACTAATTGAGTGATCGGCCATATGTAACCCTTTCAGTCTGATTCAATGCAATTGATAGCCCAAGATACTCGTTTCTTCATCTGTCGGATGGGCTTCGAGAAGATATATCCGCCCTTCACGCGCCAGCAATGAAAAATGACGCCGCAGTCCCAGCTCCATGTCAAACGTCATCCGGATAACAGTTTCCAAAGGGCCTGCCTGAGAAAACCGGAGCGCTCGTCCTCCTGCAGGGTGATCTTCGTCCTGGGCTCCCTCATAAACGACAATGACGAATTCATCCCCGAGAGCTCCAGCACCCCATGCGTCCAGAAGCAATCTTCCGGATGGAGAAACGTAGGAGAAAATCACGTTATCTTTACCGGTCACGGGATCGACCGAATGAACGGAAACGCCTCGTTCCTCCTTCTTCAACTGGATCAGACGCTGGCGCCAGAAAAGCGGTTCGAATTTTCCCGGACGCTCGGCAAGAAGATTTCCACCGACATCAAAAACAAGGGTCCGATCTCGGCCTGAGTCATATACTCCAAGCCGATTTCCATTCTTTTCAGCCCAGATGTACAGAATGTTTCGGAAGAGTGCACGACCATCAATTTCAGTGATCGCTTTTTCGAAACGGCGGTCACGAAAAATGAAAACGGATTGTCGTGTGTTGTCCGCGATGGCGAGTCGCTCAGAAGAAATCATCGCAAAATCACTCATCCGAAGCAAATGACGTGGTTCATCCGTAACATAGGAGTCAGGCAAAGAGCGCGCATCGGCCGATGTAAAAATGACTCCTTTCTGGGAATCCAGAAACATAATTTTATCGTTCCACCCCTGAAAGGAACATGCCTGATTTACCGGATTTCGGACTCCCCCAGAGTATACAGCCATTGGGAAGTGCGCCAATACAACTGGTTTGACCTGTCCCGGGATCTCATTTAGAGCGCCATCATCGATCACTTCCGCTACGCTACCCAGCAGGCCTGCGGAACCAGTTGCCACTGAACGGTAAATTTCATTGCCTGGAGCTGGAAATGGAATCAGGGTGGTTTGAGAAGATCCCGGGGTTCCTGACAGCCGGTGCAAATTTTCGAGTAACAGCTGAATGCGCAGGGTTCTTGAAGCAACCGGGGTAACGGCTGAAACCATGGCCGGAAATACCAGAAATATAGCGTGGATCGCCAGGGTTTTCCATACCGCGAGTAAAATCCTGGTATATCTTAAGTCCAGGGATAAGTACCGGGATTGCCGCTCGGAAATAGCAATTTGGGGATCATTTCTCGTCATCGCCATTTTCCTTATCATTGACCGGAAACGTCATCGTCAGGTGCGTGTGCGTTGGTCTCAGACTCAGAACCAGTTCTCGCCATCGAAGCGGGTTTCCTTCCTGGAAGCCAACCCTTTGGATCCAGTACCGGTCCGAACAGGTCCCCGTCACGCATTTCGAAATGCAGATGCGATCCCGTTGATCCGCCGGAGTTATTGCAAAGGGCGATCACCTCACCACGAGAAACAACTTTGCCTGGTACAACGCGAGAGGCCTTTCGCAGATGGGCATAGCGTGTAAAAATCTGTTTTCCCTCAATCTCGTGGCAAACGACGACAGCATACCCATATCCGTATTCCCATCCGCTGAAGACCACGCGTCCCGGGCCAAAGGCACAAACATGCCATCCATCGCAGCCCTTTTCCGCAAAATCGACTCCTTTGTGAAACAGCATTTTCTTTTTGATCGGATGCATGCGGAAGCCGATATCAGATGTCATTTGAACAGGCCTGTGAAAAGGGGAAACCAGCGGAATGATTCCACCGAAAGGTTGGTCGAGTAATTGTACTTTTTCCAATGCATCGTCGGCAGCGACGGATCCGCTGGTATCCGGGGCTTTGGACAATCGATCATACGAAGCTTTGTATTCGTCGCGTGCCTGGCGTATCAACTCGCTCTTTTTCGCCGATTCTCTCTGGGATCGAGCAAGTAGTTCTTTGGCCTTGCCCAGAAAAAAAGCGTATCGTCCCTCCTGTTTCAGATCTCCATCTTTTTGCGAAATTTCCTTCAGTTTTTCATACTGACTCACCGCGCTCTCAAGACGGGCCTGGAGTTGCTCCCCATTCTTGACCAGACGCGTCAGCCTCAATCCGGCCTCCAGGTCAAGTCGCGCCTTCTTCGAAACTATTCCGACGATATCCTTTTTCAGTTTTCCATCGAGTAATCGCCATTTTCGATCCAGCTCGAAAAGCGTATCCAGAATCTTTCGCGTCTCTTTGGTATCTATCTTCAAAAACGTCTTGAGCAGCGGATTTTTTTCGAGCACGCGATTGATGAGCTCCTGAAAACTGTTATCCAGGTTAATTGTGTCCGGAGGGGGGAGCGGATCAATATCTTCAGACGAATAGATAAGCCCCTGGCCGATCGCTTCACCCGGCATTACTACGATCACCAGACAAAAAGCAATAACAGCAATGGCAAGAACGCGTAAAACCATATTTGAATAACAGTTATAAACGTGTGATAAACGATAGCGACGAGAATCATACTTCTCACTTTTATCGCCAACCAGCCTCATTCTTGAATATGCCGCCTCTTCTGCTGACAGGCCAAAAAGGCGGTTAAGAAGATTCTGAAGCCATGCATCCCCAAGAATCATTGGGTCACTCCCAATTGTTTATACACTGTATTATATCAATTACACAAAGTTCATGCACACTCCCCCTGAAATTGCTAAGGGCAAACGCGCACTTTTTCCGCTCTCAGTCAGCATTTCAGCATATTCAGAATCCATCGCACTTTCGACCTGAAAGAACTCAACGACTGGTAGGGCTGGACCGCCGGGCCAGCCGAGATAATATGCAGATACAGGACTCGGCGCGCCCGGCGGTCGCGCCCTACCACAGAACTATTAGTGCGTTTGCCCTGCCACCGAATCACCGGATCGCCCCTTCGGCACCAATTACACTCGTATTTTTTGTGCTTGTATAAACAGGCTCATTGGCGAGGCGCGATAGCCACCTTCAGACCAGAGACCCAGGTTTTGAACTCATCAGAATAATAAAGATATGCCCTGGCGGCGGGCCCCTCATACGTGCCTGGAATCGCGGCGGTTAAACTGACAGAGAACTCCGCTTTCTGCTCAGGCTGCAGAGTCCGCCAATAGAAGACTAATTCGCGCCCGAGGACCTCGTAGGCATCGATCTTCTTTGCTTTTACCAGCTCCTTCAGCTGATCGTGACGTGGCTCGAGTCCGCCAGGCAAGCCGATGATAGCGACCGGCATCGGCAAAGGGTCTTTGGTTTTATTCGAAACCGTCACCTTGAGGTCGGTCATGCCGCCTTCCAGAAGCTGCCCGGTTGAAAGAGCTGTGGTCAGGCGCATTTTGCAGTCCGGAGAGTCGGCCGGCTTGTCGCTGTAATAGTTGATGGTCAGAGAGAAAGGCATTTCGGAGCCATCCGTCATTTTCAACTCGACCAGATGTTCCCCGGGTTTCAGCGAGCCGCCGATATCCGGAAGCTGGATGGCCTCTTTGGATTTCTCGTCGAATTTCACCTGATTTCCCACTGGTTTGGAATCGACAAAAATCTGCAGACTGCCCGGCGCTTTGGGTTTGGCGCGCGCCTTATCATATTCGACGATGGCCTTGAGGGCGAGAACCGTGGACTGGGTTGATCCAAAGCGGCCACCTTTGCAGCTTTCCACAAGATATCCCATGGATTTCTCGACCGCACCGGCAAAATCAGCATCCCGGAGCCAGGCGAGGATGGAAAGAGCAGTAGTCTCGATTATGAGCGCATCGCCCCCGCTCTGAGTGATACTTGTTTTGGCACCCGTGATCCCGCCATCCTTTCCCTGCTTCTGAACCAGTTTTTCAAGCAATTTTCTGGCGGTGACCTTATCGCCGGCCAGGGCCATAACATTAGCTCCAAGAGCGAGTACATATGAATCTTCGGTTTTTGCGACGCTGTCTCTGACCCAGGCGATCTCCTGTTCCAGGCCCTTTTCCCCGGCTGTCAGCAAAGCCCATGTGATATAGCCGTTTGAGCAGTCAGCGTCGGTGATCCAGGTGTGGAGGGCCCGGCGCTCGCGCTTGAAGCCCCCCTTGCCATCCCGGGCATTGATCAACCATTCGCGGGTCCGGCCCAGCATTCCGGAATCAACTTCCTGGACCCGGGCCATGTCATTGAATTCCATCAGGCCATAGGCTGTCAACGCCTCATGGGCTGGGCTTTCCCCGAACCATTCGTAGCCCTTGTCCTTGCATTCAAAACCGAGCAGGCGCTTGTATCCCCTCTCAAGAAGTTCTCTGCTGCGGGAAATAGTCGCGGCCGGAATACCTGTATGCGTAAGGAAATACTGCTGAGCCATCACGAGAGGATAATTTGTTGAGCTGGTCTGCTCAAAACACCCGCATGGTTCACAAATGAGCCTTTCCATGGCTTCGGTCAGATTGGCAAGAGGAGTTGGATATACCGCGGCTTTCACAGTGAGACTGCCCGCCATCAGATTCGAAGGAATAGTCATGGTCTTTCCGAACGGCTTTGCAGCGCTCAGCATGCCGCCGACAGCCATTTCGATCGGAAAACCGCGCGGTTTCACGGCAACCTGACGGGTAACCTTATCTCCGAATTCATCTGCAGTTGCCTTGATAGTCAGATCGACACGGGTGCTGCCGGAGGCAACATATATGGGCAGAATCGCCCTTCCGCGGGTTCCTCCGGATACTGCGAGGGGCTTCAGGCCGGCTGGCTCCAGCGGGAGCTTCGCTTCTACACTGAAGGTGACATTTTTCAGGTCCCGGGAGAGATTATTTATCACCCCCACCGGTAGCTGAATCATGTCGCCGGCGGAAACTTCCAACGGAATTTTGGGCTCTATGGCGAATGGCTCGACCGCCTCGACGCCGCCCGTTCCTGCCCCAAGGGCGCCATCCTTTGTAAATCCGTCGGCCAGCACACGAAAGGTGGTCACGGAATCGCATAAGTCGAAGGAAACATGCGCTTCTCCGGTCTTGTCATCTGTCTTGACGCCTGCGGCCCAGAAAAGGGTCTCCGAAAAATCGGTTCTTTCGCCTGGCTTGCGGTTTGCCCGGACCTGATGAGCAAATTCGCGCACATAGACCATGTTTCCAGCCTGTTGCGGAGCGATCTCGTCAAACATCGCATTCGCCTTCCCGAGTTTATCTGCGCCTTCCAGCGCTTTCTTCAGATCAGCCTGTACAGGCCTGGCTTCAAAGTCATTCACAACCTTCTGGTGCATGACGATCGGCAACGCCTTGCCGGCCGGCATAACTTCATTCCTGTTAACAGCCGCTGCCGGCATTGGCGGCGGGACTCTCATGGCTTTCTCCATAACGATGCCATCTTCTTCGCCTCTTGCACTGCCTGGAGCCATGCCGCTGAAACTCATCTCTCGCTCGGTTGCCATGCGCAACGCCAGAACACGACGGGCGGCATCTCCGTTATTTGCAACGAATGTATTGATATCGGCCAGGGCAAATCGCCGCCAGCCCTGAGTCCCGAGCAGCAAATCGATTGCCGGACCGGACTTTGGATTGGAACGGTCAAGATAGACATGCGCATCGAAAAGTTCCTTAACATCGCTCTCGATAAGCGCCATAACGGGAAGCCTCGGAGCCTGTTCGCGCTTTTCCACCATCTCCAGGACGGCATCGTCGGTTACGGTCAAACCAACCATTGCGCCTATCGGTTTTTTGCTCTCATCCGTGGTTTTAATGGTTAGATTAACCTTGCCACCGGGAATGCACTTCTTTTCCGCGACTGAAACAGAGATATTCAGTTTCCTGACCGGTTCGCTGTAGACAAGTCGTTCGCCCAGCGGGGCTCCCTTTTTGTCCCATAATGTTGCCGTCAAAACACCAAATCCATTCTTCGCATCGAGAGATATGTCCTGGGTTTTTCCGGCCTTCAGGGAAATGTCTTTGGCCACGAGCTCGTGCCCCTGCTTGGAAATAACGAGAGTCGCCTCACGATCATCGGAACTGGTCACTGAAAATTGCAGAGGAGCTTCTTCCGGATAAAAATCATGCTTTGAAAAAAGAGTAACCCCATTTTGCTTTACAGGTGGCAGAGAAAACTCCTTCTTTATACCTGACGGCTGCCTGACCTGAAGGCGGTATTTCTCCTCCGCGTCCGGAGTGAAGATGAAGCGCCCTCTTCCTTCATGCTCGGTCTTCACTTCCGCTACCGCTTTGTCTTTGGAATTCAGGATGACCCCGTTAATATCAGCCGGCTTTTGATTCGAATTTCTGGATTCGATATAAACCCTGCATGGAATACCCTGAACCAGGTCCCCGCCCTCTGGATATATCTGAATATCAAGTGTTTGAAGAAGAATGGGAATGGTCTTCGCAGCGGTTTCGATAATTCCCCCGTCTTCCACTGCAAACGAGAGTGTTCCGTCGCCCTGTTCCATGACGGTTGGGAGCGGAAAATCAGCAAAGACGTTGCCTTCCTTGTCGACTTTTGAAACTGAGGTGTGAACTTCATTGCCGTCGACCCTGGCGCTTATGGTCACCTTGGCTCCTTCGGGAATTCCTCCTTCCGCTCTCTCCACATGCAGAGTGGCTGCCGCCTTATCTCCCGGGCCATAGCCATCACGTACAAAGACGATCTGGCTTTTCAGCCGCGGCGCTCGAAACACCCGGATATCAAATTTCCTTTCGGCGGGAGGAAATCCTTCGTTGGGAAAACTGGCTCTCAATGTGTATTCGCCACCGGATTGTCCCTCGGGAATCAGCCAGGAAAATCCTATTGTCCCATTCTCACCTTGAGCGGAACCACTTGTGACAGTTTCACCTTTCGGCCCCTTGACCTCGATGAAGGAAGTTACTGAATAGTTCGGCTTCTGAGGGGAATTGTCGAGAGCGTTCAGCACAGTAATCCGCGCATACGCGGACTCACCGGGACGGTAAATAGGTTTGTCCATGGCGATAAAGCCCTTGTAGCGCTCCTCGCCGCCCAATGTTTCAGTTAACTGTCGCGCTGACGGCTTTTGTCCGTACAGGCAGACTGCAATCCCAAGGGCCATTATCAATCCGGCAACTTTCAGCCAACCCTGGATTTTCATGTGAACTCCTCCTATTTCCGTCATGTCTGATTTAGCACTTTATCCTTGCCAATTTAACACATATCCCAAACGTAATAGTTCGCCAACGGATTGCCATCCAGGGCATACGCATTAAAAAGTCTTTGGAATTATTTTTCAATCGAATATCAGGTATGGTATCTTGCGCAAGACAACGAAAACATCTATTGTTCTGTCTCCGAAGCCGCCTTTTTTCTGGCGATTAACCCTTGGCAAAATACACGGGAGATTCATGAAATGTCAGACGTACTCAATCAAGTCCTTGAGCACCGGATATTAAACGGCCTGGTTTCCGAATGGAATAATGTGCAGGAGTTTTTCAGCTATAGTCATAGAAACGAAATGATCGCGACTATCCGACAACCAGGTTTCCTGCTCAAAGATATGCAACCTCTGGGACAATGGAATCGCGAGGAGAAAGTGATTTCCATGAATCGGGAATTCGTTCTTACGCACCCATGGGATGCCGTAGTTGATGTACTGTTACATGAAATCGCCCATCAAATCGTGGACCAGATCCTCGATTCTCCTCCGGAGCCCCCCCATGGCCCCGCTTTTCATCAAGCCTGCCGGATGATTCGCGCCAACCCGAGATCAACGGCCGAATACCAGAGCCTCCACGATTATATTCGCTCGGGAAAGGCTTCCGAGGCAGACAAGATTCTCGAGAAAGTGAACAAACTTCTCGCCCTCGCGCAGAGTCCTTCCGAACATGAGGCCCGCGAGGCAATGCGCAAAGCTCACGCCCTGATGCGGTCCTTCAATCTGGATTGCCTGGAGAGACGAACCCGAAGAGATTTTTTCAGTATGTTTTTGGGAAAACCGGCAATCAGACATTATCCGGAAGCCGCATGGCTCGGCTGCCTCTTGCGCGAATATTATTTTGTGGAAACCATCTGGGTCACGACATATGTCCTTGAAAAGGGCAGAATGGGCAGGGTTCTTGAAATAAGCGGGACCTCCGAAAATCTCGCCATGGCGGAGTATGTGTATTCTTTTGTAAATCATTTCATTGAGCAGGCATGGGGCGAATACCGATGTCTGCGAAAGGTTTCCGGACGACGGCGGCAAACTGATTTTGCCGTCGGTGTCATAAAAGGGTTTCGTGAGTCTTTGGCCAAGGAGGAACGGGAAAAATTACCCGTGGGGCAGTCGTCAGCCCTTGTTCTTTCGCGCGACTCCGATCTGCGAAGCTATTTCCGATTCCGCCATCCACGCATTCGAAGCAATTCCGGAAGCTCAAGACAAATCGATCGGGAAACAGTTGAAGCCGGGCAGGAAATAGGACGCAAACTCAAAATTCACAGGGGAATCAAGGAAACTGCATCCGGTCCCGTCCGACTTCTGCAATAGAAGTCAACTGGAGCAGCCCGGGGAAACAAATATTTTACACGGAGGGATCTTAAATGAATGTCATCGCGATCAATGGGAGTCCGAGAAAACGCTGGAACACCGCGACATTGCTCGAAAAAGCGCTGGAGGGAGCTGCATCCAAAGGTGCTGCAACCGAAATGGTGCATCTTTATGACCTGAACTACAAGGGTTGTACGAGCTGTTTTTCCTGCAAGCTGAAGAATGGTGAAAGTTATGGGAAATGCGCGATGAAGGATGATTTGACGCCACTTTTGTCCCGCATCGCCACGGTCGACGGATTATTGCTTGGCACGCCAATCTATGTCGGCACGGGGACCGGAGAGATGCGTTCGTTTCTCGAGAGGTTGGTATTTCCGAATCTCGCATACACGAATCCGCCGACCTCCCTGTTCCCTCGAAAATTGCGCGTGGGTTTGATTTTCACCTTCGGTGCCACTGCGGAACAAGCCAGTCTGATGGGTTTCGACAAGCATGTTGCGATGACGCAGGGGTTGATGGCACGCATTTTCGGCGAAGCCGCGTCTGTGTGCAGCTACGATACATTGCAGTTCGATGACTATGAAAAATACTTCGCACCGCGCTTCGACCCATCGCAAAAACTTGCCCGCCGACGCGAAGTTTTCCCACAAGATTGCGATGAGGCATTTGCCATGGGAACACGGCTTATTGCCGGCGTTTGATGCGGAAGATCAGCAAAATAGAGTATAGTTCGTCCATCGATCGGGACAGTTTACCGTATCATCGATAAAATTCAACCCGGGGGCTTCAAATGACTGTTTCCGTCATCTTCACCTATCACACCGGCCTCAAGGATGTTCCCTTTTCGAATGCCCAGCTGATCGGCAACTGGAATGGCGATGGCTATTTCACTGATGAGGAAACGAGCTATGAGATGATTGAAGGAGTTGGCGACGATGGTTGCCCGGTTTTTCAGACGACTGTTTCTTTTGATGAATCTGGAATCGGGAAGGAATTTCGTTGGAAAGTTCTGTTTGACGCCCCCGGAGGACCCAATGCCCACGCCATTCCGACCGAAGAAAACGAGATGGATTCGGACAGCCGCCATCGATGTTTCACTCTGTCCGAAACAACCAGGAGCCAGGATTATTACCTGACATACGGCCGCCGCCTGGGAGCCAACCGGTACTGGCCGGCCGGAGCTAAACAGCCGGGGATACGATTTTCCGTCTGGGCCCCGAATGCCCGAAACGTAGATGTGGTTCTGGTTGACGAGAAGACCGGCTATGTTTCTGATGATGGCACCGGAGTCATCGCGACGTTTCCCATGACTCAAAACGAAGATGGCATCTGGGACACCAGTGCGTCGGCTTCTCCGGCTTTGAAACGCTATTCTGACTATATTGGAAAATTATATTGTTTCCGGGTCACAAAGGATTCCGGAGTCGTCGCATATCGATCAGACCTTTTTTCCCGCCAACAAGCCGGATGCGGGGATTTCGACCCGAAGGGCCAGGCTTATACAGGTCGTCCGAAAGAGCTGGACGGCCGAGTGAGCGCTTCGGTGATACTCGATCCGGATACCATCTGCGCCGATTTAGACAAGGAGACAAGTCCTGAGGCAACGGTTTCAGCCGGTACATTCTGGCAAAACGAATTCAATCCTCTCAAGCCAATTCCTTCGCGCATCGATGACCTGATAGTCTATCAGCTTCACGTAGGCTCATTAGGATTCGGAAGACCCGATGCGGGAAATTTGCGAGACGCGATCGCGTTCGTCGATCACCTCGAATCCCTGGGCGTGAATGCGGTCGAACTGCTTCCCATCAATGAGTTCAGCGGGAGCGTCGGCTGGGGCTATGGCACCACGCATTTCTTTGCTATCGAGCACAGCGCGGGCGGCCGCGACCATCTCAAGCATTTCGTGCGGGAATGCCATCAGCGAGGCATCTCGGTCATTCTCGACGTTGTGTACAACCACTATCCGCCGGATACTGAGCGAGCACAGTGGCAATTCGATTCTGATGCCCCCGAGCGCAACATATGGTACTGGTATGAAGGCTCGCCCTCCGATTATGAAAATCCCGATGGTGGCTACATTGACAACATATCCACCGGTTATGCCCCGAATTTCGGGCTTGAACAGGTTCGATGGTGCTTCATCGGCAGTGCGATAGCCCTGGCTACCGAGTTTCACATCGACGGATTCCGTATGGACCAGGTCACTTCCCTTCACTCTTACGCGGTTATTCATGCCGATGGCTCCCCTGCGGAGCGCGCCCGCGTCTTCGGAACGAAATTTCTGCGCGAATGGAATCGGGCCCTTAAGCTGATAAAGCCTTCTATTGTCACTCATGCCGAAGACCACTCCCAATGGGACCAGGTAGTCATCCCGACTCAGGCCGGTGGTCTCGGCTTCGATGCCTTCTGGTATGCGGACTTTTACCATCATCTGGTTGGCGGCTCAGACAAAGGAATGGATTATGCGAAGCTCATTCGCATGTGCGGCCCGGGCTTCGAAGGACCGCAGGCCATGGATCTTTTCGCCGGGGCCCTCGAGGGAAGCGGGAACCGGACCGTGGTCTATGCCGGGGTCCACGATCACGCCGGGAACGCGGAACAATCCGCGCGAACGATCGTTCTCGCTTCGGGATATGCACCTCTGGAAGGTGAAACACGGCGTTACGCTGAGGCGCGCTGCCGGTTCGCATTCGGCATGACGATACTCAGCGCAGGCACTCCTTTTCTCTTCATGGGCGACGAAGTCGGAGCCGCCAAAAAGTTTACTTACGATACCTTCCTGATCAATCGGGAAAATCTGGCCGGCCTTCGAAAAGGCGACGGGGCTCGTCTCTTCCGTTTCTATCAGGATATGATACGGTTCTCCCGGCGAAATACCGCGGTTCGTTCCCGCGAACTGGAGGTACTGTATACCTGTAATGAAACCAGGGTGATCGCGTTTCGAAGATGGCAAGGCCCGGATCAACTGTTGATCATCGGCTCTCTCAACAATCAACTGCTTCGCGGGTATGTCATTCAGAGCGAAGGTCTGCCTGACGGCCGCTGGAAGGAAACATTCAGCAGCGATGCAAAGGCCTTCGGAGGATGGAATATCTCCAACGGCAATGCCACTTTGAAAAGTTCTGGCGGATGTTTCGAGACGGTTCTGCCGCCGTGCGGTTTTCTGGTTTTCTGCAAAGTCGGCTGAAGCAGTTCAATAGCGCATGGTGGTTGTACGTCCGGGTTTGCGGAGTATTTCGTTTTATTTAGCCATGTATATCACACAAATATATTCACCCCTTGTGTGGGTTTGAAACCCATCCAAGGGGTGAATATTGACGATTCGCCAGGACATTTGGGAGGGTTTCAAACCCTCCCGCAATTTGTCAGAATAAATACTGATCAGATAATTCGCTCTGTTCCCTGCTTGATCAGCTTCCGGAGCATGCCATGCACATCATCAAAGCGGCTTGTCAGAATCATGGCCGCGATCATATAGGGTTTATATCCTGCTTCCTTGTAGGTTTCGATCCGATATCGTTCGAAAACACTCGCTGCCACCTCTCCGGCTTTGCATGATATGTCGGTGATATCTGCCGGCAGACAGTGCATATACAAAGCCTTACCTTTTTTGGTGAGCTTCATCATCTTTTCGGTGCATTCCCAATTCTTGAACTTCGCATTGTTGGCCAGACATTCTTTTTCGAGAGCTTTCAATCCATCGTGGTCATTCTTCCGCAGGAGTTCGGTGCGCTTGCCCATAACCGCAAATGGAGCCCAGCTCTTCGGATATACGATATCGGCGCCTTTGAAGGCCTCCTCCATGCTGTTGCTTACTGAGAAATTGCCGCCGCTCGCGCCGGCATTCTTTCCGGCTATCTTCACTACTTCAGGAATCAGATTGTAGCCATCCGGATGAGCTAATGCGACTTCCATGCCAAAACGGGTCATCAGACCTATGATCCCCTGAGGTACAGACAGCGGTTTGCCGTAGCTTGGGGAATATGCCCAGGTCATTGCTATTTTTTTCCCTTTGAGCTTGTCGAGTCCGCCGAAATATTCTGTAAGCCAGCCCAGATCAGCCATCGCCTGGGTCGGATGATCCACGTCGCATTGAAGATTTACAACGGCGGGCCGCTGCGGAAGCACCCCCTGTTTGAATCCGTCGTCGAGCGCTTCACCTACTTCCCGCATGTAGGTATTACCTGCACCAAGATACATGTCGTCGCGGATTCCTATGACTTCCGACAGGAAGGAAATCATGTTGGCTGTTTCGCGGACGGTTTCGCCGTGGGCAATCTGGGATTTCCCTTCGTCGAGATCCTGAATCGCCAGTCCGAGCAGATTACAGGCCGAAGCAAAAGAAAACCGAGTCCTGGTCGAGTTATCCCGGAAAAGGGAAACAGCCAGGCCAGATTCGAAACACCTCGCAGAAATGTTTTCCTGACGCATGAGCTTAAGGAGGTTGGCTATCGCGAGGATCTGCCTGAGTTCGTCGACTGACTTTTCCCAGGTCAGGAGGAAGTCTTTTCCGAACATCCTGCTCTTGTAACTCTTGATTTCTTTTAATAAAGTACTTAAATCCGTCATTTGCCTGCACCTTTCTCCCGAGAATTTATTCAATGCTCCATGACAGAATGCACACGACATAATTCGAAAGCTGTTCTGCTGCCGAAGCAAACTCTTCCACGAACGTGGAACGTATATTGTATCCACAAAACCCACCTTTCGCAACTAACTGCTGCCTGCGGCCAGGGTAAACGTATAAAAAACTCAGGAATGCTCTATAGCACGGCTCTCGACACAACGAAGTGCCCGCAAGTGCGGAACTAAGATATGGGGCGTGACCGCCGAAGGTGTGAATAAATATACTGCAGGTATCCCGGCTATTGAAGATCCTTGCTGAGGATCATCCAATCAGTGCTTCCGGAAATTTTAAATATTGCCTTTTTATTCCTTTCGGAATAAGATTATTATGTGAGGGGTTTTGGCATTTTCCAGCGGGAAAATGGTTGAGAGTTTGTCATTGAGAGTTAATCAGCATGAGGAGCAATCCGGCAAGCTGTCTTGTTAGTCGCATCGTTTTGTACTTTATGTTTTGATACGTGCGAGGAAAACCATCGAGAGACAAAGAAAAAAAGAGTTGTAATTATTGTTTTTTCCTCCAGAAAAAGAGGAATACGTATTAGCAGGAGAGAATCTGATGCTAAAAATGCTAAGTATTTTCAGCGATTTGAATTCCAGTGAAATAGATCAGGTGGCACAAATCGTTTCGGAGATTTCTGTCCAGCGCGGCACAACTATTTTCCAGCAGGGCGAAATAAGCAGGGATTTTTATATCGTCAAACATGGTCAGGTTGAAATTTCAGTCAAGGATTTTTACCAGGTAAAGAGGGTCATCGCCATTTTGAAGAATGGCGAGTTTTTCGGGGAGATGTCACTGTTCGATAAGGATGCGGCCCGTTCCGCAACTGCGCAGGCTTTTCAGAATACCACGCTTTATAAGATTCCCGGGAACGCGTTTGAATCGCTTCTTGAAGATCGACCTTCAATATGTTTCAAGCTATTGGGCACAATGAGCAAGCGCCTGCGTGATATGATCAACCCTGTCAAGCCTTCTCCGACAGTCGAGAAAGTCAAGAACGGCAAAGTCATGACAATTGCATCGGCACGCAGCGGATACGGCAAAACGGTCATGGCTACAACCTTGGCCTCATTGCTTTCCTACGAACTTCCCAGAAAAGTTCTTTTTCTGGATCTCGATTTGAATTTTGGTGACGGCAGCTTTCTGATGGGCGTGTACGCCCCGATCAATTCTGCAATTTGCGGCTTCGCTTGGGATCGAGCCGCCTAGCGAAGAAGAAATACACAAGTATGTGTCCCGGCTGTCCAATACACTGAGCGTCATGTCAGCTCCCAAAGATCTGCTTGAAGGGGAGAAACTGAGTGGCGAAGATGTGGTCAAGGTCATCAGCACATGCCGCCGTTATTATGACTATATAGTAATAGATACTAACAGCGGCATCTCAGAAACATTTCTGAATGCAATCGACATGTCGGATTATGTTTTTTTCCTCATCGCCTGCGGTGATTCCATTGCCATAAAGAGCAACAATTCGTTCTTTCGGGCAATTTCCCGTATGAATTTGTCTGATTCATTGATAAATATCGTTTTGTCATATCGTAATCATGGCACTAAAGTGGAAGCCTTTCAGCGGTTGTTCAAATATCGCATAGTCGGCGAGCTGCCCGAGATCCAGAATTTAAATGTCGACACGGGGGAAATGCCATTTCAGAAATCTCCAACAGGCGAATTCTGTAATGCAGTCCGTCTGATCATAAAGAGCGTATTACAGGAAGAGAGTCTTGCAATAACCACTGAGACAAGCTTTCTGACAAGGTGGTTTTATCCGGCAGATCATAAACCCGTAGCATCCCCATTATGCGGTATGGAAACGGATTCTACGGTCTGTCTTGATATAGACGATGAGTTCTGTTCGACTCTTCTGAAAGACATCCATGGTCAGATATCCGCCGGCCGTCTTGATGACGCACTGCGCAACTGCCTGCATCTCGTCGGTTTGCAGCCGCATTCCGCAAAGGTCCTTCAGGTACTCGGTGAAATATTCTTTCTCAAACGTGATTTTGCCCATTCGCTTGAAGTCATGAACAATGTTTTGAAGCTGAATCCTGATGGTTATCTGGCACTCGGATATAGCGCCGTAATCAAAAGCGATGATGAGATGAAAACAAAGTCACTGAAAATACTTGCAGAGAATCTGAATAAATATCCGAATTATCCTGATCTGCTGAACGACATGGGAAAACTTCTCTATGCTTTTAATCAGACCCAGGACTCAGTCGAGTATTTCGAAAAGGCGCTGGCCATAAATCCGCGATATGCTGAAGCCCGCATCAATCTGGCCGTAGCCTTGGGAGATCTGCATAAATATGATGATGCGCTCAGGAATTTAGTTCAGATCAAGCCCAAGAGTATTCGCGCATATTATCTGATCGGCAATTATCTGTACAATACGGGAAAATTTTTCGGCGCGAACACCGCGTATCATCACGTTTCTGAAATTGATGCACACTACCTCGACGTTCAGGAAAAACTTGGAGTGCTTGGCGATTATTTCACCAAAATTCAAAACCTCCTTGAGCTCCACAAGAAACTCTCACGCCTTTCCCCGACTTATCCTGATCTCCACTATAAAATCGGCAATCTTTATCTGCTTATGGGTAATCGGGATGCAGCCCGGGAGGAATTTCAGTGGGCCCACGAATTGAAGTCTGATTTTATGGGTGTTAAGAGAAAACTTGAAATCCTTTCCGAGGAGTCTGAATTCGATCCGAAAAAGCTTTTTGAAGACGAGATACAAGCCGGGCCGAATATGAAGTTCAGTCCTGATTCATGGATAATCGAAATAGATAACCTCGAAGCGCTGTTCCAAAAAGATGCTGAGCACGTGTTCGTTCTGCGAATGACCAACCATCGAACCGGTAAAAAATCGATGATTCCGTTATTTCCATCTCTTGACAGTAGTTCTAAGCAAGTGTTTGAAGCGGGTTCACATAGCGAAATTATAAATGGAGATATTCTGCATTGCGAGATTTTTGACCATACGGGTGTGGTGTATTCGCTGACAAAACAGATCAACGAAGAAACCGAGAAAAGCTCCCGAATCCGTCTTCCGATAAAACTTGAGGGCAATGATTCTATTAAAGTCGCAGAAGCCACGCAATCAGGCGAAAAATCATTCGAGAAGAATGCCCCTGCCGCTGGTTAGTAATCCCCTGCCCTGCTCAAAAGATGATAGGCCGGAAAGCAGCCTTCATTTCTTGAAAGAGGGCAGCGCCTCGATCAGAAGTTTGATCCGCTCCATTCTCTTCACGGACCCGGGGAGGCTACGGTTAGCTTCCACTCCGACCACATGACCGATTGCCTTGTTGGTAATATCCCGCTTTTGAGCCCGTCGGCGACGTGCAGCTTCTTCCGATAGAGCTTCGGATTTAGCTCTCTGGGTTGCCTTCTGGGTTGCCTCTTCAATAGCAGCCATCATCTCCTCCCGAGTCACATACTTCTGGGAAGAGACTTCCGGAGATTTCGGCTGACTGGGTTGGCTTCCCGTAACATCCGAAAAAGCCTTGATCTCCCTGGATTCGCTGGCATTAGGCAGAATGGTAACTTCTTCCCGATGGGTGATCCGGGAACCATCCGCCCTGACCTCGACTACATGTGATCCAGGTACTGAAACTGTGAAACTGCATGGCTTCGCGGAATCGACTGAACCAATCAAAGCATTGTCGACGAAGACTTTCCCGTCGACAGGAGAAGAGACTATAAGCCCTGTTTCTCCTGATAACTGAAGGGGAAACAGGATAATGGTCCATAATATAACGCCGCGCAATATCTGACTCATAAAAGCTCCTTTCTCACATAAAACCTCACTCGCCGCAGGACGAAACCTCGGACCGCAAAGATTAGGAAACTATATTCGGTGCGGCTCGGATTTCCTCCTTTTCTATAATATATACCTTGAAAATGAAAAATCAAAATTCACGCAGTGTGCTCTTCCTCGCTCCATTATGAGAGCTTTGAAATGTTTCACTTGTCTTTCAGAATGAAACAGTATTACATCAATGAGGAACTGACTGATAAGAAAAATTGAACTCGGGTATGGAAATGAGCAAGCACCTTTGCGGTCAACTATCGATCATTTCGGCAGCCGTTCTCTGGAGTTTTTCCGGAGTCGGAGTCAAGCTCCTTACCGACATGGGGCCACTCGCAACCACTGGCTGGCGAAGCCTTTTCACACTTCCAATCGTCATCGGAGCACTTCTTATCACCGCCGGCGGAACTCGTTCCGCAGCTGCCGCATTTCGCGCCTGCGTGCGACATCCGGATGTCTGGGGGTCTTCTGTCAGCTATGCCATCATGCTAATAATGTTCGTCACCGCGACCAAGTGGACGACGGCAGCAAACGCCATTCTTCTCCAGTATACCGCACCACTTTTTGTGGCTCTGCTGTCCTGGCCGATGCTTGGCGAACGAGTAAGCGGATGGGAGTGGGGAGCATTGTCCGGGGTTCTTCTTGGCATGGCCTTTTTCTTCGGCGAAAAGCTTTCATTGCAGGGGTTATGTGGAAATATCCTGGCCATCGCGTCAGGAGTCGCATGTGCGCTGAATACTCTCTTCTTGAGGCGGGTCACCTTTCCTCCTCCAAGACCCAACTCCCTGATACCAACCGATGCGCCATTGCATGAAACTGTTATCTCGGATATGCCGGCAACAAATATTTCCGGCGGACTGCTGTTATCGCTTCCCGCAACCGTTCTGGGCAATATCCTCATAACAATTATCTGCATGCCTGCAATGATCACAGGGCTGCCGACCTGCACTTCCAGCTGGCTGATCATAATCTCACTGGGGCTTTTCCAGCTCGGACTGTCATATGTACTTTTCAATATCGGGCTGCGATACGTCACGGCTGTCGAGGCAACAATACTGGCGACGATTGAGGCCGTGCTGAATCCCATCTGGACCGCTCTCGGCACAGGCGAAAACCCATCAGGGATCTCGCTGGCGGGTGGAGGACTGATCCTGGCATCTGTCCTGTTTTACGGGTGGTTCACCCCTTGAGGGGCCAGCGGATGAGGAAAAACATTCTCCGGAATAAAACCGATTTCTTTCTTGTTCCGAAAAATCCGGGATTTCCCGGACAGAAAAAGTATTCTTTTTCGGGTATTCTGGATTACGGAGAGGGAGAAACGATAAGCAACCACAGATTTACACGGGCAAACACGGATAAAGGCCGGTGGCGGAAAACTACCGGTTCTTATCCGTGTCTATCTGCGTTCATCTGTGGTTTATTCCAGGAGGTTAGAGAAATTTTGGAACTTTCGCCTATCTATCATTCCTGGAATCATTTATCATGCGAAAACGTTTTGCTGGTTGCGTGAGAGGCAGTTGGTCCGTTTGGCCTCTTTAATCTTTTTTCGCCGAAAGAAATGGTCATGAAAAGTCCGGATATGCATCAAGACCGCTTTTTGGAACCTCCTTCCGTGGATTTGGTTCGTTCTCTTCAGCCCATGAGTCATTTTTGCCTGGATCTCGAGACGATGGTTTTTACCTTCGATCGTGATTGGGGCCCGATGATCGGCCTGCCGCCCCTTGCCTCCCAAAGTTTTGATGAATTTTGCGAAAGGGTTCCCCTGGCTGATCGAAGCCTGCTTCGGATGTTTATGTTCAGCGCTCAGCGCGGGGCTCTGGAGATTTTAAAACGGCGGATTCAGGTCATTGATGACCATGGAGAAAAGAGATGGTTCGAATTGTCCTCTCTCCTGGAAAAACCCGGAAAAGCCAATCAGGGAAAGTCAGTTCTGCGGGGAATTATAATGGCTATTTCCCGACCGAAGGAGGAAAAGCCGGAACTTACCGAAAGCGAACGATGGTTCATGGAGGTTCTTGAGGAGTCCCCCCACGCCTTATATCGGATCGATATCAGCAGGAATCGTTTTGATTATGTCAGCAAGGGGTTTGCTCAAGCCCTCGGCCGGACCCGGGAAGAAATTTTGGCGATGCCTTATACGGAATTCATGATGGGATTTCCCCTGGATGCCGTTGCCGCTATTTCCAGGCAGCGGGATTTATTAATGGCCGACTATAAGGGCGGCCGCTTTACCATGTATGTCGAATTTCCCTTTAAACATGCGAATGGTGAAAATATCTGGTTAAATGATACGTTTACCCTGGTTCCGGGACCCGATGGACAGATTGCTTACCAGGTCGGCTTTGGGACGGTTATCGATGACCGTAAAAAGCTGGAAGAAAAATTGCGCGAAACCCTGGAACAGCTTGAAGAAAAGGTGAAAGAGAGAACCGCTTCCTTGCATGCCGCGAACCTTCAATTAACCACTTTATTGGAAGAGCGGCGTGAGCTTGAAAAGAAACTTCTGGAAATTTCCGAGCGGGAGCGGCGGTTCATCGGCCGGGAGTTGCATGATGGACTTTGCCAGCAGATCGCCGGAGTCATGTGCATGTCCGAGGCGGTGTATCGGAAACTCAAAGCCAAAACCGTGTCGGAACACGTGGAATTGGCCATGATGCGCGATTTTCTGCATGATGCCGTTCAGCAGACCCGCACTCTTGCCCGCGGCTTGTGCCCCCTGGCTCTTGATCCGCAGGCAATCGGGGACGCTCTTTCCACCCTGGCCAGCCAGGCGAGCTACATGTACAAAATTGACTGTCGGTTTGAGGGGAAACCGGAATTCACCCTTCCTGACCCCAACGCGGCCCTGCACTTGTACCGGATCACTCAGGAAGCCATTCAGAACGCCGTTCGCCACGGAAAAGCCAGGAGCATCAGTATCGGTCTGAAAACCGACTCTCAGAACCTGCGATTGGTCGTGGAAAACGATGGCCGGGCCTTGCCGGACAAAAAGAAGGAACCAGTGTCCAAAGATGGCATGGCGGGAAACCCGGGAGCGAATTTCGCCACGGACATGGGAATCGGTCTGAAGCTCGTCGATTACCGGGTCGGCCTGCTTGGCGGAAACTGGCGAATGAACAATCTTTGCGGGGGGAAGGGCGTTCGCCTGAGTCTGGACATTCCACTCAACGGCGCGGGGCCTTCCCATTCCCCGGCGGACCAGCTTCCCTCCATGAATGCCAACTTTGACGGAGATGAATCATGACCACCAAGCCTGTCAGAATTTTCCTGCTGGAAGATCATCCGGTGATGCGTCTGGGACTGAAAATGATGCTGGAGGAACGCGGGTTTGAAGTGTGCGGCGAGGCTGAGAATGCCGAACAGGCCTTGAAACTACTGCCGGAGGCCGCAGCTGATGTGGCGGTACTGGACCTTTCCCTGCAGGGCGAGACGGCATTGCAGGCGGTTGCCGAATGCCGCCAGCGGTTTCCCGCTCTCGCCATCATCATTTACTCGATGCACGATACGCCCCTGTTTGTGGAGAGCGCCATGCGGGCAGGTGCCAACGGGTATGTCACCAAGGCCGATCCGGTGGCAGCCATCGTCAATGCCATCGAAGACGTGCGACAAGGGAAACAGCATTTCGGTCCGTCCCTGGCCAGGGAACTGCAGAAACAGGATTCCGACCTCGCCCGGCAGGGCCTGAAATTAAGGGAAATCACCGGTCGCGAGCTGGAAGTGCTGACCCTGCTCGGTCAGGGGTTCGGACTCGCCGAAATCGCCGACCGGTTCTGCATCAGCACCCGCACTGTAGAAACCCACCTGAACCATCTCCGGGAAAAACTGGGCGTCAAGACCAACCGCGAGCTGACCCGTGCCGCCATTCAGTTTCTCCACCCCGGTTAGGAGAAATACCGGATTATTCCATGTGCGGTCTTCACCCCGGTAAGGAAGTGTTTTTTCAGCGTCATTGCCAACAAACGAGTGCGGGAGATTCAAATAACCCTGTTTTGCAAACCAAAAATTGCATTTTCTTCCCGGGTAGGTCCCCTCCTCTCCGTGAACAATCTGAGTGGTTCAAAGGACATTTCATCTAAAATTATCCAAAAGCCTGTATTAATCGCTGTTTATAAAGTTTCTTCCGGAAATGATGCTGCCATGATTCAAATTATCGAATAATCTTGGTCAGACCCGAATGCCACTAAGATAAGGAAATTATTGGGTAACTTGTCCGAGACAAGTCATTGTTTATCAGTGTTTGTCTGTGGCAGAAATATATTCTGGAAGGAAAAATAGGCTTATCTTTGCGCCATTCTGGTCTGACCCCTATTTTCTGCTATTTTCTTTTCCCTGGAAGGCTCCCCCCTGTTCAGGCTGAACCTGAACAGGGGGGAGCGGCTGGCAGAGCCAAAATCACCTTTTCGCACGAACAGCCATTACCCCGTTCTTGGAATCAGTGTAGTTTAAGAATTTCGAACCATCGCTAATACTAAAACACCAGCTTCTGTCGCCATATTTATCACTACTACCGGAATCGCTTGACCAACACCAACTAGGGAAAAACCCGTATTGGGAACCTAGTATGGTAGCTTCTGGATACAGTGGTTGAAGATCAGCGAGTGCGGGAATCCTCCATCCACCCCCAGCTATGGCAAGACTGGCCGCCCAATTTTTTGCCTCAATCCATCCCATATTTCCCCCAATCCACCCCGTATTCTTAGTAGAATTAACGTACCATTGCAAACCGGTCTTGTTGTCAGAGATCACGCTGTCGGCGTCTCTGGTGAAACGGCCACTGCCGGTTGTTGTGCCGGTGCCAGAAGTGGTAGTTCCGGTGGTAGTTCCGGTGGTAGTTCCGGTGGTAGTACTCGTTGGTGTGGTTGTGGTTGTCCCGCCGGTGCCAGTTCCTGTAGTTCCGGTGGTTCCTGGAACATACGCTGCAACACTGACGGTATTTGAAAGTGCGGTTTCCTCTCCATTAATGACTGCAGACAAGGAAAAATACTGCTTGGGAGCATTTGAGAAGGTGAACGCAGCCGAAATCATCCAAGCCGTGTCGTTTGCTCCATCGGGAGGGAATTCTATATATTTAGACACTCCTTTAATCGGGTCCCCCGTGAGTGAATAATAGAGTCGATATGCGCTTGCGCTCTTGGTGGGAACAAAATCAATATCGCATTTGTATTTACCATCAGAAGCAGCCCACCATGTCACGTCAGAAAGCTTGGGAGCAGTTGTCGTTCCACCTGTTCCGGTAGATGTGGACGTCCCCGTCGAAGACCCAGTGCTTGTGCTGGTTGAGGTTGACGTTCCTGTGGATGTAGAGGCTCCGGTTGTGGGGCTTGTGGTTGGAGTTGGGATAGTCGGTTTAACATCGGGGAGGCTTTCGACTTCTTTGGCTACCAAATCAGCAACCGCCGGATCAGAAGGATCTTTTGTCTCACCGGAACCAAGCTTTACCAGGAGTTTTCCACTTTTGTCTGCAACCCATTTGATGACTCCTCCCAATCTTGTTCGGTCAAAACTCCAGGTTCGGGGAGCAGAATCTTCAATGTTTCTGGTTTTGGTATTTACCTCATCAATAAAGTTTTTGGCTGATGCCTCCTCTCCCTGGATTTCATTTTTTATCTGCATCATATATTCATAGCTTCCTGGTTTGGGAAAGTCCGGGTCTTCCGGCTTGGTAGGGGCCGGACCATCTTCCAGTGCCCTTCTGGCAACGGCGTCACCAAACATGGTCACGGCCGTACCGGCATAAATGAAGCCAATTGCAACCAACCCGAGAAGTAGCGCCGGATTTTTCCGGACATCGCCACGAATGGACACCGTCTCCGGGGGGGTGTATTCCGCTTTGTAGATTATGGGCAGGGTCGGAGGCTGGCTCAGGGAAAAGGAAAAAGACCCGTTTTGGTCCGTGTAAGTGGTTCCGGTTTGCCCATCGGCTGAAAAAAAGGCGACCTTGGCCCCGACCGCGACAAAACCCGGCGTAACGCCACCCGTCAGAACCGTCGAATTCGTGGTCGCCGCCAACGGGCTCCCGCCACCGCCACCTCCTCCGCCACCACCACAGCCGGTGAGGGAAAATGTAAATGAGGCCAGAAGAAGCCACACGATGAATTTTTTCCGTAGTTTCATAAGAAAAAACCCTCCATACCAAATGGTAAATTTTGTCCAAAGGAGAAATCAACTGAGTATGAAATGATACCCCCCCCCCAGAGCCTGTCAACCTTTCCATGAGGAGGTTCTAAAGGGCATTCATACGGGAAAAAATGAACAGCCCCTCAGGATACGGGGAGAGTAAACGGTATTAAACATATTTCACAATTCCCTTTTGAAACAAGAATAATCAAAGGCGAAAGTTTTGTCTGTCCGGGAAAACCCGGATTTTGAGATGGTCCATTTTTGAAAATAACACTCCACTGTCAGCTATGCCATCATGCTAAGAATGTTCGTCACCGCGACCAAGTGGACGACGGCAGCAAACGCCATTCTTCTCCAGTATACCGCACCACTTTTTGTGGCTCTGCTGTCCTGGCCGATGCTTGGCGAACGAGTAAGCGGATGGGAGTGGGGAGCATTGTCCGGGGTTCTTCTTGGCATGGCCTTTTTCTTCGGCGAAAAGCTTTCATTGCAGGGGTTATGTGGAAATATCCTGGCCATCGCGTCAGGAGTCGCATGTGCGCTGAATACTCTCTTCTTGAGGCGGGTCACCTTTCCTCCTCCAAGACCCAACTCCCTGATACCAACCGATGCGCCATTGCATGAAACTGTTATCTCGGATATGCCGGCAACAAATATTTCCGGCGGGCTGCTGCTATCGCTTCCCGCAACCGTTCTGGGCAACATCCTCATAACAATTATCTGCATGCCTGCAATGATCACAGGGCTGCCGACCTGCACTTCCAGCTGGCTGATCAAAATCTCACTGGGGCTTTTCCAGCTCGGACTGTCATATGTACTTTTCAATATCGGGCTGCGATACGTCACGGCTGTCGAGGCAACAATACTGGCGACGATTGAGGCCGTGCTGAATCCCATCTGGACCGCTCTCGGCACAGGCGAAAACCCATCAGGGATCTCGCTGGCGGGTGGAGGACTGATCCTGGCTTCTGTTCTGTTTTACGGGTGGTTCAAGAACAAAGTAATAGTAACCCAAATTTCGCTTTGACAGTAGTGATTTCAACAGCGGTGTCACGTTGATTGGCTCCGGCCGTCGCTTTGAAACGGTTTAGCCCCCATGCGGTTTCCTGGTCTTCTGCAAAGTCGGCAGAATCTTGCGAAATGTCGGGGACTAACTGTAGTAAAGATGCTGCGTGAACTGGCAGGGCAAGGTTGCTTTTTAGTCTCTGGAGGGTCTAGAATACTGCGATATACACGACCTTAATGGTGTGAAAGTGAAGAACCAACTCTTAAGCATAGTATTTATCGATGTTCAGGGGTATACGAAGCGAACCGCTTCCCAGTCGCGGGAAGACAATGAGAGATTCGTGAAAGAGATCCATGAGTTCGTAGCCCAACATCTTGAAAAGTTTGAAGGCAAGCTGGTGAAGACCATGGGTGACGGCTTCATGGCTTCGTTCGTTTCGCCAAGCAATGCTATTCAGTGTAGTCTTGATATGCAGCGTAAGCTCGAGTCCAGAAACGCCAATGTGGTTAACCCAAATCATTATATCCGCTTCAGGATCGGAATAAACACAGGTGAAGTCAGTGTAGATGAGCGCGGAGATCTTTTCGGCGATGCCGTTAACATCGCGGCACGCATCGAGAACTTTGCCGAATCTAACGAAGTCTTCATTTCCGAAGCGACATATCTTGCCATGAATCGGAGTGAATTCGGTACTATCGATCTGGGACTCCAGAATTTCAAGAATGCAGCACGTGAAATTCGGGTCTATAAGGTTTCAAAAAGCGGAGTGCCGCCCGGGACCACCTTCAAGGGCAAACCGCCGACTTCCATGAAGGTCGATACTACCGCGTCGTTTTACAGAAGGAAATCCGTCGGAGTCATTTTTGTCATATCGATTGTTCTTCTTGGTCTGGTCGTTCTTGGCAAAGTCTGGACAGGATCGAGGAATCGAGGTGATCAGATGTATTCAGCTGATGTACAGCATTTGGACAATTCGATAGAGAGTCTGAATCCGCTTTTTCAGATAAAGATCGATCATATCAGAGAAATGGCCAATCAGAATCATATAAATGAGGCTTTGAATGAATTCGAGGAATTATGGAAAACTATAAGGAAAGACGAGAGTAAAATCAGTCCGATGTATTTGGTCGGCTTCGGAAGTCTGTATCTTCGTGATGGAAAAAAAGAAAAGGCGGATGAATTCTTCTCCAAAGCATTGAAAAAGACTCAAAATGATCCGGCGGCCAATGAGACAATCACGCGACAGATAGCTGAAGCCATCAGAGAAAAAGAAATAGGGGGTCGTGGAGAAATTCAACCCGGCGCAGCGGATATAAAGACGGATTATCCGATAAAAACAAGCACTGAAAGGCCTCCTATAGACAGTCGGAGACCTGACAATATCAGGGAAACTTTCAATAAGGCAAGCGGATCTGTACACCCGCCGGAGATTGATGCCCGAGCACCGAAATCGAATTTTAATCCGACCGATAAAGAGAGGCCGAATATCGATGCCAGGCTGAAACACATAGAAGAATTGAAGATTCAGAATCGCTTTCCTGAGGCGATAAAGGAGTCCGAAGAATTGATAAGCGAGGTCCAGAAAGCCGGATGGAACCCGCCGCCCGATGCATATCTTGACGTCGGAATATTGCATCTACGATCAGGCGATGAAAAGAGTGCCAGAGAAAGTTTCGAAAGAGCGCTCCTGAGTGTCAAGGACAATCCGGCTGCCTTTGATGATATCAAAAACCGTATCGCTGCTATACTGCAAGCTGCAGTCGCGAACAAACACTAGGGAGAGAAATCTGATCGTGATAAAATAAATCGTGGGGATAAATATAGATGAAAGTCAGCATTCCTAAAGAGAGAATCGACCAGATCGTGTCAAAATACGGATGTACTTTCGATGACGCGATCAAAGCCTACCTCGAGGCCAATTCCGAGGCTACCCAGACTTTTGACGACACGCTGGAAAATATTCTTCGAAAGAAGAAGCCGGCGCCTCTCGTAAAAGCACATACTCCGGCAGAAATCAAAGAGCATCTCGATAAGTACGTCATCGGTCAGGACAACTATAAAAAGCGCCTTTCGGTCGCGGCTGCATACCATTTCGCCGTTGTCAAGAAACTCGGGGTGATTTCACCCGAGGAAAAGGCTGCAGTAAAGCGGTTCCGCAAAAAAAATACGCTCATTGCCGGTCCAACCGGGTCCGGCAAAACTTACAGTGCTGAGGTACTGTCCGATCTTCTCGATGTACCGATAAACATAGTCGACGCCACAGATTATACTGAGGTGGGCTATGTTGGAAAAAATGCCGACGACATGATCCGCGAACTTATCGACATGGCGCCCGGTGAGAGCAAACGCGAAAAAGCCGATTTCATCACACGATTCGGCGGCTTGATATTTATCGACGAGATGGACAAAAAGGCGAAGGACACCGGGATTATCGGGCACGACATTTCACGCGAAGGGTTCCAGCGGGCTGTGCTCAAGTTGATAGAGCGGAAATTCATCCCCGTCGATAATCCCTATAGCCCCGCATCACAAATTCAGGAAGCGATCGACCTGCAGCACGGAACAAAGCAGGACAAGTCCAAAAGCATGATCTCCACAGAGAACATACTGTTCATCCTCGGCGGATCGTTTCAGCGGACAACGGACGATCTCGAGTCGATCGTCAAAAAGAGAATCGAGCGCGGTACCGGCCGGGTCAAAGAGGACGGCAGCATTACCGTTACAGGATTTTCCACCCCCGAAGACGATAAGACCCGGAAACGCGCATACAAAAACTATTATCACGATGCCGAGGCCGAAGACTACATCCGATTCGGTTTGATACCCGAACTCGTAGGGCGTGCGCCGATCCGAACTTACGTAAACCCACTCTCCAAAAACGACCTCATCAGGATCATGACAGAGACGGAGGACTCGATACTCAACCAGTATAAATTCGAGTTCGCACTATTTGGGATTGAGATCGAGTTCGAGCCAGACGCCATCGAGTATGTGGCCGACCAGGCGGAGAACAGCAAGACTGGCGCGCGCGCACTCGTTTCTGTTTGGGAACGGATATTGACCGATTTCCAGTTCGCCCTGCCCGGTAAGAATTTCAGAAAGCTCACGATCTCAAAAGAGCTGTGCGAGCGGCCCACAGATCTCCTGCTTGAGTTAATGCAGAAATCCCCAATACTGGATTTCGTAGAACGTTTCCGGACAGATACCGGGATACTTCTCATAATAGAAGAGGAGTGCGAGAAATATATTGAGGATTATGCAATCGAGCGAAATATCCAGGTCTCCGAGGCGGTTCAGAAACTGCTGAGCGGCGTGCGAGCCCTGAATTACATGAATATTGACGGCAAGTATGTAGTAACGATAGAAATGCTCCGTGACGAAAAATACTTTGACAACCTGTATGTCCGCTGGCATGAGGAACAATTGACGAAAGCCAGCCAGGTCTGACTCCACATTGTCCGGACTGTTTTTCGTATTGCCCCGGTTGTTTTTCGCGCAGTTTTGTCCCAGCCTTATCCGGATTTTTCACAATGACTTTTCGAAATATAGAACCTCCGGAAGGGGATTGTTATAATAGTATTCATCAGCCTCGCGAACGACGATCATAGACGCGTCAATTCCGGCTTCCAGGAATCTTTTTTTGTCGCAATCCTGAGCAAATCATGGCGTCGTCGGGTACAGTTTGGTCCCCCGATGGTAGACGAAGAATGGCTGGCGATAATCGCTGTCCGTGAAGAAGATCGATCCCTGGTTCACGAAGTTCACTCCATCGATATACAGCGTTGTCGCACCACCCATGCCGCCGGTGTTATTACAGATTCCGCAGCCGGTTGGCAAGGTGAGATCGCTGTCTATATGCATGATACCACCCAGGCGCAGATACCCCTGAATGGTCATACTTGATCCCGCGGCAGCGCCAAAGGTAGGACCAATCAGAACCGGCCCGCTGACAGCGTCACCACCCATATTGAGCGTGGCAATACCGGTAACGCGGCCGCGTTCGACGTTCAGAGCCGCATGATTCCCGAGCACATTCCAGAAGCCCCCCTGGACCTTCAGTGTGCGGCTTTGCATATCGAGCGTTCCTGTCGAACTCGCAGTCGGAGAAAGGTATAGATCCGCCGTGTCGAAAACAAGGTCAGACCCGGCAAGAATCGTCCCACTGCTGACGTTCTCATAGAATTTGCCGGTCAGGATTTTTCCCGCTCCGAGACTGAGGGTTTGCGCGGAAGCACCATTGAAATAAGTTGCCGTCGGTGTATAGGTGCCGTTCTGAGCGAAACTGCCTTCCAGCGTTATATACAGCAGAGGCGGGCCGTCACCGGCATTGACGAACATGGTGCCATTGTTAGTGAGTGCTCCCTTGAAGGTCACATTGGAGAGGCCGCCATTATATTGATAACCGGGGTTGGTCATCGCAGCCCCAGACGCAACGATGACACTTCCCTCTATCGACGAATCGCCCTGCAGAGCGACCTCGCCGTTGATCGTCAGTGCACCGCCGACCGGTGCCGCGAGAGAGGCTATCCGGACCCATGTGTAGCGGCCTGACGGGGAGGTCAGGCTGGCTATCCCGATGACCTTGCCATTGGTGATCCACAGGCCGGCCCCACTGTTTCTGATGCCGTTTCCGCTCATGTCGAGCGTGCCGCTGGCACTGGTATTTGTGAAGGTGATTCCTGTCCCGCCCGTGTTCCAGAAGTAAGAACTGCTGTCGAACGCCAGGTCGGTGGTTGATTGAAGGGTTGCACCGGCGGCCGCTACAGAAATCGGAGTATTCAGGGTCTTTCCTGCAAGGAGAGAGATTTTAGAGTTCGATCCTGTGAATGTCGTAGAGTTGGGAGCCCAGTATCCTTCCTGGTTGAGGTCTCCCTCGAGCGTCACGTCGATGGAGGGAGGGCCGTCACCGCCACTGCAATAGACCGATCCACGGTTGGTGAACGTGTTGCGGAAACGCAGACGGCTCGCTCCGCCATTATACTGATATCCCGGATTCATCAACGATGCCCCGGACGCAAGCAGAACATTTCCCTCCAATACCGTGTCGCCTTCGAAAGCGACATTCCCGTTGATCTGCAAAGTGCCGCCCACAGGCGCTTTGACAACCCTGACGTTCAGATACTCATACCGGTTCGACGGCGCCGAGAGGCTTGCCACATCCGTCAGCTGCCCGTTCCGGACCACCAGACCACTGGTACAATTCAAGGCTTTCCCGTTGAGACTGAGCGTTCCCGTCGCGGTGGTATCGACAAAATCGATGGTCAGACCGCTGAACCAAAGATCGGACGCGGCCTTGAGTACACCACCTGATTTCCTGACAAGGAATCCGCGGGACATATTGGCATTAGGACCCATTGTGATATATTGATCCGCCGAACCGGTAAACCAGAGCTGGCCGGGATCGATATAATTCCGCTGAATCAGGTTTCCCCTGAGTTCAATGATCTGGTCCGCCCAGTAGCCGCGTTCGAGATAGATCCCACCTTCATTCGTAGTATCACCCAGAACCACGAGTTTTCCGGAAGGACCATAATACGAATTGACGACAAGCAACGATCCGGTTGCAACGAACAACGTCGTACACGTGGCATTCCCGTCGAGACTGATCCTGTGACGTACTTCGACGGAATCATCGGCTTGTGGTGCCTGACCGCTGGTCCAGGCCGAACCATCAGACCAGGCCCCATCTTTGGTTGAAACCAGAATCGCCGGCGTCGACGAAGCCGGGTCTGATGGAGCTGATTCACCACCCGCATTAACCGCCGTTACAACATACCAGTAGGTCTGCGAATTTGTCAGCCCTCTATGTGCATATGGACTTGTGATATTACCGATCTTGGTACCGGTTGAAGGAGTGACTGTTGACGAGGTCGACCAGTACAGGTTGTATGCGGTTCCAGAGACGGCGTCGAAGGAAATGATGTTACGGTTCGTCATCGGGTAGGTCTTGACATTGTAAGGCTTGATCGGGGCCTGCGGGGTTCCGAATTTAACCGCCACCGGTGTCGCACTGATCGTGGTTGTGCCGTCGCCATACTGCCCTTCGTAATTTCTGCCCCACGCATAGATGCTGCCGTCGGATTTCATCGCCACAGCATGATCCGTTCCGGCGGCTATCGTCGTGATATTGGTCAGACTTGCAACGGCAGTCGGGGTAGTGACTGAATCGGAACTTCCGAAGATATTTCCCCACTGCCAGACCGTGCCGTCGCTTTTCAGTGCATAACCGGCGAACTCGGAGATGGCGATAGCCTTGATTCCGGACAATCCACTGACCTGAACCGGGGCATTCCGCGAGGTTTTGGTACCGTCACCCAGCATTCCGGAACCGTTGTCTCCCCAGGCCCATACGGTGCCGTCACTCTTCAAAGCATAGCCTGTACGGGATCCGGCGCCTATGGCCACGACTCCGGACAAATTGTAGACCTGGACCGGCCACGCGCTCGATGTCGAAGTTGCAATGCCGAGCTGTCCGCTCGTGTTAAGTCCGGATGTGACAACCGTTCCATCATCGCGCAGGAAAACCCCGAAATCGCCTCCCGCAGCAGCGGCAAGGATTCCCGTCAGGCTGGCGATCCTTATCGGAGAACCGATTCCGCCCGCCGGAGTGGTTCCGTCACCGAATTGTCCGTTGAAGTTCGAACCCCACGCCCAGACCGATCCGTCGGATTTCACGACGAAGTGTGTATATCCACTGGTCGAAGCCTGGACGACGCCGCTCGCCAGAGCTGCGATCATAGCAGGCAGAGGATTGCCGTTTCCCCATGTCCAGACGCTGCCATCACCACGGACCGCAAGCTCCACCCGATTGCGAGCCGCGATCGAACGGATATTGGTCAGGAGGGAAACCTGTACAGGAGTAAGAACCGTTGAAACAGTTCCGATGCCGAGATCGCCATAAGTGTTCTGGCCCCAGCCCCAGAGCGTGCCGTCTTTTTTGATACCGAACGACACATTTCCGCCGGCGAAGAGCCCGGCAAGCTCGGCCAGAACAACCGGTTGTCGCGGCGTCGCCCTGACCTTCGCACTCGGCGTCGATTCGGCACCCTGGGCGTTGGTATTGGTAACGATGTAATAATACAGGACATCGTTGCGCAGACTGTCGTGGACAATAGGACTCTGCGTGGCGGAGATCCTGCCGGCATAACTCGCGACCGTCAGATTTTCGCTGAGGGCCCAGTAGACAGTGTAGGTCGAGATGCCGGGCAGCATGTCCCAGCCGATGGTGTTCACGGCGTTACCCGGAGTTGCCCAGGCGGTGAAGACAACAGGAGCAGTTACGGCATAGGCGTTACCGTTGGTGGCATCGATAGTGAAAGTCCGGGTCAAACGGGAAACCGGGTCGCGAACGACCGTCAGAACCCGCGGCAAGCCTTCAGACCGGACATATTCGAGATACTCGACCTCGGGAGCCGGAAGTGTCGAATCCACAGTCAGTTCGGTGAAGGAGTGCGCCCAACTCTTGTTGAACGCATTCGCCGCGCCTGCCGCAATCGAGGAAGTATCGATGCCGTTCCAGCGGAAGAGCAGCGGAAGCCCGCTCAGAGTGCCTCCGACAAGAATCGAATCATCCGGCAGAACCATCATTTCACGGCAATGTCCGGCATTGACGACTGTGCCCAGAACCAAGCCATTTGTGACATCGATTCTGGCGATGCCGAACTGTGTGGAATCGGTCGGTTCCCAGCTTACATAGGCAAACGTCCCGAGACCCTGCTTGAGAATGCGGCGGAACTGGTAGACTTTCCCTCCGGTGCCATTGTTTCCGATGATGTCGGAGATCGTCCTGGTCCAGGAGGCGAGGCCGGTGGCCTTCAGGGTGAGTCTGTCGTCAGAAATGCTCAGACGGGTATAGGTCGTCGCCGGCACCGCATCACGAACAAAGGTATCGAACACATCGTTGCAGATGCCGGGTGTCGGAGAGGCGATGAGAGCCGCTGAGACCGACTCGATCCGACTGGCAAGATTCTGGATGGTTTGTTTCATCAGAGTGGTATTGTTGACGATCGATGAAAGAACATTGGCGATGATATCGGCCTTGATCCCGCTTCCCTTTGGGGCCAGGTCCATTATATTGGCCCCGGCTCCAAGATCCGAGGCACCGTGAAAATCGGTGTACCCGGCAAGGCTTCCGCTGGCTATGCTGATTTCCCCAATCGCCGTCTGAGAGGGAATACCGCTGAAGGTGACCTGAGCGGTTCCGCTGCCGTCAACAGTGGCAGTCCGCGTGAGAGTTGTGGTGGGATTGGCAGAATTTCCGATGTTGACGAGAATCAGCCGGAATGTCACCTGTGCAACAACGGCTGCGCGAATCGCCGGTTCGACGACACTGCTTCGCGCAGTCAGACCGGTGGTTCCGGACGGGGGAACGATGATCCGGAATTTGACATCGGCGGGTCCTGTCGGTCGTGTGTCGGTCAGCACCGCAATGCCGGCATCACTGGGATTGAGTAGACTGCACCCCACAGCAAAGAGCGCAAGAGCCAGACACAGAATTCCCACGACTATCGAACATCGCCTCATTAAGGATACTCCTGAATATGATTCTAATATGTGAATTGAAGGGAGTTATCCTACCTTCTTCCCCAATATCCGTCAATCGTTTTGTCTGCATGACAAGTTCTAATGATCTACATTTTCTTGTGCTGTGCCGCACTTATGATATATCTTCTTTCAAGATGATTGGAATAACCGGATCGAAAAATTCATTCAGAAGCTAATGCTGCGGGCAAGCTCACTTGATCGAAGGAAAATTCAAATGGGTTCTTCCCAGGGTGTCAATCGTTCGTTTTTTCCACGCTATCGTCCCATCATTCTCGGGATTTTTCTGATTTTTCTGGCGGCGGATTTCTGCCTTGGCGAAAATCAGGCGCATCAGTCTTCTATACAGCAAAAGCCTATATATGAATGGCAACAGTTCGTTCTGGGTCGCGGAAGATTTCTCCAGGAGATTTTTTTGCAGTATATTCCCAGAAACGCGTCGGAAAGCGCGACCTTTTTTCATAACACGTCCGGCTTCGAGATTTGGTGGGGAAGTCCGTGGCGACAGATTCAAAGATGGTTGGCCCTTGATATTACCCG
>JADFYG010000004.1 GCA_015233155.1 Candidatus Rifleibacteriota bacterium
TAATGAAAACAATATTCTTATAATATATTGTTATGGCAAAACCCTTCACTGCCTTCACCCCCTTCACCTTTTTTCAGAAATAAGTCTTATTTGCCGTCATCCGGCCGTAATTGAACTCCCATATAGAAGTTGCCTGTATTGCCATGTTTAGACTTGCCAAATTTGTTCACCATCCGTTCGGTGAAGTGATTGACGGTCATTTTGAGGTTCTGCGGTTTTCCCCAGTTCGAGAATTCAGCATACGCTTGACTGGACCTGATCTTTCCATCCCTCTTTATCTCCAGGCGATCACCGACGAATTGATTAAACCAGTCCTGGTCGCTTTGGTATTCCTTGGTCGCCATCAGTACCTTTGCCGGCGGATTCAGGCCGACTCTCTGCCATTCAAGACATCCCCTGACCAACCATGCCAGAATGCCTGACGCCTCGGCTTCCAGTTGCTCCATTAGCTTGGGATTTTTCCTGCGTTCAAACGGCTCCTGAGGTGAATCTACGAATGAGACGTCAAATGGAACCACATGGATTCTCTGCCAAGACGCATAATCCGCTGCATCGACTTCGGGCTTGTTGTTTGTCATCAATATCAACACATGAGTCGGTTTGAACCGAATCTCATGTCTCCCGTATGGTGCGCGGGCAGATAAGGTATCGTTCCCGGTAAGCTGCTTCATCTTACTGGAATTGAGTTTGCGTCCTTCGTCAGTCTCCGACGCCCAGATTATACGTCCGCCCATCAAAGCAAGGATGTCCGATGCAGGAGCGGCGGTTGATCTTGTATGCGATTGGGAGAGTAACATTTCGGCTTGGATCGGACCTGCAAGTCCGCCGAGGACGATTGAGAGCATTTCAAGGGTAATGCCCTTGCCGTTCCTTCCGCGACCGACGAATATCGGAAATGCACTCTCACGACGCGTTCCTGAGAGGCCGTATCCGAGCAATCGCTGAATATACCCAATTACAGCAACGTCCGGACCTTTTGTTTGATCCTCAGGAATCAGTGGGTGTATCTCGCCTTGTGTCTTTTCCCATAGTGGGCAGGGTTCATCGATCCCTTTCCAATCGTGCGGAACAGCTTTCTTTATATAGTCACTCGGTCGTCCATCCCGGCGACTGCCATCCCGAAGGTCAACTACGCCGTTGCGACAGCCCAGCAGTAGTGGGATCTGATCCCATTCGTCACCGGTAATGCCCAGTCCATCGGTTCCCGCTCTCGCAAGCTTCAGGACTGCCTCTCTCCACGATACACTTTGGAGATTCTTAATTCTTTTGAAGAGTTCCTTCTTGTACTCGGTGAGTTTCTTCTCTTCGTCCTTGTCACATTTGGTGCCGGTGAGTACATCGACTACCCGAAAAATTTCTCTTTTATACACATTTACAAGCGTTGGAAAGCCGTCTTGAATCGCTTCCATCCGGTCTTCCGCCCAGGAATGACCCGCATACACATGCCATCTCCCGGCGGCATGATCGTAACAATACTTCCCTCTGAAGAAGTGGATGAAGAGTTTCGCATCTCCGTCCTGGTTATCATACAGAGCCTCTTCTATTCTACGTGGCGGGAGATCAGTCGCAGCCTCATGACTACTTTTCGCTTGCTGCCTCTCTTTTTCGATCTCTTCCTGAACTTCCGCATAAATTCTTGCCTGCTCGTCCGAACTCTCGTCTGCCGATTCTTCATCACACGGCGGGTCAGGTGGAATTGTGGAGTCATGAGTATCTTCGTATCCCAGATCATCTTCGTTAGCACGGGGTGTCGCTACACGTACGGCCGTTTGGGTGAATGTAGTATCGTGCTTCTGGCTCATAGGTCATATTCCTCCAGAGCCAAGTGTCCGGTCGGACAGCGTAACCGAATATAATCACGGCCGTTCGTAGTGGTCCTGGTGTTCCGGAACGATGTCTTCAGCTGATTGATCCGCCAGATGTTCTGCCGCTCATTGCCTGCACAGACTTTGTACTTGTGTAGGGAAGCGTAATACCTGTCAAGCCTGACCCAATCCTCTTGGGTAATTGGCAGGAAGATATGTTCTATTAGCTCGCCCTGCAAGCCATATATGGAAATCTTGAACACGTGAAACCTCCTGTTGTTCATTGTCCAGACCAGAATCAGCGTTTGACAACAGGTATGAATCCGTGTATGCCATATATGAACACATATTTTGATTCTGGGTCTGAGCGCGTAATGCCTCGGGCCTTCTTTTTTTCAGAACACTGCGATGTTGCTGGAAAGCTTATCGAATAGTGCTTCCACCTCCTCGTGCGTGAATAATACTGGTTTGCCCGGTCCCATCCCGTATGGGAAGACCGGACTGAGTAAGCCGCGCCTGCGCATGTTGTAAATGGTCATAGTTGAACATTCAAACTTCTGCGCGACCTGTTTCAGTGTCATCAGGTTGTTACCGTATCGCATTATTTACACCTCCTATGAATGGATTACGGTATTCATATGAAGAGTCAAGAAATGTTCGAAAATAAAATGCAGATACGTTGCATACATCAAATTCCGAATCGGAATGTCTTATTGCGATACCCCCCACATCCTTTACAGTAGCAGATGTATGGCGGTCCGTCCAAGACGAAACACGTGAGAATTCGGGGTTTGATCTTCTCATGACAAAACACGTAAAAACACGGGTTTCGTCTGGGACTACCCCTCCATCGGAAGGTGCCAGGCAAATATGCAGTTATATGGCGTTACGACACTTCGGTGAGCAACCTTTGGCATCGTGGGTCTTTTTCAAGAAAATCTGCTTGCAATGCTTGCAGACACCCAGAAAATATTCACCGGCAGTAAATCTGGTGTCACTGAGTCTTTCGTCAAAAGCGCATCGAATCCAGAAAATGAAGAGAGCTGCTACCTGCGCGATAGTCCAGTCATAAAACATATCCCCTGTGCTACCAAACTGTTTTGGTCGCAAAATTTTGATTGTCTGTTGATATCCCCACTGTCGCAGGATGTATTCGTCCTGACCGCTATGCTTCTTGAGCCATAAATTAAGATCACTTATATCGGTGTCAGGATCAGGGTCTTTTATTGATGCAACACGAATCATCTTTCGAAGATTAACAGCCATCATTTTACATTCTTTAATCTGATCCATTGTAAGATATTGAAAGGCCTGTCTCAGATTTCGATCGCACTCGGCTGGGCTGAGTTCCGGAAAGCACATTTGAAGAAAATACTGATTAGCTGGTCTTAAAGCCTCCAGGATGATTTCCCGAGTATCCTCTCTGCTTGTATCGAGGAATTGAACCTTCCTGATAAAGGGTTCTACAAAGGTAAATACTAGTTCAGTGGTTCCGCTTGGGCGCTTTGGCCGTACATCTTTCCGCTGGAAACTCTTCTCAATTATTTCGCGTGCATATGCTTCAGCTGTACGCTCAGCATTTGCGGCTTTTCTCGTCAAGAGCCCGAAATTCGAGTCATCCAACTCTATAGTCAGTGATGGCATTAATCTTGTCCATAGATGAAATACTTCGCCGTAAAACCTACCACAGGGGTCAGGCTACGGCAACAAACGTAACGACAATAACATTACGGCACGATCGGGGAGCACCTATGTGTGTTCCATCCTTATTCATCGCGGTCAATCCACTCTGTATATGATCTGCGGCCCCCATTTAGTCGGACATTAACAATCGAACTTGTAAAACCCAAGTTGTTAGATTATATTTCTATTATGCCTACGGTAGTGTTCATTGATGGTTTTGCTGTCATGATACTGCCTAATGATCATCGACCGCCGCATGTTCATGTATTCCGTGGTGCCGGTCGGGTTCGTATTACGATAGGTGACGATAAAGACAGGCCTCGGATCATGGAAGCGATTGACATGCCGAGCCGTGACATCGTTAAGGCATTGGATATTGTCATCGACCATCAGGCCAAATTGTCTGTGGCATGGAGGAAGATTCATGGGTAAATTGAGTATTCCGGCAAAAGAGCTTGCCGAAGAAATTAGAGCTGCGAAAAAAGTAGGCGCTCAGGCCAGCAAAACCGAACCCAGAGCTGTATTGGCTCGGTATGATCGAAAATCGGGGCGCATAATAGTCGATCTTCGTTCCGGGGTGTCGTTTTTGTTTCCTGCGACTCTCGCGCAGGGTCTTTCAGATGCATCACCCAAAGACCTGACTCAGGTAAAAGTGTTGGCTGACGGGTTCGCGCTGTACTGGGAATCATTGGATGTTGCCCTCAGCATTCCCGATTTGCTGATAGGCGTTTTCGGTTCTAAATCCTGGATGTCACATATTTATAAAGAAATTGGCCGCAAGGGCGGTAGTCAGACTTCGCCGGTAAAAGCAAGGGCATCAAGGCATAATGGTCTGCTGGGCGGACGTCCGAAAAAGGCGACAGCCGCATAATTCCGGAGAGTCCTACTGGCACGTGTATAAAATATTCAGTATTTTATACATATCAATCCGAACATGCATAGATATTGGCACATTATTATACATGTTCACGTGCCCAATACAACTTCGCCATGTATGGCGGATTGCCCTGGATTCGCCGGTCTCAATCAAATGTCAGGCCGGAGTTACCGAGAGACGGAATCCGAGTGAATTGACCAGAGACCATAGGCTGGAAAATTCCGGGTTGCCGTGTTCAGATAGCATACGATACATGTTTTCCCGGTTGAGTTTAGCTTTCCGGGCAATCTTGGCCATGCCATGAGCTTCGACGACATTTCGTAGTGCAATCAGGAAGAGTTCGCCGTCCTTTTCTTCCAGGGCTGCATTTAAGTATGCAGCCGCTTCGTCCGGGTCTTTAAGTGCTTCCAAGAGATATTCCTGATGATCACGTGCTATTTTTTTCATATATCTGCCTATACTTTAGCGCAAAAACTACAATATTGGTATAGGTCACGTGACGTATGTCACATGAATTATGAGAATCGGCATCGGAAGATTCAGCCTTACCAGTCATTGTGATAGAATGCTATAAAATCAACGGATTAGTTACAAAATGATGGCGACCGACAGGCTAATAGGGAAGCCCCTCTACATTGGCAATGGTTGCATAGCGTGAAAGTATTCTTTTATGACGACAGCATGGGAGTAACACAATGAACTGGAAAGATTATATAGTCGCAGATCCCGAAATTTGCCATGGAAAAGCATGTCTAAAAGGCACCAGGATAATGGTTTCAGTTATACTCGATAATCTTGCCATCGGACAGACCGTTGAAGATATTCTGAAAAGTTATCCATCTCTAAGTCGTGAGGCAATTCAGGCGACACTGGCTTATGCCTCCGAAATTGCAAAAGAACGCATGATTGCCATTCCTGCTTGAATCGATGAAGCTGAAGATTGATGAGAACCTTCCCCTGGAAATTATTGAAATTCTGCGGCAATACGGACATGAAGCCCATTCTGTATACGATGAAAAAATGCAGGGAAGCAAAGATGCTCAGTTAATTGCTGTTTGCCGCAGCGAAAAGAGAGTATTGATCACTCTCGATCTGGATTTTTCGGATATTCGAACATATTCTCCGAGTGAAAACTCAGGCATCATCGTATTACGCCTGAAGCAACAGGACAAACCTTTTATCCTCGATATGATTCAACGATTGTGTCGCATATTTCCAGCGGAAGGAATAAACGGAGTGCTTTGGATTGTAGACGAGAAAAAAATCCGAATTCGCGAATAATTTCCGCATTAATGAATCGCTCTTCGGTGTGCTAAATCGTGGACATATTCATTTTACAGACATAAATATCAGAGGAAAATAAGTATGCATAAATCCATTGAGATGCCGGCCGGAATGGCGGAATTGGCAGACGCACAGGACTCAAAATCCTGCGCCTTCACGGGCATGTCGGTTCGACCCCGACTTCCGGCACCGTTTGTTTGGGTTCTTTCTCATTAGGGCTTCAGGCCTTGCGCTCTGAAGCCCTAATGAGCTTTTAGGAGCAACAAAAATCTCTCCCACTGGTGGAGATTTTTGTTGCTGGATTTTACCAGACAGAATTAGCGAATTGACCTTTGCTTGAATATATGACTTATTTGTGCGATTTCAAACTCCAGGCTTGAGAAAAGCCGTTCATGGAGACACTTCTAATGGAAGTTGTTTTCCGTCTTACGCCGTAATCTTCTCTGATCATCGAGCTGCCGGTCTTTTACAATGGAAATTCACGACGCGCAGCACTCTTAATTTTTGGATGTGGATTATATGGGTGCGTTACGATTTTGCCGGAGCTTTTCGAAGAGAAAAATGAAAGAGGGTTCTTGTGTCAGCACTGCGCTCTGCCCATATTCGCCCGCCGTGACCTTCGATTATCGATTGACAGATTGCCAGTCCCAAGCCGGTACCACCCTCTTTAGTGGTAAAAAATGGTTCGAATAGTCTTTCCGATACCCCACCCATGCCGGGGCCGTTGTCGGATACTGTTACGACGACGATGTCTTCATTGCCTTGCGGCGACTGTTCCACTTTAATTTCCACCTCTGGAGTTGCAGTATCTGAGACTGCGTCAATCGCATTCGTTATCAGATTATTCAGAACCTGCTCAACACCGAAATCATCGGCCAGAATCTCGACTTGCGGCAAATCAGCACTTGAAGGGAGTGTCAGTTTAATTCGACTTCCCTGTGCAAGTGTGGAAACTCTCGAAAGCAGACGTTCGAACAGGTAGTTGAACTGGATGACTCTCAACTCTGGAGGGCGGTTGCGGGCATAGCGTAACAACGAATTGACAATTGCTTTGCAGCGTTTGGTCTCTTCGATTATAGCTTCCAGATCTTCGCGTTCGACGGCTTTTCCAGATTCAAACGATTCTCTGGCCATGCCTGCGCTTACCAGAATCGTGCCAAGTGGATTATTGATTTCGTGTGCAACTCCCGCTGAAAATCGGCCGAGCATTGCCATCTTTTCCTTGAGCATCAACTCTTTTTGCACATCTATGACTCGTTTTTGCGCAAGTGATAGTTCTCGAACCATACGATTGAATGAGCTGGCAACAGATCCGATCTCGTCTTCCTCTCCGGCGTCCGGAATTTCCTGCCAATGGCCGGCTGCTACGCGTTCAATGGCACGCTTAAGTCGTTCCAGCGGCCCGAAGAGACGACCTCCGAGGAAATAGCCAAGTATCAGCAATCCTACTACTTCGAGAATCGCAAGTTGGAGCATAAGGGCATTCACGCTGGTATGTGTCAAATTTGTCACGTCAGTCTCATAGCCGACAAGCAGCCATGGGCCATCCAGACTCATGCGGCCGCAGCGAAATCGTGCCAGACGTCCATGCTGGATGCGCTGAAATGTTCGGCCTGCAATCTGATACTCAGGAAGTGACTCCCTGGTAAATGATTCAATGTGACCAGCAAGAAGGCCGTTTTCATCCCACAGACATGCCATTGCAATAGTCCGGAGTGGATTGGGTCTGCGGGCCGTAAGTAATAGATCATCACTTTGAGGAATGGAGGCGATGGCGACAAGGAAACCGGCATCTGAGAGCGGACCGTCGATGGTCAGACGTATCGGCCAGCCAATTTCCGTGGTATTCAGCTTGGTCAACCCAGCGGAAATGTTAACCGATGGAAACAAGAGTGGATGTCCGTCCCGCATAATATCGATCCAGTCAACGTCGAAAGATCGCTTTAGTTTCAGTGAGGCTTCTATAGCTCGCTCTCGATCGATCCCGGCATTTATACCCGTGAACGCTGTTGCAATATCTTTTGTCAGTGAATTTAGACGGACATGCTCCTGATGCCAGGAAACCAGAAGCTCATTTCGAAGCGCATTGAGTTTTTCCTGATCGGAATCTTCTATTGTGATACCAAGACTGCGTGCAGCCCACCAGGAAATCACAGATGTCAGCAAAACGATCAGTACGGCAAACCCTAACCCAATCTTAGCTCGAATACTCATTATTTCTGATATATTCCGTCAAAAAATGCGAGGCGGAAAACCTGAAAAATCAGGATTCCCGCCTCATCATCGATGTATTCTAAGCGAAACTGTAAACTCCGATTGAAGAAACTTCACTCAGTAAAGGATTAGTTTCGCGAATGATTCCGGATCAAGACTTGCACCGCCGACCAGAGCGCCGTCAATCCCTTCCTGATCCATATATTGTTTCATATTTTCCGGTTTAACCGAACCGCCATACAGAATGCGGACTTTTTCCGCCGAAGTCGCACCGAAGCGGCTGTGAATGAACTCGCGAATAAGAGTTATGGCATCCTTTGCGTCCTTGGTTGATGCGTTACGCCCTGTTCCGATTGCCCAAACCGGCTCGTAGGCAATGATCATTGATGCCACCGCATGTTCCGGAACGCTCTTGAGATTCTTGTCAAGCTGATTCAGCACAACCTGTTCAGTCATGTTTTTCTCACGCTCATCGAGTTTTTCTCCAACACACAATATGGGAATTAATCCGGCATTGATTGCGGCGATAGTCTTCTTGTTAATCAGCTCATCGCCTTCTCCGAAAACCCAACGACGCTCCGAATGACCCAGAATCACGAATTCGCAATGAAGATCCTTCAACATGGTGGCGGAAACCTCGCCGGTGAAGGCGCCTTTTTCTTCGAAATACATATTCTGTGCACCAATCGAGAGCTTTGAACCTTTGCGAGCATCATCCACTGACGCAATCAGCGGAAATGGCGGGCAGACCAGGACATCTCGGTCCCTGACTTCCGCAATTTTGGGGAGAAGAGCAGTCACGAAGGCTTTTGCCTCAGCAGTGACCTTGTGCATTTTCCAGTTAGCGGCGATCAATGGACGACGTGACATGATAATTTCCTCTCCTCAACACATATTTTTAATATCGCGAGAAAAAATCTCGATTCCGGGGAGAATCTTGCCTTCGAGGAACTCAAGGCATGCTCCACCGCCGGTCGATACGTGGGTAACCTTTTCGGCTGCTCCCATTTGCTCAATTGCCGCGACCGAGTCACCTCCGCCGACGACAGTTACAGCCTTCAACTTAGTCAGAGCTTCAGCGATCTTGCGTGTCCCGATATCGAACGGTTTTGTTTCGAAAACCCCCATCGGACCGTTCCAAAGAACTGTCTTGGCTTTCGACAACTCGGCGATGAAAAGATCGATGCTCTTTGGGCCGATGTCCAGACCCATCTCATTAGCAGGAATGGCGTCAACCGAAACAGTCTTAACGGCGACCCCTTCCTTGATCTCGGAGGCTACAGTTACATCTGTCGGAAGAACGAGCTTCTTCCCGCCCTTGTTCGCACTATCCATGATTTTTTTCGCAATTTCCAGCTGGTCGATTTCGCAAAGCGACTTGCCGATTTCTTTTCCCTGCGCCTTAAGGAATGTATAGGCCATCCCTCCACCGATCAAAAGGGAATCGACTTTCTTCAACAGATTTTCAATCACGAGAATCTTGTCGCTGACTTTTGCTCCACCCATGATTGCAACCATCGGCCGCTCAGGCGAAGATGTCACCTTACTGAGGTAAGTGATTTCTTTTTCCATAAGAAAACCTGCGTAGGCGGGAAGGTAATCGGCAATGCCCGCCGTTGATGCATGAGCTCTATGAGCCGTACCGAAAGCATCGCTGACATAGATCTCGCCGAGTGATGCCAGTGCTTTCGAAAAAGTCGGATCATTCTTTTCCTCTTCCGCGTGGAAACGCAGATTCTCAAGTAACAGCACTTCGCCGTCCTTCAGGCCGCGGGCCATACGAGTTGCTTCGTCACCGACACAATCGCCCGCGAACTGAACGCTCTTGCCCAGAAGCTCACCAAGGCGCTTCAAGACCGGTTTCATCGAATACTTTGGCTCCGGGCCGCCTTTGGGGCGTCCGAGGTGGCTCATTATTATGAGGCGACCACCTTGCTCGACAATATGTTTCAAAGTTGGGACAGCAGCGCGAATGCGCGTGTCATCAGTAATGTTGAGACTCTTGTCGAGAGGAACGTTAAAATCGACGCGAATCAGTGTGCGTCGGCCTTTGAATTGAATGTCTTTGATAGTGCGAAACATGGAATCTATATTCTCCTTCTCTTACCTTCTCTTTAAATGATTACTTTCGGAAACTAAAACCGGAACCCGCATGGTTAGCCACGCGAGTTCCGCTCATGTCAACAAATCAAGTAGATCGCGTGTATGCCCTACTTCTTCGTAGAGATGTATCTTACCAGATCAGCAACCCGACAACTATAACCCCACTCGTTATCATACCAGGCCAGAACTTTAACCATGTTTCCATCGATAACTTTGGTCGACTTGCCATCTACTGTTGTCGAATGAGAATCATGATTGAAATCGATAGACACAAGTGGCTCATCAGTATAGGCCATAATGCCTTTCATGCGGGGCTCATTGGTAGCAGCCTTCATGGCAGCATTTATTTCTTCCGCTGAAGCTGGCTTCTTGAGGAGACAGGTCAGATCGACGACCGACACGTTAGGTGTGGGAACCCGGATTGCGAAACCATCGAGCTTGCCTTTTAACTCCGGTATGACGAGGCTGATGGCCTTCGCAGCACCCGTTGATGTCGGAATCATTGACATCGAAGCAGCGCGGGCGCGACGCAGATCGCTGTGCGGCATGTCGTGTACCCTCTGGTCATTCGTAAAGGCATGGATCGTAGTCATCAAACCTTTTTCGATGCCCCATTTTTCCTGGAGTACCCGGGCTACCGGAGCCAGACAATTGGTCGTACAGGAAGCATTGGAAAGAACATGATGCTTCGCATGATCATATTTGTCCTCGTTGACGCCCATGACAATAGTGAGATCTTCACCCTCGGCTGGAGACGTGATGATAACTTTCTTCGCGCCACCCTTCGTGATGTGATTCTCAGCGCCGCGAACAGTCTTACCTTTCTTGTTTACGCCATCCTGTTTTATAGTGAAAAGCCCCGTGGATTCGATTACATATTCCACACCGACGTCCTTCCAAGGAAGTTCGCAGGGGTCGGTCTTGGCAAAAACCTTCACGGTTTTGCCGTTTACGATAAGCGTGTCTTCCTTGACTTCTACGGTTCCGTTGAAACGGCCGTGTACGGAGTCATATTTGAGAAGGTGCGCAAGCGTCTTGGCATCAGTGATGTCATTGATTGCCACCACCTCCATGTCTTTCTGCTCGAGCATGACGCGGAATACCATGCGTCCGATTCGTCCGAAACCGTTAATACCGATTTTGTGAGCCATGCTAAATCCTCCTTAAGATATTTAAATAAGCTTTCGCGAGGTTCAACTTTTACTGTCGTTTGTGGTGATGATAAATGTTGAAGCTCGGAAAATCAACAGGAAAGAAAAACCCACGAGCATACAATGATGCCCGTGGGATGGAATTTATCAGAAAGAGTTGCGGATCAGCCCTTAAGCTGCTGCTTAAAGGACGCAAGTTTGTCTCGCATCAAATCTCCGATGGTATCCGAAAAACCTTCGGAAGAGCTTACCTGATACTTTTGCAGCTCCCGGGCAGTGGAATCAATAGTCGCTTCTTTGATGGAAAGTTTCAGACGGCGGTTCTTGCGGTCGATTTCGAGGACCTTGAAGGAAACGGAATCGCCTACTTTCAGAACGTCATTAACCGACTGGACACGTTCCTGGGCAACCTGGGAAATGTGGATAAAGCCTGATACACCATTTCCAAGATCGACTTCCGCCCCGTTATTCTCAATAGCGGCTATATGGCCTGTCTGTATAGAATTCACGGGATACCTGCGTTCAATGCCCTTCCAGGGATCATCGTTCATGCGGCGCAGGGATAAACCGATTTTTTGCTTGCCCTTGTCCAGCTCATAGACTGTAACTGTGACCTGATCGCCGATCTTGAGTTTCTCGGCGGGGTCTTTAACATCATTCTGCCAGGAGAATTCTGATATGTGCAACAAACCTTCAAGACCATTCTCAAGCTGAATAAAAGCTCCATAGGTAACAAGATTCTTCACCACTCCGGTAACAACATCTCCGATGTGATAGCTGTTGTCAACCACTTCCCAGGGATCGGTCATCGTTTGTTTGATGCCCAGAGACAGGCGGCGATTCTTCACGTCTATATTAAGTATCTTGACGGAGACTTCCTGGCCTTTCTCGATCACTTCTTTGGGGTGGTTGATCTTCTTGACCCAATCCATGTCGGAAACATGAAGCAACCCCTCGACTCCTTCTGCGATCTCTATGAAAGCGCCGAAATCAGTCATGTTGTTGACTTTGCCCTGCACTACATCACCGATGTGATAACGGTTTTCAATGCCTTCCCAAGGGTGAGCCAGCGTGTCCTTATATGACAGGGAAATGCGTTTTTTGCTTTTGTCAATTTCTTTAACAACAACCATGATCTTTTCGCCGGATTTTACGATATCACTTGGATGACGAACGTTTCGGGCCCATGAAAGATCGGAAATATGAACCAGACCTTCCACACCTTCTTCGAGTTCGACAAATCCGCCGAAATCCATAAGATTCTTTACTTTCCCCTCGTAGCGACGACCTACCTCGTAGCGCTGGTCAACCGTTTCCCAGGGATCTTCTTTTTTCTGTTTGAGACCGAGACCGATTTTGCCTTTTTCGGTGTCGATTTTCAAAATCTTGGATTCAATTTCCTGACCGGGCTGCACAACCTCGCGTGGATTCCCGATTACCGACCAGCTAAGATCGTTGCGATGAATAAGACCTTCGACTCCGTCTCCGAGATCGACGAAAGCACCATATTCAACAATGCGGGAAACAACACCCTTGATGGTATCGCCCTGCTTGAAGCTGCTGAAGATCTCTGTCCGGCGTTTGCCGCGACCTTCCTCAACAACTGCGCGTTCAGAAACGACCACGTTACGTCGACGTTTGTCGCACTCAGTAACGATCATCGGAAACGCCTTGCCGATGCTCTCCTTCACGTTCTTGCCATGAGAAAGCTGGCTCTGGGGAAGAAAGGCACGCACGCCACCGATATCGACGTCGTATCCCCCCTTTATGCGATCCCGGATCATTCCTTCAATCGAAGTCTTGTTCTTGAAGGAATCCTGGATGTCATCCCAGGCGGCCAGTTCTTTAGCCCGGCGCAGAGATAAGCTGACCTGACCGCTGCCATCTTCCAGCTGACGAACAAAGACTTTTATCTTGTCGCCCTCTTTGAGCTTCTGGGCAGCTTCATCAAGCATTTCGTCCGCGTGAATAGCGCCATCGGTCTTATAGCCGACATCCACGTAGATTCCGTTCGGAGTGACTCGAATGACGGTTCCGGGTACGATCGAACCGCTACGAATCGTATGGAATTCACCGCTCATCTCCTTTTCGAGTTCCTCCATAGTCATGCTGGAGTCATCTCGGGTTTTAACCCCTTTTTCTTCTTTGGGGCTTAGAGCGTGTTCACTGTTCGAATTTTCCATACATCCCTCCATCAGGATTTTACCATCCTTGGCTTTGGCGATTTCAAAGATTTGATCTACAACCTGGTCTATCCCAAGATTCGTAGTATCCAATAAAATAGCACCCTCCGCTTGCTTCAATGGGGCGGTTTCCCGGTTTGAATCAATCTCATCACGGCGGGCGATTTCCGTCATGAGCTGTTGAAGATCGGCAGAAAAACCCTTAGCTTGTAGTTCTGCCAATCGACGTCGTGCACGTTCCTCTATAGAGGCCGTTAAAAATATTTTTACGCGGGCAGTCGGAAACACGACTGTACCAATGTCGCGGCCATCAACGACCCATCTGCCACGAGAACCAATGTCTCGCTGCGTCTGAGTCATGCAGCGGCGAACAGCTGCATCTTTAGCGACATCTGAGACATGTCGTGAAACTTCTGGATCACGGATTGCTTCAGTGACGTCAACGGCATCGAGAAAAACCGATGGGAGAGACGAACCATGGCGCTCCACGAAAGATATACGCGCAGTTCTCGCGCAGTTCTCAAGAAGCTTGCCGTCGGAAAACGAAACCTTTGCACGCAATGCTTTCAAAGTTATCGCGCGGTACATCGCTCCGGTGTCGAGATACGAATACCCCAATTTCTCGGCAACGCGCTTGGCAACGGTACTTTTCCCGGCTCCGGCTGGTCCGTCGATGGCGATAATGCTTCCAGATGACACGATGCTGATTTCATCTTTCCCTGCGAAGTGTGAGTGAATACAGTACACTATTTTATGTCCATTTGCAAGCATCTCATGCGGGAAATTTCGACTTTTTTCATCAGTCGCGACAAGATATCAGGTGCAAATCCTATCGGCATGCTTCTCCGAGAACTTCCGCGAAGTTGGGGAAAGAGATTGCTATACAATCGATGCCGCCAATTTGTGTGACGCCCTCGGAAGCTGTACCCAGTATTGTCAGAGCCATGGCTATTCTATGGTCAGTTTGAGGACGAACAGTTTTAGGGGCTATTGGCCGAGCTTTTCCGTAAAGAGAATAACCGTCCGGATGTTCGTCGATTTCAATTCCGAAAGCCCTGAACTCTGCTACAAGTGTTGAGATTCGGTCTGACTCTTTTACACGCAATTCGCCTGCGCCGGTAACGTGCGAAGAGCCGTCAGCCAAGGCCATTGCGACTGCAAGAACAGGGAGTTCATCTATTATTCCGGGAACTTCACTCAAGCCAATACTTGTTCCACTTAGTGGCCGATGTCGTATTTCTATCTCGCCGATCGGCTCCCAGGTGTCATTTTCCGTGGGAAATATTCTGATTTCTGTACCCATCCGTCGAAGTACATCCAGGAAACCCAGACGCGTCGGATTAATTGAAACATTACGAATTATCAACCGACTTCCGGGATGGATAGCTGCAGCGACAGCAAGAAATGCCGCTGCGCTCGGATCTCCGGGGATATGGAGATCTACGGGGTTGAGAGGACTGCCACCTCGGATGCAGCAGATGTTTCCGGATCGATCAAAATTTGCATTCATGGCAGAAAGAAGACGCTCAGTGTGATCTCGCAGTGACCAGGGTTCTGTCAGAGTTGTTTCACCTTCTGCGAAGGCCCCCGCCAGAAGAATCGCTGATTTTACCTGGGCTGATGGAACGGCAAGAGTCAATGGAAGCCCGTGTAGAATATGTGGTCCGAGAATTCGCAAAGGCAGGCGTCCGCTGCCGGCCTCTTCCGCAAAATGGGCACCCATAGCGCGCAAAGGCTCAAGAACACGACCCATTGGACGCTGGCGAAGTGAAGCATCCCCGGTAATGTGGCTTTCAAAGGGAGCAGCAGGAAGAAGTCCGAGAAGCAGGCGTGCTGTTGTGCCAGAATTGCCGCAATCTATTGAGGTTAAAGGAGGGCACAAATTGCGCGGGCCACCCGCCCCGTGGATACATATATCTGTGGGCGAGATGGTTTCGATACGAATTCCCAGTTGCGTAAGTGCAATGCGTGTTGAATTCACATCAAGGCAGGTTGAACATCCCGCAAAATGTGATATGCCGGATGCAAGTGCGCCGAGAATCAGTGCACGATGCGAAATGGATTTATCGCCGGGTGGAGTAAATTGCCCTTCGAAATGGTTTGCGTGAACTATTTCGAAAATTTCTTTGCCATCAACATCGGAAAGAGAACGTTTTATATGCATTTGTCAGATACTTGAATTGCTGCTTAAATTTTCTGGAACAGGTATGAATTCTGATGAATGTTGAACAAAAAACCGCCCCTTCGGGAGGCCAAAGAGGCGGTTTTTAAATACGCCGACACAGTGTTCAGATCAGAGGTCGTCGAATCCGCCGGCTTTTTTTGCTCCGCTTGCTGTATCTGGGACGACAGGAGCTGGCGTCAATGGAGTAACAGTGGAAGGCATTGGCGCCGCTGGAGCAACAACAGAAGTCTGTGGCGTCGCCGGTGCGGCAGCAGGAGACTGGCTTGTAGCTGGAGCTACAGCGGGAGGTTGTGTCATAGACGGCGCTGTGGCTGGCTGCACTGCTGCTGGAGCTCCAACCGGTGCTTGCAGAGCAGAGGCAGGAATAACCTGGGCGGCAGGAGTTACAGTGGGAGCCGGATTAGTGCTCGATGATTGAGCTGCGGCAGCAGTCGGCGCTGAAGTCGCAGGGACTGCGGATGTTTCCGGACTGGCCGTTGAAGGTGCTGGGATTGCAGGCTTTGCCGGTTCGTCAAGCGCATCGAAACCGCCGGCTGGCTTGATCGTAGCAGGCGCTGACGAAGCTGCCGGTGTCACCATGTTTTTATTGTCATCGAGAGCATCGAATCCACTGCCTCCGGCCGATGGCTTGATTGTAGCAGGTGCTGATGAAGCAGCTGGTGTCACGGTTTTTTTGTTGTCATCGAACGCATCGAATCCACTGCCTCCGGTCGATGGTTTGACTTTGGAAGGAGTGATTGGAGCCCCCTGTGTGGCGGTCTTCACGTTTTCATTCAGCCCTTCGAAGCCACCTGTCACAGGTTTTACTGGAGCCGAACCTGTAACAGGGGCGGCCATTTCCTCAGCAACATCGGATGCGATACCTTCACCGAGCAACCCTTCTTCATCTTCGGGGAGAATCGCCTCATCGCTGCTTGTCAGAGGGTCTTCCTCATCATCAAACGCGCCTTCGGAGGTTCCGGACGCGACACCCTTCTCGAGTGGCAGCTTCAATTGGCCTTCCTGGAATTTGGTGGTCGCCTCTTCCTTTAATCTGTGTTCCATCGGGTTAAATCCTAGTGCAAACTGGATCTCGGGTGAGTAGGAAACAGTGAGACCAGCCACGACAACTGCAACCATACTCATGAGTTTGATCAGGATATTCAACGATGGGCCGGATGTATCTTTTAAGGGATCACCAACCGTATCGCCGACGACTGTTGCCTTGTGGCAATCGGAGCCCTTGCCTCCAAGCTGACCGGACTCAACAAATTTCTTTGCGTTGTCCCAGGAACTGCCGGCATTGGCCATCATTATGGCAACCGCAAAACCGCAGCCCATACCGCCTAAAAGCAAGCCCATTATGCCGCTGGGGCCGAGCAGGCACCCGATGAAAATCGGGACTATGATTGCCATAAGTGATGGAGTAACCATCTCGCGTTGGGCGCCTGCAGTGGAGATTGCAACACAGGCAGCGTAATCAGCCTTGGCACCGGGCTCTCCCTTGAGCAGTCCGGGGATTTCCTTGAACTGGCGTCTGACCTCTTCAACCATCGAGTGAGCCGCACGGCCGACAGCCTTCATGGTCATGGCGCAGAACACGAAGACAAGCATGGCTCCAAGAAATACGCCGACCAGAACCTGGGGGTTCATCAGAGTGATGTCGTAATAATTCATGAAATCCCGCATAGTGGCTTTGGTCAAAGATACTAGCTTATTGTTAACATATATAAACTTGTCAAGAGCAAGTCCGGAATGATCAGATATTCTTATCAGTGCAGCGCGAAGCTCCTCGACGTATGCTCCAAGCAGAGCCATGGCAGTAAGAGCGGCGGAGCCGATAGCATAACCCTTTCCGGTAGCCGCTGTCGTGTTGCCAAGGGCATCCAGTGCATCGGTTCTTTTACGTACTTCGGGATTCATGTGACACATTTCCGCGTTTCCGCCGGCATTGTCGGCAATGGGGCCGTATGCGTCGGTGGCAAGCGTAATGCCGAGAGTGGCGAGCATGCCGACAGCGGATATTCCGATACCGTAAAGGCCCATTGCGGGGCCAATTACGGGGTCATCGAATCCGCCGGCGAAACCATAGGCGAGGAGAACGGCTGTTGAAACCGTGATGACGGGGAGGCCGGCCGACATCATGCCGTTGGCGAAGCCTTCGATGATGACTGTTGCGGGGCCGGTGGTGGACTGGGACGCCACACTCTTGGTCGGGTCATAATCTGACGATGTGAAATACTCAGTGGACCAACCTATTATAATGCCTGCCATAAGACCACTTAAGATCGAACCGTATATTTTGACATGACCGGGCAGCATTATATACACAGCAATGAAAGAACCGACGGCTATGAGAGCCGATGCGGTATTAATGCCCTTACCGAGTGCTCCGAGTAACTCTTTCTGAGAGGCACCTTCGTGGGTATTAACCATATAAACACCGAACAGCGAACAAGCGATTCCGATTCCGGCAATCACCATTGGCAGGATAATTGCTGCCATCTGTATCTTCGGGTCAGATGAGAACGCAGAGGCTCCAAGGGCAGCCGTAGCAAGAATGGATGCACAGTAAGATTCGTAGAGATCTGCTCCCATGCCGGCGACGTCTCCGACGTTATCGCCGACATTATCTGCGATGACTGCCGGATTGCGGGGATCGTCTTCCGGGATACCCGCCTCGGTCTTTCCGACCAGGTCGGCACCAACATCGGCAGCCTTGGTAAAGATGCCACCACCCACGCGGGCAAACAGAGCCTGGGAAGACGCACCCATGCCAAAGGTCAGCATGATTGTCGTAATTTCATTCAGATCGCGTACGGCAAAGATGCTGTCCTTGAAAATTGTGTCTTTGCAGGCGAGAACCCAGTTCAGGATTCTCCACCAGATCGAAATATCAAGAAGACCGAGACCGACGACAACAAAACCCATGACTGCTCCGGCGCGGAACGCTACTGTGAGACCCTGATTCAGCGATTTGGACGCGGCAGCGGCAGTACGATTGCTGGCATTAGTAGCCGTTTTCATACCCAGATAACCTGAAAGACCGCTGAAGAAACCGCCAGTCAGAAAGGCTATGGGTGTCCAGACACTTTGTATGTGGAGAACGAAAGACAGTATTGCGAAGAAAACGAATGCGGCAACAAAGAACATTGCTACGACGCTATATTGTGCGCGCAGATATGACATCGCGCCTTCTTTGACAAAACCGGCGATCTCTTGAGAACGTTCACTACCGGGGTCGGACGCCATTATTTCTGAGTAAAAAATGTAGGCAAAAATCAGTGCCAATACTGCTCCAAACGGAGCTAACCAAAATAAGATTTGTACGTCCATGCAACCTCCATGACATTACCCCAAACCAGGGAACTTCTCATCTGAACCATAAAAATGGATCCGCCGCAAGAACAGTAATTATATGTAGACACATCTCTGACTGTCAAGAAATCAGACTTCGACAAGCAGAGCAAACGAAGTTTACAACGAATATTGATCAGACTTCCATAAAAATAATGAGAAATATTTCGAAAGTCTTCTCTCCACAGGCAATTTGAGTGTATTGAAAATGTCGAATAGGTCTGTCAATCGATGAGGAGTCCGGCGATATTTGCGGTCAAATAACTAGCCAGCGTTCCACCGATAAGAGCATAAATACCCAGCTTGGCTATATCGCCGCGTCTGTTTGGTGCCAGACCTCCGATTCCACCTATCTGGATGCCAATGGAACCGAAATTTGCAAAACCACAAAGAGCATAGGTCAGAAGAATCTTGGAGCGCTCCTGAAGTACAACAGGAATGCCATCGACCAGCTCCTTTTTATCCAGGATCTGCCCCAGATGAGCATATGCGACGAACTCATTCAGGACGGTGTGTTCACCGAGCAATTCGCCGGCTTTCAGTGCATCCACCCAGGGGATTCCCATCAGCCATGCAAATGGAGCATTGAGATAGCCGAGAATCTTCTGGATCGAATCGATATGCTTCAGACTGAGCCCGGGAACATAGCCGGAGACAAAGGAACAGCAACCTTCCCATATAGAGTTGAACATGGCGATGACAGCAATGAATGCTATTAACATTGCTGCGACATTGATGGCGAGATTGACGCCCTCTGAAGCCCCGCGTGCAAGTGCATCAATGACATTCTGATCTGTTTTTTCGATAGTAAGGGGAACGGTTCCCGCAGTTTCAGGAATCTCGGTTTCCGGAACAAGAATCTTGGAAATTACTATTGCAGCGGGGGCAGACATAACGGATGCAGCAAGAATATGTCCCGCGACATCCGGAAAACCGCCTTTTAACATTCCGACATATGCGGCCATGACACCTCCGGCAATGGTTGCCATTCCTGCAGTCATTACACAATGTAATTCTGACTGAGTCAGCCGGGGGAGATAGGGCTTTATAACCAGAGGCGCCTCAGTTTGTCCTATGAAGATATTGGCAGCTGCACAGAGAGTTTCCGCGCCGGAGGTTTTCATGAACCGCTGCATCAGCCAGGCGATTGCATATACGACCCTTTGCATGATTCCAAGATGGTACAGCATGGTCATCAGTGATGAGAAAAAGATGATTGTCGGCAGGACACCGAAGGCAAAGAAAGCGCCTGGATTTGCCCACAGACTTGTTGTTGCGCTGAAATCGAGTGGAGCAAAGGCGCCAGGGCCCTTGAAGTCCGACGGAATAGTTCCCACCGGACAATTGAATGACGCCAGCTTTCCAAACACGAATTCAGCGCCTTTTCCAGTGAAGCCGAGCAGGGACGTTATGACGTTGTTCACCATGAAAAAGAAAGGTTTTCCCCAGTCGGTTCTTATAATGAGAGCAAAGCCGAGCTGAAGTGCTATTCCCCAACCTACAAGGGGCCAATTGATCTTTTTGCGGTCGGTAGACAACGCATAACAAATAACAATAAGAACTGGAATTCCGATGAGACTCATGAATCGATCCATTTTTTGTCACTCCTGGCAACTCGAACTGCCTTCGCGGAAAGTCATTTGCTTAAATAAAGAAGAATCCGCAAGCTACCTCATAAATTACATAATTTGCAAGCAAAACACTGTTTTTGCAGGGTCGTTTAATTCTCCGCCAGGGAGTGGCTTGAATTGCCTGATTTCAACGAATGGTGGGGCTGGACCCCCGGGCCAGCCGGGAAAACCTGCAAATATAGGATTCGGCGCGACCAGCGGCTGCGCATACCATGCGAGAATTAAATGCCCCTGCTGTTTTTGCACCGGCATTCGCAGTAATAGGGTCATGTGGCAGATCGGGCACAAAAAAATGAAGTTAACCACAGATGGACGCGCATGAACGCAGAGTAAATTTCGCTCTGGGCGCAATACATGAAATATAATCGAACCATATGGGTAGATGCGATTGTGGCTATGGTAAACTGACGCAGCAATTTGCTTTATATTTATTCGCAAACCAATTACGGAGGCTTCATGATCTATAAGGCACGAGGTTTCTGGGCTCTCGTTGTCACTCAAATGCAGAGTGTCTTCAATGACCATGCATTCAAGAATATGTTGTTGCTTCTGATGCTGCATGCCACTATTGATCAGGAAAAGCGCAACCTTTACTCGTCTATTATCCCGGCGATTTTTATAGCTCCATTCATTCTTTTTTCGATGCCGGCCGGTCGTCTTGCCGATCGTCTCAGCAAACGGACCATACTGCTCTTTGCCAAGTTTGCCGAGATTGGAATCATGCTTCTTGGCGCCGCCGCTCTTGCTTCCGGAGATTTGCATCTGGCGGTTGCCGTGCTGTTTTTGACCGGCACTCAGGCGGCTTTCTTTGGTCCTTCAAAATACGGAATCATTCCTGAAATAATCCCGGAGAAGTGGATTTCATGGGCAAACGGTATTATCGAACTCACGACATTCACGGCAATAATTCTCGGAACTTTTGCCGGAAGCTTACTGAAAGAGCATTTTTCAGGAACTATTCCTTTGGCGATGGTTCCACTCGTCATATTCTCGATTATTGGGGTCATTGCCGCATTCTTTCTACCGGATGTTCCAGCCGCTGCGCCTGATGAACCCCGCCAACTTAGCCCATATGAACCTGGTCGGCTTAACCCATTTGCCGGTTTCGATAAGAACTTCCGCATTGCTTATGCGGACAGAGTTTTATGGTTGTCGATCATGGGCAACACATTTTTCTGGTTTTTGTCCGGATTGCTATTCACGAACATTCCAGTCTTCGGACTCAATATACTAAAATTACCCGATGTGGAATTGGGCACGCTGATGGTTGCTCTTGCCTTCGGCATCGGCTCCGGGTCGTGGGCTGCCGGATATCTATCTGGAAACAAGATCGAGTATGGCTTGATTCCACTGGGCGCAATCATGATCTCTTTTTTTTCTGTCGATCTGGCATGGTTTGTCGGAGGTTACAGTCATGCCCTGATTGCGCTTACACTACTCGGGCTTGGTGGAGGGTTCTTTGCCGTACCGATTAATTCACTCATTCAGCATCGCCCGGAAGCCGGTGTAAAAGGTGGTATTCAGGGATTTTCATATTTTCTGACCAACATCGGCCTCATTCTTTCTTCTGCATGTTTCTATCTCCTTACTATCGTTCTGCATTTATCCCCTCCACAGGTATTTCTCACCGGTGCAGTTTTTACTGTCATCGCAACATCATATGCGGTATGGCTGCTTCCGGATTCCTTATTGCGACTGATTCTCTGGATTCTCACGCACACTTTGTATAACGTAGATGTTGACGGTCGCGACAATATTCCGGATCGCGGCGGCGCATTGTTCATCGCGAACCATATGTCTTTTATCGACGCGTTGTTTGTTATCGCATCGACCGACAGGTTTGTGCGTTTTATCATGGCCAAGGAGTATTACGATCTTCCATGGATTAATCCCATTGCCCGAATGATGAGAATAATTCCGATAGCCGGTGATGCCGGCATCCGGGCGCTGCTTCAGTCACTCCGGGAAGCCAGTCGGTCGATCGTAGAGGGCGACGTCGTTTGCATATTCGCTGAGGGACAGATGAGCCGTACCGGACAGCTTCTTCCATTCAGACGCGGATTTGAGAAGATCATGCGAGGTGTGGATGCACCTATCATTCCGATTCATCTCGATCGTATCTGGGGATCGATCTTCAGTTTTGAAGGTGGTCGCTTCTTTTGGAAATGGCCGCGCCGTGTACTTGATCCTGTAACAGTTTCCTATGGAAGCCCCCTTCCAGCCTCCACTACTGCGCCGGAAATCAGGCAGGTAATACAGGAGATCGCTGTCGCAGCGTTTTCCCATAGAAAAAATGAAATGCAGCCTCTGCATCATGCTTTTATCTCTGAAACACGCCGTCACCCGCGTCGTTTTGCCATGGCAGACGGGAAAAATGAGTTTGTTTCCTATCGTGAAACCCTGATTAGAAGTTTGATACTGGCTGAAAAATTACGCGAAGTCTGGGCCAATCAGGAGATGGTTGGGCTATTGATGCCGTCATCGGTTGCAGGGGCTACACTTAACATTGCGGCGCTCATCTCCGGGCGCATACCTGTTAACATAAATTTTACGGCATCAGAAAGCTCGGTTGCCTCAGCAATTGCCCAATGCGGAATAAAGTCGCTCATAACGTCCCGCGCTTTTCTCGAAAAGCTGAAGGTAAAACTGCCGTTCGAACCGATTCTTCTCGAGGACATTGCCGAGAAAATAACGTCTCAGGACAAACTGCGTGCATTTATAAAAGCAGTTCTTTATCCAATTTCCTGGATTGAACGGGCAGCCGGTTCCACGCGCAAATGGACCATGAATGATCTTGCCACCGTAATCTTTTCCAGTGGTTCAACTGGCGATCCGAAGGGGGTCATGCTCAGTCACTACAATATCTTCAGCAACTTCGAAGGGATTGCTCAGGTGCTGCGCGTTGATGCGGACGACAGTATTCTCGGCATTCTGCCCTTCTTTCATTCGTTCGGCTTTACGGGAACTCTCTGGTTTCCACTTCTGAAGGGGTTCGGAGTGATTTATCACCCGAATCCCATAGATGCTCGAATCATAGGTGCGCTGACGGCGCAATACAAAGCGACAATACTGCTAAGTACTCCGACATTTCTTCAAGCCTATATTCGAAGAATAACTCCGGAACAATTCGGCTCGTTACGTTATGTAATCGTGGGCGCTGAAAAGTTGACCGAGAAAGTGGCTAATACTTTTGAAGATACATTTGGCATAAGGCCGTTTGAGGCCTATGGCTGTACTGAATTATCGCCGGCGGTAACCTTGAATATCCCTGGTTTTCGTGCTCCGGGATTTTATCAGGTTGGAGGGAAACGCGGTCGCATCGGCCATCCGCTTCCTGGCGTTGCTCTTCGAATCGTTGATCCGGATACGAAGATGTTGTTGCCGCCCGGAAAGAGCGGTCTTCTACTTGTCAAGGGACCTAATGTGATGCTCGGCTATCTTGGCAATCCGACAAAGACCGCGGAAGTCATCGTCGATGGCTGGTACAATACCGGGGACATGGCATCAGTCGACAACGATGGTTTTGTCACGATTACCGATCGCCTTTCGCGTTTCGCCAAGATCGGCGGAGAAATGGTTCCGCTGATGAAGGTCGAGGAGGTTATTCAATCGCTTTGTTCATCGACCACGCAGGCATTTGCAATCGTTGCGGTTCCGGATGAGCGAAAAGGAGAACGACTGGTTGTACTGCACACGTTGGGTGAGGAAGAGCTGAAGGCTGTAATCGACAAGCTTCCGGGGTGCGGTTTGCCTAACCTCTGGATTCCGCGACCGGATGCTTTCAGGCATATCGATGCTATTCCGATCCTGGGCACTGGAAAAACTGATCTTCGTCGCATAAAAGAGCTCGCCATCCAAAACGAATGATTCCACTTTAGATATGCTGCGCGCTCATGGCATACAATAAGCGGCGCGCCTGGGCGCGCCGCATTGAAGTTCCACATTTCCTTGGCGGTCCCCGGTTCCGCCTGCTCTTGAAGCTAAACCGCGCTATTCACGCTATTCTCCGACGACGAATGGCGACTTTATTATTGCCCGTGAAGCGCGTCAAAACGGCCGCGGTTCTTGAGTAACGCTGCGATCTCGGGTTCTTCGGCTTCGATGGCATAATCGATAGCGGTCTTTCCGGCCTTGTCTTTGCAAAGCGGGTCACAACCACGTCCCAGCAGATAGTCAACGATTTCACGCTCGCCGGCGGCAGCGGCAACATGTAGGGGGGTAACACCATCATTGTCGACGGCATTCACGTTAGCGCCCTTGTCCACGAGTTTTTTGAAGAGATCGATTCGGTTGGGAACGTCGGTTTCACCGTCGCCAGACGCATAATGCAATACGGTCAATCCCTCATTGTCAGTGGCTTTCGCATTGGCTCCTGCGATAAGCAACATGTCGACAACAACTCCGTCTCCCACTCCCGCCGCAACATCAAGAGAACATACTCCGTCGCTATCAGTAGCATTAACATCGGCTTTGGCGTTTATGAGCGAAGTAACTACAGATGGCTCGCTCGCGGTAGCTGCATATTGCAGCGCCGTGGTATCTTCGCCATCTTTTGCGTTCACGTCGGCACCTTTTGCGATCAACAGATCAACTATATCCGAGTAGCCCTGGGCCGCGGCGATATGAAGTGGGGTTTCTCCTTTTTCATTCTTCGCGTTCACTGCCGAAGGAGTTGCGGCAAGAATCGAAGTAACCTTTGCCAGTTGGTCATTGTCGACAGCCACATGAATCGGAGCTGCGTCAACGGCGGAAACAGAGAGGGCGAAAGCGAAACTGATAGAAAGCAGACGTCGAAATGTCATGTTTGAATAACTCCTTCGTTCAGTTTGTAACGTTTAATAGAGAAAAAGATTTTCATAAGACATTGTGCCCACATTATATATGAATATTTTAACACGTTACAAGACGACATGCCCACAGGATAGAATTCATCAATCAAGAAATCAGCGAGGCGGAGGAACGGGAAAAAGCGAGTCACTCCGACCGGTAGCGCGATAAGCGGCAAGTCCGATCCACTCTTTTAGAGCATTCCAGATCCATTTGAGTGAATCGTCAATATCGAAATGCAGATATTTTGCATCGGCGGCATGAAAATCCACGGGCCATGGAATAACATTCCAGCCTACGGTATGAAAAACCTGATATGTTCGTGGCATACGCCATGCTGAGGTAATTAACAGCCAGGTTTCACTCGCTTCTGGTTTGACAAGGTCAAATGTATTGCGGGCTTTTTCCTGGGTTCCGCGACTTCCTGTTTCCCAGGTGAAGCGGGCAAGATCGAGCCCTTGTTCGGCGAAGAAAGTGGCTGCTGCAGAGGCTTCGCTTATTCCGCCGTATACCATTGAGCCCAAACCTCCGGTGTAGACAATCCGGGCATCAGGAAATCTTCGGGCCAGAGGAAGTACAGATGTGAGGCACTCTGCATCCTCGTTCAGCGCAGGGTGGCCTGATTCTCCGGTGAGCCATGGATTTACTCCTCCCATTGTGATAATCCCGTCGATATGCTCCGGGGGGCGCTTGGGTGCGGGAAAAACAGTTTCGAGTGGTGCCAGAAGCCATGGGCCGATCGGAAATATTGCTGCAATAAATAAGAAAATGACGACAAGCGTGACTATGCGACGCCCCAATGATGAGTATCGCGTCCAGAGAAGTGCAGCGCCGAGCACAAGAAGCATGAGCAGGATATTTCCCACCCGAAATAATGCCTGAAAAGATTTCGAAAGATAGAAGAACATTCTGGGATTATAACAGACGAAAAGGATGTTTGCGGGTTGTGGAACAGATCGACTTCTGGTACGATATTTTCACTATTAACGCGGGAGGAGACTTCACCATCAGCGTATCCACGACGGAAGTTCCGACAAAAGCCCCCGGGGACCTCCATTCAGATACGGTACCGGAGCCATCGCGGTCGTTAACGTTGAAGCATCTGCTTTTTGGAGTGTCATCATTTCTGGCATCATTCCTGTTTTTCTGGGCACAGCCGATGGCTGGAAAACAGCTTCTTCCCATTTTTGGCGGGGCCTCATCGGTTTGGGCCGCCTGTTTGGTTTTTTTTCAGGCCATGTTGCTTGGAGGTTATCTGCTTGCTCATCTTGGAGTTGGCTATCTGACCGCATTTCGCCACAGCCTCGTTCATTCCTTGCTTTTGATTGTCAGCCTTGGTCTGATGTGTGAATCTCACTGTAACAATGGAATTGCAGTCTCGGATTGGCTTGCCACGATTGGGTTGCCTCCCGCGATACATGTTTTTTTACTGTTGTTCATGACTTTCGGGGCTCCGATGCTGTTGATCGGTGCATCTTCTCCAGCTTTGCAGAGTTGGTTTGTTTATGCATGCATGGGACGTCGCGATCCCTATGGGTTATATGCGGCAGGGAACACCGGAAGCCTGCTTGCTCTGATCGCCTTTCCATTCTTTATTGAACCGTCTATGGATCTTGCTTTGCAGACTCGTGTGTGGTTTTGGTGTGTCGCATTTCTTGCGATATTGTTTGTTTTATGTGCCTTAGTCCTGCGAAGCACACCAATGAAGACTTGTGAAGCGTCATCCTGTGTGAACGGGATATTCGATGAACTTGGAGGCAGCGCGCGATTACGACGGATCGGACTTGCCTTCCTGCCAGCGGCATTGTTGAATGCCGTAACGAATACCATAACGACTGATCTTGCGCCTATCCCGTTATTTTGGGTTATCCCCCTCGGTTTGTATCTTCTCTCGTTCATCCTGGTCTTTTCACGAGCAGCTCCGCCGGCAACTATCCCCGGAGGTGTCATTTCCGCAATTTTACTCACGCCTGCGCTGACGTTGTTTGATGGGTCTATTTCATGGCCCCTGCATTTCGCCGTTGCATACCACCTGATCATAGCCGGCTTGATATTCCTGCTTTTTCATGGAGCATTGGCACGAGAACGGCCAGCCTCATCAGGTTTGACCGCATATTACCTCGATCTTTCGATTGGTGGGCTTCTGGGCGGACTTTTTGTTGCCTTGCTTGCTCCTTTGTTATTTTGCGAGCAACCGGAGCATGCATTGCTGATAGCCGTCGCGGCCCTTTGTCTGGACACCGTCGCTCCGGAATCAGAAGTCGATGGATGTAATCCGGCTTCATCCGCCAAGGAAACTGGATACCCGGGAAATATTTTAAATATACTGATCTTTCAGGGCGGTAAATTGCGATTCCGGAAAATGGTTGCCATATTTCTCGCTCTTTTGATCGCTGTGATATTTCAACGACATGCGCGTGTGTCAATCATTACATCCGTCAGCGCCATCACCATGACTGCTTTTTTTTCTTTTGCCATGATCATATTCTCGTTCATATCACGACGCCTCTTTGGTGGATTATTGGCGTCCTCGCTCTGTTTTTGCGTGATATCGTCAGCCTGGGTCGGACCGAAACTGTTTGCCGGCCGTAATTTTTATGGCACATGTCGCGTGGAAAGCTTTTCCGACAACTTGTCTGCACGCTTGCTTTTTCATGGCAACATTTGTCACGGCGCCCAGATTACGGATCCGGGATTGCGGCGATTGCCTCTGACATATTTTTCCATAGGAAGTCCTATAGGAAGGCTAATACGAAAACTCCAGTTTCAGCGGCGATCCCTGGAAATAGCCGTAGTGGGTCTCGGAGCAGGTTCACTCGCAGCTTATGCGCGAATGGCGGATGAGATCATTTTCTATGAGATCGATCCTAAGATCATCCATCTGGCTCGCGACTCTGGTCTTTTCTCATTTGTTTCCGATTGTCGCGGGAAACTCCAAATCGTCGAAGGTGACGGTCGCCTTTCTCTTTCCCGTGACGATCCCGGAAAGTTTAATCTGATAGTTCTTGATGCTTATAGTTCCGATTCCATACCGATTCACCTTCTTACACGTGAGGCACTTGAACTCTATCTTTCGCTTCTTGCCCCCGGAGGCGTTATTGCCTTCCATATTTCTAACCGATATATAAATCTTGTCCCTCCTATTGCTGCAATAGCCCATGCTTTGAATCTGAACGGCCAGGAAGATTTCGACGACCCTGACATGTTTCCCCATCCTTACGATCTTGAAAATCGCCTTATTTTCGCATCGCACTGGGTGGTGTTGTACAAACCAGCTGTAAAGATTCAGGGCTTGTTTTCCGATATATCCTGGAAGCACTTGCCACCAGCGAATGGCTTTCCCGTCTGGACCGATCGGCAATCGGCTATTGGAAGCCTGTTTACTGCCAAATAATTTGAGACTTATCAGAAATGGGAAAATGAAAAAGAGTGTACGATTCAATGAAAAGTGGTTATATTGCATAGCAATTGTGCGATTTGCTGTTAAATAACTTAATAAAACTTAATAATCGGTGTATTTCGGCATAATAGAATCGGTTCAGCGTGACGATAGTAAAGATAGACACGGGAAAAAGGAATTAGATTGCGGGAGGGAAACATGGACGTGAAACCTCTGACTTCACTGAAGGATCGTTTACTCGAAAATATTGCCAATGGACCGCTGACCATACCTCGCGACGTTAATAACGCAGGTCTTGGCAGCAAGCAGTCACTGGATCTTTCCACCTTACTTCCGTCGCAGCAGAAGAGTACGGTTGATTCATTTGAAAAGTCACCACAAACAGACGAAGTAAAGAACGACGATAAGAGTCTGACGCGCGAAGCCGGTGGACTTAAGATTTCATACCAGTTCGATCTGTTTTATCAGTTGTCTCAGAAGGTCTCCGCTCAAATGGGCCAGAAGGGTGCTGACCGATTTGCGGAAGTTGCATCGAAAGTCACGGAGACATTCAAGGGTTCTTTATCACTGACGATTGACCCTATCGGCTCATATATGAATGGGACTGGGAAGTCTCTGAATATCTCTCCTGATACGGCCAATAAATTCATGGATTCAGTCGACAAACTTGCTGATCTTTCACCGGAATCATTACAGAACTTCCTGAAAGAATCCGACAAATTTTTTGGCGATCTTGAAAATACATATGGAAAAGCCAATGGGGCGTTTCAGGACATCAAGACTAAAATGCAGGAACAGGCGCAGAACTTTTTCAATGGAGTCAAGGATATTCAGCAGCAGGCTCTCGACCAGTCGTCCGCCGCACTGGCCGGTTCCATTCCAGGCACAGACCAGACATTGCCTTCGGGAGGACAGCTCCCTGCTGGAAATAACGCTCAGTCTGCAGTCGTTCCTCAGATCGGACAAACCGACGGACAGATTCCATTATTATTTGGCAAAGGTGCGACCGCCTCTCAGGGAGACTATCAGAACTTCATGAAAGGGTTCGCCGACTATGTGAATAAGTTAAGGGCTCAGATGATGCAGGATTTCCTGGGTGGTTCACTAGCCTCAAAAGATCGATATGGGAAAAGCGATGGGTCGGAGAAGAAAGATGATAGTGCTGCAAAGATCACCGATGCATCTTCCGGCGGTTCGTTAAAGCTTGGCACTGCCGCTCAATCCGAAAAATCGACCAGTGCTGGTGAAACGGCCGCGACTGATGCGACCAGCGATACTGGAAATGCGGGAAGCTCCAGTGAGATCGCCCGGCTTGAAGTCTCCGAGACTGTGGTAACTCGTAGTCGATCGCGTTTGCTTGAACTGTTCAATAACACTTCGAACAAGAATCTCGCGGATGAAGCTCAAAAACTGGACACAAAGGGCTGAATTATACTAAGACGCATTTTATCTGCATCGGGGGCGGCGACAAGCCGTCCCCGATTTTTTTTACGAATCTTGCATTTGCTTTCACAGAACGAGGCTCCATTTTACTGAAACGGCAGAAAACTTTTTGTTCTTTCCCCGGTTCTTTCCAGAGACGATGTTATAGGCACAAGTCAGTGATAGAATGAAAAGGTAGTGGCCCGACAGTTAAAAATCGGAGCCTGGCGTTCTCGATTGGTTAAAGCGAGGAAATGCGATGAAATCAGCTGATTCGTATAGGTTTGTTGAGTGGGCTCGCTCCCTCGTTCCATGGAGACCTTATATCGAATCGACGCTACTTCTTGGATTGGTTGCCTTGGCGAATTGGTGGCTTTTTCCCGGCAATCCTGCTTTCAAGGGGCTTCCTTTCACCCTTCTGATGATTCCTATTATCTTGATTGCAAGCCGTTATGGAACGTTGCCGTCTACCTTTGTCGGCACTCTTTGCAGCGGTTACTATTTTTTCCAGATTTCGTTAGAAAATTTCAGTCGCGGAAAATTGTTCGTGACCTTTGACGATAAGGTTACGATATGCTTTTTCATGGCGACGGCTATTTTTCTCGGACACATGTTTGAAGTATGGCAGACGCGCACGGGAAAACTTCAGAAGGAGTATCTATTCGTTAAGAAACAGTTCGAAAATCTCAAATTGCATAATAGAAGCCTCGAAGGTGCCAATCAGAAATTGGAAAAACGCATTGTCAGTCGGTATACCACCCTCAATAGCCTTTATGAAATGGCACAATATCTGGAAAGTCTTAGTGAACCGCAATTGTTTCGCGGAATTCTCGAACTGGTGAAACGTTTTCTACAAGCTGATCGCATTTGCTTGTATATCGTGGAAGAGACCGGGGATATCAAATTGGGAGAAACGCTCGGCTACTCTGATGCCGAAAAGGAGAAGATGGCTCGGCGAATTCCGGGAAATTCCCTGATTCACGCAGGTTTTGACACTGATCGGGTGTTGACCTTTCGCGATGGATTCGAAGATCAGCCGGGTAAAAAAGATGGAACCGGAACACTTATTGTTGCACCGATTCGCTTTCTTAATTCCACAAAAACTATCGGTGTGATTGCCGTGGATAATCTGCCATTTCTTGCGATAAATGCCGTTAATATTCGCGTTTTGGGTATGATTGCGGATTGGGCTGCGCGTGCTTTGGAGAAAACCAAGACATTTTCCGCCCTCAGTTCAAGAATGCCGTTGTTTGATAAAGTAGGCGGCGTTTATTCTCAGTCATATTTCGAGATCCGCTTATCCCAGGAAATGAGTCGTGCTATACGACATCGCCTGCCTTTGACTCTCCTGATGATTGGCCTGGATGGACTTGAAAAAACGACCCCAGAAAAAAGGGAAGAAACCCTTGCCGAAGTAGGCAATGTTTTGAGTCGCTCGCTTCGCGATCTGGATATTCCCTGTCGCTACCATCTTCCCGATATATTTGCTTTGATTTTGCCTCTGACAGACAGTGCCGGAGCAAAAATTTTCGTGGGGAGACTTCGAACAAAACTGGATATATATGCCTCCACACTTTCATCGGAATTGCCTCTTCGTTTGAAATTGGCTGCGCACGTTTTTCACGGAGGTCATGAAAAAGAAACGGTTGAAGCCACTCTTCCAGTACTTACCCGGCGTTTCCTGGAAGAAGTGGAAGAAAAGTTTCGACAGACATGAACTCATTATGCATGGCCAGATGAGCCACACTCAGGAGTTTACTCGATCGACCCACTTCCTGAAATCTCATTCCGCTTTTGAATGGGCAATTCTGTTGTCATCAAATGTTCTGGAACTGGATGTCCTGCGTCGTGTTCATGGCTATGGGGATGGCATTGTTATACTGTTTTGTGCGTTTGAGCATATCGTAGCTGTTGCATTCCTGTATGCGGCTCTTCGACGGAAACCACTTATATCTCAGCCTGAAAATAAGAATTCTAATAGTGGCACACATACTGAACAGTCTCCAAAACCTGCATTTAATAAGGCTGGACGAGACGTCGTAGACAAATTTCCCCCCGGAAGGGATTTGAAGCACGGAAGAAACAAATCAGATGGGGCTTTGTCGCCTCGAAAAATGGAAAAGATTAAGGCTTCTTTGGTGGCCAAGAACAAGAGCGCTTCGATGCCAGTGCATGTAGACGCCGCCGAATTATGTATTCCGCTTGTTTGGCCGATTGGTTTATTTCTTCCTTTTTTCGGAATTTGGGGTTTGTCTGTTTTGGCAGTTTTTCTTCCTGATGAACGACCTTCAGAGTCTGCAATGTATCAGGAGTATCTTGAGTTTGTGCAAAGACGAAACGATCCACATACCAGATTCGAAAGTATTGACGTAGAACATGCAACACTCGAAAGACTCAATATCGAGCCGGTCGTCGATATTTTATCAGGCACCGACAAAACGCTCGTCTGGGGATCCATAGAAGTTTTATCTGAACTGGCTGATGAAGAAGCGGTTGGATTGATAAAGAAAACTATGGACGATCATGACATGGATATAAAATTCTATTCGTCCTGGGGGCTTGATCGAATCGAGAAACGTTTTCTTCGCGAGATCGATCAGCGTCGGGAAGAACTGAAATGTGGCTCGGGGCGAAACAACGTGCTTGCCTTCGTTGAAGTAATGAATAGGTATTTGCGGTCGGGGTTACTTGATCTTCCTATGGCAAGGGCGTTCGCACAGGAAGCCCTCGAATGGCTGTTTCAAATGGTACGTCAGGATTTTGAAAACCCAGATCTCAAAGGACTCATAGCGGTAACCAACCAGTTAGCGGGAAACTACGGCGTCAGCCTGATGATTTTTTCGGAGCTCTGGGACAAAAAGATTCTTCCTCACAGATTTTTCCCCGAATGTGCGGAAGCGTTTTTTTTCGCGGGTGATCTGGAAAGAACTGAAGAGGTCATGGAAGAAGGAACTCGGGAACGAGTGAACCAGGCTTTCTTGGCTGGAAGGTCTACTGAAACATCTCTGTCTTCCCTTCGGGAATTCTGGCTCGCAAAGCGGGATATTTCAGTTGAAAACGCCAGGGACTCCCAGGAGGTTGGAAATGAGTCTGATTTCAGCCGGCGGGGATCATCCTCGCCTGCTGATACGAGTGTTCGGGGAGTATCATGACAAAAACACCCACATCCGTTCTTCCAGCTGTCGATGTCGAGTTGATCATTGAGGGAAGTTACCCGTTTGTGGCAGGTGGAGTTTCTTCGTGGGTTCAACGCCTGATGGCCAGAATGCCTGATCTGTCATTCGGAATTACCCATATCGGGAGTCAGAGAAAGTCATTACGAAAATTGAAATACAAGCTTCCCGAAAATGTTTCCTTTCTACAAAATGTGTATTTATTTGATCCCGTGTTTGTTCCGGCTGGTGATACGGGCGTTTTTCCATTTGAACTGTGGTCTGCCGATATCGAAAAACCCTCAATGAAAAAAGGTATTGATCACATTCTGGGCATAGATGATTCCAGTAACGGAATTTCGGGAGTATTTTCGGAATTATCTCAATTTCACGAACAGTTTCATTCTCGGTCGATTCAAGGATTCTCCGGGTTGTTGAAAAAAATGACCGACGACAGAATGATCCCTGTCCTGAGGCGTTTATACTCTTCCCGGGAGGCCTTTTCGCTTGTCATTCGGCTGTATCAGAAACTTGCTGCAAAAAGTTCTTTTCTGGACTTCTTTTGGACATGGCGCTTACTTCATGTCCCGTTGCTGCAGTTGCTCCAGACCAGGCCTGTAAAAGCACGCATATGTCATGCTGTGTCGACCGGTTTTGCGGGATTTCTTGGAACCTTGCGGAAAATCACTCAGGGAATTCCTCTCCTGCTCACTGAACACGGTATTTATACCAGAGAACGAGCGATTGAAATTACACATGCAGACTGGATTTTCAAGGAAGCCCACCCCGAGTATCGCGTTCGTCGTGCCCAAGGGACTTTCAAGCGAATGTGGATGAGCTATTTTCAGACAATCGGGTTATGGACTTATCAGGCTTCAGATCGCATTATAACGCTGAATCAAGGCAATTATGACGCGCAAATCATCCTTGGAGCTGTACCTGAAAAACTGGAAATCATTCCCAATGGCATTTCCATGGAAGCATTCCTGGACTTGCGGTCATCAGCAAGCCCGTCTCCTCATGCCTTCCGGGTAGGATTCATAGGGCGTGTAGTAATGATCAAGGACGTGAGAACGTTTTTGCGGGCTGCAAAGATCGTTTTGATGGAGTATCCAGATGCCATGTTTTCCGTAATAGGACCATTAGATGAAGAGCCCGAGTATGCTGAAGAGATGCAGGCGCTTACGCACATGCTGCGAATCGAGAATCGGGTGGAATTTCTTGGAAAGCAGAATGTCAGGGAATACTTTCCCAAACTGGATGTGAATGTACTGACTTCAATTTCTGAAGCCCAGCCCCTGACGCTGCTTGAAGGAATGGCCGCCGGTCTGCCGTGCGTTGCGACCGATGTGGGATCTTGTCGAGAGCTGATATTCGGTTGTGATCAAGCTGATCGGGAGCTCGGTGAGTGCGGTATTATAACCAGTTTGCGCTCTCCAGCTCAAACGGCGCAGGCGATAATAGATATTTGTACAAATCCGCCACGTTATCAGAAAATGGTACAAGCTGGAAAAACACGAGTAAAAACATATTATCAGGAAAAAGACATCTACGGACGATATCGACGCCTTTATGAAGACCTCGGACATGTGCCTCCCGCACGTTTCATGAATCGGACTGGTGCAACAACAGGGAAGGCGCGTAACTGATGGCAGGAATCGGATTTCGATTACATAAGTTCCTGAAAGAGGGCACCTATGTGTCGACATTGAAGGGACTTATTTTTGCGACTTCCCTTGTTGCCGGCCCCTGGATCGTTACAATGTTCGCAGTTTCACTGATGACCGTATTTACCCGGTTGCAAGGCGTTGAATACGATGTATTTCGAACTTCGATCGTGTATATATACGCGATCTCTCTTGTTTTTACAGGATTGTATCAGATGCCGGTCACTCGATATGTCGCCGATGCACTGTATGCCAAGCACCTTGAAAAAGTTGTTCCCGGCTTTATTGCAATGGCAATTGCAACTGTTCTGGTTCAAGGTACGGCAGGCTTTGCATTCTCCCTGATTCTCCCCTTTTCCTGGGTCTTTCGTTTGACGTTCCAGGGAGGTCTTGTTATCGTCAGTCTTTTGTGGCTCTCCGGAATTTATCTCAGCTGTCTCAGGGATTATGTTGCTATTACAATAATTTTCGCTGGAGGCGCATTTGTCAGCGTTATTGCTTCCATCCTTGGAGAAAAAGCCTGGGGTCTGGATGGCGCGATGCTTGGTTTTTTTGCGGGACAAGGCGTTATTTTACTCGGACAGGTTTGGCGAATATTCTTCGAAATAGGCCGGCCCATGGCAAAGCCGGATTTTTCCATTCTTCAGTCTCCAGCCATGTTTCGTGAACACTTTTGGGTCGGATTTTTATGTAACTTGGGTGTCTGGGCTGATAAGATCATATACTGGTTTTCTCCTGTCGGACAAAAAGTATGCCCGGGGCTGTTTGCGTGCCCCTTATACGATACACCGATGTTTTTCGCGTATGTAACGATCATTCCTGCTATCGGTATGTTTTTTCTCAACGTCGAAACTGTGTTTTATGATGCATATCGGGAATTCTACAGTGCTATCGAGGGGAGGCATACTTTTCGATCCATAACACGTCGGCAAACGGATGTCAAAAGGACGATCCGCTTTTCTTATCAGGAAATGATACGTATTCAAGGAACTATAACTCTTCTTATATTTGTTTTTGCTCCGGAAATATTGTCATCGTTCGGTTACCATAACGATCTCGTAGGGCCACTTCGGTGGGCTCTATGGGGTGGTTTTTTTCAGGTCTTGTTTCTATTCGGATCGCTTTCTCTCCTCTATTTTGATTTCTCCCGGGAAGCCTTGTATGGCAGCTTTGTCTACTGCTCGGTTAACATTGTTATATCCGGTTTGACTGCCTGGGGATTTCTGCCTGCGTGGCATGGAGTCGGGTACTTTGTCGCAGCTCTTTTGGCGTTTCTCATTACCATGCAATCCCTTCGCCATAAGCTGAGTGAACTGACATTTCTTACGTTCATGGGACATCCATTCCCGGGCGAACGGGAAGCGGAAAGGCCGGTCCTGGGCTCGGACGGTCGGCTTGGAGAGATCATTTTTCGAAAATAATGAGTCGATTCATCTTCAGTGGAAGTGAATGGAAGCTGAAGCATCGCTCATTTCCATGAGATAGAGTTTCCCAGGCTCGATAGTGCAAATGATATGACCACCTATAATGGTTGGTGCTGAAGCAATTTGCTGGCTGAAAACAAAGAGATATGGACGTTTATTACCCTGAATTAGCAGCGTTCTGTCTTTGCCGATGGAGATTCCCGACATTTCCTCAAGATATTTTTTCAGCGGAACCATGAATTCGGACGGTGTCATTTTTTGCGCAACGGGCAAAAGAGAAATAAAGTAACGAATCATGTGTTGCAGGCTGGAGAAGATGGCTTCCCAGTTTTTGCCCAAGCCTCTGTTTTCGTCGAAAATATCATCCGGATGTACAAAGTGATTCACCATTCCATGTGTCATAACCCCGTTAAGAATGCTGAATTTCGTGACTTCATCCAAAAAATATCCATTTGAAAGTCTGGGAATATTCATCAGCTTAGGTATATCCTTGTCAAAACCGAATTCATCTCCGATGAGCATCGGGGTCGATGAAGCCGAAGAAAAATCCTCTAGTCCGATGTATAGACGGCAGATATTTCGCATAGATGGAAAAGCGAGACTGAGAGCTCTTTTCCCATCCTGATCGATCAGATTGTTCGGTGGAGCATATGAAAGCGGCGGAGAAAGCTCGAATTTTTCCCAAAGGGTTACTCCGGCCGAAAGCGCAGAGATCATGGATTCCCCGGAGGGCCATGGAGGATACGGGCCGGAGGCCAGATAGAGAGATTGATGGTTATAGCCATGGAATCCGATTTCATCACCGCTTTTCCTGATGCGCTCAAGAATACTCTCAAAAAACTCTTCTCTATCAGTGATTGCAGTGAATGAACCGGTCATCTGGTTTGTGTAACAGAAACAAGGAAAATGAACCAGCTTGAGCCCTGCCTCTCGCAAAAAAGGAGGGACTTGTTCATACCAGATCGATTCGTAAAATTGAAAATCAGTCAGGCCCATCTCGTTGCCTACAACGCCAGTTTTTCCGCCGTATGCAGGTGGAGGAGAATCATCGATTTCCATTAATATCGTGTTGAACACCGTCATTGCGGCAAATGGAAGTGAGCGAAGCAGTGAAAAAAGAAACAGACCACGGAACTCTTTTTGGTGAAGGCAATCCGCGTTCCAGAAAACGATGCGACCTTCTCCGAATGACCGTTCCAGAAGTAAAGGCATTGTTGCCGGATTCTGATAGCGTATCTGAATAGTCCATGATGCCGAGGGAGTGATGTGATATCCGCTGGCTCCAAACTGTTTTGTTCCTAAAACAGCATCCTCTTTTTGGAAAATGGGAAGACAGGACTGAACGCCTGTTCCATCGATGAATTCCGGGGAGCTTCCATAGGTCGGACGCAAACCGATGGTTTCCCATAACTCCGGATTCCATGTGCGCAAAGCCACAAAAAGAAGTCCACCGGTTCTGACAAAAGAAATGGTTTCTTGTACTGATAATAATTGCCCAGCGCTCTCTGCGGCCAGAATGACGGCGTCATAATGAGGATGTGGGGCAGATTTCCATGCTGCGCCCGTGAATTCCTGGCCGGAAATCTCATCGAAAGAAAGTGAAGCATACTGCATTGCCAGTCGCAGATTAAGCGTGTTTTTGCGACTGGCTTCCTGACGTTGATCGGTTACAAGGAGGAAGGTTTGTCGGCGAACAGGTACGACTCCGAAATTTTCTTCGGCTCTGATGGTTTTGGGGAAAGAGCACGCTACGAGGAAAATAATAACCGAGAGTGCTAAAACTAGTGCGGTGGCATAATCCCTTGTCAATTCTTTTTCCGGACGGACAAAGTCGTTCGTCATGTGGTCGACAATGATCATGGCTCGACGACTCATATTTTCCTTTGTTTGCACGAATGAATATGGCATACCACAAAATAATACTCGGTTCCAATTATAAAATCATATTTTCTGATATAAGGAAATCTCCTAAGAAACTTAAAAAAGTCCTTGCTTTTATTTCATGTATTGTTACTATTACTCTCTCAATCGTGGATTTAATTATTTCCAAATAAAGGAGAAAGAAATGAAGCAAAGGGTAACTTGGCTGGTCGTAATTCTTATTCTTGCCGGGGGGACTGTATTCGCCCAGGTGAAACCGCACGTGAATGTCCTTACAGAACTGCGGACCGAAAATGCACAGTTGCGCGATCGGGTTGATATGCTGGAAAAGGCGCTTACAGATATCCGTGCGACTTTGTCTGCTAAAACATCGGAAACACCTGCTTCGACAGTCGTTCCCGCCGCGGTTCCCGCAGAGAAGCAAGCGGTTGCCAAGGACGCAAAAAAAGACGAGAAACCGTCAATTAAAGGGAAGTATCCCGTTGAGCTTTATGGATATGTGAAACTCGATATGTCAACTGACGATTCACGAACTCAGTTGGGTAACGATGCGCGTTGGGTGCCGAGTGAAGCAACGTATGCGAACCATCGCGAATACAATATGACAGCGAATCCCAGCAGATTCGGTTTGCGCTTCAAGGGACCAGAAGAAGGCAAGGCACGTGTCAGCGGCAACCTTGAATTCGACCTGTATGGTTCTTCAAGTCTTGGTTCTAATGGTGGCGCCTTTGAAAGTAGTGCGGCACCGCGGGTTCGCCATGCTTTCGTGCAAGTAGATTGGCCGGAAGATGACTGGAGTCTGCTTGCCGGTCAGACATGGGATCTCATTGGGCCATTGAATCCCTCAATGTTGGATTACACCGTAGCATGGTGGGCGGGAAATATTGGTTATCGCCACCCACAACTTCGTTTCACAAAAGGTTTCGAGGCGGGAAAAGATTCAAAGGTTACCGTTCAGGTCGCAGCCACCAGAACTAATGGCGACAAAAATGTCCTTGAACAAACGGACACCGGTGCTGCCGCCGGCTCACCATCGGTACAGGGGCGCATTTCATATTCTTTCCCAACCTACAAGGACAAGAAGGGCGTGAAGGGCGTGATCGGTCTTTGGGGTCACAGTGGCAAAGAAGAATACGCATATGCCGCCAACGGCGACAGTGTTACGCTCGATTCGAACTCAGCCGGTATGGATTTGTCGTTGCCTTTGAGCAAAGTGTTTAAGCTGCAGGGCGAATTGTGGCGGGGAAAGAATCTCGATGATTATATGGGAGGAATCGCTCAAGGTATCAATGTAATGAGCGCTTCAGCTACGGGAGGCGTAGTTAATGCAACTACGTTTACTGGAAAGTTTATCGGAGCCAAGAGCATTTCTTCTCGTGGTGGATGGTTCGAACTGGGCTTTGGTCCCTTTGACAGGTGGCAGTTTAATCTCGGAGCCAGCGTGGATAACCCCGATGATGACCAGCTTCCAAATCTTGCCCGGACGAGCAATCAAGCAAAGTGGCTGAATGTCATCTACGATCTCAACAGTGCAGTGCAGATTGGCCTCGAATACGTGCAGTTGCACACCGACTACAAGAATGCTCACGACGGCGACGACGGACGTCTCCAATCATCATTCATTTACAAGTTCTAGTCGTCGAAGACGGGTGCTCTCAAAGGGGCATCCGTAATCTTTGTTTCGTCAGCAGGCGCGTACGCCCTCAGGGCCTACGCGCCTGTTTATATTTTCGATATCGTAAAATACATACAAGATCCCGTTGGGAACTGGAAATGGATGGAAAATACCATTATGCGTCCGATACCTTCCCCTGGCGTTCGCAAAGAGGTAATATGTTTTTCGATTCACATAAATGGCATTATCAAATCTTTTGAAGCAAGTCCTCAGTTGTAAAACTGAAACTGAAAGCTGACTCTCGAAGTATGGCGACTCGTATTACCCTGATCGACGATGAAATCAAGCTTTTACGTGCATTAAAGCGCGCTCTTGAATCCGACGGCTACGAAGTGTTCGATTTTTCTGACCCACATGCAGCAATGACCTTCATTTGCGAACGCAAACCCGATCTTGTAGTCTCTGATATTCGAATGCCAGGTCTCTCCGGGCTAGACCTACTGGAACGAATGAATACTGCTGGTGTCAATATTCCCAGCATTCTCATGACCGCATATTCTTCCATGGAGACCGCTGTCGCTGCAATGAAACTTGGCGCGCGGGACTATCTCCTGAAGCCATTTGAAGTTGCTGAATTCAAGACTGCGGTCAAGCGTGTGCTTTCAATGGCGGCCTCCGAATCCGATAAGGTTTTCCTGAAAGACATCAAGCCCGACGAGGCAGGAGAGCAGTTACTTATTATCGGTCGATCCAAACCTATGAAAAGTGTTCTCGAAATGATTGACCGTGTGGCCGACACTGAGAGCACCGTTCTATTGCAGGGGGAAAGTGGCACTGGCAAAGAACTTGTCGCCAAGACTATTCATGCCCATTCCCTTCGTTGTGACAATGCTTTCGTGGCGGTAAATTGTTCAGCATTGCCTGAGTCGCTTTTTGAGAGCGAGATGTTTGGTCATATACGAGGTTCGTTCACGGGGGCAATAGCTGATAGCCCCGGACTATTTGCCGAAGCCGAGGGTGGCACGCTATTTCTCGATGAAATTGGTGACCTTGCAGTTTCAAGCCAGGCCAAGCTGTTGCGTGTACTTCAGGACAAAACCTTTAAATGCGTTGGTGATGCCCGTACCCGGAAGGCCGATGTACGTGTCCTGGCGGCGACCAATAGAAACCTCGCGGTTGATGCAAAGTCTGGACGATTTCGCGAAGATCTTCTATACAGGATCAACGTCGTAGAAATTTGTTTGCCTCCTCTGCTTGAGCGCTTTGATGATCTTCCGGATCTCACCTCGCATTTTCTTTCAAAGTTTGCACAAAGGCATCATCGATCATTTTCATCACCGTCCGATGAATTGATCGCCCATTTGAAAAAACATTCCTGGCCGGGAAACATTCGAGAGCTGGAAAATATTCTCGAACGGGCGGTCATTCTGAAACGCACAGGAGAACTGATGCCTGAAGATGTTCCATTACCATCAGACTATGGCAGTAAGAGTTCTGTAAAAAACACTGCCGATGATATGCCTATTCCGGATGTGTCTCTTGGCGAAGCCATTGAAAAAATCGAAAGCGATATGATCATTCGCATTTTGCGTAGCGTAAACTGGAACTACTCACGCGGAGCCGAACGCATGGGTATTACTCGTCAGAATCTCCACTATAAGGTTAAAAAATACGGTATATGCAGAGAGCCTTATGATGATAATACCTGACTCTGGTCAGGATTTTTATGCCGGTATTTATGGGAAACTTGCGAAAACTGTTGTGCTTGTCTTTTTATTGATTTTATTCAGAGGTGAGCAAACTGTTGATGCAAAAGGGGCCGGGCCGTTTCTGAAGGATTTTCGCATCGAATGCGGCGAAGAAGATGTGGATATCGTATTCGCAGCAACAGCTGCGGTTGATTTAATATGTGTTCCAGTGGCAGACGATCGCTTATGGGGGGCTGGAAAAATCGGCAGAACGGCCTCCGCCAGATCTGAAAGCAGTATGGGAATTGGCACTCGCATTGGAACCGAACCCTGGATTCTTATTCCATTCAATGACGATAAGTGTCGTCGAATACGTGTGTGGCCAATTTTTTCCGAATCAGCTGTTAATTCTTTTGCGACAGCCCCGTGGAAGCAGGTGAACTGGCGTCTGGAAGGTGTTCTAGCCTTTCGTCGAGTTTGGGAGCGCTTGCTGGATCGGCTTATTCGAAGAGTTGCGAGTCGCCAGACTCGTGATGGTTGTTTCTCATGCCATGAATTGATGCCGCTCGGCGTCGCCGCTGTTGCCGCATGGGATACAGGATTGAGTGTTCCTATAGATGTAATCGCGAGTCTGACGGATGATCTGGTTAAAATGCAACAAGCAGACGGCGCTTTCCGATTTTCGAAGCATCCCGAATATGGGGAGATTACGCCGACACTTTTTGCCGCGGCAGTCCTCGACTGGAGTCGCCGCTGGAAGCCGGATACTGCCAGTGCCATGTTGCGTGCGGTTCGATATCTCGTTGGCCACCAATCAGAAGATGGAAGTCTGCTCCCGGATTTCAGTTTTCCGCCATGGATGATAGGGGCATCATTTTTTACCCGCTTGTATTTAAGAATCATTTGTCAGGCAGAACATATTTGTAGTAGCGATGGAAAGCTCAAACGCTCCGAGTTTTCCTCTGCACGAACCAGCGCGGAGAAGTGGATTAAAACACACATGGAAGTTGCATCCGTCCCTGAAAATGTGTCATCCTGCACGACTGGTATCAGTCACCCAGCTGTCGACGCAACTCACCCTGGAGATATATCCTCAGAAGAGGCTTCTGAAAGATTTACAGAGCTTATCCGAAACTTGATTTTGTCAGGCGATTTGCCTGCTGCTTTTAAGACAGAAAGAATCGAATGGATTTTTGGGGGTCGCGAACGGGCTTTGCAAGCGGATGATTCGACAGCGTGTGCATTATGGAAATTGTCCACGGAAATACTGTTGGACATGACACGCGGCGAACGTGAAACAAACAGCGAGAATTGCCGATAGAGGATCCGAATTAGTATCTGAGTATGCGGAGTATGATGGATGTCCAACCATCCCTTAAAGCGCTTGCTTAAATACGGGAAATCTTCGTCTGTAAAGGCATCGTCAGGACTTAATGCTCTAGCGGCAAGAATTCCCGATTTTTGCATTCTGCTGGTGACCATATGCCTTTTATCGGGAGGAATTATATGGGCCAGTCCTGCTGAACGCCAGACCGTCGTTGATCCTTCGGTGCCTCCGGATATTCTTCGTGATTTCGAGATGCTGCGTGCGCAGTATATTCAGAATCCGCGCGATTTACCCACCATAAATGCGCTGGGAATAGTATACGCTCGCGCAGGGCAGCTGGAACAGGCTGTCGCATTGTGGAATGAAGGAATTCGGATCAATCCGGCATATGTGCATTTTTATAACAACCTTGGTTCGGCTTTGAAGTCATCGCGTCGATTCGACGACGCCAGGCGGGTATTTCAGCGTGGTCTGAGCATTTCTCCCAGCTACTGGATTCACTACAATCTGGGCCTTCTTGAAAAGGAAACTGGCCACTGGACCGAAGCAGCGCGATGTTTTCAGAACTGCCTTGCCATGAATCCCGGATTCGAACCGGCAGTGAAGAAACTCGCCGAGATGGGTCTGCAGCCGACATCCGGAGCGGTCTCTCCCGGATCACATTGTCTTCCTCTTCCTTTGTCGGTAAAGAATGATTTATCCGGAATCATGCCTCTCGCGCAGTCACTTCATACTGTGGCTCCTGTGTCTGAACAATCATTTCGCGATCCGGTACGAGAGCCTCCCGGTGGCGATTCGCCGGTCGGGCAGCGCATTTCAGGAATTCCTGACGATCCGACTCGCTCATCAGAATCTTTCGGTTCGAGCCCGGGAAGAAATTCGACCTCATGGCCTAATGTAAGCGGTTTTCCAGATTCTCCCTTGCATCCGTACTCCTTTTTTAATGCCGCTCCAGCTTCAGCAAGCTCTGTGGCCGATGTACATCACGCTCCTCCGGTGGCAAAGTCTTATGACATACTTTCCTGTGTGGCGGAGATCCAGAAACGTTCGAATGATGGAACTCCGAAACTTGTGGCTTTGACCTTCGATGACGGTCCGCATGCGACAATTACTCCGCAGATCCTTGATCTTTTGAAACGTGAAGGGGCGTGCGCCACTTTTTTCATTCTCGGTTCGCGAGCTGAGGCATATCCTGATTTGCTGGAGCGAATGACTGCAGAGGGGAGTGAAGTCGGCAATCACACATGGAGCCATCATTCCCTTGTTAGTCAGGGTTCTGCTTCCGGTCTTCTTGAATTGAATCGCACTAATGAACTGATAGGAGCAATTACGGGGCATTCGTCCAGATTGGTGAGACCGCCATTTGGGCATACGAATGCACGTGTCGAAAAAATGATTCACGATCAAGGCTGGCACCAGGTCATGTGGGATGCTGACAGTCGCGATTGGCAGGATGGCAATCCAGATCATATGATGCGTCGTATTTTACGAGACTTTTCGCCGGGTGCCATTATTCTGTTTCATGACATTCATCCGGGCGCAATGCGAATTCTTCCAGTACTGATTCCTGCACTGAAGCGGTGCGGTTACCGATTCGTTACGATTTCTCAGTTGATTGGTCTTCTGCAGGCAGCGGGCTGATCGGAAAGAGCAGGGTTAAAGCATGTGGATTGCTCTTTTCGACTTTTGCCTGGTGCTTCTTTTGGTCAGTTTTTTCTTATATGGGTTGCGCGAGTGGGATCGATTGTTGATTGATCAGGAAGACGACGAGGAAAAAGACGCCTCAGAGAATAAATCCGGGAATAAATCTTCCGCGAAAAAGAGGAAGCCGGTTTTGGCATCAGAAGATCAGACTCCTGATCGCCCTGGCATGGCAGGCGGTCGTTTTGCCCTCTGGGTATTGATTATTGGCCTTGCCATCACTTCATTGATCGAGGCGTTCGTTTCTTTTTGGGACGTAACATAAATTCATATTCATCTTTCTTTGCTTTGTGCCGATGAAGGATGTGGTGAAATCTCTCCTTCCAATAGGAGTCGTCCATGAAACGTAATACACAGGTTCTCGCTCTTGCCCTTCTGTTGAGCTCTGGGACGGTATGTGCGCAGAACTATCTGCAGCCAAGTACCTCATCCGCGCTGCGATCCGCAGGATTCAGCGACACATTCATTTCAAGGGTGAAACGGGCTCCCGTTGATTCTCCAAAGAGGCAGACGGTTGATGATAAGGGCGTATATGGAGCAGGCGACAGCTTGCCCCCTATCCCGACCTCAGCTGCTGGTGGCGGTGGAGCAAATTCTCCCGACACAGGAAAAAAAGCCGGGAAAAGTGTCAAGGCGGATGTGAATTCTGATTCTTCCGGGACAGACGCTGGCACGAGTTCCAGTGGGACGTCTGACTCTGGTTCAGGCACCAGTTCCGGCACGAATACCGGGTCTGATTCAAATGCAAAACCCGATTCCGGCGAGACGCCAAAGGTTGATGACAAAAGCAGTGGTGAAAAACCTGCTTCCGTAGCGCCAGCCACAAAAAGCAAAAAAAGTAAGAAAAGCTCATCCGGCAGTTCCAAGAGCTCGAAGAAAAAAAGTAAAAAACGCCGATCTTCAGCACCGGTTGTTCAGAGTATGCCCGATTCTCCCGCACCTGTCGCCGAAACGCCCTCACCTCTGCTACCTCCACCCCCGGCTTTCGGGCAGGGAGACCAGGAGATCTATTCCCAGGAACCTGTACGACTTCCTCCTGTAGGAAGTCTTCCAATGCCTTCACGTACTGTTCTTCCACCTGTTTCGCGCGAAGCGATGATGATGGATGCTGCAATAAACGAAACGGTTTCTCGAGTATTGGCCTGTTCTTTTTCCGGTTTGACTGGCCTGAACACAACGGTGTCTGCGGATGTCAGCCGTGAAGGCTCATTCAAGATGGGATTTCATTCCAGTTGGTTCCAGCTTGATCGTGTGTATAACCGGGTATTGGCGAGTGGCGAAAGTGGGGACTTGCTCTCACTGCCTCTTTTCTTCAACTACGCGGTTACTAATGATCTAGAGTTTGCTTTTATGATGCCTATTGAAAACTATACGATCAAATCGCGTATTCTCTGGTCGAAGGACTTCCGTGAATCAGGTGTTGGTGACAGCAAATTGTCGTTCAAATATCGCGTATTCGATAATGGACAATATCAGATGCGCGGAGCTTTTGGTCTTGGGTTCAAATTCCCGACGGGCAGTGATGCCAAGGGAATGGGTACCGGAAAGACTGATTTTGAAGTGTTTACTGCGTTCTCGAAGAGTTTTGAGCGCATAATTGCTCATCTCAATCTGGGCTATGTTATGACAGGAGATCCTAACACTCAATTCTATCCAAACGGCCTCGCCGACATCTTCTACTATAATATTGGTCTCGAATATCCACATACCAATAATGTTACTGTAATGGCGGAAGTGAATGGCCAGGATTGGGGAGCTGAAGGCCTCAAGGTAGATATTACTCCTTCAATAAGATATACACCGACTGAAAATTTCGCATTCGATATGGGGGTTCCGATAGCTGTAACCAATGATCAGCGCTACGGATATAACTATCGATTGACGTTCGGTGTTACGGCCTTTTTCCGATAATCGCTCCGGACGTCATTCCACAGATCGGTAAGCGGTGTGGAAGCCGGAACCAGGATTTCTCTGTATATGCGCAGTGCTTGCGCTTCTCCCAACGCGGCTTTGTACAACCAGAACTCGAAGGGGAAAAAAACTACAGGATCGATTCCGGGAAAAGGTGTGAAGGATTCCGAATTTGCGGCTACCCGTTCCTGAAGCTGGAAAAGCAGCTCCTGAGTGAGCGGGTGTCGTTGAGGCGAAAGTTCTATTACCCGCGTGCATTCACGCGTTTCGAAAGCTCCGGGCGATGTCGAATTGACCGCAGTGTGTGGCGGCGTAATGGCCGTTGATGTGTTTTGATTGCACTGGAAAGACGAGCTATCCATGAGAATAGAAGGTTCGGACACACTGTTCACCTTTTTAAGTCCGAAAAAACGACAGGCGAAAGGGCGCACGGAATGAATCCGGCAGACATGCACCTCGTTGTCGCGAAAAACACAGCGGAGGCGGCGTTCGCCGGCCCAGGTTTCCAGTCCGGTATCTCCTTCTAAGATTGCGAGCCTTTCGTCAAAATGCAGCGCCATACGCAATGTTGACTTCAAACGATCCGGCGGGAGTCTCCCCATAAGATCGCGTATGATTCTGTGGTATTCAAGTGAGAAAATCGAAACGGCATTGCAGCATGCGCCGCAATTGTCACATGACGTTTTGGGCAATTCCGCCTGGAGACTTTCAAGTAAAGCAACCCCAAAGGGACCATGCTCCACCGATGCAGTCAGTATGCGTTCGAGATACCAGCCTAAACGACGCTCGATGTCTCTGCGGAGAGTGGAAAGTAACTCTTGATTGATTTCGGAAAACATAATGGGATCAGTCATTATGAAAAACGAAGACTTTCTTGTTCATGACATGCTGTTGATGTGCGAAACCTGGGTATTTTGGAGCCAGATACTTCAAACGAGGCGCTATTTGGGAAAATAAACTCAAAATGGCCACCGGAAAACTCCGGTGGCCATATATTTTAATTCACCTGCAGGGATTATCTCTGCTCGGCACCTTGCGATTTGGCCAGACTGACCGTAAGAGGCCGTCCATCCATCGGTTGGCCATTCATCCCCGTAATTGAGGCTTCAGCAGAAGCCTGATCGGAGAATTCGACAAACCCGTATCCGCGTGATCGCCCCGTGTGCTTGTCTGTCACAACACGAGCGGAATCGACGTTGCCGAAGCGGCTGAAATCCGTCTTCAACTTTTGATCGTCAGCGGAAAAGGGCAGGTTACCTACAAAGACTTTTACGGACATGAACGTACCTCCAGGGCAATTTTAATCTGGCCCGAATTGCGACCGCTCAAGCTCGGTCCGCACCGGTGCTCTACTCATGATACACATTGTTGCGTGAATTGCAAGTGTTTTTCTTGTAATGCTTGCAATTATTTTGTTCCATACTCATCAAATACACGAAACAATTAAGCGCTTAATAGCGATACATGTCCGATTTGTAAGGACCTTCCTTGGGAACACCGATATATTTCGCTTGTTCATCAGTCAGGACAGTGAGCTTTGCTCCGAGTTTATCGAGGTGAAGTCTGGCGACTTCCTCATCCAGTTTTTTGGAAAGAGTGTAGACATTTACCGGTTTTTCGTTGGTCCAGAGGTCGAGTTGAGCAAGCGTCTGATTCGTGAACGATGTGCTCATAACAAAGCTGGGATGTCCATGGGCACAGCCGAGGTTGACGAGCCGACCTTCAGCCAGGATATAGACGCTGTGACCGTCCGGGAAAGTATAGCGGTCGACCTGTGGTTTTATATTGGTTCGCTTGATGCCGGGCCATTTTTCGAGTTCAGCCATCTCGATTTCATTGTCAAAGTGACCGATATTGCAGACAATTGCCTGGTCTTTCATTTTTGACATATGTTTGGCGGTGATGATGTGGCTGTTGCCAGTTGTCGTGACATAAATATCCGCTGCGGGAAGAGAGTCTTCTACGGTTTGAACGGTGTAACCGGCCATACAGGCTTGCAGTGCACAGATTGGATCTATTTCGGTGACCACGACCCGGGCGCCGAAGTTCTTGAGACTCTGAGCGCAACCCTTTCCGACATCGCCGAATCCACAGACCACGGAAACTTTTCCCGCGACCATAACATCGGTAGCGCGCTTGATGCCGTCAACAAGGCTTTCGCGGCAACCATAAAGATTATCGAACTTGGATTTCGTGACCGAATCGTTCACATTTATTGCGGGGAACAACAGAGCCTTTTCCTGCATCATTTTGTAAAGACGGTGGACACCAGTGGTGGTTTCCTCGCTAACGCCCTTAATGTTTGGGACGACTCCATGCCAATGCTTGGGTTGTTCTTTCAAAAGCTTCTTGAGGAAGCCAAGTAACTCTGTCTCGTCTTCACCGCTGGCCTTGTACTCTATCGCCTTTGGATTCTTTTCGGCGGCGTAACCAAGGTGAATCATCAGGGTGGCATCCCCACCATCATCAACGATCAGGTTAGGTCCGCTGCCGTCCGGCCATGTCAGTGCTTCAAATGTGCACCACCAATAATCGGCCAGGGACTCGCCCTTCCAGGCAAAAACGGGGATACCTGCCTTGGCAATTGCAGAGGCGGCAGAATCGACGGTCGAAAAAATATTGCATGAACACCAACGCACGTCGGCGCCGAGTTCCTTCAGAGTTTCAATCAAAACGGCAGTTTGTACAGTCATATGTAACGAGCCGGTGATTTTTGCTCCGCGCAGAGGTTTTTTCTTGCCGTATTTCTCACGAAGAGCCATCAAACCAGGCATCTCGTGCTCAGCTATCTCTATTTCCTTGCGCCCCAGATGCCAGAGCTCAATATCTTTGACCTTGTATTGGAGACGACGACTTTCGGTCGGTCGGGAAACTTCTTTTTCCATTTCAGTTCCATGGTTGGAATGCTTGCTCATGGTCGCTCCTGTTATGTTGATTTCTCGGGGTTTCACCCCGGGGAAGGCATATATTGTCGCACGTTCGTGTGCAAATGTCAAAAAAGATTGATTCGTCAAAGACGATCAAGAGTGTGATTAGTCACCAGTTTGCCATAAATGCAAACTTCATGTTAAGCCTCAAATAACGAGAAATCACGATGCTGGTAACCATAACGAAATGCCGAAGGCTGCAACAGACCACAGGATCATGGCGGCCCCGGCGGCTGTATCGTATGAGACCGATGTCGCGAGACCGGCAATGCTTGAAAAGATGGCGATGCTGATAGCCCACCAGACCTGTGAACCTGCCGATCTGCCGAGACGACGAGCGGTAGCCGCCGGAATAACAAGTAGTGCCGTCACGAGCAGAATACCTACTGCCCGGATCGAGAAGGCCACTGTAAGTGATAATAGTGTCGCGAAAACAATTTCCAGTCGCTCAACCGGAATTCCGTGAACTCTGGCGAGCGGTGTGTGAAGACTCATGAAAAGCAGTCGGTTATACCAGACCAACAGGAACACCCAGACTACGACAGCGAGCAGCAGCATCCAGACAAGCTCGCCATCAGAGATTGCCAGAACGTCACCGTAGAGGAAGCCTGGAAGACTCTTCGCTAAACACTTTTTCGCGCTGATGATTGCAAGACCAAGGGCGATTGTCGCGGAGAATACGACCCCGAGTGTTGTATCCATTGCGAGGTCGCCAGCCCGTTTCAGTCGCATGGTCATAATGCCGGTTATGATAGCGAAGATTGGCATGGCAAAACGCGGGTCGATGTTGAGAAGAAGTCCGAGGGCGATACCCGTGAATGCGGAATGCGCGATAGCATCAGAAAAAAATGCCATGCGAAATTGAACTACCAGCGTGCCCATGACTGCGCAGACGGGTGATAGCAGAAGCATGGTCAGGATTGCTCGTTGCATGAAATGAGCTTTCATCACGTCAAACGGGAACAATGAAAGCAGCCAATACAGCGGCTTAAGCAGTTCCACTATAAGCTGATCAGACATTTATTACCTTATTGTTCGGGGCGGAATTGCCCATTGTATTTATTATGTTAGCCATGAGGCGGGTTCTTGTCGTCTTGTGAGCCATGATGATGATGATCGCATGGTTGCACCGTCGGAGCGGGGTGATGTTCATACAATCCTGAGTGCAGACCGTATATTTGAAAGAGATTTTCTGGTGTCAGGACTTCTGGGGTTTCGCCTTGACATGTTACTGTACGATTAAGACAAATTACACGCGTGGCATGCTCAGATACGACCGAGAGATCGTGACTTACCATAACAAGCGTCAAACGGCGCTCCTGTCGTATTTCTTCGAGAACATCGCAAAAAAGATGCCCGCCCGCAACATCAACCCCCGAAACCGGTTCGTCAAGTAACAAGAGTTCGGGATTGCGACGTAAGGCCGAAGCCAGTAACACGCGTTGTATTTCGCCGCCGGAAAGCCGACCTAGTGGACGATCGAGAAGGTGGGCAGCTTCGAGACGCGCAAGTGCAATGACAGCTTCCTCGCGCACTGAGGAATTGATTCCGAGCCATGTCGGGAGCTTCTGTCTGTCGAGCGCGAGAAAATCGAGAACAGTTATTGGCGAACCCCGATCAAAATCGAGTGATTGCGGAACATACGCCAATTTCGGAGTAGAAGGCATGCCGGCAGAATCAAGAAAACGAATTGTTCCGGTGAATGGAAGATGCCCGAGAATCGCCGAAAGCAACGTTGTCTTGCCTGCCCCGTTGGGGCCGATGATGGCCGTCACCTCACCGCGCTCAATTGTACCACGAACATCATAAAGGATCTTGATCCCGTTGCGCGTGACGCCGACATTTTCGAGGACAACAGCGGCTGACGAAGACATCACCTCATCTCCTTTTTTATTTCGACGAGTTTGGAAAGCAACTGAAACATCTTTTCAAAGTGTCGTCGCAGGAAATCTGGAGAAGGATTTTCTTCTCCGGTCGTCAGCAATGGCAGATTTATTGAGTAAATGCCAGTCTCCCGAATCAGTGTGGCCGAAATCGGAGAAATTGCAGTTCCATCGATAAGAATAGCGAGTGGTCGCTCGCGTCGAATCAGATTGACGAGTTCAGTCAGCCGTTTTACCGAAAGCTCGCTTGTTTCACCACTGCTGTCTTCACCAAGCCTTGCAATGACGCGTAGTCCAAGATCCCGCGCCAGATAATCCAGCGAATCGTGAGTAAGAATAACGGGTAAAGATGCCGTTTGCGCAGCGAGTTCGGAGAATGCTTTAACCAGTGGGGCCAATTGATCGCCGAGATTGGCGGCATTCTTTTTGTAAAGGTCTGTCCCGGTTGGATCGATTGTGGCAAGCTGGACAGCTAGATTATTGCCCATCGATATAATACCGGCGGGAGTGGTAAAGACGTGCGCGTTTATTTCTCCAGGCTCATCGGCGGAAACGATTGTCGGAAGTCCTGATGCACACACGATTCGCGGCAACGAGGCCGCATCCTGCGTCAGACGCCCGACGAATGGTTCAAAACCGAGCCCGCTCATTACAAGCACACGGGCTTTCGACAATCTGCTGAAGTCGCCTGGGGTAAGCGCGTAGTGGTGGGGGCACCCCAGGTCGGCAGGCAGTAAAAGATCGATAGAAAGATGACTTCCGGAAGCTATTTCGCGTGCCAATGCGAAGATTGGAAACACACTGCACAGTATAGTGTCAGACACGCGTTCGGCATTGTTCTGTGCGGTGGATGCGGTCAGAATTGCGGACCCCAAAAAGCAGGAAATCAAAACGGATAGCGCCAAAACGACCGACGCTCTCCGAAAAGAAATCATGCCAAACCCCAGCCAGCCTCGAAGGCCTTTTTATTCAACTCCAGAAGCTTCGCGGGAATGCGGCTTTCAAGTACTTCTTCCCATATTGTGCGGGGCAGTACGGGAAGTTGTTTTGCCATCAGGCCGAGCAAAACTACATTGACGCATTTGGAGTTTCCAAGTTCACGAGCCTTGCCAAGCGCATCTACGGCATGTACTCTTGCGGGTAACTTAGTCAGTCTTTCGGATATTGTGTCCGGGTAAATTCCTTCACCGCCAGATACTGTCATGGGCATAATTCGTTGTGCATTCATCAATACGAGACCATTCGGGCGCAAAAAGACGGACCAGCGAAGGGTTTCCAGTTCTTCGAATGATAACAGAAGATCGCATTCGCCCTTGCGAATAAGTGGAGAATGCACGACGGAACCGAACCTCACATGACTGACAACGCTTCCGCCGCGTTGGGCCATGCCGTGAACCTCCGACTTTTTTACATCGAACCCCGCCAGCATGGCTGTTTCCGCCAGGATGTTGCTTGCCAGAAGCGTTCCCTGCCCTCCAACGCCGCACAACAAAATGTTCGTCATTGTCATTTTGTCGGCTCCTTCTTGCTATTTGTATTGTGATCAGTCTTCTTTAATTGTGCCTGTTTCTCTGAATTTATATTTTTTCCCGGCCCCTTCATTGTATTGGCCTCAGCATTCAGGCTGCCGGCATCGCCTGACTTCACTGATATGGACGTGATCGCACCTGGTCGACACACTTTGGCACACAAACCGCACTCCACACATAATGTCGCATTGATGACCGTTTTGCCATCCGCCTGACTTCGCTCTATCGCAGGACAACCAAGTTTCCAGCATTGACCGCATTTCACGCATTTGGCCCGATCAAGCTGAATCGGACTTTTCTCCGGCTTATAATCCTTTAACAAGTAGCATGGGCGACGTGTAATTATGACTGTCGGCTCAGCTTTTGCCAATGCTCCTTTTATAGCGGCTTCAAGACCTTGGAGGTCGAATGGATCTGCGTCTACAACATGATCTACGCCGGCAGCCCGACAAAGCGCTGTAAGATCGATTTTTTTCGTTGGCTTACCCTTGAGAGTAATTCCTGTCGCTGGATTAGGCTGATGCCCGGTCATAGCTGTAATCGAATTGTCGAGCACAAATGTGAGGTGGCGGCCTTGGTTGTATACTGTGTCGATAAGTCCCGTAATTCCGGAGTGCAAAAACGTCGATTCGCCAATAACGGCGGCGAGCCTGCCGTGGATTTTTTCTTTCATGGCTTTCCCGATGCCGAGTGCGTTCGTTATCGATGCACCCATGCAGACGGTCGTATGTATCGCATTATGTGGCGGAAACGCGCCCAGCGTGTAGCAACCGATGTCTCCCGTGACGAGAAGATCAAGTTTGCGAAGCAGAAAAAATACTCCGCGGTGTGGACATCCCGGGCACAACACTGGCGGTCGTAGTGGAACCGGAACATCTACGGCGGCTACTCTTGTCGGAAAAGCCTGAGGAATAAATTCACGCAGCGATTCATGTAGAATATCCGGGTCCAGTTCTCCGCATACGGGGATGCGATCCTTGCCGATGCAGTCGATGCCAAGCGCACGAACCTGTTCCTCGATGAAAGGATCATTCTCTTCGATGACTATGATGTTTTTGACACTTGCTGCGAATCGCTTCACCAGATCCCGTGGAAAGGGGTTTGTGAATCCGAGTTTCAAAAAGGAAGCCTTCGGGAAGAGTTCCCGCGAATGTGTGTAGCTTATGCCGGAAGCGATGATGCCGATTTTGCCATCACCTTTTTCGATACGGTTCCAGGGGCAGTCGTTACTGTAGACTTCAAGCTCCTTCATGCGCTCTTCAAGTTTGACGTGCAATTTTCGTGCATTGTGCGGAAGTACACAATATTTCGCCAGATTGCGTATAAATTCGCGCGCCGGACCTTCACGGCGCTCGCCCATCGAAACGATTCCCTCTGAATGTGAAATGCGCGTGGTAGTACGCAGCAACACAGGAGCATCGAACTTTTCGGACAATTCAATAGCCGCGATCGTCATTTCATATGCTTCCTGGCTTGTCGATGGCTCCAGGAGGGGAACTTTCGCCATGCGTGCATAAAAGCGGTTGTCCTGCTCATTTTGTGATGAATGCATGCCAGGGTCATCCGCGGTAATTATCACCAATCCACCATTAATGCCTGTGTAGGCGACCGTAAAAAATGGATCGGCAGCTACATTCAATCCAACATGTTTTTGCGCGACGAGAGAGCGGGCACCTGCATATGCGGCGCCAATTACGGTTTCCATGGCAGTCTTCTCGTTAACCGCCCACTGGGCATCTACTTCCGGGTATGTGCCGAGATATTCGAGAATTTCGGTGGAGGGGGTTCCAGGATATGCTGAAGCGAACCGAACTCCGGCTTCCCAGGCACCGCGCGCTATGGCGGCATTCCCCGAAAGTACTGCCCGGGCTGATGATGTGCTTATTTTCTTCTTCTTCTGCATCACTTCCTACCTCCAGGGTACGACAAAAATTGATGTGGAATAACCCAACCTTCCCAAACTCGGCATCCATACACGTATTCGTCTGTGCTGAAACAATATTATATCACATCATCCGGTATGAGTTTTATGGGGGATTGCCGCGAAATTCGCATTAGGTTATCCTGAGTCCGTAGATTGCGTTTTCTTTATCATCGATCCGGAGTGATTATGCGAATTCTTGTTACCGGCGCTGCCGGATTCATAGGTTTTCATCTGGTCCAGCGACTACTTGATCGCGGGGATGAGGTTGTCGGATTCGACAATCTCAACGCCTATTACGACATTACCCTGAAAGAAGCTCGGCTGGCGCGTCTTGATGGACGTCCAGGTTTCGTTTTCGTTCGCGGTGACCTATCCGACCGTGTGGCCGTCGGTCGACTCTTTTCAGATAACAGTTTCGACCGGGTAGTGCATTTGGCGGCTCAGGCGGGAGTGCGCTATAGTCTGACTAACCCTCATGCCTACGTAGAAAGCAATCTGGCAGGTTTTCTGAATATTCTTGAAGGCTGTCGTCATTCAAACACGCCCCATCTTGTCTATGCCTCATCAAGTTCTGTGTATGGAGCTAACTCTTCGATGCCTTTTTCCGTCCACCAGAATGTCGATCATCCGGTGTCATTTTATGCTGCGACAAAAAAATCGAACGAATTGATGGCTCACGCGTATTCCCACATGTATAAGCTGCCTGTCACGGGATTGCGTTTTTTCACGGTCTATGGCCCATGGGGAAGACCCGATATGGCCCTGTTCCTTTTTACCAGAGCTATTATCGAGGGTAGCCCCATTGAAATCTTCAATGAAGGACACTTGCGTCGTGACTTCACATTCATCGACGACATCGTTGAGGGGGTTATGCGCGTAACAGATCGTATAGCAACTTCCAACCAATCATGGAACAGTGGAAGTCCCGACCCGGGAACAAGTTCTGCGCCTTACAGACTGTACAACATCGGAAATAACCAGCCGGTTGAGTTATTGCGATTTATCGAGATTCTCGAAGAAAAACTGGAACGCAAGGCGAGTAGAAAGTTATTGCCAATGCAGCCCGGCGATGTTTTGGCTACATTTGCTGATGTCAGCGACCTCGTGCGTGATTTTGATTTTAAGCCGACGACACCAATAGAGACAGGGATTTCGAGATTTGTCGATTGGTACCGCGAGTATTATCAGGTTTGATTTTACGCTGTTTTGTGTTTGTAAAAAAATCAGGTTTTCAGATTTTCCTGATAGAAGTTTTCCCACAATTCTTTTTCTTCGCGGAGCACCTGCATACCAAGATGTTCTTCCGCGATGCGGGCCGCAGTTTCAATCAATGGAGGCGACTCAACGGCCTTTTCTCCGAAATGCGTCAGAATAGCGCCGCAAAGACGATTTCCCTGCTTCAGCGGGAACCCCAGCAACAGGTTGCCTTCGTTCAGGCTTCGTACGGTGGCCTTATGCGTTGGATTGGCCTGCAGACTTCTCAGAACAGGCTCTTCTATGGCAAGTAATTCATCGCCCCGCGCAGGGTTCAGCCGACCCAGACATTGTCTGGAACCGTCGCTGTGGAATCGCAGCATCAATACGTCTATGGCACCCGTAAGTTCGGCCATGTGTTTCACGAATCCGGCATAAGGACGTTCACCGTCTCCCGGAGCGAAACGAACCATGCTCATCAGGTGACTTGACTGGTTTTCCATCAGTTGAATGGTCTGTGATAGTTGTCGCGTCTGTGTTTCGAGGTCACGCGTATTTATTGCGTTCTTGAGTGCGATTGCTGCATGTCCGAGATAGTAGGCGAGGCCTGCAAGCATTTTATCAGTGCTTTCCTCGGGACCGTATCGGTCGAGCATCATCATTCCGATGACTTCGTTCTCATGTCGAATAGGAATATAGGCCACCAGTCTGTGAACACTACCGTTTGTGATTGCCATCGTTGCTGATTTTTCCGGATGGACTTCGGCTCGAATGATTACGGGTTGTCCATCATTCAGCACCGGGTCAAGTACCTTCGGGTTTTTTCGCGGCAGGTCAAGCAGGCGCGGGGAAGCGTTTCTTGTGTCGAGCACTTCACTCATTCGTCCCGGCGAGGAGGGAGTCCTGAAAATGTGAAGACAGGTGTTGTCTAGTTTGAACAGAGCTTTCGTGCGTCGCTCGACCAGAGAACCCAATGCCTCAATTTGGCCGCAATTTCTAAACAATTCGGTCATTTCATCGAGCAATACCTGTTTATAAGACAGATCAGCCAATAGTGCGTCGTTAGTCGATTTCATGGCAACGAGTTGAGAATTTATCTCGTCGATATGATTGCTGTCACTCTGTATTTTGGCTTGGTAATCACGAATTTGAACCGTAAGGGAACAAATCTCGTTCGATCGATCATCTGCCTGCTTCAGGCTTTTCATTAGTTGCGCATTCGCTTCACGTGCATCAAATGTCATTTTTTCGAGATCGCTTCGGCTTGTTTCGAGGCTTTGTCGTAAGGATTCCACGCGCTCCTTAAAAAATGTGAGCTCAGAGAGATCATCGACGATCATCAGAATCAGACTGCGTCCCTCAGAATCGAACATGGGAAGCAGTCGACAAGCCAAAGTGTGTGTGGTCCCCTCTGACGAGGATAGTCGAACCCGGTCAATTTCTTTGCTTTTTCCGTCGGTAACTACTGCCTGAAGAACATAGGCGAGACCGTGCTGTTTGAACGCTGGCACTGCTTCAAGAAGATTTTTTCCGGATAGTTGAGCGGGAAACAGACCTGTCTGGCCGCGTTTGAACTTCAGCACCGTTCCTTCCGGATCCAGGATGAACCATGCATGCGATGAATGCTCAGCTACGCCGTTATGTGCAATACCTTCCCGGCGATTTTTGTCCAGCAACTGGTTGAGAAAGAAAATGCGTTCTTTGAAGACAGCGGTCAGATTGTTGGCGAGAAACGCTGCTCCAAGTAATGCGACAGACATGATAATAAAACTCGACAGGCTCCAGCCTTGGGACAAGCTTAAGTCGCCAAATTGCGGGCCATAGAATTTGATATGAGCTAGAAATTTCCAATTTACGAGCAGGGCAAGCACAAAATATGCGCCCGATGCGGAAAGAGCGTAGATGATTCCGGTAGCACTACCCATGACCGCGCTGGCCACAATGACTGGAATGACGGCCAGCATTGTGAGCGGGCTTTCCGCAGAACCTGTGTAACGCGTAAAAAGGGTGATGGCCAGGATGTCTATGATGACCTGGCTATGCATTACGTTATCCAGCGAGAGAACGTTGAATCTCAAACCTTTTAGAGATTCCAGGATCATCAGATAGAGGGCTGTTCCGATTTGTAAGCCGACTTTGGGGATCCCTGTAAGTGCACGAACCCCGCTGAGTCGCAACGTACCCATGTATCGGGTGACCGCACCCAGCATAAATCGTCGCAGTCCTAAAAGGCCGTGACGAAGCAGGAGTTGGCGTGAAAGCATTGAAATGTGAACGGTGAAATAGATATTTACGATCGCCAGCATGCAACTAAGCACGTATACCGGAAATATCGCGAAGCTCATGCCGAGAAAACGCGTTGTCAGGACGGCAAAACCCAATAAAATAGGTATGGCGGCCCAACGCAATGTAACAAGGCCTTGCGCGATCTGGAGTTCCCTTAAACCGTTTCGGTTTTGCCCTTCCATGATTCCACCTCGATGAGGAAAGCCTAAAAATCCCTTACCTTGGTATCGGCATGTTTCCCCTTTTCCTTGACCCGACTCAAGAGAAAGGATATAATCGCGATCAGTCATCGCTATTTTGAAGTGGGTAAAATGGGACTGCTTGAGGTTTCTCATTGCTCGGATCGCGGAATGGTGCGAGAGCAAAACGAAGATGCGTTCTTGGTAATTCCTCCGTGGAGAGAACCCGCTTTGTCTGTCGGCGCGTGTTTGTTTGCAGTCGCTGACGGGATGGGGGGGCACTCGAGCGGGGAAGTTGCCTCATGGCTTGCCGTTGACACGTTGCGCAAAAGATTCGCCCGTATGACTTCTGCTGAATGTTCAATAACATTTATGGAAAATCTTTTCGCAGAAGCCAATCAGGCTATTCGCGAGCATGCGCGATCTCATTCGGAATGTACGGGAATGGGCACTACGCTGACTGCGGCGATGGTCATGGGCGACCAGGCAATTATAGGCCATGTCGGGGATTCGAGGGCATATCTGTTGCGTGATGGTAAACTGCGTCATCTGACCAGCGATCACACCCTTGTTTTTGAACAGTTGCGTCTTGGCAAGCTGACCCACGATGAGGCAATGATCCACCCAGCCCGGCATATTTTGAGCAGAGCTCTTGGTGTACGTGAATTCGTGAATGTCGATACGCTGCTACTTGAACTTGTAGACGGAGATGTGGTTTGTATCATGTCGGATGGTGTCAGTGGTCCTGTTTCCGATGAAAAGCTTGCACAGCACCTTTCCGTGATGCCATTCAAGGGGTTGACGGGGCGTCTTGTTGCGAGTGCAAATCAGTTCGGAGGACCGGATAATGCGACGGTCGTTGCATTTCGCGTATCGGGACTTCCCATAACGGTTCCTGGACGATTGTCCCTCGACCGTCTGAGAGGAATCTTGTCGGAGTGGTTGAAATAAGAGCACACGAAAGGTCTCGGCTCTGGAATCATTTGTAATTCGAATTCAATAGGAAGGTCAAATAGATGCATCGTCCGATTCAATAATCACGGAAAGCGCCGTAGTCAGTATCTTTTCGATAGTGGTCTTCGGAGTAATAGTAATGCAAATCAACATGGCAGGAGGGCTGTGAAAAATGGATACGGTAACCATTCTGATCGTTGTTGGCGTTGTTGTTCTGGTGACAATCGTTGGTGTTCTGATGATGTCAAAGGATAAATCGCAGAATGCGGTAACCTCTGCAGGTGGCGGAGGAGAAGATTCTTATGGTGACAAGAAGGAAACTGCAACCTCCAAGCGATTCAAACAGGTAATGTCTGATGACGAGCTGGACAAGGAAAAGAAGGAAGAGTTGCTGACAAAATACACTGCTGGTACCGGCGAAGGGATCAATGAAGTTGAGAAGCTGCTTGCCTCTGATCCGAACAACGTAGATCTCCTTGACTGGCTTGCTTTCATGTATTACAGCAATAACGAAACTGATAAGGCCATCGAAACTTACAAGCGTGCTTTGGCGATCAAGCCGAATAATGAAAATCAGCATTATTATTTAGGGAACAGCTATTTCAAGAAGGCAATGAATGCCGAAGCTCAGAAGGAATGGAATGAGGTTATCCGCCTCAAACCTAATTCCAAGATTGCCAAAAATGCTCAGGAGCGAATTGATTATATCTCCGGAGCAAAAAAATAATTTCGCGCGTCAAACGAAAGCCAGGATATCTGCCGTAACAGGAGTCCAATGAACACCCAGGTGCCTGAACTCAAACGCTACAAAATCCTCGACCTTATCGGTTGCGGAGGGATGGGACAGGTTTATGCGGGTTACGATCTGAAAAGCGAAAGTCCCGTTGCAATAAAAGTCCTGGCGCAGGAGTGCGTAGATATTCCTGTAGTTCTTGAGCGTTTTAAATTAGAGGGGGAGATTCTTCGTACTCTGAATCACCCGAATATCATTCGCTTCGTCGAGGCCGGTGAGGAAAATGATATCCATTATCTGGTCATGGAATATGCGAAAGGCATATCCATGGATGCCCTTCCAAGGAACAAATCCGCAACATCACTCGGGGTTTCACAGCAGGTAGTTCCGACTATTGAAGAATACCTGCGTTTATTCATCCGGTTCCTGGATGCCCTTACATATATTCATAAACAAGGCCTTGTTCATCGCGACATTAAACCACATAATATCATTCTTCAGGGCAGCGAGCTTACTCCTCGCCTCATCGATTTCGGAATAGCAAAGTATATCAAGGACGATGATGATCTCAACCCTGAAGATGGCCTCTACACTGTTGTTTACGCCAGCCCGGAGCAACTCACCAATAAACCGGTTGATTTTGCTTCCGATCTCTTCTCTTTCGGCGTTGTCATGTATGAAAAACTGACCGGCCATCTTCCCTTCCCTGGAAAAAAACAGATGGAAGTGTTTCTCGCCCACACAAAATGGAACTTCCCTCCGCCGCGTCAGCTCATTCCAGGTATTCCACAGAAGCTGGAACAGATCGTTCTGAAGATGCTTGCAAAGGATCCGACACAGCGGTATCCGAGCGCGGCCATGGTTCAGAGCGAGCTGGAAAAACTCCTGGAAGTCGTGCGATCGAGCAGTCAAGGGCTCGGCATGAGCGGTATAATCAGCGATATTCGCGAGTCTGGCACCTCTACAGGCGGTCCACGACGTGGCATAAAGAGGCGAAGTCTTTCTGACGAAATAGTTTCGATGAAAAAGATACGCCTTGACTTCGTCGATGCCAAGAATCAGCTTCGTATGGCCAGGTTGAAATTCAGCCATGATCCTGAGCAGATCGTTCAGTTTGAAACCCTTTGCCAGGCGTTGTATGTTGAGTATGAAAAACTTCAGGCGCAAACGAAGATGGCACTTGGTTTTAAAAGCCAACCAATGGTTATAGAACGTTTCAACAATATCAATAAACTGGAAACGATTGTCTACGAAAAGCAGGGAATGTCGTTTACTATCAATGTCATCGAGCAGAAACTCGCGCATCTGGATGGAACAGACATCATCGTTGGGTCGCTAAATTTTACCGAAAAGGCTAAGCGAGTTTTTTCGCGTAATTTCAAAGATAATTTCATCGCCTGGGATGAGTCAAACTGGTTTTTCCAGCCCTATGACGAAAAGGATTTTCCTATCTTTATCATGGTTGGTGATCGCCGGATGACCCAGCCTCCATTTGGGTTTCGTGGATTTTTCTGGCCTTTCGAGTTTGTACTTGCAATAAGCAAGTTACAGGGCACTGGCGTTGCAATTATAGAAACATTCAAAGGTATAGATCGGCAAGGCCGCGCGGCTTTTGCTTCACATAAGGAAACAATTTTATTTTCACAGGCAATGTTTGATCAATTGAAATCCGATACGGAGGCCGCCAGGTCTCATCAACCTCGTGGAAATGTCGGTGATGACGGTATTCCAATCAAGCCGCAACCGGGGGTTTCAGGTCCCGGTTCCTCCGCGTCGGGACCCATGCAGCGTCCACGGAATCTCCCACTTAAACGCCCATGAAATAGCTCTTGTTCCGAATATTCCTAAAATAGGGGTAATACTCGCTCTAATGACTTGATGACACTGGGTGCAACTTTCAAATATTCGGAGTAACCGGAGGACGAATTCGAATGAGCATTTCCCATATTCGTTCATTATTCGATATAGTCGATCGTCTCGCCGCCGTTTGGCGACTGCTTGTTGATGGCAATGAAGATTTTCTTTCGGGAGAGCCAACAGCAGAACGACTCAATCCTCTTCTTGAACAACGCGAGATGGGCTTTGCTGAATCGCGGCACTTTGAAGAAGAACTTGTCCAAACCTTTCACGAAGTATTTCCAGATCGTGCGAAAGCTGATTTCCGCATAGTCTGGGATACACTTGGAGCAGAACCCGGTGCCCATGAGCGCATTTTTCCCGCTCGTCAGGCCCTGGAGAGCTTGGTGGAATCCAATAGGCGCGTCGAAGAACGCCTGAAATCAGCACGAACTGATCTGAATGAAAAACTCAAACAGAATCGCCGTGCCGGCCGGATATTACGCAGCTATACCCAGGCAGACCCAATGGGAAGCTGTTTTATCGACAAAATCAAGTAATTGATCAAGTTGCGTCGAAGACCAACTCTTCGACGTGGGTGTTACATCATGCCGGGAATATTCAATCCGCCAGTGATCTTACCCATTTCTTCCTGAACCATTTCCTGTGACTTCTTCATCCCTGCATTGACCGCTGAAAGAACCAGATCCTGAAGGGTTTCTATATCCTTTGGATCCACTACTTCAGGACTGATCGTTATCTTCTGTATCTCTTGCCCGCCAGTTACTATTACAGTAACGACTCCGCCGCCGACGCTGGCCTCGACAGTTCTGGTTTTCAATTCTTCCTGCGCCTGTGCAATCTTTTCCTGCATTTTCTGAGCCTGCTTCATCAGCCCCTGCATATTTGGTACTCCGCCGCCTTTGCCGAACATACGTTACTCCTTGATAAAAAATTGCCCCGAAGTGTGTGGGCAAACCGATGATACCACAGATGCGGCACATAATGCGTCGCTTTCTCAATGCAGAATGGCGATCTTGCCTTTGAATTTGCGTGTTCCGCTTTCGTCAACGGCACCCGACAATAATTCAAGGGTGTAGAAGTATACGCCGTTGGCTATGTTGCGCGGAAGATTCCAGATCATCCGATTTTCACCTTCCAGACCCTGCATCGAATCAAAATGAACCTGATCTCCGGCTGTGTCGTAAACGATGAGTTCCACCAATCCCGGAAAAGTCAGGCCAAAGCTTATTGTTATACGATTCCCGCGCGCCGGACTAGGCCATGCAATAACATGATCGATGCGATTTTCCGGCGCCCATCGAATAGAACGAACCAAGTCAGGGTTAGTGACAGACATAATTTGCAGTTTGTTTCCTGGTTTTGCATGCAGCCTGGCATTGGAAACCGCAGAAGCCTCCGGTGTTACTGTGAGTTGCGCGCGAAACTTTCCCGTATGTGAAGCGGTCTCAGTGAGTACAAGATCGATGCCTTGCGAATCTGTGTCGGAAACGGCATGCACGTGTGTCGTGTCTGGAAACATCCAGTTCAGATCCTCGCCAAGAATTTCGATGAAAAGCGATGATTGTCGCAGATCGTCCTCTATGGCTCGTGCGAACGTGCGGTCTTCGAAGAGGTGCAGAGCAGTTAAGCGTGCCGGCGGCGTGTTCCCTTTTGCGAGCCAGTAAAATGTTCTTCGGATTGGGACTGCTCCTGGAAAGGTTATCTCAATACGTTCTCCGGGAATCATTGGAACCCATGTATCTGTCTGAATTTTTGCCACGCCTGGATCGAAACGCCCACGAAATCGCTCTACACCAGGTTCCGCTCGACTGAGAACAATACGTTTGCTTTCAGTGGCATCGCGATCCGTTGTGACTGTAAGAAGAATCTTGGCGTTGCCTCCGACACTGCCGAGGGGTAATGCCAGTTCGACCCAGACCGGAGAAGATCTAATTATTTCGTCATTAATCGGCCGCGTGAAGGAAGCATCTTCATATAATGAGATTCCTTGTAAGCCACCTGTAGTGAATCCGTTGGGTGGCAGGACAAGAGGCTGGCCGAGAAGATCATAAAGTGTCGATGTGGCTATTACCGCGAAGGCTTCGTAGGGAAGCCTTTGCGCGGGGTGCCAAGCAAGAATAGTTCCGCCGCTTGAAATTGTGTCCAAACGCATTGAGAGAATTTGTCCATTGACAATAAGACTTACCGCTGTGCGTGCCCCATCCTCCCACATCGGACGATTGAAAACAGCATTTAAAAGCACATTCTCAGACACGCCGGTCATACCATCGGTGGGAGATATCGCGAGTAACTGCGGGAGGGATGCGATACGGAAATCGATACCGGGTCGCGGACCAAATTCCAAAACCGCACTGATACGTGTTCCTGGGGCTTCCCCCGAATCAAACGTCGCGGAAAAATGCCCCTGAGAGCCGGGAACCGCTGTCAGAATATGGGTGGAACTTCTGGTCGCATGCGATATGCCTATTCCGGATAAAGGCGCCGTCTCACTTCCGATTATATTTTGCCGGAGTTGCGAACCTGAATGACCCAGATAAGAGCGCCTGCGAGAAGGTGAGCTGGAACGCAAAGTGTTTCTGGTCGGTACAATGGCCGGAAGTGGCTCGCTGGTAGAAAGGCTGAGAATGCGAGTTTCCGCACGTCGTTCGAACAATATGTTGGTGGAAACCTCCGCGGTGAGTCCTGTTGAAAGTGCTTCACCGAGGCTTGCAACGCGTTGCCTGGCCAGCGGGTCTCTGCCGGAGAAAAGCTCGAGAACGGCATCGTGTTCTCCCCGGGTATCAAATGAAAAGGCTGTCGAAGCAACTCCGATCCCTTCCAGATCAGTCAGATGGCTCGAAAATTGAATCAAATGATGTGTTCCTGTGCTCCAGGCATCGACCGGAGTAATCGTAAGCAGACTGCCTCCTGTCCTGGATTGAACATATAATGGAATCGTATGCCCCAGTGCATCTATGGCTGTGATCCCACCTCCCGAGGCAGTTCCCGGATCGATTGCACGGGTGAAATCGAACTGAAACACGCGATCCAGGGCAATATCCGAGGAGCCTGAAGCCGGGCTGACTGTATTCAAGCGAGGGCGGTCGAGAACCTCTATATTGAGTGAAAATGTAGGATCGGCTTGAGAAACTACCGTTATGGTAGATCCGTTTGCATCTCCGCTGATCGGGAATGAGCCGCGAAAAACTCCCGAATTCGGTCTGATTTCCAGCAGTGGAAACTCGACACCCTGAATGTTGCCGTCTGACGAATCGATTCTTACCCGTGTGGCCTCGATCGTTGCCGGAGACGGATCGTTCGCAATAATTTCAAGATAGAGTCCGGAATCCGGCGATACACGAAGAGTCGTCGAGGCATATCCGGAATCGTGGAAATTTTTGAGTGATCGAATGACAAATGGCGGAGGAGGCGGACTCTGCACTGAAAACGTCGATCGCATTTCCATGCCCAGGTTGTGACCATGAGTGTCGCGAACGGTGTTTCCAACACGCATCTCGTAGCTGTTTGCAAGTGTCAGGTGAACGGACGGACGGAAATGGATCTGGCAAGCGTTTGCCGTAATGCTAAGAGTGCCGGGCACTAAAGTGAGATTGGATAGATCGGTCAGCGAAAAAGCCGTTGAGTCTACACTCGATGGATCAACGGAATCGGAAAAATTCCACGTTGGCCATGTATCAGCAGGGACACCAACCGCTCCGCTGGCGGGGGAAAAAGATGTGAGAGAGAATAAGCCTGCCGTTGTAAGAGTTATGGAAAGTCGCTGTGCCTGGTCGGGAATAATCGAAAAGGTCGTGTCACGTGTTACAGGGGCATCGAAGAAGCCGCGAAATATTCCGGGCGCCGTTTCTGAAAGTTGGAACGGAGTAATGGCAGCCCCAACAATTATATGGGCATTGGCGGTTTCGCTAGCGTTGACACGTAAATCGCGACCGCGAAGTTCTGCCCAGATACGCGTGGACGGTTCGATGACACTGGTCGTCACGAGCGACTGCGAAAATCCTGCATCTGAAAACAGCGTAAAAGCGGTAAATGTTTGACTGCGGGTTGAATAGGAGGCGACAAAAGTTGGGAATGTAAGTCCATCGCTATCCAGAAGCCCGTCCAGACAAGAGAGCGTGACGGGACTTCCTGTCGCAAGATTGGCAGATATACGTATATCAGTCGGGTCTGCTGCTGTGATCGACGGATTAAGCCTGCCGGTTGTGTCGTCCAGTTGAAAGTTTCCTGCCATACTGACAGCGTTCACGCCCTTGTTAGTTATTACGGTAAAAATCGTATCCAGTGGCAGATCGGCAGTTCCTGAAGCAGGATCAAGCCGTAGAAACATGGGACGAAGAGGTAATCGCAGATACTGAAAAAAAGTTGGATCAGCCACTGAGCTGATCGTCAGTCGTGTATTTTCCTCGTTAAAGAGAACAGCCGACCCGCGAAATATCCCTGTATTTACACCGGTTTCCACAAGATAAAGAGTAAACGACGCTCCCGAGGATGACATCAGGCGTAAGGGGGTTGTATCGGCGCTTATAGCGGAAAGGTCCACAGCGGCGATTTCGAAAAAAACTTCGACGCCGGGGCTTGCAAGCGAGTTCCCTGCCAGAATTTGGGTGTGCGATGCATCGGAATACACGCGAAGAGCTCGAATAACGACTGGTGAAACCGTCGAAGCCTGAGTGGTAAATTCTGATATGAGCGGTGATGACATAGTATTTCCGACTACGTCGCGAATGCCATTGACGGATGTTATGTAGCGTGTAGCCGTAAGCAAAGGTTGCTCTGGAGAAATAACCAGTTCATCTGTTGACGAAATATACTGAACCACGCATTTCGCCGGAATTCCCGCTGAGGTCGTTAACCGCACCGTCGTTGTCGAGATGGAGGAAATGTCGAGATCCTCATCGGCCTGTAATCGCAACTGAACTCCGATCGAAACGTTTGTTGCGCCGGAAGCCGGTGTCGTGAGCACCAATCCGGGAAATGTGATAAGAACTGAAGCACTCGCGTCCGGATTTTGAGTGGATTGTACCGTCAGCCGTTGGTGGTTGGAAAGATTCGAGACATAGACAATACCGCGAAATCGTCCGGAATTACTTGCTGTTTCCGTAAGGATAGCGTTTTGTCCGGTTGACAGCGTAACTGCAGTCGCATCAACAGTAAGCGGAGATGCATCACTTCCGACTGCTTCAATTGCGAGAAGTGTGGTTGAGGCGATGTCGGCGTCTGTCTGCAGGCGCGATACCGGCAAAAAAGCAGGATCGGAAAACAAGCTCACTGAACTGATGCCAGACGGCTGTGTCTGCGATAATTGCGTCGTGAAGGAAAACGTGAAAATGCGATTAAGTGGGTTCCCTTCAACTCCGCGCAGACCAGCAGGGCCGTAGATTCCAGAAACCGTGCATCTGGTGGCCGGAGGCAGAGTGACCATAGGGCTCATCGTTACTTTTGTTCCGGATGGATTTGTGTTGTATACAACATCGAGAGGAGTTCCTGATGCGGAAAGCACAAGAGAAGCCGTGGAGACGCTTGTCGGGTCCAATGGCGGATTAAAGGCAACGGTAATGGTTGAATCCAGTGCAACGAGAGCAGCTCCACTGGCTGCTGTCGTTCCGTTGATAGTATTTACTGTAGATGAGGCGGGGTCCCAAACTGGAAAACGAAGTCCAAGGCCGCTATTAATAGGCAGTGCGCCTGGAGTTGACCATGTCAGGCTTGCATAGACAGATGGTGGGAGCGGTGTGGGGAATCCGTATATTGCAAGCGTTGAAAGGTCAGAATGTGCATAGAAGATGCCTCCTGAATCTGACGCCGCTTCGAACGCCTGGACTACTGAGGATGTGCCCCATGAGGTTGTCAGAGTCATGCTTGCGATATCACGGGTCTGTGTGGCTTTATCAGGGGCGTTGAGCTTAATATAGACGTTTTGCGTGGCCGAGATAAATGAATTTGGAATCAACGCCACTGTCATACTGGCATCGCCATATAGACTTAGCGATGTGAACGCAGTTGGAGGTGTATTTCCCGGCTGTGTGTTGAAGCGGAAATTAAACGCCCGATATAGAGGATTGCCTTCGAGGTTCTTCAGCCCGGCCGGGTCGTATGTAGCTGCGATTTCATAGGTTGCATCCGGGGAAAGAGGATCGATCGGAGTGATTGTTACGAAAGAACCGGTTGCGTCTATCGTAGCTGATATGATTGTCGGAGTTCCGGCACCGATTTTTGTGAGTGTTATTGAAGTTGTCGTTACGCTGCCTGATGCTATCGGCGGATTGAACGCGACTATGATGGCACTATCCAGCAGTACTTGCGCCGCGTTACTTGCTACGATAGTCCCCGTAGTTGTTCTTACACTTGATAATGCAGGCTGCCATTGTGGAAAAACAGTAATGACGCCGGTGCTTTTCGTAGTGGTTCCGGCAGTTGTGAATGTCAGCGTTGCAACTGGCAGTGGAGGTGAAATTCCCGAGAAATTGTATATGGGAATACTGCTCAGATCGAATTGTCCGTCAAATTTTCCCGTGGAATCGGATGCGATTTCTGTAAGAGAAAAGCTGAAAGTTGCTCCAGACGGGAGTTGCAAAGTACAAGTCGAGACGTCGCGCGTCTGTGTTGCCGCATCGACGGCAGTTGCGTGAACAAATATTGTTTGCGTTGCCGGAACAGCCTCGAATGGCGCGATTGCGACGGTATGACCCGCATCACGAAACAGGCTGAGCGTCGTAAACGTAACCGGGGGGGAATTCCCTGACTGCGTGGTGAAACGGAAATTAAACGCCCGATACAGAGGATTCCCCTCGGGGCTCTTCAGCCCGGCCGGGTCGTATGTTGCCGCAACTTCATAGGTTACATCCGGGGCGAGAGGCCCTGTCGGAGTGAGTGTTACGAGAGAGCCGGCTGTGTTCATCGTTGCTGAGACGCTTGTTGGAGCTCCGGCGCCGACTTTTGTGAGCGTTATTGATGTCGCCGTTACGCTGTCTGAAGCTATCGGCGGATTGAATGCGACTATGATTGCGGTGTCGAGCAGTACTTGTACAGCATTACTCGCTAAAACCGTTCCTGTGGTTGCCCTGACGTTCGATGATGCAGGTTGCCATTGCGGAAAATTCGCCGTAACGCTGGCGCTCTTTGTCGTGGTTCCGGCCGTTGAGAATGTTAACGTTGCTACTGGTAGCGGAGGCGATGTTCCTGAAAAATTGTAGATTGGAATACTGCTCAGATCGAATTGTCCGTCAAATTTTCCGGTAGAATCGGATGCAATTTCTGTAAGTGAAAATGTATATAACACTCCAGATGGGAGTTGTAATGTACAAGTTGAAACATCGCGTGTTTGTGTTGCCGCATCAACGGCAGTTGCGCGAACAAATATTGTTTGCGTTGCCGGAATCGCTTCGAATGGCGCTATTGCCAAGGCATGACTGGCATCACGATATAGACTGAGCGTTGTGAACGTGACCGGGGGTGAATTTCCCGACTGTGTGTTGAAGCGGAAATTAAACGCCCGATACAGAGGATTCCCCTCGGGGCTCTTCAGTCCGGCCGGGTCGTAGGCTGCCGCGACTTCATAGGTTGCATCCGGGGCTAGAGGCCCTGTCGGTGTGAGTGTTACGAGAGATCCGGCTGTGTTCGTCGTCGCTGAGACGCTTGTCGGAGCTCCGGCACCGACTTTTGTGAGCGTTATTGATGTTGCCGTCACGCTGTTTGAAGCTATCGGAGGATTGAATGCGACTGTGATTGCACTGTCAAGCAGAACTTGAGCCGCGTTGCTTGCCACGAGTGTTCCAGTGGTCGTTCTGATGCTTGATAATGCGGGCTGCCATTGCGGAAAATTCGCGATAACGCTGGCGCTCTTTGTCGTGGTTCCGGCCGTTGTAAATGTTAACGTTGCTACTGGCAGCGGAGGCGATGCTCCCGAGAAATTGTAAATGGGAATACTGCTCAGATCGAATTGCCCATCGAATTTTCCGGTAGAATCGGATGCAGTTTCTGTAAGAGAAAATGTAAAAAATGCGCCGGACGGGAGCTGTAATGTACAAGTAGAGACGTCTCGCGTTTGTGTTGCCGCGTCGACGCCAGTTGCGCGAACAAATATTGTTTGCGTTGCCGGAATCGCTTCGAGTGGCGCTATTGCCAGGGCATGAGCGGCATCACGATATAGACTGAGCGCTGTGAACGTAACCGGTGGTGAATTTCCCGGCTGGGTACTGAAACGAAAATTAAATGCCTGATACAGAGGATTCCCTTCGGGGCTCTTCAGCCCGGCCGGGTCGTAGGTTGCAGCAACTTCATAGGTTGCAGCCGGGTCGAGAGGACCGGTTGGTGTGAGCGTTACGAGAGATCCGGAGGTACTCATAGTCGTTGTAACGTTTATTGGAGTTGCGGTCCCGACTCTTTTGAGCGTTATTGATGTAGCCGTTACGCTGTTGGAAGCTATCGGCGGATTGAATGCGACTGTAATTGCACTGTCGAGCAGGACTTGCGTTGCGTTGCTCGCAACGAAGGTTCCCGCAGTCGTTCTGACGCTTGATAATGCAGGCTGCCACTGCGGAAAATTTGCGGTAACACTGGCGCTCTTCGATGTCGTTCCGGCGGTCGTGAATGTCAACGTTGCAACGGGCAGCGGCGGTGATATTCCTGAAAAATTGTATATGGGAATACTGCTCAGATCGAATTGGCCGTCGAATATTCCCGTAGAATCGGATGCTGTTTCCGTCAGAGAAAAATTGAAACTCGCTCCAGACGGGAGTAGTAAGGTACATGTCGAAACGTCGCGCGTTTGCGTCGCTGCATCGACCGCAAGTGCGCGAACGAAGACGGTTTGAGTTGCGGTGATAGCCTCAAATGGCGCGATTCCGACGACATGACCGGCATCACGATATAGAGTGAGGGCCGTGAATGTAACCGGGGGAGAACTGGCCGACTGCGTGCTGAAGCGGAAATTAAACGCACGATATAGTGGATTTCCTTCCGGACTCTTCAATCCGGCGGGAGCATAGGCTGCTGCTACTTCATAAGTCGTATTCGGGTCGAGAGGCCCGGTTGGGGTGAGAGTCACGAGAGATCCTGACGCATTTATCGACGTTGTGACGCTCGTTAGAGCTCCGGAACCGATTTTTTTTAGCGTTATTGATGTCGCCGTCACGCTGCTGGAAGCTATCGGCGGGTCGAATGCGACTATGATGGCGCTGTCGAGCAGGACTTGCGCCGCGTTACTCGCCACGAAGGTTCCCGCAGTCGTTCTGACGCTTGATAATGCAGGCTGCCATTGCGGAAAATTTGCGGTAACACTGGCGCTCTTTGTTGTGGTTCCGGCGGTCGTGAATGTCAACGTTGCAACTGGCAGCGGCGGTGATATTCCTGAAAAATTGTATAGAGGAATGCTGCTCAGATCGAATTGTCCGTCGAATATTCCCGTAGAATCGGATGCGGTTTCCGTAAGAGAAAAACTGAAACTCGCTCCTGACGGGAGTAGCAAGGTACATGTCGAAACGTCACGCGTTTGTGTCGCTGCATCGACCGCAAGTGCGCGAACGAAGATGGTTTGAGTTGCTGTAATAGCCTCGAATGAAGACATTGCGATGACATGGCCGGCATCGCGATACAGACCGAGCGCTGTGAACGTAATCGGGGGTGAATTTCCAGACTGTGTATTGAAGCGGAAATTAAACGCCCTATATAAGGGGTTTCCTTCCAGACTCTTTAACCCGGATGGGTCGTAGGCGGCGGCGACTTCATAGGTGGCATCCGGGTCGAGAGGTGCTGCCGGGGTGAGGGTTACTAGAGAGCCGGAGGCGTTCATCGTTGATGTGACGCTCGTCGGAGCTCCGGAACCGATTTTTGTGAGAGTTATTGATGTTGCCGTCACGCTGCTGGAAGCTATCGGCGGATCGAAGGCGACTATGATGGCGCTGTCGAGCAGAACTTGTGTTGCGTTGCTCGCCACTGCGACTCCCGTGGTTGTCCTGACGCTCGATAATGTTGGCTGCCATTGCGGAAAATTCGCGGTAACGCTGGCGCTCTTTGTGGTGGTTCCGGCGGTCGTGAATGTCAACGTTGCAACCGGCTGCGAAGCCAGTGTTCCCGTAAAATTGTAAATAGGAATGCTGCTCAGATCGAATTGTCCGTCGAATTGTCCGGAATTGGATGCGATCTCTGTGAGTGAGAAGTTGAAAGTAGCTCCCAATGGCAATTGTAGAGTACAGGTAGATGTGTCTCGTGTCTGCGTTGCTGCATCGACGGCAGTTGCGCGAACAAATATTGTCAGCGTTGCCGGAATTGCCTCAAAAGGCGTTATTGCGACGGCATGTCCGGCATCGCGATACAGAGCGAGCGCCGTGAACGAAACCGGGGGTGAATTTCCCGACTGCGTGTTGAATCGGAAATTAAACGCCCTATATAAGGGGTTTCCTTCCAGACTCTTTAATCCGGATGGGTCGTAGGCGGCAGCGACTTCATAGGTGGCATCCGGGTCGAGAGGACTTGTCGGTGCGAGTGTCACGAGGGAGCCGGAGGAGTTCATCGTTGCTGTGACGCTCGTCGGAGCTCCGGCGCCTATTTTTGTGAGAGTTATTGATGTTGCCGTTACGCTGCTGGAAGCTATCGGTGGATCGAAAGCGACTATAATTGCGCTGTCAAGCAGAACTTGTGTCGCGTTGCTCGCAACTGCGACTCCTGCGGTTGTTCTGACACTTGATAATGTTGGCTGCCATTGCGGAAAATTCGCGGTAATATTGGCGCTTTTTGTGGTGGTTCCGGCGGTCGTGAATGTCAACGTTGCAATCGGCTGCGAAGCCAGTGTTCCCGTAAAATTGTAAATCGGAATGCTGCTCAGATCGAATTGCCCGTCGAATTGTCCGGAATTTGATGCAATTTCTGTAAGTGAGAAGTTGAAAGTTGCTCCCAAAGGCAATTGTAGAGTACAAGTCGATATGTCACGTGTCTGCGTTGCCGCATCGACGGCAGTTGCGCGAACGAATATTGTCTGCGTTGCCGGAATCGCTTCAAACGGCGTTATTGCGACGGCGTGACCGGCATCGCGATACAGTGCGAGCGCCGTAAACGTAACTGGTGGCGAATTTCCCGGCTGTGTGTTGAAGCGGAAATTAAACGCTCTATATAAAGGATTCCCTTCCAGGCTCTTCAGCCCTGCCGCATCATATGTTGCAGCGACCTCATAGATTGCATCCGGGTCGAGAAAGGTTGTCGGGGTGAGAGTCACGAGAGACCCTGACGCATTCATCGTTGTCGTGACGCTCGTTGGAGCTCCGGAGCCGATTTTTGTGAGAGTTATTGATGTTGCCGTTACGCTGCTGGAAGCTATCGGCGGATCGAAGGCGACAATAATGGCGCTGTCCAGCAGAACTTGTGCAGCGTTGCTTGCCAGGACTGTTCCAGTGGTCGTTCTGACACTCGATAATGTCGGCTGCCACTGTGGAAAAGTGGTAGTGACACTCGCGCTCTTCGTCGTTATTCCCGCTGTCGTGAATGTCAATGTCGCAATCGGCAGCGGAGGTGATGTGCCGGAAAAATTGTAAATGGGAATACTGCTCAGATCGAATTGTCCGTCGAATTTTCCAGTGGAATCGGATGCTATTTCTGTAAGAGAAAAGTTGAAAGCCGCTCCCGATGGCAGTTGCAGAGTACATGTCGAAATGTCGAGTGTTTGTGTTGCTGCATCAACCGCAACTGCGCGGACGAATACTGTTTGCGTTGCGGGAATCGCCTCGAAAGAAGATATCGCCGTTGCATGACCGGCATCGCGATACATATTGAGCGCCGTGAATGTAACCGGCGGATTGTTCGTCGGCTGGGTTACAAAAGTGAACGCAAAGGTCGCTGGAGAGCTGAGGGTATTTAAAAATGGGTTCCCGGCAACATCCGTAACGCCTGTTCCGATTTCAACAAGATAGGTTGTTTCAGTTTTCAGAAAACCTTGTGTCGTGTCGTCAGGATCGATTGAGATGGCATTTCCATTCAGGGAAATCGAGAAACTGGCGGCTGCTCCGCCGCGCGAGAGCCGAACGGTTTGAGTAGTCACTGTCGCGGTGGCGATTGCTTCCGAAAGCGTCAGTGAAATGAGTGAATTGATCGGGACGTTGCTGGCCGAGGAGGCTGGCGATTGTCCTGTAAGTGTTGGGAAATGCACGATGAAACTCAACGATGTTGTAGGAGACGCCGTTTGATAAAGAAGTGTGTGCGTGCCGGCAGTATATGGAACTGTGGTCGTAGTTGCTGTCAAAAACGCGGTGGTGGCGACAATGGGTTGAGTGAGTCCGAAGCTCGCGATGAATCCGGAATCAAAAATATAGGAGACAGTGGCGACATCGATTGTATTGAAAGCCGGATCAACTGCTGACAGTCGAAAATACAGAGTAGTGGTAGCGTTGATTTCACTTCCGTTTGATATTTGCTGCGTTCGTGCGGAATCACTATAGGCCGCAAGGCCTGCAACTTCACTGGCGAGAATGCCTGAACTGGTTTGCTGTGTCGTGAACGTGAATGTGGCGGGTGCCCATAACTGTGTTCCTATGGCATCTATGACATCGCTTGCAATACTTATTTTATAGGTTGCCCCATATCCAAGCGGATTGGTGTTTTGAAAAGTAAGCTCACGTGCTGTGCCTGAAACATAAGCTGGAGTCCCGGTAGCGACGTCAGAGGAGGTCAGGATTCGTATTTTAGAGCCGATCCAGGAGGAATAGGAAGCTATCGTCATGTCTTGATCGAAGGCCAGAGTGAATTGTGTTCCGGAGTTGACGATTACACCTCCGGAAGCCAGTGGCAGTGTGCCTCCTGCCGCATTTGCCGCAGTGGCGCGACATGTGTTGGTCGCCAGCTCTGCAAAAGTTGCGATGATTGATACCGGCGTATTGAGCATTGGCGGCCCCTGCAGATGCAGGACTTTGGTGTCGGCGTGCCAGGATGTCTTCTTCGGGAATACCAGTGGTCTGAATTTGAGTTTGTAATGCTGTAGATCGCTTGAAAGCAGGAGAATGCCAAGCCCGAGAACTCCGCCTTTTCTACAAGGAAAAGCCGAACAGTAACTCACATAGTTGATATTTTCCACGATCGACCATATGCCTTTTAGAATGGCATTATCCACGGTTCTGGGAAAATTGCTGCGTTTTAAAGCCACGCTTGTTTCAAAATTAGGAAGAGCAGCAATCTCCTGCGAGGAATATGATAAAATGTCATTGGAAACAGCTATAAATGCTGTGATATTTTGAAAAGTATTGACAAGATCTGAGGGAACAAAATCGGCAGTAAAAGATTTCTCGGCGAGTCCCGCGGGTCCGGCATCGTATGAAAAATTAATTTTTTGTGTACGAGGGCTTTGAGAGATGGAAAGCATCGAAAAGGGTGGGGCTCCCATAGCCATTTGGTAAGTGTGCACTACAAAAGTGCTTTCATCGAACCAGACCACATCAAAATTATTACTGCTTACGGCACCACTATAATAAGCGAAGACAATATAGTTAGTGGCCCCAATGGCAATTGCTGTTGCAGCAATTCCGTGGCTTAGATCTGCCGCCGCCGGCAGGGCAAAGACAAAATCCCCTGAAAGAGATGCGCCGCCATCCCAATATTTCGTGTGAATTAGTTTTGTAGTAGCATCGATCCAGAAAATATGACATTTCTGCGAAGAAATTGCCATTGCATGAGTCGTCGTATTGCTGGTAACAAAAAATTGAACTGTTGGCCCTTGCAAAACCTGATTATCACTGGTGTAAGTATAGAGGTAGAGGTCTCCCGCAGAGGTAGTATTAGAATATAACATCGTCCCGTTTGGAATTTGGGCATTGGCACTCGTAATCATTTGCCGCATCTGGATAGAGGTCCCTGTTATGGCACCGGCTGTTGAAGCGATTGGGGTTCCAGCCCCAAACCAGTCATCAAGCGGTATTGTGGTATAAGATGTTGTCCAGTCAGTAAAAGTAGTGTTCCATGGCAATGTTGAAAAGCTGGTTACTGTATCGGAGGCTTGAAATGAGGCTTCCGTGGTGTAAAAGAGCCTGCTCGAGAGACTCCCCAGGTTGAAAGTGAATGTGGCATCATATGTTTGAGATGCGACAATCGTTTGACTGACGCTTTGAACGCTTTCAGCGGGTGTACAAAAAATCACCAGAAGAAAAACCAGTAGTAGGGAAAAAATCCCCTTATTAAGAGACCTCGAAAAAAAATGAAATATGGAAAGGCGCATCAATAAATACTTTGCATAGTCAGCGGTAGTGTGGTAAAACGGGTACAGGTCTTGCTTGCATTATAATTGTGCCAGTGATTTTGGGCAAAGGAGAAAGCACATATGATGAACGAAAAAGTTAGATGGGTGTTGCTGGAATTATTGATAGTGCTTCTGCCGTTTGTCGTAGGCTGCTTTGGCACAGGGAGCCATAATCCTGTTGCCGATACATCCTTGGCGCAGGCTGGGACACTGAATTCGATTGTCGCAAGCGGTGTTGCCCAAGTCGGCGTTGCCAAAGTCATGGGTGCCAAGTATGTGCCTCCGGTTTTGCCTTCAAGAAAATACACTTTTGCGGAGCCTTGCAGTAAGATAAGCTATAGAATCAGAGATGAAGAGCACGAAGATCGTCCGGGGTGTTTGCGGCTCCGCATTATCAGTTCTTCCAAGGCTGACCACATATTTATAACCCTTGGGGAAGTCAGGGTCAAGAGTTCGACAAGTAATGGATCAATAAAACTTCCGATCGCAAGCCGGGAAATCGATCTTCTTCAGGCCGCCGATGTTTCACAGGCTCTTGCTGATGCGCAGCCCGCGGTTGGTTCCTACACATACATGGAGTTCAGAATTTCTTCCGGGCGGGTAGTCATTGGCGGGAAGAGTTACGACCTTTCAATTCCATCTGATAAGATCAAATTCTATGGAGCTTTTGAAATCAAGAAGGGTTATCGCACGGAACTTTCGATAACTCTTGCCAGTAAACTCACAAAGACTAACTGGTTCTGGAAGGCCCGGTATGTGTTTGTGCCTATCGTGAAGATTTCATCGACATTGGTGGCGCTTGATCCGCCAGTTGTAGTTACTGATGGTAACGTTGCTGGCGTCGTGACCGATTTTGTGAAGAAAACCCCCATCCAGGGTGTTACTGCAACTCTTGAAGGAACGACATACACTGCTGTTTCCACAGCCACAGGTGCTTTTACCTTCTCGAAGGTGTTGGCTGGCGATTACAATCTGAAGCTTTCGCACCCGGATTATATGGATAAGAGTTTCTCGGTTACAGTTTCGGCGGGTCAGGTCGTGGATGCCGTTGCAGAGATGAATCCTGCGATTATTTCCAGCAATATTGCCAGCACGGGCTGGTTCTCTACAGATTATCCTGTCGCTGACGCCAACGGATACTATGGCGAAATTGCTCTTGAAACGCCGCTCACCATTGATTTTGCAAGCCTTGCCTTTGTGAAAGCTGAGATGGCATTTGATGGAGCATATTCAACTATCGGTGAAGCATATTTTGCAACATACATGAGTTCTACTCAACAGGTTCAGATAATTCAGAATCTGGGAACTTGGTGGGTGGGGAATTATGCTACTCTTGGTCAGACACTAGGCTCTACTTTTGTTGCTGCCCAGGCGCCCAGACATTATGTCGTGGATGTAACCGACTATATTCGCAATAATCCTAATGCTCAATATTTCCTGGCTGCCTGTAACTATGCGGTTAACAATATTTCCTTACAGAACATTAAACTGACAATTTACTATCGTTGATTTAATACCAGACAACTCACCCTTGGCTTCGCCATGGGTGAGTTGTTATTTTGGGAAACAAGGGAAAATTTCCCGAATTGTTTATGGGTAGGGAAAAATTTCTTAAGGGCCTGTAACGAAATAACCTAGTCACAGAACCACCTGAAAAGCGCATGATTCGCGAGGGTACGCATCCCTTGTGACTACCTTATTTTTTTACGAGCCCTAACCATACCAAACTGAGATGTATCAGTTCAAGGAGGTACTTGCAATATTCACGGTTTGAAACCCGCTCCTACAAATGGACGATGCGTATTCACTCATGATTGTCACATAATTTTGCAAGTTGTTTCAATGAGATTTTGTAATTCAAGGTAGGGGCAACGGCGCGCCGTGCTCAAAAGATGAAAAATAGGCACGTCTTTAAGTAAAAACGATTCGAAATGCAAACAGCGAAACGCCAAGAATTGCAAGCAGCAGACTCGTTATTGCGAAACGAGCTACAACCTTTTGCTCCGTCCAGCCTGCCAGCTCGAAATGGTGGTGAATCGGACTCATTCGGAAAATACGCTTGCCACCGGTGTATTTGAAATAAGAAACCTGTATGATTACTGACAGTGCTTCTGAGACGAAGATTCCACCGATGATACCTAAAAATATTTCGCACTTCAGACAGACTGCCAGTGCGCCAAGCGCTCCGCCAAGGGCGAGAGATCCTGTGTCTCCCATGAATACCTGAGCTGGATTAGCATTGAACCACAGAAAACCGAGACAGCCTCCAAGCAGTGAGGCGCAGACCACTGCCAGTTCGCTGCTTCCGGGGATCCAGGCTGTGCCTAGCAAACGAGCGATATCGGGGCTTCCGCATAACAATGCGAGCACAAGAAAAGCGCTCAGCGCTGTCGTGCAGGTGCTTCCCGCAAGTCCGTCGAGACCGTCCGTGAGATTTACCGCATTCGTAGCTCCAACCACGACGAAAACGGTGAATGGAATATACAGCCAGCCAAAATCGATTGGCCCCATCAAAGGGGTCTGACAGATTGACGTTGCCAGGGCGATGGTTCCTCCGCCAGAGGTCATAGGGAACAGGTTTTCAACGCGGATGTCCGGAAAGAATCGAATTACCAGACCAACTACCAGTCCGATGGATATCTGACCGGCGAGTTTCTGTCGCGGAGTCAGACCAAGCGAGCGTGCTTTGATCACTTTTGTCAGATCGTCAAGCATTCCGATTGTTGCGGTTCCAAGAAGTGCGAACAATGTCACGACTACCAGCGGATTAAAGTTGGCCCACAATGTGCAGCAGATAAGTGCCGGAATCAGGATGATCACGCCACCCATCGTTGGAATTCCAGCTTTCTTCTTGTGAGCCTGAATGCCCTCTTCCCGGATAGTTTGTCCGATCTGTCTGAGCTTCAGGTTGGCAATAACGCGTGGTCCGATGATGATTGCCGTGACGAACGAGGTTATAAGTGAAAGGATAATTCGAATTGGCAGAGAACCGAAAAAAATGGTCAGCATATTTTCAGTGAAGATCCGTTTTCAAGGAGGGCCACAGATCTTTTACGATAGTTTCGAAATGCATGCCACGACTCGCTTTTAAAAGAACGGTGTCTCCTTGCAGCAGAAGTGTTGCAAGGAGTTTTGAGGCTTCGCACGTATCACTGCACGGATGAACAATATTACCGGCCATTCCGGATTTCAGCGCCGCTTCAGCGATTTCTTGCGAAAGTTCGCCTACCGCGACAAGTTGATCTATTTTTGCGGATGCGATCTGTTCTCCCAGTTTGCGATGTAACTCCGGACCTTGTTCGCCGAGCTCACGCATGTCTCCGAGTACGGCAATGCGTCTTCCCGGGCATATCGAAAGAAATTCGATGGCACCTTTCATCGAAGAAGGATTCGCGTTATAACAGTCGAGAATGACACGTAACCCTTCAATTTCATGCGATTCCAAGCGTGCGCTGACTGGCTTGAATTCGCTCATCCTATGTATTCCTTCGGACAATGATTTGCCATGACTGACAAACATGGCGATTGCTGCAAGAGCATTAAGTGCGTTGTGTTGCCCAAGTAACTGAAGATTGAGCCGTTCGGAATGTCCACGATAATGTACATCGAGAGTTAATCCGGTTGCCGTCATGGCGAGATTCCGGCCTGAAATGTCGTTACCTGTGCCGAAACCGAATTTAACTACCTGTGCTTTCGTTTTTTCTTTCAGCACTGAAAAATACTGGTCATCACCAGGCAGGACTGCGAAGCCATCCACTGGAAGATTTTCCAGCAATTCTCCCTTTGCGTGAGCGATGTTTTGAAGACTCCCGAGAAGGCCTATATGTGCCGGGCCTATATTGGTGATCAGGCCATCTCTGGGTTTTGCTATCTCAGCAAGAAGTCTGATTTCCCCCGGGTGATTCATTCCCATTTCGATGATTGCAGTTTCTGTCGAAAGCGGTATTCTGACCAGATTCAAAGGCAATCCGATATGATTATTCAGGTTCCCTGATGTTGCCCATGTTTTTCCGACGATGGAAAAAAGATGTGACAGCATTTCCTTCGTACTTGTTTTGCCGTTTGAGCCGGTTACTCCGACGAAACGTCCGGAATGACGTGCGCGATGCCATTTTGCGGCCATCTGAAGTGCTTCAAGCGTGTCGCCGGATACTTGGATACATGCACATCTGGCCTGCTGGTGCCGCGTGTTTTCAGTATTCAGATCAGAAGGAAACGTATTGGCTACGATTGCTCCGGCTTTGGTTTTCAATACATTTTCAATGAAGGCATGGCCGTCATAATTTTCTCCCTTTATGGCGAAAAAGGCCTCACCTGGTTTGATGGTTCTGGAATCAATTGAAAAACCGGTTATGGGAAGTGGTGAGATATCCTGGGGCGATCCGTGGACGGCTGCAACTAAATCCTGCAAATTCCAGTCAGGCATGACTTGTTATCTCCTTTAAGAGAAACTCGCGGGCGACTTCACGATCATCAAATGGCAGGATTTTTCCGGCAAAAGTTTGTCCGGTTTCGTGTCCCTTTCCAGCGATGAGCACTATGTCTCCGGGTTTGGCCATTTCAATGGCGGCTTCGATGGCAAGACGGCGGTCGATCTCTATTTTTACGCTGCCGCGCTCAGTCACGGACAATGGAGTTATACCGGCCATTATTTCGGCAACAATGTCTTCTGGGCGCTCATCTCTCGGATTGTCGCTGGTGACAATAGTTACATCGGATAGAGTAGCTGCCAGACGACCCATCAGGGGTCGTTTCTCGTGTGAGCGATTTCCTCCGCAGCCGAATACCGTGAGCACATGCCCCTTGGCGATTGGGCGCACTGCTTTAAGAACATTTTCGAGCGAAGCAGGAGAATGAGCGTAGTCGATAATTACAGTTAACCCACGCGTGTTTGTAATAGTTTCAAATCGACCCGGAACATTGGATACGCTTTCCAGGCCGGCCTTGATGGCAGGCCAATCTATATCTACCGAGCGGGCGAGAGCGGCTGCCATAAGTGCATTCATCACATTGAAAGCACCTGGCATCCGGATTGTGCATGGAATGCGAAGCCCCTGTGCAACAATGATGAAACTGCTTCCTGAACCGGTCATCTCGATATTTTGCGCAAAAATGCGCGCAGTATGATCCAACAGGCTTACCGTCGATACCGGAATTCCGCGTTCGCAGCATTCACGCGCCAGCCGATCACCCCATGTGTCATCGATAGCGATGACTGCGGTTTTACCCGATGGGAGCAAATCAAAAAAAAGATGTCGTTTGGTTTGGTAATAATCCTCCATATTTGGATGAAACTCGGTATGCTCCAGGGAAAGATTCGTAAACCCTGCTGCAGCGAAGTGCAGATCCTCGACGCGTGCCGTTTTTAACGCATGCGAACTGACTTCCATTACCCCCGCGTGAACACCGTTAATTCGCGCCTCTTCTATCAGAGCTGTAACGTCGAGTGATTCTGGAGTCGTATTTTTTGCCGGGCGGCGATCGAACCAGAGATCGTATTCCACAGTTCCGAAGCGGAATGCGCGGCCGAAATGATTTTTCAGAATAGATTGCAGAAGATACGTCGTGGTGGTTTTTCCTTTGGTGCCTGTGATGCCAATCACGACAGCCTTGCGCGAAGGATGCTCGTAAAATTCAGCGGCGAGGCTGGAAAGGGCGCGCCTTGCATCCGCCACCCGGACTGCGGGAATGATTCCGATGTCGGCAATTGCATGCTCTGTAATGATTGCTGCAGCACCCCGGGCAACTGCTTCGCCAATGAATTTTGCCCCGTCGATGTTTGTTCCGGAAAGGGCGACGAAAAGATCTCCGCGGCGAAGTTTTCGGGAGTCAAAAGCAATCCCTTCGACAGGTGTTTGTGGCGATCCGCGGAGCTCAAGGTACTGACAGGTTGCAAGCAATGTCGCAAGCGTTTTCATGGAGTAACCTCAAAAATAAGAGAATATTCATGAAAAAAACAGTTATTGAAAGAAGACGCGTAATAGATCATCGTTCGGATGTCATTCCCCAATGCGCGGGGAAAATTTGATCGTGAGTGGATTTGCCGCAGAACGCGGGGCTCCTGCCTGGGGACTCTGCTCGACAGCTATGCCATTTCCGACGAGGCGGACCGGAAGATCGAGTGTTCGAGCCATGCTGGCAACTTCTTTCAAGGTAAGACCCATGAAATTGGGAATACTATCCTGAAGGCTAGATGACGCGTTCGAGGCAATAGGGCACTGCTCGGCCAGTGGCGGAGCGAAGGAATTCAAATCCATTCCGTGGAGTAGGGTTGATGTTGCTGCAACGGTGTCGTTTGAAGCTTTATCGACAGAGGCTGATGAGGTTGCGATAGCTGGATGCTTATCGGGTTGCACCTTGAGGTATTTCAAGATGCGGTCGCCTATTATTGCGAATACAGGACCGGCAACTTTTCCGCCGAACAGGGTTTTCTCCTCGCCTTTGGGCTCGTTGGCCGCCACAAACAAAACAATTCGTGGATTCATGGCTGGCAGCATCCCGATAAAGGATGTATTGACCTTTTCCTGGAAATATCCGCCGTGAGGGTTAGCCTTCTGCGCGGTACTTGTCTTGCCGCCGACCGAATAATCGGCAATGGCTGCTTGCTGGCCGGTTCCATGATCGACAACCCCAATAAGCATTTTGCGCAAACTCTCTGCGAGTTTTTCGGGGAATACGCGACGAATGGGTTCCGGATGTATCTCTTCGCGAATGTCGCCTGTCTGGGATACGATTGACTTGATCAGGTGAGGCTTCATCAATAAACCGCCGTTGGCGACTGCAGAGTATGCTCTTACAAGTTGGATTCCCGTTACGGCGAGCTCCTGACCTATACATAAAGATGCGGCAGAAAGTCCAGACCATTTTGAAGGAGAGGAAAACATCCCCTGGCTTTCTGATGGAGTTTCAATGCCTGTGGGCTCGCCGAAGCCCATTTCCCGATACATGCGATATAGTTGTCGGGAATCGATCAGCTGCGAAATTTGCACCATTGAAGAGTTGCAGGATTGGGCGATGGCCTCATTGATGTCGACGAGGCCATGGCTTCCGTGACATTTGATGTGTCGCCCCATTACTTCTCCGAAGCCTTTGCAGTAAAAACGTGTTCCGGAAGTTATCTTCCCGGTCTTGATACCACATGCGGCGGCGAATATTTTCATGCAGGAGCCGGGCTCGAAAACGTCTACAACGGGGCGGTTGCGATACGAATCGGATGGCGACTCGGCAAATTTGTTCAGGTCATAATTCGGCAGGCAGGCCATTCCCAGTATTTCGCCGGTGTATGGATCCATGGCAATGGCAGTGGCATCGATTGGCTTGTACTGTTCTATCAGCTTTGCAAGCTCGGTTTCCATGATGTGCTGGATGAATGAATCGATAGTCAGTGTGAGGTTGCAACCTCCGGCCGGGGGCTTCACGACGCGCAATCCGCTGGAGCCTTCTTCGCCAAAGCTGACATCTTCCTGAACCGAGACGCCGGGGTAGCCGCGCATAGTGTCGTGAAAAGAGCGCTCAAGACCTTCCAGGCCTTGTCCGTCGGCACCGCAAAATCCCAAAATATTTGATGCCAGACTATTTTGCGGATAAATGCGGCGATAATTTTCCTCGAAAATTACGCCGGGCAGATTCAGGGCCATCACTTTTGTTGCGATGGGCCGTTCAATGCCTTTCATAATTGGAAGATAGCCTTTGCGGCCAGCTATTTTTGCAAGAATTTCCTCACGTGTCAGTGGAATGATTGTCGAAAGGATGTTCGCAGTTTCACGGATTGATTTGACTTCCTTGGTATAAAGATACATTGTGTAGGTTTCAACTGAGATAGCCAGATCGACGCCATTTCTGTCAAAGATAGAACCACGTTTCACATCTATCGTGTGTCTGGTCAGATGATTCTTTTCTGACAGTTGACTCCAGAATTCATACTGGATGATTTGCAGGTATGCAAGACGCAAAAAAAAGAGACTCAGAACGACACCTATGGTTAAAAAAAGGTATAAAACCCGCATTGTTCGAGGCCGGAGGCGATTCAGATTCACAGGAGTTTCTCTGCTATACGGAGTTTGGCCGATCTTGCTCTCGGATTTGTGGTAATTTCTTCGAGGTCGGCTGTAAGTGGTTTGCGGGTTATGAGTCTGAGTACAGGTTTCTTATGACAATTGCATACAGGAAACGTTGGGGGACACTGACACGGATGAGCACCTGAGAAAAAACGTTCTTTCACGATGCGATCTTCGAGGGAATGAAACGAAATCACGGCGATGCGTCCGCATGGATTCAGTGCTGCGATACCGGCCTCGAGGGCCTTTTCAAGTTCGCCGAGCTCATCGTTGACAGCGATTCGCAGTGCCTGAAAGACCCGGGTGGCGGGATGGATGCCGAGACTGCGTCGGGCGGCGGCAGGGAAAGCTGCTACAATGGTTTCCGCAAGGTCTAAGGTCGTGTAAAAGGGTGATTCAGCACGGCGTCTGACTATTGCTGCGGCGATGCGTCGTGACAGGCGTTCTTCTCCATATCTGAAAAAAATAGTCACGAGACGGTCTTCCGGCAGAGTATTTACGAGATCAGCAGCCGTGAGACCGGCGTTGGTGTCCATGCGCATGTCGAGAGGGCCGGAGCGCATGAAGGAGAAGCCACGGTCTGGAGTATCCAGCTGATAGGACGATACTCCAAGATCAAGTAGAAAACCATCGATTCCAGAAATATTGCGATCTTCGAGAACGTGCCCAAGTGCTGATGCCTGCGCATGAACACGCTCCAGACGCGGATCATTGAAGTCAGTGGCGGAAAGGGCGAGAATCCTGGCATCACGATCCAGTCCGATAGCTCGTTCAATACCTGGAAAATATTCGAGTATGAGTCGGGTATGTCCGCCCATTCCAAATGTGCCGTCAACAAATACCCGACCGTCAGCGGGGAATCCATGTTCGAGAATGGCTTTTGGCAGGACGGGCAGGTGAACCGCAGGCGATTGCCTCTCGGGAATCATTTGTCGTTTATCACCGGCATAGTGACATAGAGAACGCGCTTGGGAACAACCATACCCAGATCGTTTTTGGCGACTTTTTCAATACGGCTGATGGATTGAAGTTTTGATATATCGGCTTTAAGGACGGCGTTGTTGATCTCAATGGAGTCTGATTTCTTGTTCAGATCCTGGATACGAAGTTTAACCTCAACCATCTTTGTTGACTGCCAGACATACATGGTGAACATCAGGCTTAGCAGAAGAATAGTTGTCATATACAGGCGGACCATATGGCGTTTGCGGGAAAGAGGCACGGCGTATTGGTCACCTCGAACAGTGGATGTGGAAACAGGATTTACAATCGGAAAGGTTGCGAGATGTTTCACGGAATCTCCAAATCCAGATTTAAAATTTCAGGTCAAATGTGTAATCGATGTGTTCTGAAAAAATACGAGTGAAAAAGATACTTCTTTCCTAGAAAGTTCTTCGGCAGTTTGCTCGTTATAACTGAGAAATAAATGCATAATTCCGCGAGGGCAGAGAAAAACATGGGCGTTAATGTGTTCATAGCATGTTTTTGCACCCAAGCTTTCATTCCGGTTAGTATCCATACGTGTTTGGCATACAAGCAAAAGGGAGAAACCCGTAGGCTTCTCCCTTATTGTAAGAGGAAAACGGGTTACCTTGGAATAACGGTACCATGCTGGCGCTGAAATTCCAAGAGGGAACGAATATCATGTTCAAGATCTGCCGAAGCCTCGCGGTGTTGCGCAGGGAGAGCTTCTATGCTGTGCAGAGCATTTTCAGCCGCATGCGGGTCGCTTTCCATGCTCATTCGGACCGATTCGAGGATGTGTGTTCGCATGCTCGAAAGCATATCGATGTCATCCTGGTATTGTCGGGAAGTTGGTGAGCGAGTGGGAGAACGGGAACGGCTACTTGAAGCTCCGGCATAATCATGGATTCGACTATCCACGGTTGGCGAAAGGAATGCCTTGATTTGTTTTACCAGGTCGCGACGCTGATCTGCAGCATTTATGGCTTCGACACCAAAAGAGAAGAACAGCAATCGGTATCCGTCGTTTACAGCCACTCCGGCGGAACCGGATGATTTAATCCCGCGGGTTGTAGAAAACGCCTTGAAATTTGGACCGACCATGCTTCGGCGATCGGCGATATCCCGGGCACCGGCCTCGAATTTCATGATAACTTGTCCACCTGGGAGAGCATCGATCTCGTCGGGCCACTTCTGGTTGTTGGCGCCATCTCCGCCGTATATCTGGAATGTTACATTTGGCAGGAAACTTTGAGCGCCTGTGATAACGTGGACATCGGTATCGTCCTGCACGAATGTGACCTTGCAGAGGTCTTTCAGAAAGGGAGTATCGCGAAGCGAGAATGCCAGATCCTGGCCGGAAAGAGCAAGGCGACCGCCACCCTTCAGAAAACTTGTCAGCGCATCTATTTCATCGGGGGCGAGTTGTTGACGGTCAGAGGAGTCCTGAATAGAAAGAAAGACCCAGCCGTCAATGTAACGCTTCAGCACATCGGGTTTTATGTTTCCGTCAAGCACGCGATCCCATGTGTCGAACCCGATGCCAGCACTTTTAAACATGGCTTGAAGAACCGGCGGTGATGGAGAGAAACCATCGGTATAGGCAAGCAGGACCTGGCCGGTGGTCTGGAATGGCGGCTTCACGAAAAATGCCGTGCGATAGGTCGCCGGAGGTATACCCTCACCGGTGAGTTGGAATGAAAGGGTAACCTGTGTGTTGACAGGCGTCTCACTGGCAACGTGAAATACGAATCCCGGGAATGATGTCTCTTTGCCGGGCTGTGGAGTTTGGGTAATGACCGCCACTGTTTTATCGCACTCGACAGTCTTGCATGAGCTTGCGAACGAGATGTTTACCTTGTTTATGCTTTTCTTTCCACAATTCGTAAGCGTGAACAAAGCTGTAACATCTTCACCTGCAGCAATGCGGCCGTCGCGATTCTGATCTTGTAATACCACCTGTTGAATTCGAATATATGGCAGATCCGGGGTTTCGAATGCATCCAGAAAACCGGGCCAACCGGTCTGTTTGCTGAGCGCGAGTAATGCATAGCGCTTCTGATACGCGCGGAAGGAGCCTCGCTCTGGAAGATAGATAGAGAGTCCATGGGCGTCCTTGTATTTCTCGCCGATATGGCCGTTTGCGGAAATCAATCCCGTCGCTGCGTTCATTGTCAGAGCATTTGAAAGATCGGCAGCGGCTTTTTTCAATGCGGCGTTCGAAGCGTGAGTCTTGAGGAGTTCTGCGAAATTAGCGAGATCGACGTTGTCCTCGTATACATATTTTAGCGCATTCTGGCGGATTTGATCAATTTTGTCTATTTCGATCACATCCTGCTTCAGCGCGTTACAGAAACTATTCAAAATCGGAATAAATTCAGCAATCTTCGACAAATCCAAAAGTGAAAGAACAACAGCAGTGTTTCCCTGGTCACCATTATTATAGGATGCGTTGTAATAGGAAACAATATTTTGGCCCAATTTGCGGCCATCGATTTCCGGAGCGGCAGTCAGACTTTCAAGAATCTTGTCATATGGCCAGCCGTTTTCAGGTTCGAGGTCTGTGGATCCGACTTGATATCTTGCGTAAGGAGCAGTCTCGCAGGCGACTTCGAGCATTTGCATGAGACATGCATCGAAACCGATCAAATCGAGGGGTTGCCCAAGGACGTCCTTGATTCTGGCGAGGGTTGTTCCAAGAGTTGGAATATCCATAGACGTTCCCGAGGTTTCGTCAATAGATATGTTATATGAGGTTGTATCCATGGCTTGTCGTAAAGTAGCACTCATGGCAGCATTGCGACTGTGCCCCTGCGCGGAATTACGTCCAAAAGGGTTGATTGCCGATTCCGGGCTTGGAGGAGTAACCGGAGTGGCTCCGTCAGGTGTAACGTCTTTCCAGCCAGAGCCGTGATCCCAGAGTATGAGCGCGTAGCGTTTGGCCGGATAGGATTTTTTAGCCCAAGTTACGAAATCTATCAATGTTTTCGGTGCCGCACTGTCCATTTCGCCAAGGTCTTGAATGGCTGGCGAGCTGACGTGTTTGGGCTGGTCGTCTTTCTTGATGTAGAAACGCTTTGTGCCCTTCCATTTCATTTCGCAGTCTTGCGAATAGGAGCCGACGCGATCCAACTGGACTACAATGTTTACTTTGTCGGTCGACCCGACAGATTCCAACTCGTTAAGGTCGCCTTCATCGCTGGCTTCGAGATTGTTATCGGCGGCCATGAAGACCATGAAGGTCCATTCTTTGATTGGGTTGGTTGCAGAAGCCGTTGTTGAAGATGAGCGTGTCGCTGGCTGGGTGGCTGTCGGATGGACTGCCGGATGGGCCGTCGGATGGACTGCCGGATGGGGATGAGAACCGGCAGTAGATGTGGAATGCGCAGCGGCAAAAAGAAGAGTGCATGAGAATAATGCGAACAGAGCTGCAACGAAGTGAATGCTTCGCGATTTTTTGCGGTTTGAAGTCATGACTGCCTTTCGCCTCCTGGCGCATTAATCCCATGATTTTGTGAAAAATATGCCGACTGCGGCAAGTATAGTACATTATAAGAACTGCATGCGTTAACGTCAATGTGGATAAAAGGTCGGAATCTGTCGATAGGGTGGGGGTCCTGAAAGGGGGTGTCGGCAATGAAGGTGCTGGCCACCATCCTGGTGCTGTTGACGAGCCTGGCCGGTTTTGTTCTTTCGTATGAGTTTGCCTACAAGAACATTGCAAAGTTCTTGAGCGGAAGCGGAGAACAGGCCCAAATCGCCAGCGTGCAGAGCAGGTAGACCGTCGCAGGGTGGGAACCCCATGGTTCCCACCCACCGGTTTTATTATTCAGAACACGTTTTTTTATGGACTGACTTTTCGTCATTTCTTGACGTTCAATTGGTGGATTGGTATACTACCTGCACTTTACCTCGATGGAGGCTGAAATGAGCAATCATTATTTTTTCACGTCTGAATCGGTGACAGAAGGTCATCCTGATAAACTTGCCGATCAGATTTCCGATGCGATTCTCGATGCGATTCTCGCCAAGGACCCGATGGCGCGCGTGGCTTGTGAAACGGCGGTAACCACGGGTTTGGCCTTCGTTATGGGCGAGATCACGACCAGTTGTTATGTCGACGTTCAGAACGTCGTTCGCAAGACAATTTGTGAAGTTGGCTATACCAATTCCGATTGGGGAATCGATGGGAAGAGTTGCGGTGTCATGGTGGCTCTTGATGAGCAATCTCCAGACATTGCCCAAGGCGTAAACAAGGCCCAGGATGCTGAAAGTCGTGAAGAAGCCGCTCTCAATATCGGCGCCGGCGATCAGGGAATGATGGTCGGTTTTGCGTGTAATGAAACTCCGGATCTCATGCCTGCACCGATATATTATGCACATTTGATCAGCAAGCGTCTTGCAGAAATGCGCAAGAAAAACACCATCCCCTATCTTCGCCCGGATGGCAAGTCGCAGGTTACGATTGAATATATCGACGATAAACCGGTACGCGTAGATGCGGTTGTTGTTTCCACTCAACATCACCCGGAAGCAACGCATGAGCAGATCACTAAGGATGTCATTGAGCAGGTCATCAAACCGATGCTCCCGGCCAATCTTATTGATGCTAAAACCAAGTATTATGTCAATCCAACCGGCCGATTTGTCGTTGGCGGCCCCCACGGTGATTCGGGTCTGACTGGTCGCAAGATAATCGTTGATACCTACGGTGGCATGGCTGCTCACGGTGGTGGGGCGTTCTCTGGCAAGGATCCGACCAAGGTTGATCGATCCGGTGCCTATATGGGACGCTACATCGCTAAAAACATCGTTGCAGCCGGAATTGCCGATCGGATTCAGATTCAGATTGCATATGCAATAGGTGTTGCGAAGCCTCTTTCCGTGCATGTAAACACATACGGAACTCACAAGATCGCCCCGGAAAAGATCGAAGCGCTTATTCACGAACACTTCGATTTGCGTCCAGGCGCTATCATTCGTCACCTTAATCTGCGTCGCCCCATATTCAAGCAGACGGCTTCTTATGGACATTTTGGCCGCTCTGACCTGGATCTCACCTGGGAAAAAACTGACAAAGCCGCCAATCTCAAGAAGGCTGCCGGACTCTGATATTCTGGTTTTCTCTGGACTTTTCGCCGGAGACGCTCCCTGATCGGGACGTTTCCGGCGTTTCTGTTTGCACACGACTTGAATTCAAGATGAGAAATCGGTCATGAGGAACGTGATGCGCTTTCATAAAAAATCCGGGGTTTTGATGAGCGTGTTTGCCTGGATTGGTTTCATTGTTTTGCTTTCATCGGCATCAGTTGAAAGTGGTGACGTTAATACTGTTGACGCGACCGGTCGTCTGGCCGTTCTTGTCTATCATCACATTGAAGAGCCTGTTACGTCAGATGTTTCCTGTACTCCCAAGGCATTTGAATCTCAGATGGAAGCTTTACAGAAGAGTGGTTTTACTCCTCTTGATCTGGAAGGAGCGCGGGCTTTTCTTGCCGGAGCTTTGCCTAATGTGCGAAATCCGGTTTTGATAACCTTCGATGATGGGTATGAGAGTCTGTATGTGCACGCTCTTCCCGTAGCTCGCCGTCTCCGGATCCCGATGACAGTGTTTATGATAACGGCAAGAGCTGGACTCAAGCCACAGTTTACCAGATATTTGTCCGTCTCTCAGATACGGGAAATGAGCGATTCAGGTTATTTTTCTTTCGGTTCGCATACAGATGATTTACATGTCGATCTGTTGTTGATACGGAGCTCCTTTGCGCGTAAACCGAATCCGGTGCTTGAGTTGTTACGAGAAGATTTACTTGCGTCGCGTCGTAAGCTCGAGGCTATTGTCGGGCATCCGGTATTCGCCCTTGCATGGCCATATGGCAAACACGATGCCGATACGCGTAGAATTGCCCGAGAATGTGGGTTTACTCTGCAATTTACCAGCCGTGCAGGCTATAATGAACCTGAGTCTGATCCATATGAAATTAAGCGCATTCCTGTTACTTCACGCGATTCCGTGGCTTCCATGTTAAAAAAGACAGGTGGAAGATAAATAAAAAACCAGTCTGGGAAGAATTCTTCCACAGACTGGTCGGGTATTACTGAGTTAATTACACTTCAGCGATGGTTTTCTGGTCGCTCCCGGATTTTGCTAGAGGTGCTTCTTTGTCGAGTACGAAGGAAGTGGCTAGTTTCTCGATAGCAGAGGCAGCCTCAAGAATATCGTCCATCTTCTCGCCCTTGCCTGACGATTTGATGCGTTCGAGTCCCTTTATGACGCGCTCAGAATTCTCTTTTAAGATGATAATACGTTCGCGTAGTCCGGTAGTCATTTCGTTCATGGCATCAGCAAGATCTTTGAGTTCATCTTTTGGTCGCAGCTTGATGAAGTTGGTAAGATCACCTTCTCCTATAGCTTTCGAGACGCGCTCCATGCGATATACCGGTCCTGCTATGGTATGTGTTACAAATATACAGATGAAACATACCACGAGTATGCTTACCAGTTCAGCGATTATGACCCCCGGAAGCAGTGTTTGACCAAGTTGCGATGTATCGATAGGGAGTTTGGATTCGATGACAAGCTTATTTTCAAGCTTTTCGATCGAGAAACCATACACCAATGCACCCACGATATTCGCAACGATGATAACGATCAAGATAAAGATAGCTGTCAAACGGCTTTGAAAGCCGGGTTTGATAAAATACCGTTTCCTTCGGCGTATGGAGCTCATGAATCCGATTCCTCCCACGAATAGATTGATTGCCTAAGATATGACACGATTCATGCTCCGACAGGTCAGGAGCCTATGGTTGAAATTCCTTTTCCGGGAGTGCACCCGGAGTTACTACAGTAGTATTCGTGGCCATGTTTGCAGTATCCAGGGCAACGAGACCGTCTCCAAGCGGATCAAATTCAGCGTCGGTGGGGTCGATATCAGTATCTCCGCTTTCTTCCGCATCCTTCCAGCGAAGATTTTCTTCATCAATGACTGGGCATGCGCTTTCAAGCATGCCTCCCAAAGACTCTTTGTCATCCATGGCGTCCTTCGTCGATGGTAAAGATGTCGTGATGTCAGGACTTTTTGTTACAACAGATCCGGTTTTTCCAGTGAGAAGCGCAAGGGCCGCACTATCAATAAATTCGCCAGCCTGGGTCATGGTTTGACTATCGCCTTTTTGGGGGATACTCGGAAATGAATCAGCACAAAGCCGAGTGCCGCTCAGAAAAATCAACAAAATAATGCCGGTTGCCCCCAAAAATGCTAAACGTAACGAGTATATTTTACAGAACGGCCGAGAGCCTGTCAAGAAAAAGGGTATACGTAAAGAGCTCATTCGATTGCCTCTTGTAATTAGCATGCAGTATTAACGACCCATACTGTTCTTCGGCTCTTTTATCGAAAACATTGACTCACGGTGGTAAACTAAGGTCAGTCGCCATCTTCCTTGCTTGGAGAATCAACACGATAGGCGCGTACTACGCCATTGAGACGACTTAGTGAACGAATCAGGCCTTCAAGCTGGTTTTTATCACGAACTTCGACCGAGAAATCGAGAACTCCCGTTCCATTTTTTGTCGTTCGGGCATTGGCGGAAAATATATTGACGCTTAGTCCCGAAATGATTCCCGTTACAGCAAGAAGCATTCCCGGGCGGTCTGTGGTATCCAGACGAATCTTTGCAATATAGGCGTTCTTCGTCTCTTCGAGTTGGACTCCCATGTCCCAGCTGACATCGATTAATCGTCCATCTGACTTTGAAAGCAGTTGACGGGCGTTGGGGCAGTCACCGCGATGAACAGTCACTCCGCGTCCGCGCGTTATATAGCCCATAATTGGATCGCCCGGAATGGGATGGCAACAGTGGGAAACCTTTACGAGAGCTGTATCAAGGCCTCCGGCGATGATTTGCGGCCCCGGCCTTTTTCCTCCTCCGGCTTTCTTTTTCGTCGGACTATCGGAGGACCGTGGTGTACCGGGGGCTGTTTTTTCAGGAATCTTGACTCCGAGTTGTGGGAAAATCTTGTTGATAATCTGCTGTGCCTTGACTTCTCCGGCCCCTATCCCGGCGTATAACTCCTCAACCGAGGGAAAGCCGAGGTTCTTGACTTCTTCATCGAAAACATTTGATTTAAGATGCTTCTCTGATTCTTTGTCTGCCCCCATGCGGGTAAGCAGGTCAAGTAACTCTTTCTCGCCTTGCACAATGTAGTCAGCACGGAATTCCTTCTTGAGCCATGCGCGGATCTTTTTTTTCGCGCTCACGCTTCCGACAAATTTCAGCCAGTCTCGACTTGGACCCTTCTGAGCCTTGCTTGTAATTATGGAAACGATGTCACCATTTTTCAGGGTATATTCCAGCGGAACTATATGACCATTAACTTTGGCGCCAATGCAGCGATGCCCGACATCAGTGTGAATTGCATATCCAAAATCCACGGGGGTGCTTCCCTGGGGGAGTTCTATAACGTCGCCTTTGGGAGTGAATACATAAACATGATATTGGAACAACTCGACTTTGACTGTCTCCATGAATTCGGAGGCGTCTTTGACATCTTTGTACCACTCGATGAGATTTCTCAGCCAGGATAATTTTTCCTTGTAGTCCGGAGTTGCTTCCTTGCCTGAGGATTCTTTGTAATCCCAGTGAGCGGCAATGCCTTCCTCGGAGATGCGATGCATTTCCTCTGTTCTGATTTGTACTTCAAGAGGTTTTCCATCGAAAAGTACTGTGGTATGGAGTGACTGGTACATATTTGGCTTAGGAACGGCAATATAGTCTTTAAAGCGGCCTGGAATGGGCTTCCAGAATTTGTGAACAATCCCGAGGGCACCGTAACAGTCTTTTACGGAGTGTGTCAAAATGCGCACCCCGAGAAGATCATACAATCCATCGAGTGGAATATTGTATTTCTGCATTTTGCCGTAAATCGAAAAGAGTTGTTTTGGGCGGCCTGAGATCTTTGCTTCTATATGAACTTCTTTGAGATGGTTACGGATTTGTTCCATGGCCTCTTCAAGTTTAGCTTCGCCTTCAAAGCCGCTGCTGGCAAGGAAATCATTGATTTCCTTAACGATTTCGGGGCGGAGATATTTGAAAGATAACTCTTCCAGTTGGGCTTTCAGTTTGTTAATGCCAAGACGATGAGCAAGCGGTGCATAGATGTCGAGAGTTTCCTTGGCGACATATTTCTGTTTAACCGGAGGCAGAAATTCAAGTGTACGCAGGTTGTGCAGACGGTCAGCAAGTTTTATCAGTATGACTCTGACATCATTTGTCATTGCAAATAACATTTTGCGAAAGTTAACGGCCTGAGCGGCTGTGGCAGAAGAAAAGAACATCTTGTTGAGTTTGGTGACACCCTCAACTAGATGTGCCATGGTAGGGCCGAAGCGTTCTTCAATATCCGCGAGTGTGGCGGCCGTGTCTTCTACGACATCGTGAAGCAGGGCGGCGCATATTGAAGTCGAATCGAGCTTGAGTTCGACGGCAACGATCATTGCCACAGCTTCCGGATGCATAAAATAACTTTCGCCGGATGCGCGAAACTGGTCTTTATGACATTCTTCGGCGAATCGATAAGCTGCTTCGATGCGCACAAAATCGGCATCTGGATTGTAGCTTCGGACCGCTGTCAGCAGGTCGGAAAGGGAAATGGTCAGCCTCCCTGCTGATTTTGCTGGAAGCTTTTCACTGCTTCATCCAGGGTCTGGAAAACGGTAAAATGATGCGTAAACTGAGTTATTAAAAAAACTCGTCGCATTTTGGCGCTGAGATTCACGAGACGAAGGTCACCTTTTCCGGTCCTCGTCTTTTTTAAACCATGAACCAGAACGCCCATTCCGGCGGAACTCATATATTTGAGATTGGCAAGATCGATTATTATTCGATTTTTGCCCTGTTCACCTAATTCGTTGATTTTTTCACGAAGAATATCACTATTCTCAAAGGTTATCTCACCCTTGATATCGACGACAACGACGTCGTTTTCGCGTTCTTGACACTCTATAGCGAGGCTCATGTCAACTCCCGAAAGTGGGGTCGAATACCGGTAAATTCTGCACCAGTCTTACAATTTGAGGATAGCATCGCTTCTTTCCGCATGTCAAGCGAAACACGGCGAGGGCTTTGCAAAAACGTGCAACTACGGCAAAAAAGAGGCTGACAAGATAATAAAAGTGCGTTTAATTTCAGCTCAGGCGCAAGGCATTCCACCTCTGGGGCGATTAGTCCAACCTCACACGAATAAATTGCATTTCGCTTTTGCATAATCATCAAACTGTTTCATCAGGTGGTTTCGAAGTTCCGCCAAGGTAGTAACTCAATGATTCAAGTTCTATTGCCAGATCGACATTGTGAATACGCACCTTGTTGGATGTCAGTTTTATAGGAGCGAAATTCAAAACTGCTTTGACTCCGGACTGAAGAATATAATCAAAAACTTCCTTGACCGCTTCCGCTGGAACTGTAAGGATCAGTATCTCAATATTGAGCTCGCGAACAACATCCGGAAGAGCTGAAATATGCCGTATGGGGCCTGCGTCACCCCAGTCCTGATTGAGTATGAGTGGATCATTGTCGAAGAGGGCAACTACATTGAAATTGCGCTTTTCGAAACCCTTGTACAATGCGAGGGCATGCCCCAGACGTCCGCCCGCACCTACAATTCCAACCATTCGCCTGGCGGTGAGTCCGAGAATTTCTATCAGGTGATCACGAAGACGACTTATTGTATAACCGACGCCACGTTTTCCGAATTCGCCGAAATAAGCCAGATCCTTTCGGACCTGGGCAGGGTTGAGATCAAGAAACTCGGCTAGTTCCTGAGAGGAGACGAGACGTGTTCCGGTTTCATACAGGGAATTAAGAGATCTCAGATATATGGATAAACGACGAATCGTGGCTTGTGGCGGTGGTAGGCGATTCGACACAATAAAACCTCATGCTAGCGATATGGTGTTATAAAAAAAGGCCGGCGATAAAAAACCCCTTCAGGGGACATTGCTGTCGCCGACCGTGTTTCGCTGGGGGAAAATATATCTCACGCCATGGAATAGGTTTTTCCGTCCTTTTTAACTTTCCTGTTCTTTTGAAGTCGATTCATGACCCGAATAAGACGTTGATAGCTTTTCTCTTTGAGATCTTTCGCCATCTGTGCGAGCGTTGATTGAGGATGGGAGACGAGATATTTCAGGACATCTTTTTCCGGAATCGGAGGAGCTTTTTCAACCTTAACGGAATTTACACCACGGATGCGACGCTTGAGATAAATACTTCCGCGATCATCAGCAAGATCACCCTTCTTCACGAGTTTCTGTACGAGGACTTTGAGCAGTGTGCGTTTAACATGAAAATGGGAGGCAAGTGCAGTTAATTTCATTCCTTCGTATTTGCCGCTTAGATATGAAAAAAGATCGCGGACTGCTGGCAGCTTGTTTTTTTCCTGGCGAAGCTTGGCGGCCCGAAGACGTATCAAAGCTTGACGACGAGCGGTTGCGGACATTGGCTTGCGTCCGGGTTTTTTTGACGAACTTTTGTTTTTTCGGCCAACCCCGGCGTTATCGGAAGCAAGGGCCCTGGCAGCCTTTCCGGTTGGAACGGCCTGAATTACAAGAGTGCCGTCCAGGATGCCTCGGAGGACCTTCTTGATGACCTTAAGATTGATTGTTTTCATGAAAATCTCCCTTGAAAGTATTGTAAATTCAAATCCATTTCGCAGCAAGTTACAACAAGTTAAATTAATATTCAAGAGGGGAAAAAACGTCTATTTATTTAAAAATACTCTTCTGAAAGGCATTTTAATGGCATACGCCGTTATTTTTTTCCCTGCTGTTTTAGTATAACGTACCTTGAATTGTATTTGACACACTTCCGGTGAATTTCATGCCTTGAAAGGTATTATACGAAAAAAAGAGCATGAATTACAGGAATCAGCGGCCAAGCGTTGCCACCATAACCGCTTTGATGGTATGCATGCGATTTTCCGCTTCATCAAATACCTTGGACATCGAGCTTTCGAACACATCGTCTGTGACTTCCATGGGACCAATTTGCTTTGAAGCCTCCGTGTCATTATTGTGGAAAGCCGGAAGACAATGCAGAAATATCGGGTTTGTTTTGCCTGTCGCCTTCATCATGGACATGTTGACCTGATACGGTTTCAATAATTTGATGCGTGCCGTCAATTCTGCTTCTTCACCCATGCTTGCCCATACATCAGTATAGATAACGTCGGCACCCTTAACGCCTGTTTTTACGTCGTCTGTGATTGTTATTTTTGCGCCGGATTCTTTTGCAAACTTCTTGCCGGCATCGACGATTTCTTTTTCCGGGAATAGAGACTTTGGCGCTACGATGCGGAAATCCATGCCCATCTTGGCAGCGCCGATAAGAAGGGTATTGGCCATATTGTTACGACCGTCGCCGACGAATGAAAGACCAATACCTTTGAGCCCGCCGAGGTGTTCCTGGATAGTCAGGAAATCCGCAAGAACCTGAGTGGGGTGATATTTGTCGGTCAAGCCGTTCCAGACTGGGACGCCAGCATACTCAGCCAGCTGTTCCACGGTTTCGTGCTTGTATCCGCGGAACTGGATACCGTCGAACATGCGGCCGAGAACACGAGCCGTGTCGGCGACGGTTTCTTTTTTTCCAAGCTGGATGTCGCCTTTCCCCAAGTATTCAGGATGGGCGCCCTCATCGACGCATGCGACAACAAACGCGCATCGGGTACGAGTTGATGGTTTTTCGAAGATGAGAGCAATGCTTTTTCCTTCGAGATTTCTGGGCCGTATACCAGACCTCTTGAGCCGTTTCAATTCGGCGCTCAGATCGAGGAGGTATGTGATCTCATCACGTGTGTAATCGTCGAGAGCCAAAAGGTGTCGTCCGTGCAAATTCATGAAGTGAATTATCCTTTCCTTATTAAAATCAGCTACCTATGAGCTTTTTAAGTTCGACTAAGGCATCTTTCAGAGAAATAGACTGACTGTTCATCTCGCTTGCAGCGTTAGCAGTTTTCTCTGAATTTGCCGCACTGGACTGTGTGACTTTGTCGATTTGGTTAACCGCAATGTTTACCTGGTCAATACCCTGACTTTGTTCGCGAGACGCGGCGGCGATCTTCGCCACCAGTTCGTCGACTTCCCGTGCTTTGCTTACAATTTCTTGCAGGCTGATGCCAACCTTGTTGCTTATCTGCACTCCTTGCTCACTTCTCTGAATAGAGTCGGCGATCTTCCCGGCGGTTTCACGGGCAGCCTGGGCGCTGCGTTGGGCAAGGCTACGCACTTCGTCTGCGACTACAGCAAATCCTTTTCCGGCTTCGCCTGCCCGGGCGGCTTCTACGGCGGCGTTGAGCGCCAAAATGTTGGTTTGAAAAGCAATTTCATCAATCGTTTTTATGATTTTCGCGATCGAGTCGCTGGAAATCTTTATGGCATCCATGGCGGCGTTCATGCTCTGCATGTCTGCGGAACCGGTTTCTGCAGCAACGCGAGTCTGATTAGCGAGCGTTTTTGCCGCATCAGAGCCATCGGCGTTTTGCCGAGTCATAGTGGCGACTTCTTCCAGTGAGGCACTTGTTTCTTCTACAGAGGCCGCTTGCTCGCTTGAGCCATCCGCAAGTGACTGACTTGCTTTAGTGAGTTCCCCTGCGGATGTTACGATTTGATTTGCGACACCTTCGATATTCCCAAGTGATGCCAGAAGCGGAGTAACGATGGTATAGTGGTTGAAATAAAAGAAGCCAATGGCTATGAGAAGCGCTATCGGGATCATCCAGAATAGCGTACGTTTAAGGCCTGCCCAGACTATATTATTGATTCGTGAAATGGGTGCTTTCAGGATGAATGCACCATGAATTTCACCCTCCTTCCAGTTTTCCATCTGGAAGCCGAGTGGATCTTTTCCGTCCTTGGAAAGGCTTGTCGCGGGATCTCCGTGGCAGAACAGGCAGTCCCTGGAAAGCTTTACCGGGCGCGCAAATGTGATCAGACCTGCGGAGATATCGATATCGAAAAAGTCTGCGCCACCATTTTTTTCAAAGGATTGAAGAATTTTCTCTTCGTCCGGGGTCGGGGCATTTTTGGGATTACGCGGATGCTGCTTTGGAACTCTGAAAGTAAAGTCTTCCTGTATGGCCAATTTCTCGACCCCGAGCCATGCTGCAACAACAGGGATTGTTTTATAGAAGCTTGTTGATCTAATGTCCGAAGCCTTCTTCGCTTCTTCAAGGAGGGCGCTTGAATTAAATGCATTTTTCTCATGAAGCTCAGATGTATTATTACGCAAATCCTCGGCTTGAATAATGATGTTTCTCATTATATTACGTAGCGATTCACCGCTTTGCTGAAATATAACGGAATTCTGCACAAAAAGAGCCGCAACCAGGAAAATGATAAGAATGCCCATCGCTGCGATCATAATTTTTCCGGATTTCATTTGTTGTGCCCCCTTAATGTGGTATATCTCTCACGCGAGGAGTTTACCATAAAAAAATGTCATGAAGATGGCTGTTTAACTTTTATCAGTACCAGCGTTATATCATCGGCTTGAGGGCCAGGCATGATCAAAGAGGCGTGCCAGTGGCGAATAGCTTTCTCGGTTTCTTTTACGGTGTCTCGGACTAGGCCGGGGAGTGCTGCTTCCATGCGCTCAAAACCTATTGGCTGGTCAGTGGAAATCAGGGATTCAACCACCCCATCCGTGTATAAAACAACAAGATCCGAGGGTTCCAGGTCTAACGTGACGTTAGTATATTTTGTTCGAAGACTTCCACCGAGGAGTAAGCCGCGCTGAACCACTGGGGTTGCCGTTTTATTGTTTACGAGATATGGATCCAGGTGGCCTGCGTTGCTAAATGTGATTTGTCGCTTTTTCAGGTCAATCAGCGCGAAAAAACAGGTCATGATCTTCTTGCGCTTCATGGTGCTGCAAATGACCTGATTTAATACGGTAAGGGTCTGCGCAGGGTCAAAATTATTACTGGGGTGAGCGACAATGGCTTTCGCCATCGTCATTCCCATGGCTGCGGAGACTCCGTGCCCTGAAACGTCTCCGATTAACACTACCACTCGGTCTTCAGATATTCGGAAATAATCAAAATAGTCTCCACCCACTTGAGATGCCGGAGAGCATCTGCCATAAAACTCGAAGCCCTCAGTTGAGAGGACGTCCTGGGGGAATAAAATTTCCTGAACCAATTTTGCAACTTCCAGATCCGCTAATCCCTCCATCATTGAATTGAAGACGCTTGCAAGATCGCCCAGTTCATCCTGATCCAAAACCGGAAGTCGAATCTCAAACTTGCGATTACTTATGGCTTCAACTCCGTTGGCCAGATGGCGAACAGGGTCGAGGAATTTGCGTGCCAGGAAATTGCCGATGGTCAGGGTTATCAGGGTAATTGCCAGTCCGGCGAATTTGAGAAACCACATCGTTTCTTCCTCTTCCTGGCGAATAAGACGGTCGGATGTAACTGCCAAAAGATGAAAGTTGAGTTCGTTGCCGCGAATTCCGGAAATCAGATAGGTGGTATTACCAACCTTCCTTCGTGCTTTTACCTGATGTGCTTTTACACGAAGTTTCGTGAGAGAAGGTCGAATAAGGTGGATATATTTGAAAGGTCTAGGAAAAGAGTCAGGGTTTACAGGGGCTCGGCTGATTGCAAAAAACATCGTATCATTGAGTTGTCTGGCTGCAGGAAAGAGGTGCTTACTGACATATATGGATTCCAAATTGTCTCGGGAATTTGTATATATGATCAGGTAGCGGGCAATTCCGTGCAAATCGCGAACAGGGAAAATTCCTTGAACCCCTTTTGACACTCCCACCTTATATTCATTAAACCTTCCTACAGAGCAAATGAGGGTTGAAAAAAAACCATCAATGTCTATGTCGCCAAGTGCGGCGATCTGTGAAATTTTATCTTTTCTTGTATCTTCTGCATTGAAAGGAAGTTGGTTCAAGCTGGCGAAAATACTCTTAATAGTGTTTTTCGCCGATTTTATAATCAGTTTTGTTTCCCGGGATATTTTTGTTCGGTTTTCCATAACCGATTCACCATTGGGGTTGGCAATCCATAAACCGCTGATATCAGGGTGAATGAGAAGCGTTTTTTCAATTCGTGATACCAGAATGGAAACGGGGTCAGTGTTCGCTGGCAATGGAGCAAGAATCCGTCTTTCAAGATCCTTCATGACTTCAGCCAGAACGAGAGGCATTCGGCTGTCAAAGAGTTGCAGGGCTTTTTCAGTATCGTGGGCGGTCTGGTTTTCAAGAACTTTACGGCGTTCGATCAGATAATTCTGGGCAATGATCCCAAGGGTGAATAGCGGAAGACCCATGGTAAAGAAGAAAAGAAAAATCAGTTTTAGTCTGATGGAGAGATAAAATTTCCAATCACCAGCAGATTATTTTCCATGTGAAAATAGAGCAAATGCCGAAAAGAGAGAGGAGTATCCCGACCAGGATCAGACGTTCCCGGGCATCTAATAATAAATTTCGCCTGGGACTGGCAACTGCCACGAGGCGATGAGTTGGGGAGACCTGGGTTTGATACCAGCTTAAGTCGGGGAAATGGAGAGCACCATTGGGGCTCGTTTCAAGTTGAGCCAGAATCGAATCCAGGTTTTCGACATGAGCAGATAATTTCATGAGTGGGGGAGGTTTGCCATTTTCGATAAGAAAAACCCCCACTTTCCCGGAAATTTTATAGGAAGCGAATTTCTTCAATCGATATATGATAGGAAGCAAGTCCCAATTAGGCAACCTGTTCAGGCGCACAATCACCATTCCATTTTTCGTAGGTGGGCTGAAATAGACGAAAGCATGACGCTCGCCGCTGAAAGCCAGATTTATTTTGCTGTGGGTAAGTCTTACTGGCAGTTGCAGGGGGCCGAGGAAATTGGAATAAAGAGGCCAGTTAGCTGTTAATTGTTCCTGGTCACCTTTGATATAAGGGTCGAGATCAAAAAAGAATTTTTTCAGTAAACTTCTGGGAACTTGTGTGGGACTCAGTTCAGAAATGGCGTTGCCGTTGCCGTCCAGGATCGTGAATTCGAACAAGCCGGGAAAGAGTTTGTCCAGCTCCTGAAGATATGGTTTCGCTCTCTCGGGCGAAATATGGCTCTCCAAGATCTTCCTGGAAAGTGATTTAAGTATAGGCTGGAGAAACCCGATTGTGGGGTCCCTTGTATCCGATGTATTTGAAAGGCTGATAAGGACGCGTTCCAGAATGTCTTCTATTTCCTGCTTTTCTCTTTTCTCCCGCTCCTGGAAAATCTTTCCATAAGCAAAACAGATCAGCAAAATTGGTAATGCGTAAAAAACTATGCAAAAAAACATCCACCGAATTCGTGGATATTCCTGTTCCGGGGGGTTATTCAAGAACTACATTCCTGCGAGGCTTTATCGATATACCTGAATCATAAGCCAAGATGATATCACTTACTTTGTTTCAAGCTGTTTGATCGCTTCAGGAATCGTTGGTGTGCTCTCAATGAAAGGAATTATTCCGGCGATATTCAGGACTTTCAGACACAACGTGTTTAAACCGGTCAGAATCAGCCTTCCCTTGAAATCATCCGTGACAATAAGCCCCAGGTCCATTAGTGAGGCAATGCCCGGACTATTGATCGAGAAACATTCCGTAAAATCGATGATCAGTCTGACTTTGCCGCCACGAAGCAACTGATTTGCCTTTTCGGCGACTTGAGCCCCAGTGTGATCTGAATAATACCCTTTCACATGGAAAACGGGATAGGCAAGGGATTCATCAAATTTAATTTCAAAAGATTCCATATTTCCTTCACGTTATTGCAAATGAACGCATTGAATGTAGTTACCATAGCAAATTTTTTGATTCTCTTCAATCGATCTGATTATGCAAGGTAACTATTTTTCCAATTTCTGGAGATAGGCGACGATGACTCCGTCAGGCGTTTTTCTCATTGGCAATATGGTGAAGGTATATTTTTCACCAGGTTTTATCTCAGAAAACTCACCGTGTTTGGCAATAACCAGGAATTTTCCCTTCTTTTCTGTCTGGATGGCGGCACTGCATCCACGCTCGAAAACTTCATTTACAAGTCCCGAAACAGAGGTTTCCACAGGCAACAGTTCCTCTCCTTTCGGTTTAACTGGCGCTTTTTTCCCTTCCCCCAAAAAGTTCATTCCAAGAAAAAGTGCGATTCCCAGGGAAAAAATAATTGGTAACATGATTCCATAACGAAGTGAAAATTCGTTGAGGATAGCTACTGCACTTTGGGAGATCAAAGAAGGCAGTTCGGGAAAAAGTTTTTTTACAGAGTAATCGGGAATAGCCTCTTTTTTCTTTTCCTGTTCCTTCTTCCATTTCTCCGAAAATTCCTCTTCAAGCAAGGATATTCTGGAAGCTTCTATTTTTCCAAGATTTTGGAGGTGTTCTATGGTTTTTATTCTTACCCTTTGTACCTTCTCAGCAGCATCTCCCAAAAGGTTCTGCTGAATTTTGTAGAGAATGAATAGATTGTCAAAATCTGGATTGGCCTGAAAATAACACAACGCTGCGTCAAGATATTTGTTTTCATTATTGCTTTCCAGAAAATGACAGAGCATTTCGCGGATGAGAGCGAAATCAAAATACACCATCAGAGAAAAAGCATTGTCTTTTTTTATCTGGTTATTGCTGAAAAACATTGCTTTTAAGTTAGAAATCGCCTGTGCCGGATCTAATTTTTGCAGGACCCTCAATGCTGTCATTCGAAGTCGTGGTAGAGGGGATTGCAGAAATTTCCCTATGAGATGGAAAAGTTTTTCCGGATCAAAAAATCCAAGATATTCAAGGGCAGCACTAGCAAGATTAACATCAGGGCTATTGATAAGCCTTTCGCAGATGCTGCCCAAGGTTCTAATCTGTAATCGAATTGAAGCTCTGATTGCTGTCGCCCGAAGATCTCCCGGAGTATTATCACTTGTGGAGAGGGATTCCAGGAGAGTTATGTTTTCTGCCTGGGATGGGAGATCTATGGCGGCAATGCGTCGAACCCTTTCCTCATTTGAAAGATTATCCCAGGACAAATTTTTTTCTATGGAGGGGACTTCTTCAGGTTTGTCAGGTTGAAGATACTGCCGGATCTTATCTTTTATCTTGTCGGAAATCTCCCATATCAGGGCTTGTTGAAAGGCTTCACGAACATCTTTGCGTTGAACGGCCTGGAGGACCACGGCGTTTAATTCGACATCGGCTTCCAGTTCAGGCATTCCCCACTTTGAAAGGATCTCCTGTACAAAGGCTACAACCTTCTTTTTTATTATCCTTGATTGAAAGTCATTCTGAAATACTTCAAATTTATCTCCCAAAATTCCCGTTTTCTGGATAATATTCAGAGAATTCTGCAAAATATTCTGAATAAGCACCGCTTTTTGGGATAAACTGTTCTGGGCAATGTCCGCAAGACGGAATGGGGCCTCTGGATCCGCGTTGACCTCAAAAAGACAACCGGCTTTTTCAATGAGATCCGGATCTTTTTCTAGAGCCAGAAATTTTAAAATTGGTTCTCTTGCGCAGTTGAAAGGGAAAAAGAAACTATTCCTTATGGCAGCAAGCTTATGATGTCGTTCGGGACTCGCAAGCAAAAAATCAAGATGGGCAATGGCTTCATCCGGGTCCAGTTCAATCAGACCTCGTATCGCCAAAGCGCGGATTCTTGGATCGTCTGAAATCAAAAGTTTTGGAAGAAATTTTTCGAGGCTTTTCGGGGAAATCTGGATCAGGACTTCAAGGACGGCGAGGCGAATGCTCAGACTTTCTGACAGCAATTTAGCTGTAATATCATTAACTCGATCTTTGGGCCATCGTCTGGCAAAAATTTTAATTATAGTTGCCGCAACAGTGGGATTGCTTTCTTTTTCTAATAGATCAGGAGCCCATTTGCTAAGAGGTGCAATGAGAGCGGCGGGAAGGTTGAAAAGGATTTCCAGCCGTTCGTTGACTGAGGCTGCGACAAATCGTTGCGGAAACGCTTCGGCATCAATACTGAAATTAACTTTTTCAGTCAGATTTAATCGCTGTTTGACCGCCGCAATCGCATGTACAAACAAAAGTTTGCATTCATCATCGTCTTCGCATTGCTGCTGTTTTTCAAGAGTATTTAATATATCGGACGATGATCCGTCGCGGATGATTTGCTCAAGAGCAAATATCCGAAAAGATTTTATCGGAGCCTGGAGATCACTTGTTACATCTACTTCGAGACTCAAAACCAAATTCCTTTTTCCGTCATTCTCATTTCATTCTTTGGGAATATCAGTATAATCTAAATACTTAATTATTTAAGGGGGCGATTGGATCAAAAAACGTTATTCTATTATTACTGCTTCGCTGCTCAAGTATTTTCCCTGCCGTTTGCCGATATGAAGCCAGATACTGTGGGTAAACAATATCAAAAAAACTTGCAATGGCAAGATCTTTGGATGGGCCTGAAATTTGAGCTTTCATGTCCGGAATGTTTTGTTTTACTGTTCGGTTCAGGGTATCAACCAGTTTCAGGTTTATCCAGAAAAATTGCTGAGTTGTCCCCTGTGGATCAGAAATGTCATATGGGATGATTTCAAAATACATAACCCGCTCGCTTAGGGTGTGGGAAATAGTGTAGTTAGTCGATGCATATTTTTGTGCAATCGGATTCGTGGGATTGAATGTTTCTTCCCGAATCAATTTATACAGGGGAAATTCCCCTGAGAATCCTGATATTCCGGTTTTTTTTTCTAATTTATAAGCAATTCTATTCACCAAACGATACGATGTTTTGGTTTTTGGATCTATACTTTTAGAGATAGCGTCTCTTATTTGTCCGGATAAAGGAAAAGCCAGCATGGAATATTGAGCACATGGAAAATTCCCGCCGGTTATGTTTAACACGTCTCCGATGAAATATACGGCTTTGTTTGTATCATCCCAGCACCAACACGCTTGCTTCAGATCATTCGTGACCTGTTTTAAAATTCTTCTGGCTTCCATGGTGGTATCAATCTGAAGCATTCCCTGGAGCGAGGAGCGGGTGCCTTGGCGCATGATTTGCCATGTTGGTACAAGAAGTATCAGCATGCAGGCCAAAACGACCATGAGCTCCATGAGAGTAAAGGCCTGGTGTTTCAAACTACATCCTCGGGCCATCAAAAATTAAAGCCTCCAGTTTCACTTCATTCCGACGCAACCATGCGTCGGAGCGGCTTCTCTTTACGGGGTGTACGCTGACCGTCACTCGGCGAGCCTTAATTCCGTTCTGAGTTGTGTCATTTTGTGCAATATTTATTTCACGCTCAAAAAGCTCCGAATCAAAAGGATACTGGTCAGGAGTGTTTCTCGGCTTAACCACCATGGTTCCGATGGGAAAACGGGTGAGAGGATGATTCGTATAGCTCGTGAGCCATTCATATCCGAATGATCGAAACACCTCAATGGGCTCTTTGGCGAGTGAGAAGGCGATAATTTCATAATAGGCATCCATGGATTCACGATTGGAATAAGTGGTCATCCAAAGGAGAGGGAGGAGAGCAAGGGAAAGCAAAACCATGGATATGAGAAGCTCTGTCAGAGTAAATGCGCGTCGTCTCATGTTCCATCCTCCGTAATTCTCTGGAATGTTATCTGAGGGGCTGGAATAATCTGAAAAAAATCTCCCTCGGAAGAACTTCTATTCAGATCCGGATTATAGGTGATGGTATGTTTGCCATTGGCCCAGTTCTCAAGTTGAAGATAATCCACAACCAGGCAGCCCTTAAGTTTGAGGGGCTTTGTGACGATGACGTTGCCCTGATCTCCCACTGCCATGATTCCTGCTTCGATCTCCTGGGTAGTATCGATAGTGATATTCCCTCCGCGGGTATACAAAATGCAAAAATCGTCCGGGGCGGCAGTGGCTTTTTTCTTTATTCCGGAAAGAATTCTGAATCCATCAGCAATTATGACACCTTTTCCGGAAAACTCAACAGGACCTTGATTCGGTCCCTGGAAAGTAACTTCGTCGAAAACGGTGGTAATTCCGCGAAGATTGAGCTCGCCTTTCGCTTTATCATACACGGATGATGTTTTAAATATGTCAAAATAATCCATGGTTTTAGATCTAAGCAAACCATGTGCATAAGGACGAAAATCAGCATCAAATGGATGCATTCGCCCGCCGTCTTTTCGGAAAAAATCCTGTGGGGATGGATAAGAGTCCTTTTCAGAACCATCCCGTCTTTCGAAATTCTGTTGTTTTGAAGTGAAAAGAAAATTGTCCTCAAAACGCGAAATCAGCGGCAGGGTCTTTGCTGCATCTCGTTGGTCAATCTGGGCAAGATTCGTCAGGAAAGTCTTAATATTCGTATTAGAAATAGGATTCTTGGGGATGGGTAGACAAAAAAGCTTATAGGCTGGGTCATTTTTAATTTTGTTTTTATCACTCTGGGAGATTTTTCCAACGTTATCGAGATTCAAGTTGAACTTCACAGTGTAGAGAAAACGCTGTCTGATTGCTCCCTCAAGGATAGAAGCCGCATAAGCGGGGTCGCGGGCCATAATTCCGTTGTCGGAAATCTGAAGAACGCCAGGGTTTGTATTGCACTGAAAACTTTCCAGGGCGTCCTTGACTCCCTCTTTCGTCTTGCTTTCGTAGTCGCCTTGTGCCCCAGAATATTGTGATTTCCAGATAGGCCCAATTTGGGCTTCAAAAACACCGGTCATTCCCTGAAGATCGTTCTGGAACCCTCTTAACGATGGGAATAAATTGCAGCAGTCACTAAGGGGGACAGTGTAAATTATTTTCGGGACAAATTTGGGAAATAATTCCTGGTACTGGCTAAAATTTTCCGCCACGTTAAAAAAGATGGGGCTGTCATTGAGATACTTTTTGATGTCGGTGCCGCCAAAAAATATTTTCCCTCTTTTTTCGACGGGAATCTGGCTTTGATCACGGACGACAATCTGGATGTTATCGGCGTTATAGGAGGATTTTATTGGGGTAGAGGTCTGAAATTCTCTCATTCCACATCGAACAAAAAGAGCGTAATCAAGAAGAAAATTGGTGGCGTAGTAAGGTTTTCTTTTTTGGCTGGTGACCAGTGAAATAATTCTGAAATCATGATGTCTGGTTATTTGACACTGGGCTACTATTTTGGTTCTCTGCTTTAAAACTGCCGCCACTGAAATTTGAAACGTCCCGACACCCTCTCCAGGGTAAAGCCTGTTGCCATAGATATCTGAATCACGGAAATCGATGATCATAGCGGAGGCGATAAAGCTCAGATCATCGCCGGAATTCGGGGAAAAATCTTCCATGATCGGAAGCTGAAAACTCAATGTTGAATCTTTTTTGTGCTTAAAAAGGAATTTGAATTTCTCGGAGTTGATATTTTTTGTTTCACTGAAAAATATTGCAAAAGCCTCATCAATGGCTGACTCCGCAATTTGTCTGACCAGTTCACTTTTCTCAAATCGAAAAGCCATTGCGCCTGCCTGGCGAGACATTTGATGGAACTGGACAGTCAAAACTCCAATTATGATCAAAATAAAAACGATGAAAGAATAAAGTATAAACCCTTTTCTCATCTATTTCTCATCATTTGGATATAAGGCCCCCGAGCCATTTCGAAGTACTGGCGAACGTGGTGCCAATTCTTTCGATCCAGTGGAAGATACCATATCTATGGTTCCTCCAGCAACGAGGGTTCGTGAAAGCTGTCCGTTGGGTGTCACCTTTACCTTTCCGGAAACAACTGTTACCAATGAATTATTTTCATTCACGATGCATGAAAAAATAGTTCCTAAAACCTCAATCTGACCATGGGGAGTAACTGCCTTAAAGTTTTGGGAAGATGGCTTCACTGTGGCCGTTATTTTTCCGAAACTTAATTCGAAACCACGTTCCCCTACTCGTAAAAACGTTTTCCCTTCGGCCTCGAGGCGAGAACCATCCGGAGCGACCACAAGTGCATATCCATCATTTATTTCGAGAGGTTGATTCAAGGGAATTTGTTGAGTATTTCCGCCCATGGAGCATTGATAGTAGATCTTTTTTTGAATCACCGAGGGCTTTCCTGTAAATTGAAAAACGAGAAAAAGAAGGCAGCCGGCGAAAGCCAGACTTCCAAATGCTGATTTCACGTTAAAAAATTGCGAGAGAAGGGAAGTTATCGCCCAGGGATGAGAGGCAGTTGAAGCTGGTTGCTGGAAGATTTGATCATAGTCCTGCAGGATTTTACCTTTCAAATTTTCATATTTTTTCCCGGAGTACCATGATCCGTGATCTTGAATCACAGGAATAATCTCCCGAACATTTCTGCACTCAGAGCACTCCTGGACATGAGCTTTCAGTTCACTGGATATTTTCTTTGGCTTCAGGAGTTCATCCCGAAATTTTTCGCAATGGGTATTTAATGCCATTTTATGTTGCCTCGCGTCCGAACGCCCTCAGGCGCTGCATAATTCGATATAATCTTACTCTCAGAGCTCCCTCGGGGTCGCCTGTTATTTCAGAAATCTCGGCAAAAGAAAGATCTTGAAAAAATCTCATTTCCAGCAGAAATTTGGCATCCTCCGGGAGGCGGTCCAATAAATTTCGAACCATCTCCTGTTTTTCCGTTTGTTCATCTGACGGAATTTCCGGATAGTTTCCATCAATTTCCAGAAATCTGGTTTTTGGGGTTTTTCGCCAGTCATCTATGTATACATGTCTGCCAATAGTGGTTAGCCAAGTAATGAATGGTTTTTCCGGACGATATTGAGAAAGGCTTCGGAGAACTTTGATGAATGTTTCCTGAGCTAAGTCTTCTACTTGGGCATCGGGAACTCCCAAATATCGTAAAAAACCGATGAGAGTTGGCAAATGGCGATCTACAAGGCTCTCGAAGTCTCGTTTACTACCCCGGCAGGCTTGAGATACCAGTTCTGCGTCGCTTGGGGACTGAGGCACCCTGTTTTGCGCCTCCTGATTTCGTTTGGGTTATATTTCCCTGGCGTCCAGAGGACGCCAGGGAATATTTGGCTAGGTTCTTAAGGAATTATCAGTTCCGTTAATTATTGTTTTGCATCATTCATCGGTATTTCCCGAATCATCAGATCCGGCATTGATGGCGCCTGAAGTAGAAGGGGCGTCTTCAGGGGATACGGTTGGAACAGAGTTGTCGCCAGATCCGGCATTTATTACACCAGCAGTAGAAGGGGTGTCTTCAGGGGATACGGTTGGAGCCGATGTGTCACCAGGATCGGCATTGATGGCGCCAGTTGTAACAGGGGTTTCCTGGGTTGTCGCCGAGTTATCTGCCGCCGGTGGCGTTGGTCCATTATTGTTCCATTGCGCGGCTCTTTCTTCGGGTGTCATGTTCTGCAATTTTTCCCACTCAGCTTGCTTTGCAGCGGCATCAGATGGTCCATTCTGGTTCCATTGCGCGGCTCTTTCTTCGGGTGTCATGTTCTGCAATTTTTCCCACTCAGCTTGCTTTGCAGCGGCATCAGATGGTCCATTCTGGTTCCATTGCGCGGCTCTTTGTTCGGGTGTCATGTTCTGTAGTTTTTCCCACTCAGCTTGCTTTGCAGCGGCATCAGATGGTCCATTCTGGTTCCATTGCGCGGCTCTTTCTTCGGGTGTCATGTTCTGCAATTTTTCCCACTCAGCTTGCTTTGCAGCGGCATCAGATGGTCCATTCTGGTTCCATTGCGCGGCTCTTTCTTCGGGTGTCATGTTCTGCAATTTTTCCCACTCAGCTTTTTTGGCAGCAGCATCTGACGGTCCGTTCTGGTTCCATAGAGCGGCTCTTTGTTCGGGTGTCATATTCTGCAATTTATTCCACTCAGCTTCAGAAGATGACACTGTGGGGGTTTGAGAAGGCGTCGTAGTTTTTGGCGTAGTGACAGCTGCCGGGGTCGCAGCAGTTTTGGGTTGGGCCACAGCAACAGGTGCTGCGACTGGAGAAACGGTCTTTATCACTGATGCCGGGGTGTTCCTTATCGTGGCAGTATCTCCATTTGGGTTAACCACTTTGGCTGCAGCTGATGGCGCTGCCACGGGAGCAGCTGTGGCAGCAGTCGGAGTTTTTGGCGTTGTGGGGGCAGCAGTGTTTGTGGTTTTTGGGGCGGTAGTTCCAGTAAGTGCTTTGCCTATCGTGGTACAAAGTTCTCCTATAAACGTGAAAAGACCTCCTATGCCTGCACAACCAGACATGGAAATGGTAACAATCAGCATGCAGCTAATGAACATCCCGCCTTTTAAGATTCGTCGACTATTCATACTTTTTTCCCCCTCGCTTCTTCAAGTTTTCAATAAGTGAGAACTTCTACTTCCCTTACGCAATTTTTTCCCGGATGTTACACAATTCTCAAAAAAGAAAAAAATCGACAGGGTTGATCCGGTGTTACATTATATTGAGCGCTGACAAGCTCATTATATGCCAAAAGATAACATGTCCCATTTTATTGCGCAATTTTATCAGGGGCTTTAATTCTCTTAGGATATGGCGTTTTCGTCGTGCGTGTCGTATCGAATATCTGCCGACTTTCTCGGCGGGCCCAGCGGTCCCGCCCTACCTCAAGGCGAATCGGGTTATACAAGCTATTCCTCGGCTGTGAATTAATTGACCTCGCAATTTTACCGGTTTTCGTAATAGTATTCTTCCATATTTTCCGTATTTGTTACGGATGATGAGGTTCCGGATCTTCCGCATAATATTGCAAAGTGACATCCGGCACACGTTTCAGGTGGGGCCGGGGCGAACTGGCTCTCTTGCCTAATTCTATCGACAAGCTTGGCCGCCCATCTTTCGAATGCTTCCAGATCTGGCTCGGAAGGCTCAATGCGCACTTCTTCCGGCGTCAGATACACCAGTTCAATGCGAGCGAAGTTCAACTCTCCAAGCCGACCGAGAATACCGTGTCGCGCTGCAGCCAGATAAAGGGCCATCTGGCGCGTATATCCAGCATGAGCTTCCTGCGTAAAATTGCGTGTTTTGTAGTCGATGACCGAAATATCGTCGCCGTCTAAATCCACGCGATCAGCGAACCCTCGTATTCTGAATGATCCGGAGGGCGCGCTGAAACGCATGTTTATCTCGGCTTCAAGCAGCCAGGCATCATGAGCGGCGAGGGGAGAAACCAGATAGCGATTCAATATGGCTCGTGCGCGTTGTTCCACGCTTTCATCGCAGCCGTCGACAAGTGGAATCAATCGGATCAGTCCGTCGCTCAAATGTGTCTTTCGTTCTTCAGACGACAGAGATGATACGGAGACCGAGTGATATAAACGCAGGGTGTTATGTACAAGCGTTCCAGCAATCCGGCGAGTTGCAGGACCAGGCTCATCAGAAAAAGGCGTCACATGCCTTCGAGTGTAAAAAAAGTGACGCGGACATTTCTCGAACATAGTCAGATCCGCAAGGGAAAAAACTTCTTCCCGAGAGATCGACAACGCATTCTGAGGAGAAGATAGGGGCGCGACAAGAAATGATTTCAGTGCCGTAACTTCGCTCGTTATTGCGGCAATATCGATGCTTTTGACTGGAGGAACCGCTGGTGGAACCGGAGGAATGGCACCGGCTTCCAGCCACTCGTCAGTGACTTTTTCCGCCTGCTCTATTGGAAGAACGCTGCCTATGGAAATACAGTCAGGCGCTGTCGTTGACGAACCAGAAACAATGTTAATCAGGTCATACAGAGGCTCTTCAGGTTTTTCTGCGCGCGAAGCGCGGCCGGAGATTATAAGCAGTTCTTCCGCGCGTGTAAGTGCGACATACCATTTTCTGCGCTCCTCGTCTTGCTGAGATCGGCTTTCGATGGCATCATGAGCCTTGAGTTTTTGATCTGAGCGGGTTTTGTTGTTTTCATCCTTTCTCAGAAGCAGGCCATGCTCACGTGTAAATGTGAGGAGGTCGCTGCGTCGGTGTATGCGGTTTTTCAGGAATGGCAGGAAAACAACGGGAAATTCAAGCCCCTTGGCTTTATGAATTGTAAGTATCTTCACTGCGTCACTATCTTCTAGGCCTATTCCGGCTTCATCTTCGTCTGCTTCTGATGCGAGAAAACCTTCCAGATATTGAAGAAAGTCGCGCAGTGTCGTAAAAAGCCCATTGGACTCGAATGCCCGGACGATATCCACGAATTTGATGAGGTTATTTTCCATACGTCGTCGACGTAAAGGATGTGATTGGGAAGCGGCATATTCCCGGAATCCCGCTTCATCAAGCAGGTAATAAACCAGATCTAGCAGACGCGCAGAGGAGCGACGGTCACGAAGTCGCGTGAGAATGTCGCGAAGCTCTCGAGCCCGGTCGGGCAGGGCCGCATCCGGAAGGCGATCGAAATGCTCAGCCAGAGAGACGCGTTCTGTGCGTCCTGCCATGGAGAGAGAAGCTATTTCCGCGTCGGAGATTCCGTAAAGTGGCCCCGACAGGATATTCACGAGAGAGCGATCATCGCGTGGATTAACGAGTAGCCTCAGGAAAGACACTATACCCATTATTTCGCCGCGATCGTAGAATCCGAGCCCTCCAGAGAGGAGATACGGGATATTTCTTGCCAGCAGCGCATCTTCAAACGGTTTTGGAAGATTTTTTATAGAGTCGACGATGATTGCAATGTCTCCAAAATTGAGCGGGGTGGGTTTCATTGCACGCTGAAAGCCGGAACGCACAAGCCGGTCAATGATGCCGGCGATGGTTTCGGCCTCGCGCTTGTCGTCTGCATCAGGGGAAAGTAAAATTGCAACCGGCTTTTGACGCGGGGAGATGCCAGCCACTGCCTTTTGCGTGTCAACAGCGAGTACAGACGTGTCAAGGTTCCCGGCGGCAAGGTAGCGATCCGCAACAGTTAAAATCTCTGTATAGGAGCGAAAATTTTCGCGCAATGTGATAATTCGGTCAGCGGTGAACTCGTTGAATGTCGCCAGATCGGCGCCTTGAAATCTGTATATGCTTTGTCTGGGGTCTCCAACGACCGTGAGATGCCCTTCCAGATCCCGGGGCGTATCAGATGCACTTGAGACAGGCCGTCTTTTCCGGATGCGCTTTGGGTTGCCGTCAGGATTCGTGTTTGCCGGAATTGTGACAGGACGACATATTTCCCCGGAGTGGTGCGAATTTTCGGAGGATATGTCTGAGTTAATAAGTTTGTCGCGATTTTCGAGAAACAGATTTATTATTGCAAACTGGTCGCGGTTATTGTCCTGAAATTCGTCGATCAGGAATACGCGCTCTCGCGGCGGATCGCCCTGTTCCATGCGTGCTGCGATGGTTTCGCGGCCTTTGATAAGAATGTCGTCGAAATCCAATAATCTGCGTTCTTCCAGTATCTGCAGATACTGGCAATGGAAGCGGAACAGCCAGTTCAGGACGTTTTTCATGAAAATGTCATTTTTGCTGTCTATCCCACGCAGGGCCTCTTCGTAGAAAGTATGGGGGGAAAGCAGATAACGACGAATTTTCCCGAGCACCCGGGGAAAGGCAGCCAGCAGGCGGAGACACATTTTTCCGCCAAGTCCCTCCGGGCCGCTAAAAAGGGCTTCGGAGTGGATTTCCCCAAAGCGGGTCGATATTTGTGACAACAACAGCTTTCTGGCACTCTCAGTCAGAATTGTTGTTGAAATGTCTATTCCGGCCGCAAAAGGGTCTGACTTGAGAATGCGTGCGAGAAATGAGTGAAATGTCGAGATAGTGGTTTCCTGCAGTAAACCAGCTGAAAGACCCTGTTTAAGGATGAGTCGATCCTTCATTGCCGCTGCGGCCTTGTTTGTGTATGTTAGTGCGACGAGTTCGTTGGGGCGCACTCCTGTTTTAATCAGGGCGGCGATTCGACGTGTAAGCACCTCGGTTTTTCCGGAACCAGCACCCGCGATTATTTTTAATCGGCCAGATGGCGGAGCCTCTATGGCTTCGCGCTGATTATCCGTCAGACCTAGATGTTTCTCCAATTTACTTTTCTTTGAGGTCGTAGACGCCGTCCCAGGACGCGCTCGGTGGGTCGAGAAGGCAGGCTTTGCATCGATTGAGATACAGGCTTGATGGCAAATCCTGGGGGTTTTCCTGGAGTGCGCGTTCAAAAAAGAGGCGTGCCTGGCCGAAATTGCGCTGGAAGAAAAATTCGTGCCCCTTGATGAAAGCATCGATTGATCTCATCACATTGTCTTCGAGTTGGCAGTTAGCCTCACCGAGCAGTTCGTAGATACGTACTGGCTTGTTTTTGCCCTTGACTCTTATGAAATCGAGTTCGCGGGCAAAGACTCGGCCTTTTATCTGTTCATAGGTGAATTCTGATAACAGTGTCATCGCCCGGTACAATTTGGTAGCGGATTCGAGACGCGAGGAAAGATTCACTCCATCGCCAATGGCCGTGTATTCCATGCGTTTGTTGGAGCCGATGTTTCCGCATAGAACCTCTCCGGTCGATATGCCGATGCCGATCTGGATTGGTATTTTGCCGCGTGCGATGCGATCTTTGTTGAACCGGGCGAGCTGGAACTTCATTTCAAGAGCGGCTTGTACAGAACGCATGGCGTGGTCCGGGAGTGGAACCGGAGCGCCGAAGACGGCCATCATCGCGTCACCTATGAATTTGTCGAGCACTCCATCGAATTTGAAGATCGCGTCAACCATGTGCGTAAAATATTCGTTTAGCATCTCGACAATTTCGCTTGGACCAAGCTTCTCTGTAAGAGAGGTATAGCCGCGAATATCGGAAAACAAAATCGTCACCTCACGGCGGGCTCCGCCAAGTTCGATTGCTCCGGAGCCCGAGGTCAGTTTATCCACGAGGTCCTTCGACATGTATCTGGTGAGATTTGATTTAACCCGTTTTTCTTTCGTGATGTCCTCTAAAACGATAACAACACCAAGAGAAGTTCCACGATCGTCGGCAAGAGGGACCGTGATGAAATTTATCGAATGTTTTTCTTCACCGGTTGATTTAAAGTCGATGTCATAGAGAGCGTTCTGTGTGTTTTTTTCAAAAACATGTTCGACTTCCTGTACAAGTTGCTTGTTGCTCTCTCCGAAAATGTCAGCCAGAATACGCCCCAATGCATCTCCTTCGCTTTCCAGGCCTAGAATGCGCAAAGCAACGGGGTTCACGCGAACTATGCGCCGCTTGTGATCGAGGGTGATGACTCCATTCGAAAGCGAGGACAGGATCGCCTCCAGATACTTCTTCATGGTCATCGTTTTCTCGTATAGTTGAGCGTTTTCGAGTGATACTGCGGCCTGGGCTGAAAATGCGCCAAGCATTTCCTCGTCGGTGCGATCGAATGTTCCGTGGATTTTATTGATGATCTGGGTAACGCCGATAACCTGGTTGTCCATGCCCTTGATAGGCATGCACAGAATGGAACGGGTGCGGTACCCGGTTTTCTTGTCGATGTCGCGATTGAACCCGGGGAATTCGTATGCGTCGGGAATATTGAGTATGTGACCTGTGACAGCGACCTGACCCGCGATACCGAGATGTTTCGGAAAGCGAATTTCCTTAACATCATTGCCGGATGCGACGGATGACCACAATTCGTCGGTCTCTCGGTCGATCAGGAACAAGGTGGATCTATCTGCGTTGAGTAGCTCGGCAGCTTTGCTCATGATTATCTTGATGAGGTCTTTCAGGTCCAGGGAGGAGCTGAGAGCATTGGCGACATTGAGCAATGCCTCGATCTTGCGTTGTGAGTTAGTCACACGCTCATACAAAATGGCGTTTTCCAGTGTGAGAGAGAGCATTCGGGCTAGGGAGTTAAGTACCTCACCATCGCGTTTATGGAAGAAACCATCATGTTTGTTAATAACCTGAACTACCCCGATGATCACATTTTCGCGATTGACTATCGGCATGCAGAGCATAGTGCGAGTGCGGTAACGGGTTTTTTTGTCTATTTCCTGATTGAACAGAGGATGCTGATATGCATCTTCGATGTTGAGCGTTTCACCTGTGCGTGCTACGTAACCGGCCAGACCAACGGTTATGGGAAACCGAATTTCGGAAAAATCAACTCCCTGGGCAACTTTTGAGTAGAGTTCACCGGTTTGGTGATCTATCAGAAAAAGCGAACTGCGATCGGCCTTAAGAATGTCGGTGATGTGAGTGATGATAGCTTTAATCAACGGCCCGAGTTCAAGACGGCGGCCAAGGTCATTGTTGACCTCGAGAAGCGTGTTTCGCTCTTTAAGTATTTCAAAAATGCGACAAAGAAACAGATGCTTTTCTTCGACAGAAAGGTGCGCGACTCCCGCGATCATTTCATCGGGGTCGAATCGGCTTGTCTCTATGGACGCAAGTGCCTGAGTCAGTTCCTGGGATATTTTAGTTTCCATCATCCACTCTTGATTTTGTTCCAGCATTTCTCACAACAGTGAACGAGACAAGAAATGGGAACTTTGTATGCCTGTATTCTACCCTTAATGTCATGTTCAACGCAAACCATACAAGAACTGCTTGGGCGAATGTATTATAAACTTTGGAATAGCTATAACTCAGCGTGTCAGCGTTCGTGCCTGACCAGAGGACCTATATTGCGTTTGCCTTGCAAGGAGTATGAGATCTACGTCTTTTTGATGTCGCTATCAGAGGAATCAGGATGTTGGCCGTGAGTGTGGGTTAATAGGGCTAGTGTGACATCGTCTTGCCAGGGGGCATCTTGTGTAAATCGACGCAGATTCTCCGTGATGCGTGACATCATTTCTTCCGGAGAAGCATGGAAGCTTTTGGCAAGTATTTCCGGAAGATGGTCATAACCGAGTTGTTCTCCGAGATTGTTGACGGCTTCAGGAATTCCGTCGGTCAGGAATACAAGATGCGAACATGCTGGCAACCTGGTCGACATTGTTGCAAACGATCTGTTGACGCGGAATCCGAGCGGGAAAGAAGTGATTTGATCCAATGAACTGATGTGACCATCGGGAGTGACCATGATGGGATAACAGTGACCTGCGTTCGCAATAATTATTTCGCCATCTGAACGGGCTATTCCGGCGAGACAGGTCATCATTTTGGAGCGTTTTAAAATCTTCGCAAGTATATCATTCATACGTGATAGAAGCTCGTCAGGTTGCGTGACGCCTTCTCGTATAAAAAAACCAAACGCAGCTTTTGCCATAGCTGTCACAAGCGCGGCCGAGACACCGTGGCCAGATACATCTCCGATCAGAAATACAAGGTCTCCGTTTTTGTTCAGCCTTGCGTCGTAATAATCACCACCTACCTGGCTGGTCATGAGGCTTCGTCCGGAGAAAACAAAACCGGCACCATCGATGGGTTTTGTTGGAAGAAGTTTCTGCTGTATAATATGTGCGACTTCGAGTTCCTCCAAGCCCATAATGGCCTCATTAAAAGCGATTGCGATGGATTCCCACTCATCGTGTGTTTCGATTGTGATGGCATAATCGAATCGTTTGGCCTCCATGGCTTCTATTCCGGACAGCAGGGCATAAACGGGGCGGAGCATGCCTGCCCGAAGTCGCCAGAAGAGTGCCAGAAGAATCATCCCCATTGCGATTGTGAGACCGAGCAGTCGAATACGCAAAAGGGCGATGCGTTCCGTTACCACTTCTATGGGAAGGGTTCCAACCAGGATGAATGAGCTCACCTGATTGCAGAGCATGGCTGCAAGAAGCACTGGACCGGACGCGGTTTGGCGAATTTCGCTCAGAATGGTTTGTGGTGGTATCAGGCGACGCTCAAGATCGCCGAACTCTTTATGCAGCCATGGATCCGGATAGTCATGGGCGGGGCGTCGCGAGAGCGTAAGAGCACAGAGGCGGGGCTTGTTAGAAGATGACTCTTCTTCTTTTTGATTAATCAGCGATTCTTCAAAAAACATGCGACCGAGCGTGGACATTTGGTGAAGTATGAGAACACAAAACTGCGCGGAGCCGGAGATAGTCCCAGGACGGGGTTTTTCAGTAAAATTTTTCGAGGCGTGTGCCGGGCTTACTGTATTATCGAGTGGGGCGATTCTCTCACATTTTGCAGGTTTTTGAGTCGTATAGCGGATAATATCGAGATAGATGCTGCCTACATCACTCAAACCGATAAATGTGAACTCGCCTGTGCGTGCAAGCAGCTTTTGAACCGGGTTTTCACCCTGACTCTCAAGCATGCTGTCAAAAACCAGTGATGACGCTTTTTCCCGGTCGTCCGGCATTGTTATACTCTGCCAGGTATTGAACTGACGAGCAATTTCCTTGCCCAACTGACTGAACAGTCTGGCCATGTGCTTCACGGTGTAGGAATTATTGGTAAGTATCTGCATGCTTGCAATACCTTCGGGAGGTGCATTCAGATAAAGATGAATTCTGCTCGAATCCAAATATCCGTTGCGGTCGTGCAAGGCTTCTATCCAGGAGTGGCGTTCAGCTAATGGGAGTATGGCAAGTCGGCGCATTTCGATAGGTATCTCTGACGTTTCCCTGAAAAGATATCCCGCTGAACTGATTATGTAACATGTGTCCAGAAGGCCATCAAGCTCTCTAACGCGGGTTTCGTCGATCAATGCCGCCAGATGTGTTCCCAAACGCATTTGCAGTATCGCTTCAGAGGGGGAAGCTGTCTCTTCGATCGGAGAGGTATTTTGCGAATCGCTCCATGCAAGTTCGAACTGGCGGGTCCAGTTTCCGTATTCAGCTCGAAGGCGACGCAAGAGTGTGGGAAAGCGCAGATCGATGTTTATCAGACGTTTTTCGAGATCGGATAAGACCTCGAAGGTTATTGAGTCAGCACGGGATCGCTCAAGGTGTATCCAGAGGCCGATGGACAAAATAAATGGCAATCCGGCTGAAATAACAAACAGCAAAGTGATCATCGCCCTCATGGAAAGGCGATGTGTGCTAATCGACTCTGAGGAGAATCGAAAAAAATACACAGGAACCCAGTACAGTAAAACAAGCCATGTCCACCCTGGAAACACCGGCTTGACAGGGAAAACTCGACCGAACAATAGCATGTGGTCAAGACTGGCTGCAGCAATTGCTGTACCACCAGGAATGGGAATTATGTCGTCGGGAGCGCGAAAAAAAGTCTCTGCCGCCGAAGCAAGCGCTTCGCGAGGCAAGCCAGGGAGCTCGATGCTGTTTTCCAGGCGAATCCTATCGAGCGCCCCGAGTTCGATCCCGTTTTTGTTAAGCATCGAAAGCCGTATGCGAAGTATCATATCCAAAGGCATGTTCGTCATGCGAAAAAAAAGGAGACCACCTGCTATTCGCTTCGAAGAAGCGGCTGTTTCTACGTGTTCCCACCATGCCCATCGTTGTTCAAGCGGTTGCTGGATAGGAATCAGGCGATCCGGACGATTTATCAGATTTACCCAATCGCCCCCTCTGAAAAATGCTGTCAGGTTTGAAGGTTCCAATGGCTTGTCTATGTTGTTCGGGAAAAAGGGACGACGAAGAAAACGGAATGCCTCCGTGGAATCAGAGCCGATAACGTTTTTATCCTCCGTGGACCATATCAGACGGTCTTCTCCGTCGAAAAGGAATAGACGGATCAATCCCGCGGGATAAGGAGAAAACTTTGTCGCAAGAAGATTGTTAATCTCCGTTGAATCGGTTGCGGAGTGACCCAGCGTATTCGAAAATACGTCGCGGGCAATTTCCTCGAAAGCATTCGAAGGCTCGACGAGTCGGGCTGTCTCGGAAAGTATTGCGCGCATCCGCTCATAGCGTAAATTTGTTTCACGATCAGCGGAAATGCGTGCAATTGTCCATCCGGCAACAATATGCATGAAAATCAGAATAGCGCCGATCAGCGCAGTGCGGCGGCTCATATACTTGTCTCAACCGGAGCCACGGTTAATACGACAAGTGTCTGGTCGTCATCGGGAAAATCGTGCTGTGACCAATTGGCGATGCGTGTGAACACGTCATTGATGAGCATATCGGTAGGCGCTGAACGCAATGGCAGGATTGTCTCGAGAAATCTATCGAAACCGAACTGTTCCTGAGCTGCATTGACGGCTTCGATGAAACCGTCGGAATACAAAACCAAACGGCCGCCTGACGCCAGATCAATCACGTCATCCTGGTATGCTGGTATTTTCCTTGAACCCAGGGGATATCCGGCGGCTCCGGCATGCTCCACACCACCCTTGACAGGCAAGACTATTCCGAACAGATGACCGGCATCAGCGAAACGAACCTGCCTGGTTCCCGGGTCGAAGATTCCGAGCCAGAAGGTCATGGGACGAGAGCGCCCAGCCTGTTCCAATAAGCCCGAGTTCATGCCGCACAGAATTGCCCCAGGACTCTGGGACCGCTCGGCATTCAATGCCAGTTCAACCTTTGCGGCTGCGGCAACGAGTGCGGCCGGTACTCCATGACCAGCTACATCTCCTATGGCGATAACAATGCGGCCATCTGGAAGAGTGAACCACTCGTGATGATCACCTCCGAGGCCCGCTGCGGTGCAGCATCGTCCTTCGACAGACCAGCCGGGACCCGACAACTTCTTCCCAGGCCATAGATTTTCCTGAACGGTTCGGGCGATTTTAAGATCATAGAGGTTTTCCATGATGCTATTGAATCGTTCGCCGACGCGGGAAAGCTCGACGACTGCGCAAGGAGGAACACGTTCGTTAAAATGGCGTTCTGTGAGCGCGGTCAGATTGCGTGTGAGATCATGCAGTGGTGCGAGAAGCATCGAAGATGCGAGGAAAGCGCCGGCAAGTCCGAGAATCAGGATAGACGCGGAGAGCCCTGCTGCCTGAAGATTGAGTCTGAGGGTCATATCCCGGATGATGGAAAAAGGTCTGGCCAGAATCAGAACATATCCATCGAGCACGTGGCCACGCAAAGCTGTGACAAGATATTCACAATTGTGTATAAATCCGACGGTGTGGGCCGGCAGTTGAGTCGCTAGTACCTGGTCGCGAACTTGTTTTAATACAGGATTCCGGCCGGTGTTCGACCTGGGAAATGTTTGCCATCTGGTATCAGGGGAGACGGGCAATGCCGCCCAATGCAGGCCATTTGCGGCAACCGCGTTCATATTTCGACGGATTCTTGCAAGCGCCTGCATTTCCAGGACTAACGCATCCTGGAGACCAAGCAGGAGCGCATGGGGTTTGCCATCGGGGCCATTAATAGGTTGGACGACGAAAAAAACATCCTGCCCGAGAAATTTCTGACGGAAAAATGATCCAAGCGAGCGATAAGCCCAGTACAGATTTACCACAAGGACATCCGTTATCATTGAGCTGTCTCCCTGCGACTCACCTCGCACACCTTCCTGTTGATGCTGGAAATAACGCAACATCTGAAAGGCGAGTTTGGATTGGGAGTTCCCGGCGGCCCCCGGATTTGACTCATAGATTATGTTTTGATTCAAGTCGACGAGAATGATACTGATAAAAGCAGACGAATTCAGCTTTACAAAAGACGAGAGAGCGGGAATCTGTCGTCGCAGTTCAGATAATGATTGCCCCATAGTTTTTCTCGTGAATTCATCATACGTTCGGAAGAACCGGTAATTCTCAGAGGCGGATGCACGATCCAGCTTTTCGAGCAGATTAACGTGGTCAGTTTCGAACTGACGTACCAGTTCCCGCTCACGATTGTTGCGATCGGCAAATATGCTTCCTAAGAGTCCTCCGAGAATGATTACTCCGGAAGCAAGGAGTAACAACACCAGTTTTCCACGAAATCCAAGGAAGGGGGGGAAAATGCCACCCGCGTATATAAACATTGTCACTGCTGCTGTAATTCCGATAAAAATAATCAGAATGCGGAAATTTGAATAGAAGGTTTCATGGAATGGCAGGTTGCGTGAGAGGCAAAATAATAGTTCCCCTTGAGCGGAACACTGTGTAACCAGCTCGCGGTCACGAAATGAACAGGTTTCTATGCCGGCGGAAGTTGTGCAAAGAACCTCTAAAAGACCGTGAGGAGTATCTGGTAGCGGCGGTCTGATGGTTTCTGACGCTGCAGGATGCCGCCAGCCCAGATAATACATGGTGCCTACTAGACGCCGGGCTGTAAGCACGGCACGGTCAACAAGGCTGTCCTGCTCTATTTTTCCCTTGTGCAGAAATGCCACGACCCATGCTATCGGGGTGCCATTACGACCATTTACTGGCCACCAGCCGCAAAATGACCGATTGAAGCCGTTCTGCAAGTTGATGAAAATTCCGGGTGACGGAGCGAGGAGATTAACGGCATTTTTGTTCCCCGCGAATGCGGCGATCAAGTTTGCATTTGGATGTGGGGTGAGCTTTAATAACCCTTTTAAAAAAGCCTGAGATGCGGCTTTGGGTGGCATCGGGAAGCCTGGCAGCGGAATTATGCTTCCGGACGCATCAAAAACGAACAGGTCCATGGCGCCGTTTTCACTGCGAGCAATACGAGCGGCACGCACGGCAAGAACGCGAGGTGGAATCGGATTTGAGGTTAACCGCTCCATGCGCTCTGCAAAGTGCTTTTCAGGGTTACCCATGATGGCGATACGGTTCAGAACGGCACGCATCTCTGAGCACCTGTTGTTTTTGGCCGCGTCGATTGCTTCCTTTTCGAAGTCGTGAACTAATACGAGGCACATTAGTACTGGAAGTCCTACGAAAAGTGCGGTGCGAATCAGCAATTCCAGGCTTGTGGCAAGCTTCGTGAAAATTTTATTGGAGTTGACGCTGATCGACATGCAGACCTCTGAAGAGATACGAAAGAATATGCATTTTTTCATGCATGTTTGGTGACAGTCTTCGGATGCCACTATAAAGCCAAATCAATGTGCAGGCAAACTCGCGTTTTTCTAAAATATCCGGTAGAATATCGCGTCGATCTTTTTCAATGATGGTATCGCAACCAGGTATCCGCGGGATGGCCTGTCTGCGAGGTGAGACGCAGATTCTGGACCAAATAACTGGAGAATAATAATGGAAACGACTGAACAAACCCCGGACATTTCTCTCTGGGAGACCCTGCAGATCCTGTTCGGAGCCTCACGTGCATTCTGGCTGGTCAACCTCGTCAATTTTTGCGATGGAATAGCATACTTTGGAATGTTGACACTTTTAACGCGTTTTTTGGGCACGAAGTTGGGCATGTCCGATCAACTCACCAGTGTCAGCGTTTCCGCTTATACGGGCATGGTTACCCTATTCATGTTCGGCGGGGGCTTCGTTTCCGATAAACTTGGCGTGCGTCGCGCTCTCACGTTTTCGCTGATGATAATGTTTCTTGGGCGTCTTGTTTTGACTTTATCACCGATGGTCCCCGGGGAAAGTTTCAGCCATGACATAGCCTGGTTTGGATTGTTCCTGATGGCCTTCGGTTCCGGAGTGGTACAGCCCGCACTATATGCTGGTACCAAGGAATATACCGATCCACGTACAGCTACGATTGGTTACGGGATTCTCTATGCGATCATGAATCTGGGTATCGTGGCCGAGAATTTTTTATCACCATTTGTACGTACTGGCGATGCTTTCATAACAGTAGGTTCGACCACAATCATGGGGCTAAACAGGGGGATCGAGGGAGTCTTCTGGATGTGCGTTGGAATCACCGCGTTCATGTTGATTTCTAACATTCTGTTTTTCACAAAGTCTGTGGAGGATACTTGCCGGGTGGTTTCAGAGGAAACTTCCAAGGCCTCAGAGTCCCAGAAGTCCGAGAAGAATTCGCGATTGGAGCACCGGGCAGATGAGGCTTCCACAGCTGCCGCGAAAGTTGTCGAGCCTACTGCGCAGACCTGGAAGGAAAAAATTCTCGAACTGCCGTTTCTAGACGTTCGCTTTATGTTTTTCATCTTTATATTGTTACCGGTGCGAACACTGTTTGCTCATCAGTTCCTTACTATGCCGGATTACGTGTTCCGTTGTTTTCCGGCTGAAGTCAGCGGCAAATTCGAGTGGATCAGTGGTATAAATCCCTTGATAATAGTTGTTTTTGTGCCGCTAATCGCTGCTTTAACACGCAATGTGGGTGTCGTCACCATGATGATCCTTGGAACCACGCTGTCGGCGGTAACGACATTCATTCTTGTTCCCGGACCAACCTTTTCCTCTCTTATCTGGTACACAATATTATTTTCATTTGGAGAAGCGCTCTGGTCGTCAAGGTTTCTTGAATATGTCGCCAATATAGCTCCGGCTGGAAAAGTCGGCGCCTATATGGGTCTGGCCGGGATTCCGTGGTTTTTGGCCAAATTTACGACAGGCCTGTATTCCGGTTCCATGTTGAATTGGTTTATTCCTGCTCCACTGGATTTGAACGGCATTTTTGAATTTCTTGGAGTTCCGAAATTTTTATCTGATTTTGTTGCTGGCGGTACTGTCGAATCGACAATAAATTCCGTGTTGCAAGTGCAAGGCATGACGCACCATAATTCCGGGACTCTATGGATGATTTACGGAGTAATAGCTTGTATTTCTCCGATCGGATTGATCATAGGAAAGCGTTGGATCGAAGCGCAATCAGTTTCTAAATAAAGTGTGTTATTCAGTGTAAGAAGCCACTTTTCGCGAAAGAGTATTAGTGAGGTCCGGCTTCTTATCCTTGTCTTCCTGCATTTTGAATCGTAGTGCGAAGAGGGTGGCTCCTGTAATACAGGCAATTCCGGACACTGAAACGGTGAGCGGGGCTCCGATCCGATTGGCCATCCACCCGCCAAACAGTGCTCCCAGCGGCCCGCCACCCACAAAGGTCATTATATAAAGCGCCATCACACGTCCGCGCAATTCATCCGGGATAATCGCCTGTATTAAAGTATTCGAAGCCGACCATTGGACGACCTGAAAAAAACCGATCGGAAACAGGAATACGGCAGACAGCCAGAATGTTTTAGACCAGGCGAAGAGTACCAGAGCTGCTCCATAACCCCACCCGGATCCGGAGATCCATCTTTCGAGCCCGTGGGCGGAACGTCGCGTTGCCAGCATCAGAGAGCCGAAAAGGGTGCCGATTCCGGCGGAAGCCATAAGCATTCCCAATCCGCGCACACCACCATCGAGTATTTTGTCCGAAAATATTGGCATCAGAACGGCATAGAGCAATCCGAAGACGCTATTTACAACGAGAAGGGTCATCATGTTTCGCAGCGGTGGATTACCGACCGTAAATCGAAACCCATCCAGAATTTCGGCGAGTGCTGACCGTGTCGTGGCGAGACGCGGCAGGTTTTTTGTGTCCATAAAAAGTAGTGCTACTATCACCGCGAGAAAACTGGCGGCGTTGATCAGGAAACACCAGCCTTCGCCAATGGTTGCTACTAATATCCCGGCAATGGCAGGCCCGATAGTTCGCGCAGAGTTGAACATGGCCGAATTTAAAGCTATAGCATTGGCGAGGTCTTCCTTGCCCACCAACTCTATTACGAATGAATGTCTCGTAGGCATGTCAAAGGCGTTTACTATACCCAGAAGCGCTGTAAATACAAACAGATACGGGATCTTTACGAGATCAGCGAAAATCAGTCCGCCAAGGCCGAGGGCCAGGAGCATTGCTGCAGTCTGGGTGACCAGCAGGAGATAACGTTTGTTGAATCTATCAGCACAGGCACCGCCGATAGGAGCAAGCAGAAAAGCAGGGATCTGGTTGGCGAAGGTCATTGCGCCCAAAAGAATTGGAGAATGAGACAGTCTGTAAACCAGCCATGATTGTGCTACGTTCTGCATCCAGGTGCCAGTCAGCGAAGCCAGCTGGCCGATGAAATACAGACGATAGTTTCGGTGTTTGAGCGCACGAAAAGTCGAGAAAAGTTTGTTGTCCATCGCGAGAGTCAGACTATATCACGAAATTGATATGGAATGAAGGCGTGTATTGTAAACAGGCATCAATAAAATGTTTCTCTCGAATGAGCAATACTTTACGAGATCTTTACAAAAATGCTTTAATAGTACTTCCTGAAACACGAGGTTTCCGTGCTATAATTTAACACAGGACGGAAAAATATTTGGTTACTGTCATATTTATCGAGGAGGAAGGCCATGAAAAAGTTTTTTAAAGCAAGTCTGTTTATCCTTGTAATGTTTTCTGTTTCTATCGCCATGACCGGGTGCAGTTTATCATCCATAATTAAAAAAATTGCCAGTGCCTTGGGGAAAGATCAAGCCACTAATACTGCCACTGCGGTCGCAACAGCGACTACCACAGGGACTGCAGTTGTGACGGCTACTTCCACGAGCACTTCAACTGCTACGGGCACCAATGCTTGTATCGTTACGGTATATGGCACTTCTACATGTCCCGCATGTGCTGCAACAAGGGATTATTTGAGATCTAAGGGCATTCCTTTCGTCGATAAGGATGTTGGAAGCGATCCAGCCGCTCAGCAGGAAATGGCCAGCAAGGCTCAGGCAAGTGGTCTTGACCCGAGCGGTGTACCGATTATCGATGTTTGTGGTGATGTGGTGCAGGGCTTCAGTCAGGCAAATCTTGAACAACTGCTGCAAAAGCACGGTTTGCTGGGCGGTACCGCAACGGCAACCTCTGCAAATACCGTATCCAATACCGGAACCGGGACCGGAACTCAAACCAACGCATGTACAATAACGATCTATGGCACTTCCTCCTGTCCATGGTGCACGAAAGCCAGGGAATACATGAAGTCAAAGGGCGTTCCTTTTGCTGACAAGGATGTTGGTCAGGATCAAGCTGCCAACCAGGAAATGGTTCAAAAATTGAAAGCCAAGGGAATTTCTCCGAGCGGTGTTCCGGTCATTGATATTTGTGGAGATATGATGGTTGGATATAGCGAGGGACAGATTGACCAATTATTGCAGAAGCACGGTTTCACCTCTGGAGGCTCCGGCGGCGATTCACAGAAAAACAATCCCGGAAACTAATTAAAAGTAATAAAGGAACCCTGTTGAAAAACAGGGTTCCTTTTGTGCCTTTAGCTGTTTATAGAGTTGTGGGTTGAATGGAAACTTGTGGAAAATGAGTGCAAAAACGATCCTTGAGCAGCAGCCGCGTGGATTTGTTTTGCCATTGGTTTTTTGCTTGGTTGGAATCATGTTGGCATTTGGAGGAGCGTATTTTTTCTCTACACTCCAATCCAAGAATAGTTTTCAGGTTTTTTTTCGCGATGAAGTGAGTAGAATAATCGCAGAAAGCGCTTTAGCCGAATGGCGCGCTACTTTTATTTCCAAACGCATGAATGATCCGGTTCTGAAGAGTCTGATTCAAAACCCCAAGACGACCTCTTCAGCTGTTGCCATTTCCAGCGATGATCTTCCAAGAACTAAGGAGCTTGCGACAAAACTATTGGGTGCCGGGCGCTGGGCTCTCAAAGGGAAGGTAAGTGTTCAGAATATAGACAACGAGTTGATTGAAAATGTTGCGGGGATTAGTAAAAGAGGGGCTTTTGGGAATGAATATCAGGGGACTCTGAAGGTTGATTTCTCCGTTGTCTTAGGACCCGCCAATCAATCGGCGTCTTCAAAATCCAGTTTTTCTTTCGAATTTGACATCAAATATACGTGTTTAAGAAGCAAGCCAGCTGACCGCTTGAATCGCGGATATACGTCCAATGCACTTAATGACTATGTGTTGTATATCCGGGATGGACAAGTGGAGTTCGCCTCTCCTGCTAACTGGAGTTTGAGAAACACTGACCGGACTCTTACACTTGGTCATTCAGATCCAGCCAAGCCAGGAAAGATTTTTTTGGGCGGAGCAGATGCCACAACAGTTGCTGCAGTTGCTGCTTGCGGGAAAATTTTATTTTCTGATACTAATGACCATCTTGAATCAAAATTGCCCGATCCGCCCCTTATCGGGAAAACGGGTCCAGTTGGATTTGACCGTTTTCTCCCATTTTCTACTCAACTTCTCAGATCATTTACCTTTAAGGATTCGAAGGAATTATTCCATAGTCCTTTTTATGACGGAAGTGTCTTGAAATTAGATGGTATTTTTTTTATTGAAGATTCAGTAAATGGATTGGTTATTCCTAAAGGTTTGAAATATGAGGGAAAAGGTATTCTCATCTCATATGGGGACATAAAAATAGAGGGAAGTTTCAAAAAAAAGTCTTCTTCAGATGGGCCTTGCGTTCTATACACATGGGTAGGAAAAATATTCGCCAATGCAGTGGAACAAGGTCGAATAGAAGCTTCCCTGGTTGCTCTAAAATATAATTATGCTCCCACAAATCCTGATAATACGAAGTCCGCAGTGGACTTTTCGCAAAGAAAAGCGGAGGTATTGGGGAATCTTCTTGCAGATCGTTTGAATTTGGAATCGATGTCTTCGAATCAGACCAATTCAATTACATATGATAATGAATCTTTTCAGGGCGATGAATTATATACGGTTACCCTGGGTGGAAGATTAAGAAAAATGGAAGCCATTTTCAGCGACAAGAGTCCGCAATAACGGCATATTTTCAATATTCGGTTGTCGGAGCAAAATTGGAAAGAAGATCGGGATTTACTTTATTAGAACTGTTGATTGCAACGATTTTTCTTGTTGTTGCAGTAGTTTCGATGTTTTCTTTTTTTACTTCTTCCAATCGGGGATCGCTGGACGCTTACCGGGAAGCTATTGCATATTCCCTGGCTCAGGAAGCTCAGGAATGGGTTGCCGGCCTGGGGTATGAAAAATTGGTCGAGATGCAATTAAATCCTGCGAATCCACTTGTCACCAGACTTGGATTGGACAACTTTGTAAGCATTGAGTCCGTTCGGTTGGACGATGGTTCATTAGTTAACTACCCAACTGATTATCAGCAGTTTGAGAGGAAGATCCAGCTTGTTCATTTTCCGTCTGATAAAATTATCCTGGTCAGGGTTACGGTGCAGCCTAAGACAAAAGCGTTTATAAGGCGTGGAAGTGTTGTTCTTGAGAAAATAGTCGGAGCGGAATATGACTAAATCGGGAACAACTCTGATTGAACTAATGTTCGTAATTGTTATTGCATCAATGATCATGATCCCAACCATTGATTTTCTAATATCAAGCCAAAGAACTGCAACAAAAGGATTCGGAAAACTTGAAACGCTCGAAACAACAAGATTTATTCTCGAGAAAGTTCAGCGGGATTTGAAGGTCTTATGTTCCGAACCCGGTCATGGTTTTATGCCCATTTCAACGACAACATACTCTTTTACATTTCCGGTTTTCCCATCAGGAACCGGATATGTCGGTGACGATATTCCGGTTAATATTGTCAGCTATATTTTCGATCCGGCAAAAATGACTCTCACCAGAACGATTAAAATTCATCCACTTTTAGCTGCTCCAGCACAATCATTTTTTTCTAAAATAGTTGCTACAAATGTTGCATCATTCTCCATTTGCCCCAAAGAAATGTTGAGTATGCGATATTACGACATTCAAGTCTTGTGTCAATCAAACAACCCGGCCAGCAAACAGGTCCAGATATTTCTCCGGGCGGCAGTCCGTTCTGATTATGAGGCACGATTGGGGCGCTCGCCTTTTCTTGTTACCAATAGGCGGACCAAGCTGAGTTATCCGCCATGAATATCTTTCCGGGAATATATCAACTTTTTTGCTCTTTTCCAAAATATTATAAAAAATATGTAATTAAAAAAGCCTGCTGGTTGTTGTGTTACGTATTTTTTTTATCACCTCTGACTGCGACGCTATTTGCAACCGAGTTGCCGAATATTGATTTCACGCCCTTTTTCAATGGATTTTCCGGAGCATTCGTGTTTCTCGATCTTCGGGCGGACAAATATATCCGATATGGTGGTGAGAGGTGTCAGGAACCCTTGTCGCCATGTTCGACTTTCAAGATTCCGAATTCGATGGTTGGTCTGGAGACTGGGGTTATTTCTGGTCCTGATCATCTTTTTCCCTGGGATGGAATACAGCGTTCATTTGAAATCTGGAATCGAGATCATACTCTGCGTTCAGCGGTCAAAAATTCGGTTGTCTGGTATTTTCAGCGACTTGCGCAGATGGTTGGAGAACGGCGCATGAGTCAATATCTCCGTTTGTTTTCATACGGAAACCAGGATATTTCCGGCGGTTTGACAGTATTCTGGCTCGGAAGTTCGCTCAAAATTTCGGCGGATGAACAGGTGGCATTCCTGAAAAAGTGGATCCAGCGAAGTTTGCCTGTTTCCATCAAAACAATGGACATAGTCGATAAGATCACATGTCTCGCAAAAACCCCGGAAGGCGAGTTTCACGGCAAAACCGGTTCAAATGTGAAGCAGGGCAAAAGTATACTCGGATGGTTTGTCGGCTATGTGTCCAGCGGAGCTGATCGGTACATTTTTGCGCTCAATATCGTTTCCGGAAATAATGCGGACGGAAAAACTGCACAAAATATTACTGAAAAAATCCTGCGTGCCCTGAAGATTCCGATAGATTAATACTCTGACATAATTTTTCGGACATGAGCGCCGTATCCTCCGTGTCGAAATAAGTTATGTCATATGAATTAATTTCAATGCCTCTTTGTGACCACTGATTTCATGATGAAAATATGGTGTGAGGTCTCCATAAATCGCTGAAATTACAGGCGTTTGAGATTGACAAACGTATGATAGCGATTGATGCTGGAATTGACCTTGCCTTCGAAAACTGTGCCATCGTCACTGATTGTAGCTTCCAACTGTAGCTGTCCCTTCCAGGATTTCAGATTCAGTTTGTGGTTTTCGAAGGTGCCGGTCCAGCGGTATTTTGTCTGAAGATCCCATTCTTTCATGCTCAGCATCGATCGCTCCGGAAGATATGTGTCGGCATACATTGTGATCGAGGTGCCACTTTGCTGGATCTCGACGATAGAATCTTTTCGCAAAATAGCCTTGCTGCTGCCCTTGAACTCTACACGCCAGGCACCGGCAATACTGGACATGTCTTTCAAAGGCTTGCCAGTCTCCACAGGAGCAGGAGGCGGGATTACAGCGGCAGGCTGAACTGCGGTTGTGGAAATCGCCTGCAAGGTAACATCGAAACTGACTGTTTCGCCATCCGGGATCTTGCGCTGTACCTTATATGTCATATAGCCTGGGGCAAAAATGTCGATATCGTACATTCCGCCTGAGCCGATAATGACGATTTCATTCACGTTTCCCTTCAGGATACCGTCTATGCGCACTTTGGCTCCCGGGGTTGAGCAGTTAACGAAAACTCCCGCATCCTTTTTCAAAGTTGTGGAAGTGACAGTCCCGAGCAACGGATGATGTATCTCCAGTATTGGCTCATGTTTTTCGGTAGGTCCAGGCGTGCCTGTAGTCTGTGGCTCTTCGGGATCGACATCTTCCATGTCGACTGTCACTGGAGCCTCCGGGAGGGGGTCAGATATTTTGGCGGGTGTATCCGCACTCGAATGCTTACTGCTGGTATCCTGCAAACTCATGGCATCGGAAGCATTTGCCGCACTATTGTTCACTCCAGCTGAATTGCCGGGTGTTTCGCCGTTCGACTCATCCGGTTCTGTTGATGGTTTCGCGATTTTTTTTGCGTGGTGCTTCTTTTTGGGCGTTTCATCTTTGGCTTTCTCTGCAAAAGACGCAGGTATAAGCACTAAGCTGCATATCAAAGATATAATTGCGAAAAGCATAATGCCAACCGGCCTTGGACTTCTGTTAAGATCGAATTTCATTAGTTTTTGCCCTCCCTCATAATCCATGACTCAATGACTCTGCTTGGTCTTCAGTGGGGCTTTCGGAATCATTCGACGAGGCCGATCCATCAGAACCGCTGGAATCCTCGGTTGGCGCGGCAATGCCGTTCCCTGAATCAGTATTTTCTTCCGAATTATTTGATTCCCCGGCATCACCTGTTGTATTCGAAGATGGTTCCGGGGCAGGCTTGCTGATATCAGCCCCGGATGTGTCCGGATTTTGTTCGTTTTTCGGCTTTTGGGGCGTTTTTGCTACTGGTTTCTTCGTGTTTGCGGGAGCTTTCTTTTCAAATTTGACCGTCACTTTAAGAAATACTCCGGGTTTGACGATCTTATACAAGACTTTCGAAGGAAATCCTGGCGCAGAAACCTCTATCCGGAGTTTTTTCCCAGTGCTGCTGATATTAATCGGCTTGTTGGCCACACCTTTTTCATATCCCTCGACTTTTATTGTTGCACCGGGAGTCTTGCACAAGACGATCAGCTTGCCGCTCTTGTTCTCGCCGGGAGTAATGGAAATTGAGGGTGGATGGGATACATGAGTAATTGAAGGCGTCTGAGGAGCTTGCGAGGTTGCCGGAATCGAAAATGCATCTGGAAGAGTTCGGCAAACACGAAAGCCATGGAAAAATTTTTGCGATGTTGGATTTCCGTAATCCCGATGTGCCGATCGGAAAAAACGTCCGGAATCGACTATCGCTCCTCCACGCAGGACGCGATCAGTAGCGGAGAATGGGCCATGCGGATCCACTTGTGCGTCAGACGTGTAGGGACCATACCAGTCGTTGCACCATTCATCTGTATTTCCGACCATATCGAATATGTTCCATGCATTTGGCAATTTTTCTCCGACATCATGCAGAACATTTTTAGCATTTTCCTTGAACCAACCATAACGCTGATCAATAGAGTCTCCCCAATAATAGTCACTCGATCGGCCAGCGCGGCAGGCGTATTCCCACTCCGCCTCTGTTGGAAGTCGGAACCCATCGGCAGCGAAATCACAGACAGCGGATTCACCCACAAGTGTGTAGCATTTCTTCAGACCGATTTTCTCACTGAGTGCGTTGCAGAATATGACTGCTCCGACCCAGCTGATCGGGCCAACTGGTCTTTTGTCACTGCCTGGTTTGTATGAACTGTGAGGGAAGCCAACTACTTGTTTGAATTGGGAATGCGTGACCTCATGTTTTCCGAATAGCAGGGGTTTCGTTATAGTCACCTCGTGAGCGGGCTTCTCATCTTTTTCTCCTTTGTCGGCTCCCATGCGGAATGAGCCCGCTGGAATTCTGGCGAATGCCATCAGGATACCTTGTCCCAGATCGGGGTTGTCGATATCGATCACGGGCTGGACCACTATTGCAGGTGTCGGCACTGGAGATACTGATACTGGGGCAATCGGCGTTATCGACGGCACGGGTGTGGGAATAGCTGTTGGCACAGGTGTGGGCGCGGCTGTCGGCACAGGTGTTGGCGCTGCTGTCGGCACAGGTGTTGGCGCGGCTGTCGACACAGGTGTTGGCGCAACTGTCGGCACAGGCGTTGGCGCGGCTGTCGACACAGGTGTTGGTATGGCTGTCGGAACGGGTGTCGATAAGCTTGTCGTTACTGGTTCCGGTTTTATCGGGAGGGATGAAGTCACCGCAGGAGTTGATGATGACCCGCGAGGTGAGGATGAATCAGCCGCTTGTGTGATCGTAGAAGATGAGGGCAACTGCTGTGGTTGTGGAGTTACAGATGGGGAGGGGGATTTCATAAGCATAGTGCCGATTACAATGCTCGTGACAGCTGCTCCGACCACAGCATAGCGTTTCCAATGCGAACTTCTGGCTGACGAGACGAGAGTCTGAAGGTCTTTCTGACTGGTGTTGCGCCGTCGTCGCTGGGCTAAAATATTTGCAGATTCGGTTGCAGGATGTTCTTTCAACCAGTTTTCAAGAAGAGTCGCAAGTTCGATGGCATCGGGGCGTTTTTGGGGATCTTTGTCGAGCAGTTTGTAAACAGTGCCAAGCAGTGAGAAACATGGATCACTCGGGTCGAGCGCTACCAGTGGAAGCGTTGCTTCGATTTGCTGGCGAGCGATTGAAAATACCTCGTTCTCGCCATCGGCGGGTCTGAACGGTGGTTCACCGAAGATCAACTCCCAGAAGATGACACCCACGGAATACATGTCGGATTTTGATGAGATATCCTTCGAGCCGAGGCACTGCTCCGGTGACATGTAGTGTGGTGTTCCCAAGGTCATGCCCGGTAGTGTCAGGTTCACTGTGCCTTTTGCAATGCCAAAATCGAATATCTTGAGCGTCCCATCCGCTGTCACCATGGTATTACTTGGTTTGAGATCGCGGTGTATAATGCCTTTCGCGTGACAGGCCTGAAGACCTTCAGCCAGTTGGAGCATCAGCGGGGCGATACGTTCTTTTGCTGTGGCGAGTGCAGTTTTGAGCTCTGAAAGTAGTGTTCCGTCAAGATATTCCATGACCAGGAATGGTTTTCCAGTTGCCTTATCACGAGAGGAAGCGTATATGTCGAGCACGTTGGGGTGTCTTACGCTTGCAAGTGTTTTTCCCTCGCGCAAGAATCGATCGATCTCATTCTTCTCCCGAGCGACATCGGCATGCAGGATCTTAATTGCTACGACGCGATCAAGACTGGTGTCGATCGCTCTGTAGACGACTCCCATGCCGCCTTCTCCGATTTTTTTGTCCAGGCGATATATCTCGCCAAACAGTTTTGTATCAATGTCTTTTCCCGGGCTATCGCTAATCGATGCGATATCTGATGTGCCTGCCGCCGTTGGATCAAGACGCGCCAATTCGGCTCCGATGATGCGTTTTATCTCCGGAATGTCCGGTCGCTTGTCTGGTTCCTTTTCGAGCATACGTTTCAGCAAGTCAGTAAAGGGCTTCGCCTGTGGATATTCCTTCAATTTATCGAGCGGCAGCGGATCGTTGACATGCATTAACATGATCGATAGATAAGGATTCGATGCTTCCCCTGCAATGTCATATGGCGGGTGTCCGGTGAGGAGTTCCCAGAAAAGCACTCCAATGGAATATATGTCGGACTTCCCAGTCAATTGTTTGCCGCGTCCCTGTTCCGGGGACATATATTGGGGTGTACCGAGAGAGGTGCCGGCTTGTGTGTGTTTCGTGGACGTCTTGGCAATACCAAAATCGACAATCTTGAGTCGGCTATCCTGCGAGATCAGTACGTTCTCCGGTTTGAGGTCTCGGTGAATGATGTTTTTCTGGTGGCAGGCCAGGATGCCGTCAAGAAGTTCGAGCATATGTTGCATCATCAAAGCTGGTTTGGTTTTGTACTCGACAAGTAATTCGTCTATTTTTCTGCCGTGAATAAGTTCCATTGCAAGAAATGGCAGTTTGCTTCCCTCATCAACATCGCTGGCATAGACCTCGACAACGCATCTGTGTTTGAGTGTAGCCAGAACACGTCCTTCATTCAAAAAACGCTGAACGGCAATCGCATCCTGTGCGGCATCCGGGGAAAGAAACTTTACGGCCGTTTCGCGGTCAAGGTTGATATCAAGAGCTTTGAATACCATGCCCATACCGCCCTGTCCGATTTTTGAAATCAGGCGGTAGTGACGTCCAATGATCGAACCGAGTTCAAACGCGGCCATTTCTGCCGACGCTCCTCAGACCAGAATATAACTCGCACCCGAAAAATACTGTCATATTTTTTTGTGAATGTTCGAATACTAGCATAAAACACCTGAAGCGGGAAAGAACCAGCCGGCACCAGGCAAAACGCATTAAAAACTCAGGAATGGTCTATGACGCGGCTCTCTCAGCGGTCGCGTCTTACCCAAGCTTTTTAATGTTTTACGTGCCTGGGGGTGATGCTTCGGCGCTTATATGATCCTATGGTAATATGAATTTCTATTTTTCTCTTGAATACAAAATTGATGGAATGGTATGAAATTCATGAGATGTGCAAAATGGCGACGCTAACTTGGATTATCAGGCGGGCAATTCATATTTTGGTAATATCCGCGGGAACAATTTAGAGATTCTTTGGCGTTAATTCATCAAAGTTCGAAATGTGAAAGGAAAAATATGAAAATTCTCGTTGTTGAAGATGATGATGCCACAAGATTTTTATTGCTAAAAATAGTGAAAGACATGGGCCATGAAACGCGGTCAGCCTCAAATGGCGTCGAGGGTTTGAAGGAAGTCACGGCATTTCATCCGGATGTTATTTTTTCAGACATTAATATGCCTGAAATGGATGGCCTCGAAATGCTGGAAAGAGTCAGAAAAACAGATCCAAATACTTTGGTGATCATAAATTCAACCCTCGACTCTCCAAAGTATACGTTGAGAGCTTTACAGTTAAAAGCAAACGACTACGTTATAAAACCTTTTTCGGAAAAAGATATCACCTCAGTCGTGGAAAAATATGCAGATATTTTGTCGAATCGAACGCTCGACAGGGAAGTTCTCGGCATGATGTATCGTCGTGATCTGGGCATGAAAATTTCCAACAGACTCGATCTCGTCGGCAAAATTGTCGATAGGCTCATGCTTGAGACGGATCACGCTATCCCGCTTCAAGACCGGCTTGGGATTCATCTTGGATTGGCTGAAATTCTGGTGAATGCCATAGAACATGGTAATCTCGGGATTACCTACGAGCAAAAAAGTAAAGCTCTTGAAGATGCTGATAATGGGTGGCACAAGCTTTTTGAGACTCGCAGACAGAGTCCTCCATATGCTGAACGTTTAGTGGATTTACAGTTCAAGATGGATAAAAAGGCATGCGAATGGCTTATCACGGATCAGGGCACAGGTTTCGATTTGAAAAAACTCCCTGATTCACGTGATCCGGAAGCTATGTTTGCATTGCATGGGCGTGGGATCGTATTGGCAAGGTTGCAATTTAGTGAAGTGGAATACAATGATACGGGTAATCAGGTGCGACTGAAAAAATATCTAGCGTGATTATATGGCAATCCGTTTGTGTGTTGGTTCGTTAATGAAAGCGTGATCATGAATCTAATTATCAATTCAGGGAGGAAAATTATGATGCAAAGACCAACTCAAGTTGTCAGACCGAAATGTGCTGATACCAAACGAGTGCCCGAACGACACGTTTTTTATCCGACGATAAGGGCTCACAGGGGTTTAATTGCTATTCTGATTTTCCTCACTATTTGGGCCCCGTCATTTCTTGTCGCACAGCCCTATCCCTCATCTCCTAACGGGACAATATCTAATTCCGGTGGCGATGATGGTGACAAAAGTCTTTCACCATATTTTCTTGTGAAGAGTGACGATCCTGCTCTGGATCAGCTTCCGCTCAAATCTTCCGCGGCCGACGTTAAGATTGCCGGTGTCATAGCGGACATCAATGTCTCACAGGTCTATAAAAATGAGGGTAAGAAGCCTATTGAGGCGATTTATGTCTTCCCGGCGTCTACTCGTGCGGCTGTATACGGTCTCAAGATGACGATTGCTGATCGCACCATCGTTGCTGTGATCAAGAAAAAAGAAGAAGCCCGTCAGGAATATGAGCAGGCCAAGCGTCAAGGCAAGAGTGCCTCGTTGCTCGAACAGGAGAGGCCCAATGTTTTCACTATGAACGTGGCCAACATACTTCCCGGCGACGAAATCAAGGTCGAGATGAAATACACAGAGCTGCTGGTGCCATCTGAAGGTGTCTACGAGCTCGTGTACCCGACAGTCGTAGGTCCCAGATATAATAATCCGGCGACTTCCTCCGATCCGAAAAGGCAGGAAAATTGGGTGGCTAACCCATATCTGAAGGAGGGGGAGGCTCCGAAAACCACCTTTGACATAAAGGTGGCGCTCTCGGCTGGTCTGCCTATCCAGGAAGCCGTCTGTGAGACCCACAAGGTTAACGTAGCTTATGAAGGCCAGAGTTTCGCTCGCATTACTCTGGATCCATCCGAAAAATATGGTGGAAATCGTGATTTTATCCTGAAATACCGTTTGGCAGGTGGAAAGGTCGAGTCAGGTTTGTTGTTGACGCAGGGTGACAAAGAAAACTTTTTCCTCCTGATGGTTCAGCCTCCGAAGCGTGTTGAGCCGAAGCAACTTCCAAAACGCGAATACATCTTTATTGTCGACATATCCGGTTCCATGCATGGTTTTCCTCTTGAAATTTCCAAAAATCTATTGAAGAGTCTTATCGGCAATCTGAAGCCGACTGATGTCTTCAATGTCCTGCTTTTTGCGGGAAGCGCCCAGGTTCTTTCTGAAAGCGGTTCTTTGCCAGCGAATGAAGAAAATATCAAAAAAGCCATTGACGTCATTACCAGGCAGGAGGGCGGTGGGGGCACAGAACTTCTGCCGGCGCTGCGAAAGGCGCTTGATCTGCCTCGAACGCCGAATACTTCGCGAACAATGATTATTGCGACCGACGGTTTCGTATCTGTAGAAAACGATGCGTTTGACCTGGTTCGCAAGAATCTTGGTAACGCCAACTTCTTTTCATTCGGTATAGGAACATCGGTCAACCGCCACCTCATGGAGGGGTTAGCGCGTGCCGGAATGGGTGAACCGTTCATTATCTCGAAGCCCGACCAGGCCGCAGCGCAAGCCGAAAAGTTTCGAAAATATGTTGAAACGCCGGTTTTGACAAGTGTCAAGGCTGACTTCGGAGACTTCGATGTCCATGCGGTCGAGCCGCCCGCGATACCTGATGTTCTTGCTGAAAGGCCGGTCATAGTTTTCGGCAAATGGAAAGGCAAGACAGAAGGCACAATCACTGTGAGTGGTGTAAGCGGTGAGGGAGAATACAAACAGACCTTTGATGTTGCGTCGACGAAGCCGATGGAGGAAAATTCCGCGCTGCGTTATCTCTGGGCACGGCATCGTATAGCTGTCCTGTCAGATTTCAACACGTTGCGCAATGATAAAGAGATCGTCGAAGAGGTTACGAAACTTGGGCTCGATTATAATCTGCTGACTGCCTACACCTCATTCGTAGCGGTCGACAGCCTGGTTCGTACTCAGCAGCCTTCAACGCAGGTGAAACAAGCTCTGCCGTTGCCGGAAGGCGTATCCAATCTGGCAGTTGGAGGGGCGGTCATGTCGAAACAGATGGCCCTTTCTTCGTCTGCACCAGGTGGGGCTGCTCCGGAGATGAGCTTTGATTCATCCCGCTCCATGGAAAAGGAGGAATATGCTCCCTCGGCTGAGTTTAAATCACGTGGAATTTCAGCATCTCCGATGCCGTCAACTCCACCCCCTCCTCCGCCCCCTATGAAGAAATTCGACAAACCCGCCAGAATCGTCAATGCAACAGTGGCCAATGATAAGAGCGATGCGAAAGCAGCCGGTGAGAAGGTCACTATCGGCGGGATCATGGCGAGCGGCAAACTTACAGTTGATGCGGTTCGTGCAATATTTGAGAAGAAAATCCAGGAATTAACGGATCTGTATAAGAAGACTCGTGCGACGAATCTGAAACTTGCCGGGAAACTGGGTCTGGAACTCAAGATCGCTCCGAATGGTTCGGTGCGAACGGTCAAGATCATCACCAACGAAGTGAGTGACAAGGGGTTCGAAAAGGACGTGATAGATCTGGTAAAAGGTATTACCTTTGATAAGCCGGGTAGTTCGGATGATATTGAGATAACTGTTGTGTTCACTTTCTCGACAAACTGATTGGTACAAAAGCAAACCGTCGAGCCGTTAATACGGCTCGACGGTTTGCTTTTAAGATTGAAAGCTCAGTCGAAGAGTGTAACTTCGCCGGGCTTTTTGATCTGTTCCGTGGCCTGCTGACAAAAATTCTCTTCATCACGTATAACGTTCCCTGCAAATGAGGTTGGGATGCGCTTAACAAAGACGTCGAAGGTGTCTGTGTGGAAAAGGATGCGTCGTGTCACTGTTCCGCCTGTACTCTGACTGATAAGCGGAATGCGATCGATTGACAGGAACTTCGTTACAAAATCGACATTCTTTACGCCCGTGCCCTTCTCCTGGGGGACACCAGGCAGCACGTGACCGCCTCCGAAAATCTTCGCTTTCAAACAATCCCGCCGCGCTCCTATTTTCAGCAATTCGTTTATCAGTTTTTCCATGGCATTGATACCGAAGCGGGAGCTGTCGTCATATGCGTAGTAATTGACTTCGCCGGGCAGCAAAATGTGATTCATTCCTGCTACATGATGAACCATGTCGTATATACATGCCGAAACGCATGAACCGAGAACAGTCTGAAAAATGACGTGATCGCGCGTTGCTACGAGGTCGCCGATTGACACGTGGATAATCCGCTTAGTTACTTCCTCGGTCATGATGGTAATATCATCGGAAGACTTACGGCGGCGGCAAAGCGCTTCCCATCTATGGTCATGGCTTTTTTACGGCTTCACAGTAACAGAGCCCGTGCGCGCATCCCAGGTACAGCGGCTTGCCAGCAAATGCATGGTTAAACCTGCCAGCGCTACTGTCTGCCGTGGGCCGGATGCATCCATGAGCCCCTTGCGTGTCACATATGCGCGATGTGTGAGTCCGCGGGCGTCAAGGATCAGAATAGACGGCTGATCACTCATTGGAAGGGGAGAAAAAAGGCCGTCAGAAAGCAACTCCGCGCGAGCGCCCCGGTCTATCAATATGCCGACGGAGAAGGGATGGTTGGCCATAGCCCACAACAAACCACCTATCCGATTTTCTATGAGATCCGGAGTTTCAAAAGCTCGATTTACTACGATCGCTCCGCTGAAAAGATCACGACCTGGAACCAGCGCCAGTCGCCCCCCTTGCAAAGCGAGAGCATCGCCGTCGAGATTGACAACCTCTACCAGACCGACGCGAGCGGATTCGGACGACAACCCATCGATTAACATAGCCTCGTAATGGTGGGCTGGCGGCATCGGAAAGACGCTCTCGGCGTTGTCCGGAATGATTGCAATATTGTGGCCCGTGATATTATATAAAAACCCCTCGGTGAGCATGTCGCACGACAGATGTGTAACAATCGGGGGTTTTCCTTGCGAGCCATTCACCTCGCTTTTTCGTTCATTCGAAACTGGTTGTCTGTAAGTCGCGATCGGGGAAAAATCACTCCGGATAGATACTACGCTCGAAGCCGTACGCGAAAGAAATATGGCGGAACCTTCGCCTCCGACGAGGCCAAAATCATTGCCATCGACCAGTAGCGTCGTTTTTTCGTCCAAGCCGATTCCAAGGATATTTGCACCGGATGCTTGTGTGGAAAATTGCGCAATAAGAACACCCAGGCGAGCAACACCGCCAACCCGACTCGACCGCGGCTGTATTATGACACCGGACAAAAATCCCAGGCCTGCCTCTTGGGAAAGTCCGTTCCCGGCTGTTCCGTCTCTTATAAGAGACGCGGCAGAAGCATATCCTGCTCCGCGGAGGGCTTCCATGCCAGGACCTTCGCCGGCTCCGCTTTCGGCAGCAATCTTAATATCAGGGCGTTCGCACACGTCGGCGACCCAGCGAATAGCCTCTCCTTTGGCAGCGAAGGGTTTGCCTGCGGCATGCAGGCGGCGTAATGTCGTCACGAGTTTGGAGCCCTGCCAGGTGTTAAGTAATACTGACAGGGGGCGGTCAGCCAAAAAAATTGCATCGGCTGCTTCTACACGCGAAAGAATCGCTTCGGAATCAGCCTCGAAACGCGTGCCGATCGTAAGATGTTCTGCGGAGCGAGCCCCTATTTCACGCAAGTATTCCGCAACTCGCCCCGTTTCGTCGACCGGAGACACGATCAAAACATTTCCGCCGCCTGATAATTCGATCAGTCGTTTGTAGGCATTTTCGCACCAGCTTCCTGGAGTGAAATCTTCGTTACCGCCACCTATAAGCAGCACGATACCGCTTCCCGCATGGGCGGTGGGGAAAAGGCTAAGTCCAAAGACTAAAAACATAAGTCCCGTGAGCAGTAATCCCCGGGACTTCAGACGTTTTGTCAATATTATCGGCATCTTCGAATCGTACCGCGTTAGCTGTCCCTGCGCAATACCTTCTTTTCTATTTTTCTCGCGGCATTTTTGAGCGCTTCCATCGAAGTTTTCTGACCGGTCATGATTGCTTCCATTTCGGGATTGATGATGTCTTCCAATACGTCAGAATGTGTTACGATGGGATTCGCCACGGCGGATTTCATCTGTTCGAGGAATTTCATCAGGTTGGGGTCATCATATTTCACGAGATCGTAAGATTTCAGGTTTACAGGTATTTGATTGAGCGCCTTACACCATCGTGCATGTACTTCGGCAGATGTGAAGTAGGTCAGGAAATCGAAACATGCCTGTTGGTTCTTAGATGTGTTGAAGATCACGACATTGGTACCGCCGACGTTGGTCGAAGTGCCCGCCGGACCTGCCGGAATGAGGCCGACACCAAATTCGATGCCTGAGTTGGTAAATTTAGGTAAGTTCCAGGGGCCGGAAAAAATCATGGCATATTTGCCATTAACGAAGCCTGAGTCCGGACTTATAGACCCAGCACGCCAGCTTCCGGCCTCGATCTTGTGAGTATTGTACAAGCTTGATTTAAGGTCCATGGCGGCTATGGCTTCTTTCGAATCGAGAAGGCATGTCACTCCATCGCTTGCGATGATTTTTGCGCCGAACGTATTGAAGAACGGAAGTGTCCACCATAGAGTGTTGTCCATGGCGAAGGCGAATCTTCCCTGAGTCGGATCGGTCAATTTCTTTCCCTGCTCAATGAATTCATCCCAGGTTTTCGGTGGAGCATCCGGGTTCAGACCAGCCTCACGAAACATTTTCTTGTTATAAAACAGTGCCACGCATGTTGTCTGATCGGGTAATCCGAAGTATTTTCCATCGATGAAATTCGTTCCAAGGGGAGCTGCCAGATACTGGTCACGAATTTTGTCAAAGCCGAGAGCAGCCAGATCTACGAGTGCATTTTTTCGGGCCAGTTCACAGACGAATGACCAGTCAACGCGAGCCATGTCAGGGCCGCGCTCAACGGTCAGAGCAGTTTTGAGTTTAGCTTTATGACCGTCGAAAGGTAGGCGGGTCGCTTGCACTGTATAGGACGCGTTGGATTTTTCCCAATCTTTGATGATTTCTTTGAGTATCATCTCTTCCTGATCGCCATACGTGTGCCAGAAATTCAGTATTATTCGGCCGTCGGCCGTTTTCTCTTCACGATGCCCACAGCCCACCAGAGTAAGAAAGCTTACGAACAGAAGCGGCAGTGCAAACAGAAGAAGGAGACGGGAGAGTAAATTCGGTTTAATAATCATTCTGATATTATTCCTTAACTGCGCCCTGGGTCATGCCTTCGATGAAATACCGTTGCGCGATCAAAAATAATATCACGATTGGTACAACCGAGAAACACGATGCCGACATTATCAGACCCAGGTCGGAAGTGTATTGTCCACGGAACAGGGACAGAGCGACCGGAAGTGTGATGCTCAAGGGTTCCTGGAAGTCCGTCACTATAAGCTGCCACAAAAAGTTCGACCAGTGAAATAAAAATGTCAGCAGAAACAGTGTGAGAAGAATCGGCATTGAGAGCGGAATGATGACTATCCGGAATATCTGCCACTCGCTCGCTCCGTCGATGCGGGCTGCCTCAATGAGAGAACTGGGGATCGTTTCCATGAATTGTTTCAGCATGAAAACGCCGAATACAGAGGCCAGATGAGGCAGGAACATAGCCCATTTAGTTCCGAATAACCCCATTTTGCATATCATGAAAAACTGGGGAACCATAAACATCATGCCTGGAATCATCATGGTTGCCATGAAGATACCGAACATCGTGCTTTTGTAGGGCAGCTCTTTTTTGGCAAATACATAGCCGGCCATAGATGCAAACAAAGTAACGAAAAATGCAGCAGTGGAAGCAACTATCAAGCTATTCAAAAAGTATGTGCCGAAATTTTTCTTTTGCTCTTCAGCATCTTCCTTATTTTGGGGTTTGGCATCAGATGCGGTATTTCCAGGTTCTATTTTGAGAACCTTCTTGAAATTATTTAATGTCGGATTTGTCGGCACCACGTCGAAAGGATTGGAAATATTTATTTTCAGTTCGGTTCCGGATGGCTTGAATGAGGTGCAAACCATCCAGAAGAATGGAAACAGCACGACAATGACTCCGACCATGAGTGCCTCATACAGGAACATTGTTTTCAGAAACTCTCCGCGCAGTATGATGGGGGTCCGGAGCCAGCGAGCGACAACCCAAAACACAAGGGCCGCAGTCAGCAGAAATTTGAAAAAAGAGACCGCTGGGTTGAATGCCTCCATTCGTCTTCCAGCCGGGGTAAGCAGTATTGGGATTTCGGATGAAGTGGCGCTGTTTTTTACTACGGTCTGATCGGTAATGGGAGGTAGCTCCGCAGCGGCAGGGGCTTCAGTTGTCGTCGATACGGCCAGCAACATGCTTCCCAAACGCAACATCTGGCTGCAAAGGCCTGTAGATATGAGTATCAACCCTATCAGGAGAAGGCAGAATAACAGCACGCGAGTTGGCGCTGAAGATGTCATTGCATTATCTCCTCAGGCCTTATCGCCTGCTACGAACTTTTTCTGGAGCCATGTAAGCAGAAGTGTGATTGCGAGCAGAACATATGAGATGGCGGCTGCATAACCGTGTCGACCACCATCGAATTGCTTGTACAAATAATAACCCGCTACCTGCGTTGAGCCCAGTGTTTCGCCACCAAGAACGATCTGTGGGCCTCCCGCGGTCATTGCGTATATCTCCGTGAATGCGTTGAGCGAGCCTATTATGCCGGTGACCCCCATAAAAAAAAGAATGGGTTTCAGAAGAGGAAGAGTTATCAACCAGAACTGATCCCACTTTGAAGCGCCATCAATATCTGCCGCTTCATAAACGGCCTCCGGAATATTTTGCAGTGCCGCGAGGAAGAGGACCATTCCGAAGCCTGCGCCTTTTAGCACCATAGCTATTATGACTGCTGGAAGTGCGGTAAAAGGGCTGGAAAGCATGCCTCCATTGTTGAAAAACTGATCACCGCCAAAAAAATAGGTTGTAATCTGGGCCAACGCCCCATATTTGGGCGCATAGATGAGAGTCCAGATAACTCCTACCACTAACATGTCGAGTATATTGGGCAGAAAGAAAGCGCTACGAAAGAAGTTTCTGCCGGCCAGCTTGTTGTGTAACAGCAGAGCAAGCATCAGCGAGGCACCAATACCGAGAGGGATGCTTAGGCCACCATAAATGAATGTGACAGCGATCGACCACCAGAAGGCAGGGTCGTTTAGCTTGAATGCGCCTTCTTCAAAATGAAAGCCAAGAAGATTTACGTAATTTTCGAAACCGACGAAATGCAGATTCGATAAACCGAAACCCTTTGAGGCGTCAAAAAAACTCAGATAAAACGAGTAAATGATCGGGAATATCAGAAAAATAGCGAACAGAATCAGAAACGGAGACAAAAATATCAGAGAACTGATTGTTTCTCGATGGTTGCTGGGTGCGCTCACGTGTTTTGCCCTCCAAGTGTGGTCATGGCGATTCTATCACAAAGCAGGGAAAATCCAGTTCATTAAGCCGACGCGATAAACCTTCGGCCTCAGCTTCGGTCTTGAATGGACCGAGATAGACGCGATACATTTCGAACTGTTCGCTTGGGGAAGCCAAGGTGGCTGTAAATCCATCGGCTTTCAAATGGTCGTATGTGGATCGTGCTGACTCGTCGTCAACATATGCCCCGAGTTGAACAATGAAGCTTGGGGGGGAGTGCGGGGAGGCCTTTTTTTCAGGAGAGGATTGGGAATTCTCGGAGGAGTCTGTAATCCCCGAGACTTCAGTCGTTTGGTCCTCCGGTAGAAAAGTGCCCGGTTTGCCGGTGGTGATAGCGGATTGCCCAGTATCAGTGGTGAGAGGACTTGCTTTAAATCCGGGGCGGGCTCGGTTTGTTGAACTCTTACTAGAAAAACTTCCATGAGTGGAAGCCGGAATAGCAAAACCTTCTGATTTTGTCATATGGGTGCCGGGTCGCGCCGAATCCACCAGCAGCCAGCCGCCGACGGCCAATAAAAATACGAGCAGCAGATAAACTACCCACTCGTGTCCTTTTTCCGGAACGACACCACAAGGTGGCCCCCAATCGAAATCGCGTCGTGTGGAAGTCATGGTTGCATGGTTGTCAGATTCCGTGAACACTTTTGCGTCGCCCACATGTGCAGGTTGTACCCGGCGATTTGATGTGAACTGAATAACCGTGACGCTCGACCCATATCTGGCCACAGTCAGGGCAGCACGAGTTGTTGGCTTCGGTGGGAGATACGTTTCCGATGAAAACGTTCTTCAGCTTGCGTGCGGCGCGAACGCGAAAATCTTCAAGGAGTTCCGGGGAGGTTGGGGGGGCATTTTCTTTATAATGTGGGAAGTAGCGAGACAGATGAAGTGGTATTTCGGTTGAAAGGGATGCTATCCATGTTATCATCTCTTCGAAATATCCGGGATCGTCGTTTAATTCGGGGACTATGAGATTGGTTAATTCCAGATGAACACCTGCCTCATGAGCCGACTGGATATTTTTCAGGACCGGTGCGAGTTTGCCTCCGCAAATATTTGCATAGAACTCATCGGTAAAGCCCTTGAGATCGATATTCATTGCATCGGTGCAACCGCATAGGTTACGCCAGGGTGCATCTGAAAGATATCCATTGGTTACGAGAACGACCTTCAGTCCCAGGTTGTGTATCAGAGGGGCTGATTCCAGGATATATTCATACGAGATGCCTGGTTCGTTATATGTAAATGCGACGCCAAGATTCTCCGGGATTGTGGAGGCAGATTGCGCAAGTTTCTGAGGTGGAATGAACTCTCCATTGACCTCGTGCTGAGAGATTTCACAATTTTGACAGAACCGACAGGAAAGATTACATCCGTAGCTGCCGACAGAGAGGATAGAACGCCCGGGGTAAAAGTGGTATAAGGGTTTTTTCTCGATCGGGTCCATGTGGGCCGAAACGATGACGCCATAATTGTGAACAACTAAATTTCCATTTTTACGGCCACGTCCGCGACATCTGCCACGATGCCCCTCTGCAATTCGACATGCATTTGGACACAGCGAACAATCGCTTGTTTCGGGGCCGTTTACGGCGAAGGCAGCGTGTTTCATCAACCTCTCGATTCAAATATACAACAATGCCCAGCGCAAAATTAGCTTGAAACACAAACGTTGTAACCAAAGCCGAGAATATCACGACAGGCAGATCTCGTCAATAATATCAGTGCCAGCCGCGAGGCGGCCACCAGCCGCGTGGGTCTCCATAGTAACGGGCCATACCGACGCTGTAAGTATATGGTGACGTGGAAGAGATCCCGGTGTTGTTACCATTGATTGCCTGTATGTATCCTCCATGGACGTATCCACGAATCGGGCGGCCATCAGCGGATTGTACCAGGAACCAGTCTCCGGAGCTGCCAAGCACCCAGACGCGTTCGCCTTGAGCCAGAACGCCTATTACATTGCTATCACTGTCACCGCTTTGAGCCTTCCCTGGGGTGGAGCGAACATTCAGGCTTGCTGTCACGACCTGGCCTAGTGTGCTTCCGCTATGGGCATATCCTTCGGTGGATGAGCTATAGTTGTAGGGGATTCCGTATGGATTTGAATATCCCGGGTAGCCTGGATATCCGTAATATGGTCCATAATAATTTCGGTTATATGTGGCATAGGGTACGTAGCCTGGGGCAACAGAATATGGTGTGACCACATATGGCAATGCCCATCCATAAGCCGGACGGCCGATGATGCCATAACCATAATAGGTTGGTACAACATAGCATCGGTCATGATGGTGAGCTTGTGCTGCCGACGTCATCATCGTGAAGACAATAAGCAGAAACGCTAATGAGAACAGTATTCCAGTGGGCTTTCCATGTTTTCCTATTTTCATGACAGACCTCCTTGTCTATCGGATTCCAAAAAAACTGAATCCTTAATGATTCTATCAGAAAGTCTTAATGAATGTACCACCATTTTTCAGGAATAATATTCATTTCGATATTCGCAAACAATGATGAACAAATAAGAATGTAAACAAACAACATTAATTTGCGCCACGATTACCAAAGAAGCCTAAATATGCATGCTCTTTACGCCAAGCGAGATTCCTCACACTCGTTTGGAATGACGAACTATTCTGTCATTTCGACCGAAGGGAGAAATCTCAACTAACCGGTTAGCATACTTTGTTAATCATATTTTGCGCAGATCAGCCGTCGCAATTAATTTGCTCGACGAGTTCTGTTCGTACTCGATCTACCTGATCGTGATCAATCTGGCACGTTCCGGCAGCATGGTGTCCGCCACCGCCGTATTTCAGCATCAACTCACCTATGTTTGTTCTGGATGAACGATTGACGATCGACTTGCCGCATGCAAAAACTGTATTCTGGTTACGAAAACCCATCATCATATGAATCGATATATTGGTATCCGGAAACATCGCATAAATCATGAATCTGTTACCGGCGTGTATGATTTCCTCTTTGCGCAGATCAAGAATAATGAGGTTTTTATAAATTGTTGAACAGCGTTTCACCTGTGCCTTGAATTTTTCCTCTTGTTCGAAATATAGTTCGACTCGCTCTTTGACGTCCGGTATCTGAAGTATCTGGTCAATGGTCATTGTCTTGCAGCTATCGATCAGATCCATCATCAGTTGATAATTAGAAATGCGGAATTCACGAAATCGACCGAGTCCGGTGCGTGGGTCCATGAGGTAGTTCAACAGAACCCATTCGGTGGGATGCAATATCTCCTCAACCGAGAATTGCGCGGCATCAGCTTTATCGACGGCCAGCATCATTTCATCGCTGATTTTTGGGAAGCGCTCTTTTCCGCCGTAATAATTGTAAACCACCCGAGCTGCGGAAAGAGCATCGGCCTGAATAATATGATTCGGGCGCGGTCCCTTGTTTCGGAGTGTTTCGCTTAAATGGTGATCGAACACCATGTAAGCACCTTCGACATATGGCAGATTGGTAGTTATGTCACGACTGTTAATTTCGACCTTGCCATCCTGCATGTCCTTGGGATGGACGAACTTGATATCGTCTATCATATTCATTTCTTTGAACAGCACGGCACATACGAGTCCATCAAAGTCGCTGCGGGTGACCAAACGGAACTTTTTTCCCTCTTCAGACACGATCCTTCTCCTTATGTTTCAGTCCGGGATTGTTTATTGTCGGCAACGAAGAGTATAGCTTGCGGTTAGCGATTTTGCCTTGAAAAAAATGGTATGGTGTAACTGTGCCGAAACGACAATTTATACATGGACAACGAAAAGGTCAAGAAATTATCAAGTATGAAATGTCAAATACCCGTTAAGAAAACGTTACGTCCGGGGTTTCATCAGAAACTCTGAAACAGCGAGTGATGTTTTGACGCCCGCATGGGATCTATGGTAATCTGCATTTTCAATTCGCTGGAGGTTATTCCATGCTCGAAATCAAGGCCAATTCCCAGGAATTAACCGATGTAGTCGCAGTTGCTGAGATCAACAAAGCTCGCGAGATCATTCTTAAAGAAATCAGCAAAGCATTCATCGGCCAGGAACGTGTTGTAGAAGAAGTCCTCTATGCCATGTTTGCTCGTGGTCACATCTTGTTAATCGGCGTTCCGGGGCTCGGCAAGACTCTTCTTGTCAACTCGTTGGCGCAGCTGCTCGATCTGCGTTTTCGCCGTATCCAATTCACCCCGGATCTCATGCCCTCAGATATTACCGGTACCGAAATCCTGGAAGATGATCTCTCTACACGTGAACGGCGTTTTCGATTTGTAGAGGGGCCTCTTTTCACGCAGATTCTGCTTGCCGACGAAATCAATCGCACACCACCGAAAACGCAGGCTGCTTTGTTGCAGGCTATGCAGGAACGCAAGGTCACGAGTGGTGGCAAGACATACCCCCTGGAAGCTCCATTTTTTGTCCTTGCCACTCAGAACCCAATAGAGCAGGAAGGAACGTATCCGCTTCCTGAGGCTCAGCTTGATCGTTTTATGTTCAACATTCGCATCGAGTATCCTTCACATGATGAAGAAATAACGATGGTAAAAGCGACAACCGGGGGAGTCGAGCCTCAACTATCCCCTGTGTTGACTCGTGAGCGTATTCTCGAACTTCAGGAAATCGTTCGACGAGTGCCGGTTGCAGATCATGTGATTAAATATGCCGTGTCGATTGCTGAAGCGACGCGACCGAATCAACCCCATACACCAGAATTCATAAATGATTTCGTTACCTGGGGTGCAGGTCCGCGCGCGAGTCAGTATCTGATTTTGGGAGGAAAGGCACGCGCCGTTCTCAAGGGCAGGTTCTACGTAGCTTGTGAAGATGTGCGTGCTCTTGCCGCAGCCGTTCTGCGTCACCGTTTGATGCTCAATTTCAATGCGGAAGCAGAGGGTATGACTGCCGACACCATCATTGAACGAATTCTGAAAACGGTTCCGGAACCATCGCACTGAATCGCTCTTAGAATATCGGAAAACCTAAAGCCATGGAAACTGCGCGACGCCTGTCGAGATATCTTGATCCGAAGCTTCTTGCCTCATTTTCTTCACTTGAGGTCAGGGCGCGTTCGGTCGTTGAAGGTTTTGTTTCAGGGTTACACAAGTCTCCATTTAAGGGCTTCAACGTTGAATTTGCGGAATACCGCCAATATACTCCAGGTGATCCGATCAAAGATATTGACTGGAAGCTATATGGCCGTACTGACAAGTATTACATAAAAGAACACGAGGAAGAGACAAACCTGTCTGGCTATCTGGTCATTGATACGAGTGGTTCGATGTCCTATAAAGGTGATGGTTTGCTTTCTAAACTCGATTATGCCGCCACTCTCGGTGCATCACTTGCTTATCTCATGCTCCGTCAGCAAGACTCTGTGGGTCTTGTTACTTTTGCCGATGGTGTTCGTCGCATACTTCCGCCCAAATCAGGAATGCAGCATCTGAAGGCTATTTGCCGTGAACTGGAAGCTACCAGACCCGATGAAAAAACCAATATTGCGGATTCGCTCGACCGTGTTGCTGAAGCGATGCGCAAGCGTGGACTTCTGGTGATTTTTTCCGATCTCATGGACAACGCCGAATTGGTAATCGCCAAGGCGCGCCAATTGCGCTCTCGTCGTCATGAAGTGCTTATTTTTCATGTATTGGATCGGCATGAACTCACGTTTCCATTTGAAGATGTGACTCTGTTCGAAGATCTGGAAGACCATACGCAGGTAACGGCCGATGCCTTCATGTTGCGCCGGGAGTATCTGCGCCGTGTGCAGCAGCTTGTTTCCACTTATCAGTCGGCGCTACGCAAATCGGGCATAGACTATTTGCTGACCGACACTTCGCGCTTGCTAGAAGCCAGTCTGCGTTCGTTTTTTACTCGTCGGCAGGCTGTGGGCACCCGGATCGCCTGACGGCCATGCCATTTTCGTTTGGACACCCATGGTTTCTGACGGCTCTTGCCTCCGTCGGTATTCCGCTATATCTACATTTGTATTATCGCAAGACTCCGGTGAAGCGTGATTTCCCGAGTTTGCGCCTGATAAGGTTGTCGAACCAGACCCTGCTGAATCGTTCGCGTCTAAAGAATCTGATTTTGCTGATGATGCGCATTTTCATGATTCTGTTGTTGACGTTCGCTCTCGCACGTCCTTTTCTGAGCTTTGGCGGAAATCTTTCGGTCGGTAATGGAGCTCCCTCGGCGTTCGTCATCGTTCTAGATAACTCGATGTCGATGGGTGCGACACACCATGGAATATCGCTGTTCAATGCCGCTAAAGCTCGCGCCATAGAGATTCTGGAGCGAATGGGGCCGAATGACAAGGCTTCGATCATTTTGCTTAACGACCCTGGCACGGTCCTGTTTCCGCAACTGACATGGGACAAGGTGGATTTGAAGGAATCCATACGTAATGCAGGATTAACGGCTGCCGGAACGAATCTGTATGGAGCAATGCTTCCTGCGATCAAGATGCTGATGCCGATTCGTTCATATAAGCGCAGTGTCTATGTTATTTCTGATGTAACAAAGAATTCATGGAAACCATTTCTCGATGCTTATGATCTCAAGCGTGTCGATTCTGGCCTGGATCTGGTTCTTGTGCCGGTTGGTGGTGAAACTGCTCCTCCCAATCTTGCCATAACCGAACTGAGTCTGAGGACGCCGGTAGTTCTGAAAGGTCGATCTGTTCCTGTGCAGGCGACTGTCGTGAATTTCGGTTCTCACTTGCAGAAAACAGTTCTTTCCATCTTCATTGATGGTGACAAAAAACTGGAAATACCAGTAGAGCTACAGCCCGGCGAACATCGTCGCGTGATAGCGTCCTGTACATTTGCAGCCGAAGGAGTCAGCCACGTTCGTGCCAACCTGCCGGCAGATGCTCTTGTGTTCGATGATTCCCGTCATCTTGCGGTGAAGGTTCTTGCGCCACAAAAGATTCTGATTTTGAGACCTCCGCCCGATGAACAGGGCCGGGACACCCCCGATGATTTGTATCTGCGTTTTGCCTTGAATCCATTGAACAGACGTGAACAGACTTCTTTTATCATAGAGCGCCGCAGTCCGGAGGAGGCTGTGAATGTGCCTCTGACGCCGTTTACCGCCGTCCTTCTGGTCAATGGGCGTCGTCTCCCCCCGGAATTAGTGAAAAGTCTCGGTTCTTATGTCATGGGAGGAGGGAATCTGCTGATTATAGCGGGCTCTCGCACTGACCCGAACTGGTATAATACCAATCTGATCGATAACATGGGCTCTGGTTATCTCCTTCCCGCACGAATTGTGAAACGGCTTGGAAACGCCGTGTCCAAAATGACTGCTTACCAGTTGACAGATTTCGACGTGGGCCATCCTTCGTTCAGATTGTTCACGAACGAAGAAAATGGTGACCCGGGGCGTGCGCATATATTTGAGTTTTTTCAGGTCGAACCCAACCCGCGTGCTCTCGTTCTTGCCAAGCTCAGTCATGGATTGCCCGCCATTGTCGAGGAACCCCGGGGACAGGGGCGTGTCGTATTGATAACCTTCCCGCTGGATGTCAGCTGGTCGGATTGGCCTCTCAAACCGACATTCTTACCATTTTTACATCAGACGCTATTTGGTTTGATAAGCCGCGGGGGGCTTCCAGCCGATTCGTATCTGCCAGGGTCCCCTATATCAATGATGTTGCGTGAGGAGGGGCTGAAAAAGGTTACCCTTACGCTTCCTGATGGTCATTTGCGCGATATGCCGATTCGCCATGAGGGACCAGGGCTCATAACTGTATCGACGACTGATACCGATCAGGCTGGCTTTTATCAGCTTGTTTGCGAATGGAGCGATCATATCTGGAAACAGGGCTTTGCAGTGAATCCGCCTGCCGAAGAAAGCGATATGGAGCGCATGCCGACTTCAGAAATCCCAAGATTTATCACCCTGAAGCAGCGACCTGGTATTGGCGAAAAACTCGGGGAAAAAGTCACGTTGGTTCGTGAAGGACGCGAGGTCGGTGTTCCTCTTCTTTGGGCTCTGTTTATCCTGGCTTTCAGCGAATTCCTCTTCGCCAACCGACCCAGCTCAAGGGCTGTAAAACCGTGAATAGATCGAGAAACAGTGTCATGGCCACATCGATTATTATGACTGCATTAATGAATTCGGCGATATCGGCAAACATCAGTATCCCGATGTTTGCGGGTGTGGAATCTTTATGAATGCCACTATTATGACTGTTCTTCGTCTCTTGGGTTTTGATATGGGGGCAATTCATCATATCGAATCCATGCGGTTCGATCTCGGCTGGGGCTGGGCAGGCCTCGTGCTTGCGTTAATCGCTTTATCTCCATTTGTTGTAGTATTCTACCGACTTGAGAACAAACCGCGCACGCCACTTTTACGGACCGTACTCACGACCTTGCGCCTGGCATTTTTTTTCGGGCTCGTGACGCTGCTTGCTGGCCCTAAATTGTCTGTAAGCGGTGCTATTCCGCAAAAGAACAAACTGGCAGTTTTGATCGATTCTTCCAGAAGTATGAGTATCTCGGAAGAGGGAAAAGTTCGTCTCGATATGGTTCGTGACGCACTTAATCGTGAACATTTACTTGATCGTCTCGAAAAGAAAACAGGCATTGCCCCGGCTGTGTTCTCTTTTTCCGGGCAGGTTGCCCCGCTTTCTCGTGACGATATCTCTTCATTTTCAGTAGTTGCCGATGGGAATCAAACCAATCTGACACGCGCTGTTCAAGAGGTTACTAACAATCTGGGGGAAGGAAATCTCCTCGGTATCGTGCTGTTCACTGATGGTGCCCATAACACTGGCGACAATCCTCTCGATGTCCTAACCCGGCGCAGGACGCCGCTATATTTCCTTGGTGCGGGCAAATCAGGCATGTCGCAAGATCTTTCCATTTCGCTCGATCATCCTCCGGCTATCGGTTATTTAAATTCACTCATCAAGGTGCGCGGCGAGGTTCGGGCCTGGCGCCTTGCGAGCGAGGCCGTGGATTTAGAGATCAAGAAGGACGGAAAGATCTTTCAGACGCTGCGTGTGCCGATTCCTGCCGGTGAGCACAAAGCTGATTTTTCATTCAACCTTCCCTGCGATGCCGAAGGTTCATTTCAGATCTCGGTGTCGGTTCCGCATTTGCAGGAAGAATTGACATGGGATAACAATGAAACCTCTTTTTTGCTCAAGGTTGTCAAAGACCGATTACAGGTCCTTATGCTTTCTGATGGTCCGAGTTGGGAGCAAGGTTTCCTGAAGGCGGCGCTCAGGAGTGATCCAAATGCGCATTTTACTGGTTTTACCCGTTTGAAAGACGATCGATGGCTTGTCACGGAAGATTTCGAATTCAAAGGCACAGTGGTAACGCCTAAGTTAAGTAGCGAGGATGGCGGGCTGATAGATCAGGCTGACACAATTATTCTGGCTGGTGTAAACGAGAGTTTTCTGAGACCTGTCGCCGATGTTTTGCAAAGGCGACTGGAAAGCGGAAAGCTTGGACTGTTGATTCTTCCCGGGAGTCATCCATACGGCGATCTTGGATTCACAGGCTCGTCTCTCGAATCTCTGTTTCCCGTGGAACTACATGACGGCGCCTGGAAAGGGGTTCCTGTGAACCCTGTGTTAACATTGAAAGATGCGGGTTATGCCTTTTTGCATCTATTGGATGATCCCAATGAGAATCAGGACTTTTTTCGAACTTTGCCGAAGTGGGATGGCCTATATTTCTATCCGCGTATGCGTCCGGGGTCCGAAATACTTCTTTCATCGACCCTTGAATTGCCCGGAAGTCCTGCTCCGGCAATGCTTCATCATCGTGTTGGCCAAGGACACGTCGTTATGTTGATGGGGGGGCCTCTATGGCCAATGGGATTCAAATCGGTTCCTACCGGCAAGGGTATCAAACCATACACGGCATTTGTTGTTAATCTTTTGAAATGGTTGGCCAATCGGCGTGAGGATGCTCAGGTAAGCATTGATATCCCAAGCACACAAATGTTTGTCGGACAGCCTGCAACATTCCGGGTCTGGGTTTCTGACAGTGCACGCAGACCTCTTGATAATGCACAGGTCACCGGTATCCTTTCTGGAACAGATATCCAGCAGACGAGTCTGACGTTTTTGGCCGCCGGAGAGAAGGGTTTGTATGAGTCCACATATGTGCCATTCCGCCGCGGTAATCTTGAGCTGACAGTCGAAGCCAAATATCAGGCAAGCAAGCTTGGTGAGGCTAAGGGACGACTGCTGGTCGAACTTCCTACAGTCGAGTTCGATGATCCGGAAATTCAGGTCGAGTTGATGACGCGTCTTGCCAGCGCGACCGGCGGTGCATACTGTCCTGTAGAACGTGCCGGAGAGTTGCTCGACTTGATCCACCCAACGCCGGGAGTGAAGATTGAAACGAAGATTCTCGAATTTCGCGATATTCCTCTGACCCTTATAGCTCTTTTATTGCTGCCGCTATCTGAGTGGTGGATTCGTCGTCGTCGCGGCTACAGTTGAGACGGAGGATAAAATAAACAAATGCCCGTCTATTTAATGAATTATGTAAACCAGTTAGTTGAAGCCGATGTTTCGGAAGCTGATACTGCCCGAGAAAGCCTTGATGAATGCACATTTCATATCAATTCCACAGTATCCGTTCGTGTGAAAAGACATTGTTTTGCCGGGTACTTCGCGACAGCGGTATTTGTCCTGGTGAATATTATTGCTATGCTGACGAGTCCGGCAATTGTGTTTGCGCAGGCAGGCACTCTTGTCGTTCCGCGTATTCAATATGACGGAGGGGGCGACTGGTATACCGACCCCACATCCATGCCAAATCTGCTTAAGGCGGCTGCAGCGCAGCTGAATATTCTTACCCGCCCCGATAATTTAGCGATCAGGGTAAGCGACACGGAATTGTTCAGCTATCCGATGTTGTATCTCACGGGCCACGGTAACGTGAAGTTCGACGAAGTTGAGATAAATCGTCTTGTAACATATCTCGACAATGGCGGTTTTCTCTGGATCGATGACTGTTATGGCATAGATCGTTCAATTCGCCGCGAGCTGAAGAAAATGTATCCGGAGTTGCAGCTTGCCGCAATTCCGGCAGATCATCCGATCTTCCACACTGTGTTCGATTTTCCCAAGGGATTACCCAAGGTTCATGAGCATGATGGGAAACCTCCCGTCGCCTATGGTATATTCAACAAGGGGCGGCTTGCGGTGTTATACACATTCGAAACCGACATCGGATGCGGCCTCGAAGACCAGGGCGTTCATCCGGAAGACAAACCCGAGATTCGTGAGCAGGCGCTTCACATGGCGCTTAATATTCTGGTATTCGCGATGAACCAGTAAGCAGCACAAGAAAACAGAGACAGAGGCAAGTTGCATGGACGATAAAAACCTTATCCGACAGCTTGAAGATTATCCGCGGCATTCCGAAGCCGTGGAAAACCTGCTTGAGAGCTATCGTCATGCCCGTCAGACGCGTGTATTCATAGCTCGTTTCGGTGCCGGCATAGCCGTGATTGTGGGTATTATACTGGTTTTTTTGTTGTTCGAGCGGACTCCGCTACGATCCGAAATTGGGCGTATCCTTTGTTCAATGTGTTTCTATTCATTTCTGATTGTTGCGATCGTATGGGTATTGCGCACAATATTGCGACCGCCGGTTTTTGGAAGACTTGCTCTCGAACTCGAATCAGTAAATCCTGAGGCACATTCAGTTCTCATCAGCGCGGTGGAATTTCTCGAGACGCCTTATGTTCCGGGCATGTCATTTGCCTTACGTAAACTCACAGTAGTTCAGGCTGCTGGAAAAATGCGTTCAGAGGATGTTGGTCGTGCTCTTGTCAGATTCACGTTATGGCCGGCCTGGACAGCCCTGTTTGTGCTGGCTGGCATACTTGCCGTCTGGCACAATCTTTCTCCGCTTGAGGTTGAGCGCGGAGTTGCACGGCTGCTTAAACCGTATGCTTTGTTAACGCCATGGTCTGGTTTCACTGTAAACATTTATCCAGGCGATTTGCTTATTGCGCGAGGGGAAAGCGTTCAGATTTCAGCTATTCCTTCAGATATTTTGGAGCGTGAACCCGTTTTAACGCTGTTTTTGCCCGGAGAACAGACGGGAAATGCCACTGAGATGTACCCGGATGAAAAGGCCTCTTCCGCGCGATATGTTTTTACTCTCAATGGTCTTCAGGAATCGACTGATTATCAGGTCACTGCAGGGAGTTTTATTTCGGAAAGGCATTCAATAAAGGTGATGCCGCGTCCGGAAATTAAGAAACTGCAACTTACTCTGCACCAACCTGCCTATCTCGGTAGTGGTCCGGTGTTGCTTCCGGAGGGAACGGGGGAAGCGACGGTTCTGGCCGGTACGCGAATCGAACTTGCGGGCTTGTCGAGTCAACTCCTGGGTTCTGCCGCAGTTCTCCTCGACCCGGGAGCGACACTTACATGCAATATTAGTGGCGAACAATTTCATGCTACGTTCGATATTGCCACGACCACTCGGTATAGTCTGCGCATAGCCAATATTTCGGGGTTAACCAATGAAAATCCGGTTAAGTACCAGATAACCTCCGTTTACGATTCTTCTCCCACCGTGACGATTCTGAAACCGGGTGTGGATATGCCTTTTCCTACCAGCAGGCGACTCGATTTAAAGGTCGTGGCAAAAGATGACTTTGGTTTGACCAGCGTCATTTTATACTATGGTGTTGGCGACCGCCGTCAGAGGATTCCGCAAAATCTTAAGGCGGATTTCACGTCCGCACGTGATTTTGAAGTTGATTTTCCGTGGATGCTTGACACCGTACAAGTGATGCCTGGCACGGAAATAACATATTTTGTTGCGGCGGAGGACAATATGCGTCCGGTTCCGCATGTTGCAACGACACCTACTTTTAAGGTGACGATGCCATCCATGTATGACGCTTATCGCGGGAACGACGAAGCTCACGGGAATATCTCCAAAAAGCTTGAAGATATCGTCGAGTCGCAGAAGATGCGGCACGAAGCGTTGCAGAAGGCGTATGAAGAGATCAAACATGAAGGCAAGCTCGATGAGGAGATGCAGAAGAAACTTGAGGAGCAGATTCGACAGGACGAAGAGCATCAGAAAGAAGCCCAGGATTTGCTTAAGAACATGAATAATCTACAGGAAAAGCTCAAAGATAATCCTTTTTCCACCCCGGAAGCGCTCGAGAAAATGCAAAAAGTTCAGGAGCTTATGAATCAGGTTCTTGATGACGAGACAAAAAAGCTTATGAAACAATTGCGGGAGTCGCTTCAAAACATGAAGATGGAGCCGAAAGATATCGAGAAATATGAGCAGGCGTTCAAAATGGAGGATTACCTTAAGGGACTGGATCGTTCCATCGAATTGCTTAAGAAGGTTCGTGAGGAAATGAAAATGAACGCGCTCGGCGAGGCTCTTCAGGACTTGTTGAAGCGCCAGGAGGCCATTGCCAGTGAGACTGCCGCTCTAGAACAGCAGAAAAAAGAGCAGGGCAATTTGTCTCCCGAAGAAGAGTCGAAACTGAGCGATTTGCAGAAACAGCAGGAAAAGATCAAGGACGAATTGAGCAAGATGCAGAAAGACGCGCAGGAACTGGCACAGCAAAAACCGAAGGAAGGCGAACAGCAGGATCCGGGGCGCGAAGATCTGAAGAATATTGCAGACAAGTTGAAAAGCGAAGATCATCAGAAAATGTCTGATGATATCAAGAAAAATTTAGAGGAAAAGAAGCTGAGCGAGGCTCAACAGAATCAGCAGAAGATGCTTACATTTCTCAAATCGCTGGCAAAGCAGGGTGAACAGATATGCCGTCAGTGTTCAGGCGGTCAAGCGCCACAACTTGATTTGTCCAGATTCATTCGCAAGGCGTTGAATGTTTCACAGGACCAGGAAATATTACTGATGCGGCTCGATGGACTTCCGGGACAATTCATGCGGGGACACATGCCAGCCATAGAAGGGCGCATAGAAGAAGTATCAATATTGCAGTTACTGGTCAAGCGTCAGGCCCAGGATCTCGAAGATGCGCTGGAGATGTATGTGCGGTCGAGTTTTAGCATGGACCCGAATGTACTGCAGCCCATGGCTGGTGTACAGGGAATTCTCGGTGAAATCGTAAAATTGCTTGAAGATCGGCAGATAGACAATTCCCGTGAAAGGCAACGCGAAATCATCAGGAGATTCAATTTGGTGGCGATTGAGCTGATGAAAGCCCAGGATCATCAACAGAATCAGCCAAGCGAAAAGGATGGAAAAAGTGGTTCTGCGCTAAGTGCGATGCAGCAGTTCAAGCAATTGACGCGGCGTCAACTCAGCATGTATCAGCAGTCTCAAAAGCAGATGTCCTCGCCCCAGGATAAGCAGAGTACGGAACAGATACAGAAAATGGCCATGGAACAACGTATGGTTCGTGAGCAGCTCGAACGTTTAATGCGTGAAAGCCGCGAACAGATGAAAACAATGGGGCGTATGGACGATGTGACGCGCGACATGAAAGATGTCGAAACGAAGATTCTTGATCCGAAGCTGCGTCGTGAAGTCGCCGAGAAGCAGAAGTCGATCTATGAACGCATGCTTCGTGCGCAGAAATCCATCAAGAATCGTGACGAAGAAAGCGAAGAACGCAAGGCAAAACAGGCGCAGGAACTTGCACAAACCGAGCCGGACAAACCATTGCCGGCGGCAGGTTCCGATACAAGAGATTTATCGCATGATTATCTTGGCGAGATGCGCGAATCGTTTCCGAAAAGTTATGAAAATGATCTGCGTGACTATTATCGTTCGTTGAATTTATATCAGGGCGAAACTTCCCAGCCAGGAGCCGGGTCGTCTGTATCGTCTGCGTCGAAATCGATCGAGTGAAGAAGGATGATGAGAACGAAATTTTTTCGTTTTGAAAATCATGGTTCCGCGACAATGCCCATGTTGGTGGGGGCCATCTGTCTGGTCGCGATGCTTGCAATGGAGCTTCCATTAAAAGCTCAGACGCCGTTTCCCGGACAAAATCAGGTTAATCAGTTATTTCAGGACGCTCTTAGCGAACTGAGTCAGAGGCGTTTGAAGTCCGCTCGTGAAAAGCTAGAAAAGCTTATCAAGGAGTATCCGAAACATGAGATTGTTACTCATGCAACAGTTGATCTTGCAAAGATTTTGATTGACGAGCGCAGTTTCGATCGTGCTATAGAATTGCTCATTCCGATTGCTGACCGGCCGATTATTGACGCTGACGTTCATAATGCACGAATCATGCTTCTCAAGACGCTGGGCGATTTGCAGCGTTTCAAGCAGGGGATTGATTTGCTTGAAAAATGGTGGAAGGCAGACTCTTCCAATGTTGACACCGGGCGCAATCTCGCCGCATTTTATCTGCAGTCCGGGCGTGCTGACGAAGGACGTTTGCTTCTTGAGGGGCTGCTTGAGCGAACAGCCGATCCGGAGGTTTTCAACGACCTTCTTAAGCTGGCGGTAAAAAGCGGAGGCATCGACTCATTATTCAACACCATCGAGGGTCGCAAGGCCAGATACAAATCGGTTGATTTTCTTGAGTTTACTGTCAACTGCCTGATTGCCATGAGGCAGGATGCATCGGCGTCGCAGCGGCTGCGTGAAGCTCCCGAAACCCAGGACTCAATTTCCCTGCTTCGGAAACTTGCGCGCCTTGATCTCGATAGTAATCATCCGGAACTGGCCCTTGATTCATACAAGAGAGTCGAGCAACTGGGCGTTCGCGACTGGGAGAACATCAAAGCGATCGGCCACTGTCTGTTTATGCTGAAGCGTATCCCGGAAGCTATCAGGACATGGAGACTTACGCTGATCGGAGGGCAATTTTCCACCCTCGA
>JADFYG010000050.1 GCA_015233155.1 Candidatus Rifleibacteriota bacterium
CTCATATGGTTACTCCTTAGGATTCTAGCGGGTTTTATTGAGTGACCATTGTGCCAGTTTCCAAGGAAATTTGGTACCATTATTTTCACAATAATTTTAAAAGTCACCTAATTTTGCAAGTCCCTCTTATTATATGGGGATGCTTTAGTGCATAGATTTCGCACTTTTCCAGGAGGCAGGCAATGTTCCGAAAAATCATCTTTCTGATCACTTTTGCTCTGGTTTATACTTCCGGCTCCCTCCTCGCTCTGGTGGAACCCGTGATAATCGCGACAGCCAGTGTGGCGACTCAACCTGTCGTATCAGTTGTCCCGGCGTGGCTGACGCTCTTCCCCGAGGGGCTGCTCGACGCCGAACTCAAGCCCGTCGATGTCGCCGCCCTCGACAATAAGATTGTCGGGATCTACTTCTCGGCGCACTGGTGTAATCCGTGCCAGGCATTCACACCAAAACTTGTTGAGTTTCGCAATGCCAACAGGAATGCATTCGAAGTCGTTTTCGTATCGAGTGATGAAAACGAAGATGACAAGAAAGCCTACATGAAAAATACCAAAATGGAGTGGCTGACGATCAAATGGGGGAGCCCGATCGTCGAAAAACTCAAGAGAAGATATAGTATCGAGGGAATCCCGACCCTTATCATCGTTGGTCCCGATGGAAGAACGATATCAGAAGAAGGCCGCGACGAGGTTGAAAACAATGCTTCTGGCGCTATCGCCGCATGGAAGGTCAGGACCAGACTGCGATGAACTGAATGTGATCATTCTGTATCCGCAAACAGACAGAGTGAGATTGTTCAACATATAGTCTTCATCATCGGTTTGACGGGGGAAGATGGCCTATGATACGTTAGCTTTTGTAATTACAGCCTTGGCGCCATAAACACGGGAAACAGTAGTAATGATTACGTTGCGGTGACGTTGAATTTACGTAGCAGCACAAGAATGGCAATTGAATGGAAGACCAGGGGGTAAAGGTGGATAGCCATAGTATTTTTATCTCGCTTCACGATAAACCGGTAAACGAAAGTTTTTCCATATGAAAACTGTCAGTGCTTGGGTTTCGGCGCAACCAACCAATAGCGACTATCTGATACGGGCACTCCATCTGAACTTTCGCCAAGGTTCCGCCCGACCCCGGGCAATCAGGATAAAGCTTCGGCAGTTGCACGGAGAGTTTGGCGATCTGCGTATGCGTCGATATGACGAAAGTTCGACTGACTGGAAACCTGTCACCTTCGCCTCATCAAGTGCTGATATTTCCCTGCCGCCCTGCGGTGATCTCGAGCTGGAATTGCATCATCTCATGGAAGACGATGACGAAAGTTCGGCGTTAGTTGTTGTTTCCCAGACCTCCGATGATCATGCTTCGCACTTTAATGGTCAGGTTCTCTCGATCCGTGTCCCGCCGTATTTCGCTGCGGAGTGGAAACCAAGGTTTCCTTTCCCGAATGGAGTATCAACGGCCGTCCCAACTGATCAGCCATACCAGCGGTGGAAAGTATTCATCCCGGCGAGAGCCCCTCGTATGGGGAAAACTATACGGCGCTTACTGGGGCAACAGATTCGGACTTCCCCGTATGCGTCTGAAGCAGGGGAGAGGTTGTTACATGTTCTGCGATATTGTATTGATCGGCTGGCCGATACGCCTCTGACAAAATGTTATGATGGCCGGGATCCGGTTTGGGGAGACCTCACTGTTTTTATCGAGGGGCGAGCTGGTGGGTGGGGAATGATTTTCTTCTCCTATTCCAGAAGAGTGGCCATCGATATACCTGCACTTGACGCCGATCGCATTGAGCGACGCACGGATTCGGTTACACTCGGCTTTGCGAATAGGCCGGCCGCCGATTTGACCCTGATGCCATGGCCAACCGGAGCCGTAGTTGAGCCTATAATCCGCATAGCCGCAAAGGTTATCCAAACGCCCCGGGGGCTGGCTCGACTGGTCAAAGTGGCTGGTAGTCCGGACGAGAATGCCTTTCCTTCTCTTATTGGCGATTTATCCGCCTGGACAGCTTCCATGCCAACGATGCCACAGATTTTTGACATAAGGTATGTATCCGATTTTCATGGTGCCGGCGACAGCTTGCTGCTCAACGCAGCTCTTCGGGGTAGCGATAAGGCAAAGCGAGTTTTGCTTGATACTCCCGATCGAGTGATGGTAGGTAGACCCTTTGAAGTCTATTGGAATCGCTCCGTTGTTTTTTCGCAGGATAAAGCCTGGCGGAATCTTTTTTCCGATTCGGATTAACCTTTATCTGGCCGTTCCTGAATAGAACGAATCTCAAAAAAGAAGCCTCAATGTAGATACTACCGAGGCAATAAGTAGTGTCACATGAAAGCATGTGTCGGCGCAAATCTCCAAGCCCAAAAACGAGGTCTTACTATGGATCTTTGCCTCTGTCTTTCATGAAAATTTCATGTGGCCTTGCCTCACTATTCCCGTGGATGCCATGGAACAGGTATTCAGAAATATTCAAGGATGAGTGCAAAATAATCATGAACATCAGAACCATTAATCTGGCCGTATTTGTGGTGGTATTGACTTTAGGAATGTCCCCTGCTGTACCTGCGCAAGCACCTTTAGCTGAAAACTTTGTCTGGCCTGAGACGGTCGCATCTAACAGCAACTGTCTCGCAAGCTTTCGTAGCTTGGCTGAAATGAAGATTCCGCTTTTCATTTCCGGCGGGCAACCCAAGGTACTTAGCCTTGAACGCGTTACCGGGCACGACAATCTGTGGTTGTTGAAATACTATTCGGGGTGTGTCGGCACATCGCAATGTTTTGATATTTACCGGGCCATCATCCTGAATATGGAAAGCAAGACGATTCTCGGAGATTTTGAGTACATGGTGAAAGACATCAGTGGTAGATCAACTCAGCAACCTGCCTGGAAATGGAGCAAAAAACTTCTGGTGGTCGTTGATAGCCAGGGAGAGAAACACATTCTCAATTTGCCGCAGAAAAAGCCTGTTACTCCATCAAAGAAAATGGATACGACCAAGCATCATCAGGATACAGCTACAACGCACTGACAAACATGGGAAACAATGTCCGTATAGAGGCCGGCTGGCTAATTCTTACATTTTCGACTGTCTTTCCGGTGGTTTCGCTTGCCACATTATTTTGAGCGACACACGAAAAAGGAAACAGAAAAGCAATCAGGAAAAGAAAACGACAGATAACTTTCACACTTTTTTCCAATCAATAAATTGATTCACGGGGTGTGCAGATCGAAAAGACTCTCAGTTTCACTCTTTTTCTTCCGGAATAGCACCATCAGGTTTTGCAACAGGCCAAGTCTTACCGGAGACAGAGCCGTATGCGACAAGTTCGAGCTCGGTGCTAATCGGCACAGAATTTGAATCAAGACTGTCCGAACCTTCAAGTTGGGCGGCAACCAAGCCCAGGCCTTTTATTTCCGAAGAAATCCAAAGATCAAAAGTCCACTCTGCCTTCATTCCTTGAGGGAACCCGGAAAAAGAAATGTTCACGCACTTGAAGGTTCGGCCCTGTATTGTCTTCTCTTCGGATGCGCTGTGGATGTTTGTTATTTTTTTGCCGAGCAGACGTTCGTCGACAAAAGAAGCGTCGTTTTTAAATTCGGCAGAATGGAGATCCCAACCTAAAACCAGTCCACCTGACCAGCATTCCAGGCTGATCGTTTTGCTGGCGTCATTGATGGCTTTGATTTGATAGCGAACGGTTCTCGTCTCATTATTTGTGCCAAAACCGCTGTCATAGCAAGAATGAGCTCGCAATTCGATCCAGTCACCTACACCAGGATTCACGAATAGCCGGTATGCGGAAACCGACTCCTGTTTTGCCTGAGCAGTAGCGAAAGTGGGCATTATCAGGCACAGGGTAATTACCAACAATAATATTCTCATTCTTGTCGCACCTATGCAATTCAAACTTCAGCCTTCAAACTTCTGCTTTGCAGCGGAAACATTCTCACAGAATAAATACCATGGTGGACGGATTATTTCAAATTGAGATTTGATGCAACAGAGGTATGAGGCAATTGACTGCTGAAGCAAGTAAGTAAGCAAGTAAGCGAATTATTTCTCAAATCGGATGGGAAAAAGTTCGTTTATTGTCTGGTAATCTCGCACCGGCAACTCTTTCTCAGAACAGAATAATCTTTCCCGGGGAAGGTGCCTCTGTTCATGTCTGTCCTCGCTTCCGCAATGCTTGCGGACACCTGGTCACTCAGCGAGATGACCAAATGGTATTCGAACCATCCTTTTTACTGGATGTTCAATCTGATCGGCTTCTTCGTGGCCGTCGTCGCTCTTCTCGGCAAGCTTGAGAAAGTCCCGTTCGACACGCCTGATGCCGAGACGGAAATCGTCGCCGGAACGTTCACGGAATACAGTGGCCGCCTGTATGCCTTTTTCCGAGTCGCCCTCGACATAGAACTGGTGGTCGGCGCTGCCCTTATCGTCGCGGTTTTTCTGCCCTTTGGATTCGATCTCGGGCCATTCCCCGGCTTTTTCGTATGGCTGGCAAAAATAACATTTGTCGTAGCCATTCTCACAGTGGCTCGATCAATCTTTGCCCGCATGCGCATCGACCAGATGATCGAATTCTGCTGGATCGAGCTGGCCAGCCTGGATCGCAAAAGTCTGAGGGTCAACTTAAATGTCAAAACCTTATCGGGAGCCTTATCGGAAGCCCCGGCCATCCCGGCAACTAACGCCGAGCCAGCTTCCATCGCAGTTACCCCTGTCGCAACAATCGTCTCCCCCTCAAACGATGAGCCAAAATAGCTCCAATTACCAGGCTGCCATGCGATAGCGCGCAATTGACGTTCCAAGTGAATTATATAATTCTGACGGAATTAGCATTTTTCAGGGAGATTACTAGTTGCTGCTTCATTCAGTTTTTTGGAAATAACATTCAAATCTACAGTGGAATTGGCTCTGGAAATGATGTCATTCATCAGAACCAGCAATACACCGACCGTTTCAAAAAGCAAATCAATTATCTGAGAAGTAACGACTAACTGGCGACTCCGAAGTTTCTCAATAAGATTTTCCATTTCAAGAGTCAAATTAGCAACCATTTCAAAGCCCATGGTAGACGACATGCCTTTCAAGGTGTGCGTGGCTTCGAAGATTTCCCGTACAGACTCGATGTTGCCGGGATTCTGCTTCAACTCTAGAAGACCTTTAGTCATCATATCGAGTTCATTCCGGAAAATATCGATATATGTATTCATATACAAGGAATGATCTAAAATGCTGTCGTTCCCTTTTTCAATTTCTTCATTTCGTTTTTTCTCTGCGGCGAGTTCGGTTTCGTACTCTTTTTTTGCCGTCTCGATGGCAACCAGAACTTTTTCCGCGTCATTAGGCCGATTCGCCTTCACAAGAACTTGATGGAGATTCGTTAACTCCATGTATTTTTCAAACGCCAGTTTCACCATAAAATCATGCGATGAACAGCTGGCAGTTGCTCCTGGCTGGGGGGGAACATTCTTATCATCATTATTCATGACAAGGAACTCAAAACTTTCTATACATTTTCCCACACGGCACTTTCCGCTGCATGAATGATTCCCATGCGCCAAACCGCTTTCACAGTATGCCACATGAATGTCATTTCCCTCAAGGGGGGAATCCGAAGTATTATCTTATTTTTGCGGGTTGAAAGACGAAAGAATAGGTGCCGTCAGCGTTCTTCTTGGGACACGCTCTGTAGCCTCCCCTGGGAACGACAAGATTGGCAGCGATCAGTTTATTCATACCCTGGGCTTTCTTCCAGTCTTCCGCAAATTTATTCCAACGCGAGCAAACGGTGTTACTACGGTCACTACTCCAATGTCGCCCGGGGAAATCGCCAAAAGACGGAAGCATGCTCGCCTGCGCCCAAAATCAATGAATCGTTGACGACAAAAAAATGAGGTTCACGAAATGATATGATAAAATATCATTCATGGAAACGAAACTTACGAATATATTGAAGCTCAAGTATAAACCAGTTGTTCTTTCATGGTCCGACTCAATACCAGAGAAAACCATCCAGTTCGCGAAAGGGAAATTCGGATGCGTTCTGAATTTGTTCGCAGCGGCAGCGAAGGGAAAATTCGCGGCGTGTGATCGGGAAACCTTCGGGTGTTTCGGTGGAGGTGTCGGTCTCGGCTTCGGAAACCAGTACAATAATTTTCCGGGCGGAGTCGATTGCTTCTGCCGCTTCCTGTCCGTCGGAAACCAGGGTTACCCGCCAGGCGAGACAGTTGCCGGCTACATGAAAGGCAAAGCCCCTGCTCACTTCCTGTCTGATTTCATGAAAGGTGAGCGTTTCATAAAGACTCCGGAACTCACGAAAAAATTTGTCGAGGCAATGCCCATGGAGGACATGCCCGCGAAATATGCCTTGTTTTCGCCGCTGTCTTCCGTCTCCAGCGATTCCGAAGATACCACCGGTCCGAAGATCGTGACGTTCATTGCTGACCCGGACCAGCTTTCAGGTCTTGTGCTTTTGGCTACTTATGCAACCGAAAATATCGAGGCGGTTGCCATGCCGTTCGTCGCAGGTTGCATGGCAATCGGTATCCTGCCGCTCAGGGAGTCCAAATCGGAAAATCCCAGGGGAATAATGGGCCTGATTGATTTATCTGCACGCGTGAACGTGAAATCGAGTCTTGGAAGAGGTTTTTTTACCTTGTCTGTGCCCTGGAAAATGTTTATTACAATGGAAAGTAACATTCCGGGAAGCTTCTTCGAGCGAGAAACCTGGAAACACCTCATGGATGAAGAGCAGAAATAATAGCCGTATTTATTGCGATAGTGCATGTCAATTATTTCGCCCTTTACGTGCAATAAAATATGAACCTCATAATTTGTCATTATAGTTTGTTGTAACCGGCCATCGTGATATTCATTACTGGACTCCGGCTTCTTTCTCCGGTTATCGCTAGCCATGGGGGCAACTGACATATGGATCTGATCTTTTCTCTGATGTGTTTCTCCTGTGGGATCTTCCTTTTTTTTGAAGTTAAGTCTGCAAATCCCCTGCAAATGTCGGATTCTGTTGCGTCTCTGGCGTGTGGCTGCTATTTTCTGGCAAGGAATTTTCTTAATTCTTCAGATATTTCGTTATTATTTTATCGGACAGTTATCAGGTTGAGCCTTTTGATAGTAGCGCTATTTTGCATTCTTTCCGTGGTGGCTCCGTTTAAAATGGAACGACCGGCTGCACGGCAAAGAGCTTGTCTCGCAAACCTTCGTGTTATTACCGATGCCTTGGCAGAATACAATAAGGGAAGACCAGGCCCCGGCAGGATTGCCTCAGTGGAAGACAAAGACGTGAAAGCCAGCGGCATTATGGTCAGATTGGGGATTCTGAAATCAGAAATCAGTGCTCCGACTGAACAATGCAAGTATCATGGCGTAGACCTGACTGGTACCGGTATACTGGTTTGCGCATACCATGGGAGCATCGCTCATCCATCCAAATTTCCTGAACTTTCACGCAATTTCATGAGTATTATAGCCAATTTTGCCGGGACTTTTTTCTACTACATGGCTATGATTTATCTGCCCGTAGTGATGATAAGGCAAATGTTTGGAAATGCTTCATCTGAGTGATGCAACGATGATGTTATAACCCAAAATGGATTCGCATTATAAATGGAGAGAAGATGGCAACCAGAACTTTTTCCGCATCATTAGGCCGATTCGCCTTCACAAGAACTATAAGTTGTGATCATGTGAATGACGCCTGTCGGCACCTGTGTTGTTTGTGAGAGTTATTGATCCATAATATTGACAATGCGCATAAAATGCATCATATTATTCTTTTCTACAGCAGAGTTGGCCGGGATTTCTGTCCGAATCTTGGGCAAGAAGATCGGTTCTCTCAAGGAGCAACGTGGCGCGATTATTTCAGCTCTTGACTTCTTATTTTCAGGGTTTTAATGCCGTCCGAATAACTGTTTCTGAAAATGACCTTCGCCGCGTGGGTCAGCTGGGCGGAAATTACCGTGATGCATTCAGTAAATGAGAGGATCAGGGACATAAATATGAGCGATGAACCAATATCTGACGTTCCACTAACGCGCGCGACTCTCTTTCAGATGATCGCCGATGAGGTATGCCGTGATGGCATTGTCGAGCCTTACGAGAAGGTGATTCTTCAACAGATGGCCCGATTTCTTCGCCTTGAGCCCGAGGAAGCCTGGAAAATCGCCATGCATGCCTGGAACATTCATAAAGACGCGACAGTCGTTGAACAATCCCCGATCGATCCACTAAAGCTGTATTCTTTGGCTCTCAAATCAGTCATATCAGAATGGGAGATCGACCACCTCGAGGAGCGGGTGCTTGCAGGTCTGAGGAAGCTGCTCCATCTGTCAGATGAAAACCACAAGGCTATATTAAAAGAAATCGAAAGCGAAGGGAAGCCGAATACTGTCATCCAGAATGATTCCAAAGCGGAGATTGCCCCTAGAATTCCCCTTCCCACGCCCGGAAGCACAACAGATGCTCTGGGCATGCGACTCGCCCATGATCCGCTTGAAGCCTGGCTCAACGATCACCGTTACTGGTTCCCCCTTAAGAATAACGCGTCGACAGCAGCAAGCCGGGGCTGGAAAGGATTTATAGAGGGGATGGCAAACGGAGACGAGGGTGTTATGTATGACGGTCTGGATGCCCTCGATGATGTCCTCAATTCCCTTGAAAACCTCACATTTGTTGACGTGGTCCTTGCCCTTGCCGTTGTCCGCTGGTCCCGTGTACTCCTTAAGACAACCTTTTCAGCCAATGAAGTCGGGGATGCGCGCCACTGGCCCGGTCTGGAATTATACCGGCGATTATGTGTGAAAATGGGTCCCATTCTGATTTCGATCGACCATCTTCGAGACAAGACGCCAATAGAGAACGCGCTTGCAATGGCTCTCGTGTTTCTTCTTGAGGATTTATGCATGCTGGCCAAATGCCGACATGCTGAGCCGATAGGATCTTTGGGATGCCTCATTTCCTATATCGCAAAAATATCCCCCAAGTCTCAGGTTTCACATCGGGCTGTCGATCTCATCCGCCTGCTGACCTCCATGGTAGCTCGGCAAGGCGGCGCGATCATCGAATCTTTCGTTACCGCATGTCGGGATATCTGCCATTGTATGCCGCAAAACCACCCGCTGACGCTGGCCGCGCACACTTCGATCATGTCTCTTGCGCCCAAACAGGCGATGTTTCCCGCCAGCTACAGCCCACGCGCGAACACCTCGTCATCACCATCTTTTCCTCAGGCAGTTCAACGACTGGAGCGACTTATCACGGAAATCTCGAGTCAGGATGAGGAAGAACGGCTTTTCATAAAAGCCTTATCCAGTACAGATCTCAGCCCCGTGGACGAGATCCTGTCCGCAACTACATCTTCGCATAAGGAAAATAAGCTGGAGCCTGCGGCGTTTCTTTTCCGTGAACTCGTTGCCATGATCTTTCCCGTCCTGCCAGGCATCCCGAGGCCAGTCGTGGCGTTCTTTGCCCTGGGAAGCCCCGGCGGCCATCATGAGGAAATGAAAGGGGGATGGGTTCAGATAATGCTGAAAAAACTGGACGGGAACAGCATTCAGACTATTCCGAAATTTCCGGTTTTTCCATCGACATCGTTGATGAGTGTCCCGCTCAAGGGAAAAGATGCGATCGCTTTGGGCGACGCTCTCGACAGGTCGGGAGGTGCGTATGACGTGGTTCTCGTCGACCCAGGGAGGAAAGGTGTGCGCATCTGGCATCAAGTCGGTGACCTGGATCCCACCGGCAATCTCTTCCGCGTGGAGGAAAAACTGCTCTCGGAAGAGAAGTTCGAGGAAGCAGACAAGTATCTTGACCAAGCGCTTTCCCGACATCCATGGATGTCGCGAGCGTGGGTTCGGAAGGGCCTGATCGCCAAACAGGGCGGAGATCTGAAAACCGCACGTCAGGCATTTGAACGGGCATTGGAGGTCCAACCACACGATCCACATTCCCTCACGCGCCTCGGAGTGCTTGAAAAGGGAGAAGACCAGATGGAATCGTCGGAAATGATTCTTCGCAATGCCTTGCGAATCCTTCCAACCGAACCATCCGCCATCGTGACCCTTGCTTCCCTGGCCCTCAGCCGTATTGCAGGGGGAGAAAACGCCGCGCTGCCCACCTGGGACTATTACGTTGCCGGGCTTCACGCCTCTCAAGGGAACGGGGAGGCCTTCCGCGAGATCGTCGCTGTCGGCGATTCCTTCGACCCATCGATTACCAGCGGTATCCTAACAATTCCCGTTGACACCGTCTTTTACCTGTAGGCCGACACTTCACTCAAAATAATATAAATGTCAAAGCCTTATCGGGAGCCTCGGTCGTTCCGGCAACAACCGTCGAGACAGCTTCGATCGCAGTTACGCCCGTCGCAACAATCGTCTCCCCCACCCCTGGCTCTCCCACTTCCGAAGACAAAAATTGATTCGACCGCTCGTGTCGCGGTTCTCGGGGTCGGCTCCGATCTGCGCAGTGACGATGCAGCGGGGTTGCTTGCTCTCGAAGACTTTCGCCGACTGACATCAATCGGCGAAAACCATCCCCGCGTCGGCACCTGGATTGGGGGAACCGCCCCAGAAAATGTGACCGGTGTGTTGCGGCGATTTGCTCCGACGCATCTTTACATCCTTGATGCCGCCCATTTTAAAGGGTTTCCGGGAGCCATTCGGGCTATCGCTCCCTCTGAGGTTGGCGGTGCAACCTTTTCAAGTCACCAGATGCCGATTCCAATTTTCATGCATTTTCTAGCTACTGATCTTCCCGACACGGAGATGGTCATCATCGGTATTCAACCAGGAAGCGTGGAGTTCGGATTCGCAACCTCGCCTGAAGTCAGACAGGCGGCCGAAACTGTCGCCATCTGGCTGGCCAACATTGTAGCCCCTCTCATCGGATATCCATTGTGAGGCCCCACTTGATCAAGCTGAAGAATCTCACCGTCGATGAGCTCTACACAAGTCTGAATACAATAGGCGTAACCCCGACAATTGCGGCAAAACTGCAGGCGGCGGCTATCCGGAGTGACACTTGGCTATCCGGAGGCTCAGGGATTTCCCCCAGATTGCTTGAAAGGGTCAGGGAAAATGCGACGATTCCGCGACTGACGATTTCAGGCAAATTTGTTTCCCCGAAAGACGGCTTTGCCCGCTACATCTTCCGCGGGGAAGGCCCCGAAGCATTTGAGGCAGTTCGCATTCCTCTTCGACGCCGAGTCACCGTTCCAAAGTTCGTGGTCTGCGTCAGTTCCCAGGTCGGATGCGCCATAGGTTGTTCGTTTTGCTATACCGGCCGCATGGGCTTCAAACGCCAACTTGAGACGTGGGAAATCATAGATCAGGTAATTCGCGTGATGACCGATTCGCCATACCCCATCGGTGGCATCGTATTCATGGGAATGGGTGAACCTTTGCTCAATTATGAATCCGTGATGAGGGCAGCTCGAATTCTTTCGGAATCGTGCGGCATGGCCATTTCTCCGAAATCCATAACTATCTCCACGGCCGGAATAGTGCCTGCAATTAAACGGTTCATCGCGGAAAAACCGCGCATTAACCTGATTGTCTCGCTTTCTAGTGCAGATCCGATTCAGAGGCGTTTGCTGATGCCCATCGAAGAGATGTATTCCGTTCATTCACTGATGCAGACCCTCCGCGAATATCATGCGGTTACCGGAAATCGTGTAAATCTTGCGTGGCCGATGATCTCAGGCGTCAATACAAGACCGGTCGACGCCACCCAAATTGCGGATCTGACTCATGGATTGCCGATCAGGCTGGAGTTGATAGATGTGAATGATGAAACCGGCAGATTCAAACCGCCGTCGGAGCACGAAATGAGCGAATTTAGAGATGCCTTGCGCGCGAACGGAGTTAAACCGGTTACTCGTCGCTACAGCGGCGGGCAGGATATCCACGCAGCATGCGGCATGCTGGCCGGGAATTTCCACACGATTGAAGATTGAAGTTGCTCGAATAATACCAATCCAATTAACCCGAATATCTCACCAGTTCCCCGTAACTGTCCGATTTGACAGATGGAGACGTTTTTCAGCACAAGGTAAGGTTCTGTGTTAGGATTTTTGGTTACTCAGTCTGTGCTATCTATTCAGTGATTTCGGGAGCGATGAAACGCAAAACCCGGTGGTATTCATTATACCGGCATTCAATGGGAGATCAGCGTGAATAAAAGCAGTTGGGCTCTTTTATTGATTTTATCGGTATTTTTCGTGGTCTGGAAAGTGTTATTTCCTCAACCTACATACGAAAGCGGGATACAAGCCTTCGCAAAAAATGATTTTGGGAGTGCCATTCGGAATTTCAAGCCGCTTGCGGAAAAGGGAGATCATCCATCGCAATCCATTATGGGCCTCATCTTCAAATACGGCCTTGGAGTGGCTACAAATACTTCTGAAGCGGGAAACTGGTATCGGAAGGCTGCTGAGGGCGGAATTCCGACTGCGATGGTCAGCCTCGGAAAGTTGCTCCAGGAGGGAGATGGATGCTCTAAAGATGAGGTCGAAGCATTCAGGTGGTTCGAAAGGTCCGCGAAATTGAAAAACACGGATGGTCTATTTGAAACTGGAATGTGTTTCTATAAAGGAAAGGGCGCCGCCCAGGATTTCTCCCAGGCCCGCCAGTATTTTGAAGCCGCCGGAAAAGAAGGACCTAACGTCAATGCCTTATATTACCTCGGAATCATCCATAATAGAGGAAAGGGGCTGGAGAAGAACCCGGCATTGGCTATGAAATATTTCCTTCAAGCTGCAGACCATGGGCTCAAGGAAGCACAATTCCAGGTCGGAGAAATGTATCGCCACGGGGTGGGTGGCAAGAAAGATCTTGCTCGGGCGGAAGAATACTTCAGGAAGTCTTCCGAGAACGGCTATCCTTTTGCCATGGAAAGTCTCGGCGAAATGTTAGCCAAAAAGGACACAAGTAAGACAAACCAGACGGAAGCAACCATGTGGTTCCGTCGTGCCGCCGAGGGAGGGGATTTTGATGCGGCGGCCAAGTTGGCAATACGTTTGAAAAAAGGAAGCGGAACTGAAATCAATAAGAAGGAAGCCGAAAAGTGGGCCTGTCTCGCAGCGGAACAAGGCAATCCCTCGGGACAGTATGAATACGCGAGAATGCTTCTTGACCGGACTTCAAAAGAAGATCGGGAAAAAGGGATAGGACTGCTCATCAAATCAGCTCAGAATGATAATAGAGAGGCAAATATCTTCATCCTGGAGTCTTTCATCAAGGGAATAAATCTGCCTGAAAAGGAAGTTAGACAGGCCCTCATAAAAGTCAAGGAACAGGTGGCCTTAATATTTCAGCTCATCGCTGAGGAAAAAGAAGCCTCGACTATTTTCTCAACTGGCATAAAGAATATGAATACGACTGATCAAAAAAAAGCGTCTGATACAAACGCCAAGCTTATCAAGAGCACGAAGGACCTCGAATCCTCACTGGACAAACTGATGCTTCAAGTGAAGGAAACAGAGGAAAATATTCAAACAGCTGGAGAGACACTGAATTCCCTTGTAAAGCAAGCGGAGCAAAAACTCCTGAAGCAATCGACTCCCGTATCCCCGATTCTTTCGGGAACGACACCGAGACCCCTGGGGCAATAAAAGCGGTTTGCTGGCGTTACCGCTGTTAATTTGCAGTACAATCTCAAAAACAGCTGTACTCCGTATGAAATTTTGTGTCCACTATTGCTGATCTACCTCATTGCCCCCGAAGTGGGCACAAGGAACGTTTGGCAATGACACTCCTCCCAAAGCGAAACAAAGCGATTCTTGACACCTAAAATGAGCGGTTGTATCCTTAACGCGAAAAACAAATTTCTACCTATAGAAGAATCATAATAATGTCCGGATAGTACCGGTCTATTTGACTACAGGAGGAGTCTTTTGATGTTTCGTTTGAAAAGCGTTGTACCGTTTCTTGGAATGATTATTATTGGCGCCATCCTTGGCTGTGGCGGAGGGGGCGGCGGAGGGGGCGGGGGAATGCCACCCGGTGAAGTGCTTTTCTCCCTGACTGCGGAAGGACCCAGCGGGGTCTCCTTCGCGCCTTCAATTCGCTCGGACAAAACAAATTCCATTCTTCCCGATGTGGCATCCAGCGTTCGGTACATGGCCCGCGTAACGCCAACAGGCGGATCACCGGTCACTGTCAGGGACGGTCAGGTCGATGGCAATACGATTACTTTTCCAAGAATTCTGGTCACGTCTTCAGCCAATGACCAGTTCAAAGTGGAAATTTTTGCCGACGACACGGATCCGCCCGTAACGGATCCTTTGTTCAAACACTATTTCGTCAGGCCGGTTGACGCCGGATATGTTCAGTCCGGTGGGGTGAGGGTGACCACCCTTGATACCGCTCGCGCTATGGCTTACGAGCAATGGGACCAGTCCGCTTCTCAGAAAATTTCCTTTTTTACCCCCTCTGCAACCCAACTGAGCGATCTGAAGACCCTGATTGAAAAACAATTTACCGAGCTCGGTGCCATCACCCCGAAAAAGACTCAGTTCGCCTGGAAGCCGGAAATCGGTCAAAAAGCTCATGAAATTGGTTCTTCGAATAGCACTGGATACGGGAAAGATGCGATCCGTATCGTTTCGATCAGCCCCGATAAGCCCTACTACACCGGTGACCGAAAGAGTTTCACGGTTGTGGTCGATTGCACTCAGGTGAGCGTGGGAATGGTGTATGCCCGCGCCGGATATGTGAATAGCTCGTCAGGGGGAGGCGGTCTACGGCTATGGAAGACTTGTTTGAATCATTCAACAGGGCGAAGGTTCCAAAGTCGGTCAGTTCACCTTTAATCTCTCAGCTATGCAGGTTCCCGCAGCCGACGTGCCATTCAAGATCGTTGCTCAGCTTTACGATGCGGGCACCGGAAAGGTTCTGGTGGAAGATTCCCGTGATCTCACTGCAGAAAAGGCTCCCCTGAAATTGTCGTCGATTTCTCTCTCCCCGTCTTCAAGCGCCGTGCACAGCGGTGAAACGTTCGATTTGACGACCATCAATGTGGTGGCCAAATACGATGATGGTTCAACAGCGACCGTCACTTCAGATATCTCCTGGGCAGGCACCGATGTCGACGGTTCGATGTTTCTCGGGAAGAAGGAGTATATCCTTCCCCTGACGCTCACCTGTTCTTATTCCGAGGGCGGAGTTACACGTACAGCGTATTTCTCCATGAATGTTGGTTCCGCGATAGATTCGAGTCTGGCGGCGCCGAAAAACGTGAAGGCACTTTGGAATCTGGACGCCAGCGGCGATAAGATGTTCGTAAAATGGGATGCCGTCGAAAATGCGTCCACGTATCGTGTCTTTTACTCTTTTTCTGGTGCTCCAAGCACCATGGGCAGCACGTATCAGGAATCAGACACCAATTCTACGGTTCTGACAAAGCTGCAGGGCAGGGCTGTCCAGATGGTTGTTGCCGCCTTCAATGATCGGGGGGGGAATCGGGCAATCCTCCTCGACTATTTTAAGAAACATGTTCAGCAACGCTGCAATAAACGGGGAGGGCGTTCATGAAGATGACCCCAGCGTTGCAGTCACGACCGGGAATTCCATTACCGGGACCTGGAAGTCGGCGGCATCCATCATCGTCTTTAAAGACGACTTCAGCGGAACGTATACCTCCAATGAGGGCTCCGGCTACACGGGAAAAGGCAACTTTACGTATACCCTGTCGAAGCCAACGTTGAAGTTGACCTTTGCCGATGCCGGAAAGATGTATGACCCATCCGGGAAAGTGGTGAGCAATCCGCCCAGACTCCCGGAGTTTAAAGCAACCTTAAACGGTTTCACGTATTCCGCCGAGATTTCGGATAAATCCATGACCTGGACATACACCAATAAAGGGAAATTGGCTTCAGACACCTGGATGCGACAACCGTTTACCGGCACCAAACAAACTCCCAAAGCGCATGCCGGCAATTTCAGCGTTCTCCCGTGGTCTCGATATAAGAACATCAACCAATTCAATATGGACACTTATGACCAGGCTGATGCCCAGGTCTGGCTCATTTGCGTTCAGGCGAACATGCTTTACGACACGTATCTTTGGGCGTGTGATGCGGGGTTTGGCGCGGATAAGTGCGATCTTCTCTATAACAATCACAAGGTTACGGCGCAGATTGCCAATGATATGGGGCGTTTGTACAGCGTGAAATAACTCGCGCAGTTTCAGCAAGACACACCGGGAAGAATGTTTTCCTTTCCGGTGTGTCTTGTTTTCCCGCTTGCCGGGTTAGATCAGCGACTGGATGGCGTTCCCTGCGAATAATGGCCAGTCTGCCGACTGCTATCCATCCCGATTAACGCTACCCGGCGGCTAACTCATTGAGGCAGTTCTCAAGGGCATGAATATCATAGGGTTTATTCAAAAACGCGGAGAAACCATGTGACCGATAATTGGCTATAACAGGACTATCCCCATAGCCGCTCGAGACAACCGCTTTTACATCTGCGTCCAACTCGCGTATTTTCTTGATTGCATCATCTCCGCCCATCCCGCCTTTGACTGTCAGATCAAAAATCAACAAGTCAAACGGCTTCCCGGCATTTTTGGCTTGTCTGAATATCTCTATCGCCTTTTTGCCATCCTCCGCGATTTGTACCTCGTGGCCGAGAACTGTTATCATCTCTGATGCAACGATTCTGATAAAATGTTCGTCGTCCATAAGAAGAATCCTGCACTTTCGTGCCCTGACCTTCACCGAGACTGTGGTCTCGACTTGTATGCCAATCTCCGTTGCAGCAGGAAGGTAGATAGTAAATATTGTGCCATTATTCAGTTCTGACCTGACTTCTATCATTCCGCCGTGATTCTTTATGATGGAGTAAGCAGTGGCCAGTCCCAGGCCGCTTCCCTTCTGTTTTGTAGTGAAGTATGGATCGAAAATTCTTGCAAGATTCTGTTCTGCTATGCCTGTGCCGTTATCCTGAATATCTATGCACACGAATGATCCGCCTTCTGGAAGTCCGGAGCATACACCTTTGAGTATCTCAGCGTTTCTGGTCATAACTTTTACACTGCCACTGCCTGCCATCGCCTCACTTGCATTCAGAACGATATTGTGGATCACCCGAGCCAACTGCCCCTCGTCCGCTTCAACAGACCTCAAATTCCCTGCGCTTTCGAGCAGATAGTCGGTCTGTGATCCGCTCAGTGCAAACTTCACGGCATTCTCGACCACGGCCGCTAATCCTATCAGTTTCTTCGCCGGTTTTCCTCCCTTGGAGAAAGTAAGGAGCTGTCTCGTCAGGTTCACAGTCAAATTGAGAGCCGCTTCCGCCTGATCAAGCATTGCCGCTGATTTCGCTTTATCACCAAGGGCCATCTTGGCCACAGATATGTACCCAAACACACCCTGAAGCAGGTTATTAAAATCATGGGCAATGCCGCCAGCCAAAGTGCCGATGGATTCAAGTTTCTGCGTCTTTAGTCTTTCTTCTTCGAGAAGACGTCTTTCCGTGATGTCGTGAACGATGCCATGCACGAATCGGTGCTCGCCGATATTCAAGACCCTGCCGGAGATCAGTGCGTAGAATGTACTCCCATCCTTTCGCCTCAACTCGCTTTCCCTAACTCCATCGTTCATTCCAACCGCAATTTGCAAGAAGAGCTTCGGCTTGACATGCGGAGGCAAAAGGTCATGCACTCGCATCTCCAGCAGTTCTATCTCGGTGTAACCGGTCATGGCGCAGAAAACGGGATTGACCATGACATAGCGGCCATCCAGGTCCGCAACAGAAATGCCATCGTTACTCTGCTCAAAAATGGCCTTGAACCTTGCCTGAGTGTCTCGAAGAGACGTTTCCATAGCTCTCTGTTTCGTGATGTCGCGAAAAATCCCGATAAGGCAAGGATTGCCGCCAATGGTGATGCTCGTGGCATTTATATCGACATAGATTATCGAGCCGTCTTTTCGCAACATCGGGATGTCCCGCGTCAGAGAAAGCTCTCCGCGAACCTGCTTCTCGAACAGGTCGAGGATACGAGAGAGTTCCTCCTTGGGATGCATGTCCTCGATCCGGAGTGTAATTATCTCTTCGCGTGTGTATCCGAGCATCTCGCAAATGGCCCTGTTTGCCTCAATGATACGTTTCCGCACGGGATCGGCCATCATTATCCCGTCTGTTGCCTGCTCGAAGATGGACCGGAACTTGGCCTCACTTTCCTGGAGTTTTCTCTCGGACTGTTTGCGATCGGTGATGTCTTGTATGATACCGAACATTGACATCGGTCGCCCAACCTCGTCGCGCACTACAGTACCGATCGTGTGGACAAATCTTTCATTGGCAACCAGGCCGATCATCCGGTACTGGCCTTCGAAAGGCTCGTTGAGTTTGACGGCGGCATCCACCGCCTTGCAGAACCGGTCGCGGTCTTCCGATGCAACTGTCTGCACAACAATGTCAAATGACGGTTTTACTTTGTGTTTATCGATGCCGTAAATTCTATATATTTCGTCTGACCATGTGACTTCATTCGTGACGATATTCCACTCCCAATTGCCGATCTTCGCGATCTTTTCGGCTCTCCTGAAGTTTTCTTCGCTTCTATGAAATATCTCTTCTGAGCGTTCTTCCTCTGTTTGCGCCTTGGCCGCCTCTTGAGAGTCAGAATCCTGTTTCTCAATGTCTTCCATGCGATAAATTGTATATGAAACGAATTGGCAAAGCAATCGTTTATTGAATTAACGAATGTTAAGAGTGCTTAAAATTAATAAAGTCGAAATAAAATAAGATCCGAAAATATACGCGCGTGAGATAAAGCTTGAATTGCTCAGCTTTCGATGTGAATACTTAAAATATTCTACCGGACAGGAAAGTAAAAATATTTCCCGGATATTGAATAAATATAGTAGCTATGCGGCTCACGCATCTATGCTTCGTAAATACTATCGAATTCCACGTTTTGATCATCAGCTTTTGCCGACGACTAATCGCAAATTAAAGCCGGTTTTTTCGTGAAAAACGCGGTCGAGCTCAGCGGTGTCAGCACCTTCAGCCAGCGAATCCAGCTTCAGCTCAAGTATTCGCTGGTCGGACCTGAGTGACGGATTGCCCTGGACACGACCATGAAATCGTGTCAACTCGACGGCAATGCGGCTTAACACAGCCTGATTAACGCCTTGAGCTATTTGAATCCGCCAGCCCGTCTGAGCTCTTAAGGTTTCTATTATGGCTTGGAAAGGTTCGGCGGCTTGCGGGGTTACAAAACCCAGTTCAAGATAGTCGCCATCCGGCCCGGTCTTCCTGCTCTTCTTGAGCAAGACTCCAGGATTTCCAACAAAAGCCTGCTGGATCAGGGCAAAGGCCCCATTGATTTCAAGCCGCTCACCCGAAACAACCGATTTGGCGAGCGCGGCGGCTGCAAGAGGGGGCGGGGAAACCAGTTCCACTTTGAGACGAACACCGGTTTCCGCAAAAAAAGTGTCAGCTATTTCAAGAATCCGCTTTCCTTCTGACGCTTCCGCTATGCGCACTCCCAGCGTTTTTTCCTCGCGATAAAAGGCTGGATTTCTGGTCATGTGAACTCCCGCCGGTAACAATCGCAGGAATATATCCATCAATTCGTTTTGTCTTATTTCAGAATCTAGTTGAATCGCATAGCCGGTTTGAGATGCAAGAGCCTCGATTTTTTCAAGACACAGCTCCTTGGCCACATCCGGGAACGCGAACGAAAGAATCATTGTGGGGGGAGTCGTATCATGACGGACTCCGACTTTCAACAACCGATCCTTCGAAGAAAAAAGCGCCCGACACGTCTTAATTGCAGCATTCTGCTCCAGCCATGGACCTCCAGACGTTCTTTCGGACACTGATCCCTCTGAGATGGAAACAGCTTTGAACAGGAAACTTCGACCTTTTTTCGCGGAAAACAGCGGCGATGCACGCAATTGGCCACGAAAACGGTCAAAGGCCTCCGGATCGAAGAATTCCGGGCCGCAGAATAAACCGAATAATTCGCGAGCGGTAAGAAAACGCTCATGACCGAAATGTTTCAAAACAAAAGCATGGATACTCGCCATGTCATCAGCTGACTCGGGAGGCCGACCATCTCCTATTCCACGGGAAACAGCCGATGTAGCCTGTTTTGATCGCTTCCGCCCCTTGATATCAATATTAAGATGCCCACCGTTATCGGGGAGATGCACATTAACGCCGGGAGCCACGGTTCGCAATAACGACCAGAGATCTTCCCGGGCACCCGCGTCTCCATGTACCAGCGCCACGTGTTGCGGCGCGACGGCTCCGATAAAGCGTGCAACCTGCTGTCCATCGGCGTGAGCTGATAAACCGAAGCTGCTCACAACGCAACGGAGGGTTACCGTTTTTCGGCCGATAACCAAGTTGCGCTCTTCAGGAGAGGGTTGGGAAAGCTCGAGTAATTTTCGGCCGGGCGATTCCTCGTCCTGATATCCGGTTATTGCTATCAGATTGCCGCTTTTGGAAGCCAGCTCAGTGGCGTAGAATACCGATGGTCCACCCGTCAGCATACCCGAGCTTGCTATGATTGCGGCGGGTGGCCCGCGCAGCACCTGTTCCCGATCCTTCGGAGAAAGCACTGGTTTGATCGTGCCTTCAATTGGGAAGAACGGATGAGAAAGCTTCTTTATGCGTTTCTCCAGCGCGGGAGTCACATCGTTCGGATAATCGCGATATACGTGGCAAACTGTGGTGACCATGCCATCGACATACACCGGAAAATGCGGAATGCGGCCCTTTTCCATAGCATGCGACAGGGTGAGAATTATCTCCTGGGCCCGTCCTAATGCGAAAGCCGGAACCAAAACGAATCCCCCGGCGCTGACCCGCTCATATACCATGTTTGCCAGCCGATCCTCCTCGTCACGGCGTGGCGCATGAAAGCGCGCACCATATGTGGATTCGGTTACAACAAGGTCGTAATGCCCATGCGGAATTGAGGTTCCGTCAACTGTTTTCTGGGCATCAACGGAAAAATCGCCTGTGAACAACACGTTGCCGTGATCGGATTCCATGGATACAAGAGAAGCGCCCAATATATGGCCGGCAGGCCGGAAAGTGAGGCGAATCTCGCCCCCGAAAAGCGCTACAGACTGCTCAAAAGGGACAGTTATAGCCATATTCAGTGTATGTTCGACCATTTCTACCGAATATAATGGAATCTCGGCTTCACGACGATCGTTCATGATCTTCAGCGCATCTGCGAACAGCACATGAAGCAGACGTCCGGTGGGTGGCGTAAGATACAAAGGCACCTTTGGCATGGACGCGAGCAGCAGTGGCAAGGCGCCGGAGTGATCCATGTGGGCATGTGTTAAAATAACGGCGTCCGGCTTGGCGTCATTCAACTGGCTGAGGTCCGGAAGGCGTGATGCATCTGAATCGCCGCTCATGCGGATACCGCAATCCACCAGTATACGCCTGTTTCCAAGTTCGATAAGCGTACAGCTGGCACCGACCTCAGCGGCGCCTCCGAGAAAGGTCAGTTTCATGGAGATTATTTTACTCTAACTTTTATCTGAAAAACAACCGCCAATTCCTGGTGAGCCTACTGAAACTGTTTTATGGGCAACGTTTGGCTTTTCTTCACGGCACGGAACACGCCGATTTCGTGTCGGGGCCGGGATGAAGAGCGGGTTACTTCCCTGTTCCGAAGGCCCGAAGTGTTTCCGTAGTCGTCGTCACGGTATTGGTGGTTGCGGTGAAAACCCTCTTGACGAGCCCGAACACCGGGACGTCGTCACAATACCATGTTTTATCAAGGATATTGGATGGTCCACTTGTAAGGGCTCCCTGGACGCTCATTTCAAACCACTGACAGGAATAATCCTTTTCGCCCAGGAAAATCTGTTCGCTCCCCTCGGCGAATTGCGGGGCACCCGTCTTCGAAACCGGCTTCGTGACTTCCTTGAGCGTTAATCGGGTTTCAGATTTCGGGACGGAAGCATCGCTGGTGGTTTCCGTTGTGAAAGACACCCCTTCTGCATCGACTTTCGTCACCGTGGTCTTTTGCACTTTTGTGACGGCGGAATTGAGAGGGGCGCCGATCTTTACGGAGATTTCGAATTCAGCCCAGTCTCCAACTTTCATGGTCTTGAGACGCTGCTTTCGGTAGGCTTCCTCCCATTGATTCCCGAAAAGGGAGCCAACCGCAACAAGGACAAAACAGAGAACCGTCGAAACCACCTGAATTTTCCTGGTCATTCACAACTCCAAATCAAGGGCTTTCTCTCCGAAAAAACTAAGAAGGAGAGTATAAAAAGTATACTTGAATTTTCTCGGAGAAACCAAGATCTACTTATCGGCCGGAAAGCTGAGAATCTTGGTTATGCTGAATAGAACCATCTGTTCGCCATTGGAAAGGGGGTTTTGGGTACTGGTAAGTTCGCTCGTAAATACCAGGCCTTTCTTGATCGCATTCATGTAAATATCGAGAAGATCCTTGTTGTCCGGGTTATTGAGATATGTGTTGATATCGAGTTCCTTGGCGTTGTTTTCCAGATACTTCCAGGCGAGCGGTGAAGACTTTTTCTGTTCGTCAGTAAATTCTTGATTAACGATTTCAACGGTGATCCGGGAGACTCTCGTGCGAAACTTCGGATGAAAACCATCCTCCAAATTGCCAGTCTCGAATCCCGTGCTCTTCTTGAGATCGAGAATCTTGAAAGTCACCTTGCCGAATAAGCCTGGCTCCGCAGCCATTGCTGCATTTACAAACAAGACAAGGACTATCACTGCTAAAACTGCATATATCCGACGTATCATGAATCGCTCCTCGTTACTAAATATTTATGGAGTAAGAAATTCCTCTGAAAATTACCGTTTATCTTATCCAATATTCCTGCATTAGTCAAAAATATCAACTTCATCAAGAAACATGCGGCGTATCTAATGATGCTTTTTGAACTCACCTCTGCTCGGATGGAGATTATTTTATTCTCATCCGATTCCTTACTTCATATCGTGAACAGATTTGACATTTTTTCTCCGCCTTTGTACAGTGGGTTGGATGGTTCATAGAGAGGGGTTCACTCTGATTGAGTTGTTAATTGTTACAACCATTTTAGGCGTGCTTGCCGTCATGGGATACCCCAAAATGATGCAAAGCATAGCAGATATCCAGATGAATCAATCGGTTCGAACTTTGTGTAATGACCTTTATACAGCCCAGGATGCTGCGGTTTGTCTTGGAACCACCACGGTTAGATTTTATTGCCGAGATTTGGCTGCTTTTGTCCCGGCGACCTCCGGCAACCCTCCCATATCTTACTCATGCTCTGACACGAACAATAACAACCTTCGAACCTTTATGCAGGACACGTTTGATACAAGTACCGGTTTGTTCCGGACCAGTTTGGCATCAAAGAGCTTTTGCATAGTTCCGACGTCTCTCGACAATCCTTCACCGGGGGTGTATTCGATTGTGTTCAGACCCAACGGACTGCCAACGGCTGATCGAAAGTTTATCTTTGCATATTATGATGAGTCAACCAATGAACGTAATGTTGGTCGGGATTATTGGGAATTCACTATTTCTTCCAGCTGCTTTCAAATTAAACTGGAAAAAATGCAGTGAAGCTGTGTCCTTTGCCATCTGATGGTATGTTTTGGAAGAAAGTCCGTGTTCGAAATGTCTCCGCATCAGGCTTTTTCATGGTCGAGGCTTTGATTTCATTAATGATCTTAGGCTTTACCATAAACCAAATTCTATCTTCCCTGAAATCATCCAGTTATGCCATTGCCAGTGCCAAAAATCAGGCCAAAAGTCTCATAGTCTGCGAAGATATTGCAGAACAGACAAGATATTGCTGGGTGAATAATTATTTTTCCGCTGGTCAATCCGTATTAAGCCCTCGGGTCATCACGATTTCAAGTACCACGTTCCCAATCTGGGTAAGGGATACCTCCTGCTCCTTTTCAGCAACCCTCCGAATCGATGACGTTACCACGCCTCCTGCGGGTGTCAGTCTATCCGCTCCGCTCCCGGTAGCGACAGCAGGTGAACTTTTCCTGGTGAGCGTCTGCGTTGAGCCCCAATCTATGTTTATTCCCGGCGAAGGTGCAAGTCTTACATTTCTCCTTGGAAAGAGGGGGGCCGTGATTCCCTTTCCCACGCCCATTCCCACACCCGTTCCCACGCCCGTTCCGACGCCCACTCCGATGCCTAAACCGACGCCCAAACCAAAACCCACACCCAAGCCTAAACCCACACCCAAGCCCAAGCCCAATCCCAAAATTCCATGATTTAATGTGAGTTCTTTCAAATAAAATATCACTGTTCAGCACTTTGGCAGTCACGAGGGGGTAGACAATTAAGGCGCCATTCAGTCGTGGTTATCTTCTAATTGATCTTTTAATTGCCTCGCTGGTTTTCGTCATTATTATGACCAGTTTGGGCGTTGCTTTAAATACAGCCATGTGCCTCGACAAAGATATGTTTATTTTCGTGGAAATCATGCGGGTTTCCCGTAATGGAATGCGTTCTTTTAGAGATGGCTTCATCATTAATGGCGTTCGTTTTTCGGGTTTGCGCTCAGCCACCCTGCATGACACCACCTTTGTAAACGAGGTTCCTCCGCATTGGGGCATACCGGATGTAAACCGATTGTATTTTCACGTGTTTGATAACGGCTGGAGTGACCAAAATCTGGCGATTTTCATTAACAATGGGGTATTCACGGCAAAAGATGTCAGCACCGGTCAGTTTACAAACTTCATGATGGGATATAATTCCGTCAAACCCGGAGGCGGGCTGTCGGCGAACGGCAAATGCTTTATTTATCCAAACGAAGCGGTTGCCCAATTCGGAACCATTTTGCCTGCTGACGGCAAATCAAATGCCATTTTTTACTCAACAATCAAAGTTTTTTATGATGACACCGGAGCCGGAGCTTATTCTCCAGAGCAGAAATATTTCGATATTAAATCCTCTTTTTTTCTACGCGGAACTGAGGGAATATGAGGATATTCTCAAAAAAAAATGGGTATTTAAGCGGTTACACTTTGGTCATACTCGCGATCATTCTGCTCTTTTTAGGCAGCATGTTCATATTATCTGCTGATGTTTCAACGAGTAATCGATATGCCATTTTCGAAGCTCAGGCAGTACAAGCAGCGGATTCCGGTCTGGACATCTGCCTGCTACAAGCATCTGCCACCAGTTTGTCTAGTTTCTCCATGATTTTCCCGGGAGGTGTTGTGGGTTCTATAACCATTTCGTATGCTCTCGACTCTTCAGGCCTGGCATCTTCAACCGCATATCTTTATGACCGTAACAACCGCTTGATGGCCAGACGCACCGTGAACAACCATGTGGATTTCTCCGGACATTTTTTTAAAAGTCATTATATGGTGATCCCCATTCAATAGGGAAGAAAAGCATCTGCAGCTTCATCGTAAGACTTGTTTTGCTTTATTAGAAAAATTGGGTACATTTAAGGCAAGCGCTTGGAATATTGGATAGAAAGTATGTGAGTTGGGTCTTGTCTTTGATTACGAGCGGTTTTCAAGAAAATACGGACTTCCTTCCTGGAATGGCTTTCCATCAAGTTTTTATTATGCCGGCGAGTATAATTTCCCTGATTTCGCAGGTTTCTTGTTAATGTTGGGACTCATCTTGTGTGGCAAAATGAGAGAAGGACCGTGACTTCGGAAGAGAATTGAGGATCATTTAGGCTCACTTAAATCATCAGAATATTTATTGGTTTCTGCATTTTAGTGGCAGAAGTGTCTCTTTTCAGCCACGGTGGGGAGAGAAGCACAGATATGATCAAGGTCGAATTGCAATGCATGGTCAGAGAACCGGGTTATGCAACATACGGCATGATCATTAAGGGAGGAAGCAATGAATAAATCAGGTTTTACGTTGATTGAACTGTTGATCGTTGTTCTCATCATTGGTGTTTTGGCAGCCCTTGCCATTCCGAAATACCAGTCGTTCGTGACCGAATCCCGCCAGCGAGGTTGTGCCACCCAGTTGCAGGCTCTCGATCAGGCCGTTTCTGTTTGGGAAACCCGTAACCAGGCTTTTGATATCAACGAAGCTCACATGATTTCCTTTAACCCGGTCGCTGTTTCCTCCAACTATGTCCAGGGATTACCGCCTAATACCAACGTTGCTGCCCAACCGGCGTTGACCACCACCACGCTGGTCGGCTGGGCGCCAGACTCGATTATTAAGATCATAAAAGATGGAAAGAATTTTGCCTGCCCCGAAGTTCAGTCCAAGCATGGCAGTGTTTTTAGCGTCAATCCTTTGCCCGCACTAGTGTACCGGTTCATAAAGGTCCGCTTGGCTGGGGACACTACTTGGGCCGCCGGTACCGCTGTTGGCGGCGTTGCTATTCCAACCCCCAATGTAACTAGTTCCTATCTCTGGGTTCCGCAGAGACTTGGGAGGGCGACCATCTGTACCGCTTTCGGGTTCTGCAATGGAACCGGTGCCGCGCTCGGCGCAGGATGGACGACTTTGGCTGAAGTAGGCTCCTATACCGTCGCCGACTTGGGTGTTGGTGGTCCATCAAAGGATAAAGTCACTCTACATGTTCCTTGGGTTCAACAATAAGAGAATAAAACAGCGCGCTTCTTTACAGGAGTGCGCTGTTTTATTTTCCCCTCTAACGCATAGCCTGCGTCAGGTTAAACATCGGTAAAAACATGGCCATGGAGATGATCAGAACAACTCCGCCGATGAGCACGGTCATGATTGGTTCAATGCTGGTCAAAATGATGTTGATGGCATCATTGACTTCCTCGTCATAATATAGACCTACCTTTTCCAGCATTTTATCAAAATTGCCGGTGGTTTCACCCACATGAACCATAAGGATTACCATAGAAGGAAAAATGTCTTTCTCCATCGACATCGGCAAGGCAAACCCACCACCCTTTTCAACACTTTCACGAATTCTCATGATTGCGTTGGCGATAAGAACGTTTGGAATAATACCAATGGTCAGATCAAGAGCCCGGATTATGGGCACGCTGCCCTTGAGCAGGGCGGACAGCGTATGGGAAAAACGGGCCAGATACATTCTCCGAAACAGATTGCCTAACAGAGGAAGCTTCAGTTGGATTTTACAAAAGGCCACCCAGCCCCCTTTGGTCTTGAGAATATTGTAAAGGCAAATAATGAACAACAAAATGCAACCCAACAGTTGCAGATAGTGATACCGCAGAAAAACAGAACAAGCCATGACCCATTTGGTTGGGGCGGGCAACAGTTGCGGCTTGTCCTTGAAGAGCTCCATGAAGGTCGGAAAAACAAAGGTGAGCAGCGCCACCACAACAATAACTGCGACCATCGACACAATCCCGGGAAGCACCAGAGCTCCGGCTACCCGTGATTTGATTTTGTCTTGGCTGTCCGCATAGGCGGCATACTGAAGCAGAATCGAATCGAGCATGCCGCCCTCTTCACCTGCCTTCACCAGAGCGATAAACAACGGCGAAAACAGATTGGGAAAAATAGCCAAAGATTCAGAAAACGATTTGCCACGCTCAATGCTGGATGCCATTTGACGGAGCACATCAGCAAAATAGACATTTTCAATTTGCTCACTCAGAGCGAAAAGCCCGGATCTCAATGCAATTCCTGCGTTGATCAAAGTGGCGAAGTTGTTATAAAAAAACCTCATTTCCTTGGATGAAACATGCCGGAACAATTTTCCCAGACTAAATTCATGGGAAGCAACCTGCGCTCTGATCTCAATAACCGAGATGCCCTTACCCTGGAGATTGGTTATTACCACCGCCTGAGTTTCTCCAAATTCCTCGCCGCTGACGGGTTTTCCGGCTTGATCAACTCCCTGATAGACGAAAAGAACCATACCTATACGACCTCGCTCTTGGTCACGCGCAAAACCTCTTCAATGGTGGTAATGCCGCGAGAGGCCTTGGAAATACCCGTCTGTCTTAAAGGACGCATGCCGATGACGAAAGCCCTGGCCCGCAATTCAGAAGCCGACGCCTTAGCGACGATCAATCGCCTTAATTCATCATCGAGTGTCATCATTTCATGGATGCCGGTGCGTCCCTTATACCCCGTGGTCTTGCAGAGCGGACAGCCAGCCCCTTTGAAGAAGGGGATCTTCCCTGTGATTCCATATTGTTCCATTTGCAGATCTTTCAATTGAGATTCCGTTGGTTCGTATGGCGTTACGCATTTTGAGCAGATCTTTCTGGTCAGACGCTGTGCAACGGCAGCCAGAAGGGTTGAGGCGAGCAGATAGGGTTCAACTTGAAGATCGATCAAACGACCAACTGTTGAGGAGGCATCATTGGTGTGCAGGGTGGAAAGCACCAGATGCCCCGTCATGGCAGCTTCAACAGCGATCTGAGCAGTTTCACCATCGCGGATTTCGCCGATCATGATAACGTTCGGATCTTGACGCATCAGGGCCCGCAAGGTTGTGGCAAAGGTCAGGCCGATGTCTGATTTCACCTGCACCTGATTGATGTCCTTGATCTGCATTTCAACCGGATCTTCGACAGTGTTGACATTTATTTTCGGCGAAGAGATGTAGTTGATAGCGGCATACAGGGTCGAGGTTTTGCCGCTGCCAGTGGGGCCATTCAGCAGAATAATACCGTTTGGCTGTTTTATCGCAATTTCAAAGCGGGCAAGCAAGTCATCATCAAAACCGACATCTTTCAATGACAGAGTAAGAGCCGATTTATCAAGAATACGCATACAAATTTTTTCGCCCCAAACGGTTGGAAGAGAGCTGACGCGCAGATCGACATCTTTGCCGATGACTTTTACCCGAATACGACCATCCTGCGGGAGGCGCTTTTCGGCGATATCCATGTCGGCCATAACCTTGAGACGGGAAATTATTTCCCCCTGGCTGGCTTTGGGAATTCGGAGAATCTCGTTTAGAACTCCATCCACTCTTATACGTATGCGCAAATTGGTTTCCGCGGGCTCAAGATGTATATCAGAGGCATTGTCTGTGATCGCCTGTTTGATCAATCTGCTGACAAAGTTTACGGTGGCAGCCACATCTGTGGCCTGCAGATCGAAGGAAACCATGCCACCGCCAAGCATGGCGGAAGTTGCAACGGGAGCCACCTGCTCAGCCGCAAGAATTTTGACCGCCTCGTCCATTTTCTCGGCTTCCGCTTCTTCGTCCTCACCACCATACGTAGCTCTGATAGCAGCTCGGATTCCATTTGCGGTGGCAACGGCTTCCTGAACTTCAAGATTGGTCTGGAGGCGAATTTCATCAACGATAAAAGCATCGAGAGGGTCAACCATTGCTACGGTCAGAGTCTTTCCGATAAGTTTCACCGGCAGAAGCGTGTGACGCCTGATGATGACTTCAGGAATCAAGTTCCGAATATCGGGAGGAACTATCAGCATTTCGTCGGGAATATGGGGAATGCCCAGTTGGGAGGCCAGACTTTTGGCCATCTGATCATCCGCAGCCAAGCCTGGTTCGACGTCTTTATTTTCTTTTTCCCTGTCACCATACGTCGTTTTTATAGCAGTCTGTATGCCGCTTTCGGTAGCAATGGCCTCCTGAACATCAAGATTGGTTTGAAAGCGGATTTCCTCAACAATAAAAGTATCGAAAGGGTCAGCCATGGCCAAGGTCAGAGTCTTTCCGTCAAGTTTCACCGGAAGAAGTGTGTGGCGCCTGATGATGTCCTCAGGAATCAATTGCCGGATCTCCTGAGGAACTTCCAGCATTTCGTCGGGAATTGAGCATATTTCCAGCTGACTGGCCAGGCATGTGACAATATCAGTATCAGCGGCAAAGCCGAGTTCAACGAGAACTGATCCCAACCGCTTGCCCGTTTCTTTTTGTTTGGCAATGGCTGTTTCAAGCTGTTGACTGTCTATCAGACCCGAATCAACGAGGATATCACCTAGTCGTTTGTGAATCATAGTTTTTTGACATTACTCGTATCCCAGGACCAGTAATAATGTCGGGCAAGATGGAATTTGGGGTTGATCTGGAGCACTTTTTTAAACTCGTCCATGGCCTTTTCCTTATCGCCTTTTCGACGATAGGCCATACCCAGCTTGAAGTGCAGATCAGCATATTCATCAGATGTTTTCAGGAACCGCTCCACCTGGCGAATAAATTCCTCAAGCATTATCGGGTCGTCAAGAATCACCTCAATATCGAACGGAAATGGATTGTTCACTTTTGTGGAGTCTACCGGCAACGCTATAATCATTTTCAGGTAACGAAGAGCTTCGGCAAGGTTCCCTTCTTTTTCGTGAATCAGTGCAAAAAGATGCATGGCATCGCGATAGTTGGGGCTGCACACAAGGGCTTCGGCAACGCATTCCTTCGCCTCTTTGATCTGACCATGATTAAAATACAGATGGCCCAGTCGAAAATGGAGATCAGGCCACTCAGGCTTTTGAAAAATGGCCCTTTTGTAATTGGCTTCGGCAGTGGCAAAATCATTCATGGCTTCTGCACACTTTCCGGCATTCAGGTGGGCCGTGGTGTCACTCGGACTCAGGGAAATAACCTTCTCAAAAGCAGCCAGAGCATGGATGAAGTCACTTTTTTTGACATAGGCATTACCAAAATTCCGATAATGCTGTGGGTCATTGGGACTCTTCTCAATAAGCTTCTGAAGCCTCTCAATGACCTCATCAACCAATTCCGGACTAAAATAAGAACTTATATGTTGTTCCAAGGCAACCCTCTCTAGATAAATTTTAGTGTGTGCCGGCAGATAATGTCAATGAACTGCTTCGGATCAGTAATCCGGGTTGTTATAGTTGGAGAGATATGTCGTGATTGCGACTGTGACATCCACCATGGACCAGGAATAGATGCGACTGACGTTATTGGTGTCTTCCATAAGCCAGACTGCTTTGCCGAAACCACTGCCGCCGGTGCCCACATCTGCCGGGTCTGTCATGCCAGCGGTCGTCAGGGTCGAATTGGCGTTACCTACATAGATCAGATATTTATACACGTCAGAAGTCGGGTGAAGATGTTCCAGACGGAAGGACCCTGAAGCGCTGACATTGGGTGAGCTGTCCTCTCCGGTTCTGGTGGAAAGGATGTAATTGGTATCGATTTCCCAGTGTGTGACGTCCTGAATCGCAAACTGGGCTGGTGCTGAAGCTGTTTCCGCCTGCGTCATAACGGTAATCTTTTTTGAGATGTAATTCATGGGATATACCCGGACGATCAGCCCGTTAATCCCTACGCCGGTTGATTCAGTGGCATATCGTCCGGAAATGGCGCCGACTCCTGTTTCGACATTTTGATTCATCAGAAAAGCCAGCGGGGATGGGGAAATTGAGACTACGCCGTTCGTCGAGTTAACCGTGAACTCCTGGGTTAAATCCTGCCACCCGGTTTTGGAAAATAAAATTTCATAATTTCCTGGCCGCAGGTTGGAAAAGGAGAAACGGCCCTGTGCATCGCTGATAGTCCCACCGACCCCTTTCACACTGACAACCACATACTGGAGTGGGGCTTTGGTGAACGAGTCGATAACGGTTCCGAAGACAAGAGGACACACAACATCGCTGGCGGTAATGGGTCTGGGAGCGAGAATGACTTCCGGGGCTGCAGGTGACGTTGAGCCATCTGCCATAATGTAAACGACATAAGTTGCAGGGCTGTAGGTAGTTGTGTCCTGGCCTGCCGAAAGCTGATAGGTGCCTGGCGAAAAATCCTGGAAGATAAATTCTCCGGTTGAGGTGGAATAGGTTGACCCGGTAAAAATCCCTTCCTTATACGAACTTACCATAATACTGGACAGAGGCTCCTTGGTCGTATTAAGTTTGACCGTACCAGTCAGGATGATTCTTTGACCAAGCACAGGATTGATGGACTTTGATTCGTCGGCGATGATGGAAAACATGCCCGTGTAGGTTCCATACGCGGGGGCTGTGACGGTTATGGTGTAATTTCCCGCCGGAAGGACGAACGCGAATTTTCCGTCTTCTCCGGTTTTATAATTCAGGGAAGTGCCACCGGCTTGTGGAGTAATCGTAACACTGGCACTTTTAATGAGGTCTCCCTTCTGGTTGGTCGGAATCCCACTTAGTGTTCCTGTTGTTCTGTCGCCTGGAGAGCCTGCCAGGCCGTTAAAAACTGGAGCGGTCACACTTGAACTTCCGGAATTGCAGCCAGCAAGGATAAGCAATATGCTGAAAGCAATGGTTCCGATGATTACTGCTTTCTTCCACATAAGAACCGTCTCCCTTTTCACAGTCGAAACATTCAATTTTTTTGCCTGGTTGAAAGGGTTACCTGGGTGGAAATGCTGATGTCATTGTTATTAACATCTTTTCCGGAAATCAGGATCCTGGCGATAACCGGGGTGACATCGTCAGCTTGAGAAAGAGTGTTATTAGTCATGTAGAAAAAAAGAGAAGACGGCATGACTTCCAGAGAAATGTCGCCGACGGAGTGGCTGCCACTGGCGGTTGTAGTTCCGCTGGCGGTCGTAGCTCCTCCGGCCATGGTCACGTCAGGAGCCTGAATTAAAATATCAAGTGCGCCAGAATAATCAAACTTTCCGGACAGAATAGGCTGACCGTTGCTGGAATAGTATTTCATGGAATAGTTGTTGAGAAATACCGAAATACCATTGTTGATATTGAACTCGAATTTCACCTGCTCGACTGTGAATTTAATAGAACCGCCGTCTTCAACATATGCGGGGTTGAGTGGATTGGGTGCAACGTTAACCACATGAATGTCAGACGTTGGTGAAAAAAGAGGCAACCCTGATTTCTGGCATCCTAACAGGAATGCAACAGCCCCCCCCAGGAACAGCAAAGCGAAGAACCTGATTTTATTCATTTGGAGACCTCCGTTTTTTCCGCGAGAACGACTTCCCTCGAACGTTGCTGGGACTGCTTTCGATAATGTTTGGGGTGATGAATACCACCAATTCGGATCGCTTGGCACTTTTCTCAGATTTCGAGAATAACTTTCTGAGAAGCGGCAACTTGCCGAACAAAGGAACGGTATCGGCGGAATCGCTCTTGGATTCGGTAATCAACCCGCCCAGGATCAAGGTTTCGCCGTTCTTCACCGTGACATCGGTGTTGGCTTGGCGGGTTTCCGTCCAAGGAGCACTATCGGGAATCAGGCTGACGACCGCAGTGATCTGGGGAACCACTTTCATGCGAATCAACCCATTTTCATAAATATATGGGGTTACGGTCAGGCTTATGGGAACATCGGCAAACTGTGTGGTTCGAACGGTATATGGAGGATTGCCGCCATTGGCCGGATATGTGGTGGTGGTGTAATAGGGAATTCGTTGCCCGACACTGATGAGTGCTGGCAAACCGTTGGTTCCTGTGATCTTCGGATTCGAAAGGGATTTGGCACGTTTATCCCCCTGCAACCCCTTCAATAGGAAACTGAAATGTTCGTTATTGAGGGTTCCTATTCGCAAGGTGCCGTTGCCACCGCTTAACCCGGTGGTATGATCATACTGGATTAGCGGCAACGCGCGGCCGGCCTGCGTCAAAAAGGTTGACCAATCAATACCTGTGGAGTTGTTGTGGTCAAGAGTGATGTCAAAGATGTGTGCCTCGATTATAACCTGCTTGGGAGGCACATCAAGACTCTTGATGATTTGCTCAATCTTGACAAGGTTCTCCGGAGTTTCCCTGATGATCAGCGTGGTTTCCAACATCTGGGTGCTCACTGAAGGGGTGCCTCCGGGCGTAGTAGTGGGTGTGAGCTCTTGTCCGAAAATGTTGGGACAAAGGAGTAGTCCCAGGAAAATCAGGCTGAAAAAACAATGAAAGACACGAAAAGATCTTTGTTTCAACATGTTACCACCACCTTGGGGGATGTCTCGAACGAATGGGTATCGGTTTTCATTCAAAGCTAGTCAGACCGCTTAACGCCAATAATCTGCCTGGCCGGGTCAAATCGGGGGATCACCATCTTTATGGCGCTTTCAAGGGTTGCCCGATCAACATACTTCAGCACAAAAATGCGCTCTTCCTGCCGTTTGTTGACGCCGGAGATATCAAGCACTTCAATCAGCCGAGCGACTTCATTCAGCTTGATTCGCGAAGCCGTGACGATAAGCGAATTTGATCGATCGTCAACCTGGACATTCCATAGACTGGAGGGCATCGTCGGGGAGACTCCGCTTTCCACAGGCGCGTAAGAGACAGGCGAAGGAGTTGGTGCAAACACCGGAGCAGCAGGAGACGCCGATGACTCAGCAGAAAGTGGAGAATTTGTGGAGGAATTCAGCTCCGAAGTCGCAGATCTCGATACGGCGGGGGCCTGCAATGCGGGTGACGGCGTCGAGGCAGCACCCATCTGATTGGTGGCTCCCTGCCTGAGACAGTTTTCCACAATAGGAAGAATATCGGCAGCTAAAGCATTTTTCAGAAAAAACGCGCGGGCTTCAATGGGCTCTTCGCCGCGTCGGAATATCCAGAGAACTCCATCAACCACATCATAGGAATAGCTGTTTGTACGAAGAATGCTGTCAAGAGCAATACCAACTGGAATATTCTCAAAATTAACAGTTGTTTGACCTCTGATCTGATTACGGCTGACCATATTCAATCCGGCTTTGTTGGCCAGAAGTCGGACTATATCGGAAATCTCCACGTCCTGAAAATTCAAGGTCACTTTTTCCTGGGAAATATTTTTCAAAGGATTGGGCTCGAAAGGCGTTAAATTGATAGTCTTGGCTGGTTTGTCATTGGTCGGATCCGGGACTGTTGATATGGCGGGAATCAAGGCCTTCGAAGAGATATAGGGACTCGGGGTAACCGATGGCGGAGTAAACGTGGGCTTCTTCGCAGCCTGGGTGGGAGTCTGCTGATACACAAGTTTTGATGTTTCAACCTGTTGTATTTCGGCCCGTTGAAGAACGCTTGGTTTGACGACCGCCGCCTCAACCTGTTTGGAAGGCTGCAAATACTGATTGATCTGAGCGAGCAAGCGCGAAACAGCATACGTGTTTCCCTCGGCCTCCAGAAAGGCGATCAATTCCTTGCCTGCGGCAGCGATTCTCTCGGGAAGTTCTCCCGCAGGGATGGGGGTTTTGGCTTCTTTTTGAATAGCAATGGCTTTGTTCACATCGCCCTTCAGCTGGTATTTGACCGTAAGCTGATCCATGATTTTGCGGTAAAACCGCCAGGCATCCATGTCCGGGGTACTGGCGAACCCACTTGGAATGACCAAAAGTAGAAAGGCAACGACTAAGATGCACGGATTGAATGGATGGACGAATTTATTTTCTGACATAAACGACAACGTTCTCTCCTTCATAGATCAGGGTGACACTGTTTGCGGAAATTTTTTTCACCAGGAATCCATCAATTTCATCACCCTCCCTCAATATTTTGCCTCCCAGGATGGCGGTGCCTTTTTTGTCGGCCCCGATCATTACTCCCTTCAAGCTCGGCGGGCTTTTGCCAATTTTTGAGGTCTGGGTAGCATTTGTCGATATCGTAGTGGAATTTAAGGGACTAGTTTTAGTTGCAGCCTGCCCTTTTGGACTGACTGGGTGGAAAATATCACGGATGTCATTCCAAACATTTTTGTCATTGGCATCAGCACCTTTGCCGTCTGATCCCTTGTTTTCCTCAATCACCGGAGCGCTTCCACTTCCAATGTGAAAGGTCTCTTCAGCCTGTCCGGAAATGGGAAGAATAAGATACATAGACAACAATATTAGTGAAAACGTATTGAATTTTATATCTGGTGCGATGCTTTTCGCGCCTAGGTCAAATTGTCCGGCCTGAAATAAACAAATCTCATTTTGCTTTCGTATAACTTCCATGGAGTTTGGTATTGAGTGCATGTTAATTCCCCCCATAGATATACGTTTTGGCATCCATGAGAACGATCAGCGAACTTTTTGGATCGATGTGTGCTTCGGCTGTTTTTAGATCCAGACCGGAAATTTCGATCAATAAAGGAATCTTTTCCAACCCATCAAGATATTCGCCTAACGATTTGAAGGAGGTATTAAAGGCAATGCTGACTTGCATTTCTTCGTAGTTAACACTGTCCGTCCCTATCTTCCCGTCACTGGTTGTGATGTTGACATTTTTGGGGGTTGGACCCGAAGGTTTATATGAATCAATTTTCAGCCCTTGGTTGATTGCAAAGGTGGTGACCTGATCCAGAAGCTCACCGGCCTGGCTTTTTTGCGGAAATCGCCTGGACCGTTGGGCAATTGAGATCTGCAATTTTTCGATATCGGTTTTCACCGTAGCAATTTTCGCCTGAGCGGCTTCGGCAATGCCGATGTCGTTTTCCAGGGCAGCAATGGCAGCGATTTGGCTGTGGATGACATCAAGTCGGGCGGGCCTGTATTGCGTATAGTCAATGAAAATAATGGCACATATCAACACAATGATGATGACTGTATTTCTCATTTGTTTTCGACCGCCTGACAGATACTGCAGGTGAAATCAAAATTAATCAGTTCATTTTTTCCCATTTTCGTTCTTGCGGTAGAGCCCAGTTTGATGTTGTAGAAAATCTTCGAATCCTCAAGCCGTTGGAGAAAACGGGCCAGAATAGGTAACGAAGATGACGTTCCGGAAAAGTCTATTTCCTGGAATGTGGGCTTGCCATCAGAAATATTGGAGTCTGCGACAGGAGCAGTTTTTAAGCTGGAAAAACTGATCTCGTCAGGTAGTAACCGGGCAAGTTGAAGCAGGGCTTTTGACCAGAAAATCCGGCGATTCAAAACATTTTTTATGAAGGTATCGCGAATTTCCAGTTCCCTTTTGGTTTTAAGCAAGAGATCATACTGCTCTTTAAATGGTCTGGTTTTTTCCAATTCAGTGGCCAGACGTGCCTGATTCTTTGTCAGTTTTTCGATCATCCCGGTCTCTGGATAAAACCAGCCAAAATCATAGATCAGCGGCAGGAGTATTACGATCAGAAGCACAAGGGCGCTGATGTAATATTCTTTAGCTATTATTTTCAGTTCTTTGACATGGTCGGCCTTGGTAAAGGCTGCGAGATTCATGGTCGCCTTGTCATTCTTCATCGCACAAAGCGCGGCTCCCATTGCGGGAACGAAGTAGTTGGACACATCGTAGGCGGGCTCATGGACAGAGGAATCCATGGGAGAAAATTGAATCTTCATTAGGGGAGAAAACTGATGCACCTGGCAGCTTCCTAAGAGGCCTGAATCAAGCAAGTTCCAGAGACCGCGAAAAATGGCCGCACCGCCGGAAACAAAGACATGGGCCACTTCCTGTCTGGTCTGCCCCTTGAAATAATCAAACGTCAGCCGAAGCTTCTGCGACATACGCTCAATCTCTTTGCGTATAATATCTGAAGTTTGAATTTCCATGGACTGGGGCGAAAACTCTTCGACTTCAGTGACGTTCCTAATGCCTGTGGATTTCCTGTATTTGACAGGCATTGTATTATCAAATGCTGGGTCGTCAACGTCTGTTGTGTAGATTTTGACCAAAGACTGGGTAATTTCGTCCCCGGTCGCGGGAAAGATTCTTCCCAGCCGAATGACGTCTCTGTCACAAACGACGACCTGATTTGAGGTTGCGCCAAAGTTCAGGAGAGCCACCAGGAACGGAGTTTCACCATTCAATGGGAACTGGTCAGAAAAATTGGCAACAAAGCATTCGCGCATGGCAATGCAAAACGGATAGAGACCAACCAACTTGAGTTGAGCTTTCTTTAACAGAGCCTCCTGTTCTTTGATGAAGCGCAGCGGGAAGGTGGCGTGCAGAATATGCATGGTGAGACTGTTTTCAAATTTGCTTTCGCCAAGAAAGTGGAACATCTGCCCGTGCATATCACCCCCTTCAATCGGTGGCGGAGCAGAAGCGGCCATTTCGTTTTCAAGCACTCTTTCCAGCGTTGCTCTTGACATAGCAGGCTTGTCAATGAACTTGAGAACAATGTTCTTGTCGCTGCTGACCAGGGCTACGTGGTTCGTTTTATTCCCAAAGACCCTCTTGATTTCAGCGAGACCTGAAAGAATGTTTTCGGAGGCAGGTGGCTTCCCAATCTGAAACTGGAAGATGTGAAAACCAAGACAGTAAACACTGTCCCCCTTGCGTTCCAGCAAACACGCTTTGATAGCGGTATTGCCAATATCTATCCCAATAACAAGTTTTATGCCATCGTATCTCAAATTATCCTCACAATAAAAACAATATCACATTTTTGGAATCAGGTCTATGATTTCCCTTCCCCAGGGGGTAAACGCATAATTTTATCAGTCTCTATGCGCTTCACGGATTATTCCGTGGCTCTCCTGCCGAGTTTGTGATAATGCCATTCTGTCATTTCGACCGAATTGAGAACTCCCATGTATAAACATGGCTACTCCTTTTGAGATCTCTCCATTCGGTCGCGATGACAATGAAAACAACATAAAGCAAGAGAAAACAAATACTGAGAGCAAAAAGAAGTGTGCGTTTGACCTGTTTTTTTCTTATTGTTGAAGAAGAAGTGGCCTCGCTCAATATGTTCGCCTTAAAAAACTGCCGAACGCCAGGCTTTCATATGATCGCGGTGGGAAAACATAAGCAAATATATGACCCCGGGGACCACGCGCATCCCTCTTGTTTTAGAAGTAATTATCATTTATCATGGTCCTATAGAGCTTCATCATGAGGATTTATTTTGGAGGCAATCATCCATGGAAAAGTAACAAATGGTCCTTTTCTTGCGCCCACTGTGATCCATCAGACCGAGAACAGCTTGCGGCGTGGGCATGCGCCCATGATATCCGCTAATCAAAACGAGTCAGGAGGATTGAACATGAAAGACGAGAAGAAAAAATTGACCACCAACGCGGGAGCTCCGGTGCCGGACAACCAGAACATAATGACCGCTGGCCAACGCGGGCCGGCACTTTTACAGGATGTCTGGTTTCTGGAAAAACTGGCCCATTTTGATCGGGAGGTGATCCCCGAGCGCCGGATGCATGCCAAGGGCTCCGGCGCCTATGGCACGTTTACCCTCACACATGATATCACCAAATACACGAAAGCCGCGATATTTTCCAGGGTCGGAAAGAAGACCGATCTATTCGTGCGGTTCTCCACCGTTGCCGGTGAACGTGGAGCTGCTGACGCTGAGCGCGACATTCGCGGCTTCGCCATCAAATTTTACACTGAGGAAGGTAACTGGGACCTGGTGGGCAACAACACACCGGTCTTTTTTATGCGCGACCCTCTGAAGTTCCCTGACCTCAACCACGCGGTCAAACGTGATCCGAGGACCAACCTGCGCAGCGCCCGCAACAACTGGGACTTCTGGTCCTCCCTCCCGGAAGCCCTTCATCAGATCACCATCACAATGAGTGACCGCGGCATTCCGGCTTCTTATCGACACATGCATGGGTTTGGCAGTCACACCTTCAGCTTCATCAATGCAAGGAACGAGCGGCATTGGGTCAAGTTCCACCTGGTTTGCCAACAGGGAATCAAGAATCTGACCGACGAGGAAGCGGCAGCCATCATTGCCAGGGACCGTGAAAGCCACCAACGTGATCTCTTCGACAGCATCGAAAAGGGTGACTTCCCGCGCTGGAAGATGTTCATCCAGATCATGTCCGAAAGAGATGCTGCGAAGAGTCCATACAACCCGTTCGATCTGACCAAGGTCTGGTATCACAAAGATTACCCATTGTTCGAGGTCGGCGTCATTGAACTGAATGGGAATCCGGAAAACTATTTCGCCGAGGTCGAGCAGGCGGCGTTTAATCCGGCCAATATCATTCCCGGGATCGGGTTTTCACCAGACAAAATGCTCCAGGGCCGCCTGTTTTCATATGGTGACGCCCAACGGTATCGGCTCGGAGTCAACCATCACCTGATTCCGGTAAACAAGGCCCGCTGCCCGTTCCACAGCTATCATCGCGATGGCGTTATGCGAGTGGACGGAAATCATGGCGGTACCCTCGGCTATGAACCAAACAGCTCTGGCGAATGGCAGCAACAGCAGAATTTCGCCGAACCGCCTCTCAGACTGGAAGGTGCGGCCGACCACTGGAATCACCGGACCGACGATGATTATTATACCCAGCCGCGTCTACTGTTCCAACTCATGAGCCCGACCCAACAGAAGGTTCTTTTCGCCAATACCGCCCGTGCCCTGGGCGATGCGCCGAAAGAAATAAAGCTTCGACATATCGACAACTGTCTCAAGGCCGATCCCAATTACGGTAAGGGCGTTGCTGAAGCCCTGGGCATCACGGTGAGAGAAACCCATAAATAACTGTAAAACAGGTCAGCGCCCAGCTGTACCATTGGGCGCTGACCTGAAGAAACCCTTCATGCATGCAGGATTTAGCAAAAAAAGGTCCGGGAATAGTTGGGTGAACCGATAACTATCAACTATCGAAGGTGGTCGGAAAGGGCGCTTCGGACACTGGCTGAAAGTGCCTTTCGATCAAAAGGTTTCTGGAGAAAAACGACTCCCTTTTCCAGAATTCCGTCCCGGGCAATAATATCTGACGTGTATCCAGAAATAAATAAGCACCTGAGGCCAGGGAAGAGCGACCGTAATTGTATCGCCAAATCGCGCCCACTCAAACCCGGCATGAGCACATCAGTAATGAGAAGTCGGATTTTGCCGGAATGCATCCGGAATAAAGTAAGGGCCTTCTCAGGGGTCGCCGCTTCCAGCACGATATATTTTTCCCGTTCGAGCATCAGTCTGGTTGTTTCGCGCAGGGCTTCGTCATCCTCTACGAGCAAGACAACTTCCTCTTCTTTCTGAACAGGCCTGGGATCTTTTTTCGAAGGCGCTTGCTCCAGCGGACCTTCGTATCTGGGCAAAAAAACCGTAAACCATGTTCCTCTGCCTGGCTTGCTGACGACCTCGATGAAACCATTGTTTTGCCGGACAGCACCATAGACCATGGCCAGTCCAAGGCCGGTTCCTTTGTTGATATCCTTGGTCGTAAAAAACGGTTCGAAGATATGGGCAAGCGTTTCCTCGCTCATACCACATCCATCATCGCTGACGATGAGCATTACATAATCGCCTGGAACAGAGTCAGGATGATCGGCACAGAATTTTTCGTCCAGAGTCTTGTTTCCAGTTTCGATGACAAGATTTCCAACACCTGAGATTGCATCTCGGGAATTTATACAGAGATTTGTCAGAATCTGGCTGAGTTGGGACGGATCTAATTTAATATTCCAGAGATTCGACCCCGGCTTCCACTCGAGGACAATATTTTCACCTAGAAGGGGCCTCAGCATCAAAAGATCACTGGCCACGGTTTCGTTCAGGGCCAGCACTTTGGGAGCTACAGCTTGTTTTCGCGCAAAAGCCAGTAACTGACGAGTAAGATCAGCCGAGTGTCTGGCTGCCTTACAAATTTCTTCAAGGTCGGCATGGATCAGATGGGTCTGGTTCAAGTGGGTCAGAGCCATCTCTGCCCGACCCAGGATCACGCACAGCATGTTGTTGAAATCATGGGCCACACCACCCGCCAACCTGCCAACGGACTCCATTTTCTGAGCCTGCGCCAGCTGCAGCTGCAACTCTTCCCTCTCCGCTTCAGCCTTCTTGCGTTCTGAAATGTCTCTGGCAATGGCAAGAATGAGCCTTGGTTCCTGGTCCTGGAACACTCCCAGGCTGACTTCCACCGGGAAAGTTGAACCATCTTTTCGCCGATGTCGACCTTCTGCTACGATGCGTACACCGTTTGCCGCTCTGTCGGCAATGTTTTTAAGCTGTTCTGGAGAAATACCCGTTTCAAAATCGGAAAGTTTTAGCTGCAGGATTTCTTTGTGGGTAAAATTGAGACTTCGGCAGGCTTGCCGGTTGACATCAACAACATTACCTTCCAGATCATGAATGAAGAAGGCGTCGGAGGCCAGCTCAAAAAGCTTCTGGAAATGCTCTCTAGCCGCTTGAAGTTTGGAGGTCCGTTCCATTACTATTTCTTCCAGATGGCGCTGCATCCGGCTCATTGACAAATGAGTCTGAACTCTGGCGAGTATCTCCCTGGATTGAAAGGGCTTGGTAATATAGTCAACCCCTCCCACTTCAAACCCTTTTACTTTGCTTTCCTCATCCCTGATGCCGCTAATGAAAATCACCGGGATATGAACCGACAAGGGATCAGCCTTCAGAAGCCGGCAGAACTCATAACCGTCCATATCAGGCATTTTAACATCCAGGAGAATAAGGTCGGGGGGATCAATGCTAACGGATTTGAAAGCATATCTTCCGTTATCTGAGGCCCTGACCGTAAAGCCATTGGCTATTAAAATTTTTGCCAATAACTTCAGGTTGTCAGGGTTGTCATCGACCAGCAGGATACTGCCTGTGATGTTGTCCATGGCCATAGCCAATTCTTTATCTTTCACTTGAATCCTGACCGGGAATTACCCTTGCGCGCAGCAAATTTTCAAGATCCTTAAATTTATAATTCTCAACCAAAATACGTAATGCGTCAGCATTTTTTTTATTGCTCACGGAAAGTCGATCAAGAATTGAAAGACAGGCTTTCTGGTCCAATTTGGCGGCAAACGTAAGTAACTCGCTCTTTGCTTCTATTGACAACCCGGCAATGCCTTCCGGTGACAGTCTCTCATCAGCGAGTATTTTCGGCAACTCCACGTTGGAAACTACATCCTCAAAAATAAACTTTACTCCCAGGTGTTTTTCAAGAGCTGCAAAAAGCTCTTCCTCAAGGTAAGGTTTCCTGATGAAGTCGTCACAACCGATATTGAGGATTTCCTGCCGTTCTTCCTCAAAGACGTGCGCAGTCAAGGCTATGATCACTGTTTCCCGCCCGCGTTCGCTTTTTTTAATCTGTTTCGTTGCCTCATAGCCATCCATAACCGGCATTCGCATATCCATCCAAATGAGATGAGGATGCCAGGAATCAAAGGCCTCAACTGCCTGCTTGCCGTCAGACGCTTCCTGTATTTCAAAGCCTGCGGTCTGAAGAACTTTGACAAGAAGTTTCCGACTCTCCAGGATGTCATCCACGACAAGGATGCGGAACGAGGGTTGCCCTGGGGCAAGACCACTAACCCGCCTTGATGGCGGTATTTCTGCAACTTCAAAGGGCTCAGCTTTGCCTGTCGCGACGCTGAATCGAAAAAGTGACCCTTTATTGATTTGGCTCTCCACCTCCAGGTTTCCCCCCATCAGCTGAACATACTGCTTGCTGATGGTAAGACCCAGGCCAGTCCCTGTAGTTTTGTCTCCGCAATTCGAAACCTGGAAAAATGGTTCAAAAATTTTTTTGAGGTTATCAGAGTCAATGCCAACGCCTGTATCTTCAACTTCAAATTGAAGGGTCCGGGTTTTGTCTTTGGCTTCACCTGACCTTACCCTGAAAGTCACCGATCCTACCTCCGTAAATTTCAGGGCATTACCTAGCAGATTAATAAGCACCTGGCGCAATTTCCCTTCATCGCCTTTCATATAGCCGGGGAGATCAGGCCCTTTCTCTGTGGTAAAAATTAAACCTTTTTCGACAGCTCTGGGGCGAAAAAGATCGGAGAGGTGATCGAGAAAAGAAATCAAATCGAAACTCTTTTCATTAAGGGTTACCTGCCCGGTTTCGATTTTGGATATGTCCAGCACCTCATTTATAAGATTTAAGAGATGCTGACCGCTTCGATTGATGATTCCGATCTCTTCCCGCTGTTCCTTGCCAAGGGTCATATCACGTCCCAAAATCTGAGTAAACCCCAATATGACGGTCAGTGGCGTTCGCAATTCATGGCTCATGGAAGTCAAAAAAGTTGATTTCGCATCATTGGCAATCTTCAATTTCTTGTTAGCTTCCTGCAAAGCTTGCGCACTTTTATAGATTTCTGTTTCCAAATGATCGGCCTTCAGTCTTAAGGAATTTTTGGACTCGTCTTCCTCTGGCTTCCCGCGCATAAATTCGGTCACATCCTGGGCATTATGAATAATGAGATCAACCTCATTGTTGGGCCCCAGGACAGGAGAGTTAACAGAACACCAGAAACGCTCTTCAAAGCCAGAACTGCCATCTTGTTTTGGAATATCATACTTTTGCACGGCCATCGTATCGGGTTTGCGGTACTTCCGCACATCATCCATGGATGCCTGTAAATTGCTGACACCGTTGGCATTCAAATCTTCCGGGTTTGCCGGAAAAGCCTCAAACAGGTATTTTCCAAGCAACGTGTCTCTTTTGGTCATGGTCGCATTAAGATAGGCCTTATTAACCTCGACAATTTTCAGTGATCGATCAAGAACCAAATAAGGATTGGGCGCTTCGTTGAATAGGGCTTGATAGTCAACCATTTAGTTTCTCCAAAAAAGATCTTTCTCTTTGCATTTACCGTAGGATAACAGACACGAACAAGATTCAACGGATTTCGGGAATATTCAAATCCTACCTGATTGGAAACATAGCTTCAACTTTTTACTAATTTGTTTGCAACCCCTCTGCTCGGCTGAGCCCTACCTCAGGAACAGCAACCCGGCCACCACGAGAAGAATCACGGCAATGCCTGCAATCATAATGATCTTCCGCTGGGAGGAACTGGCCGCATGCCATTTGGCAGCAGCCTTGTAGATATCGGCCTCTCTCCTGCGAATGGCGTTACGAACTTCAGAGACGGAATACGGAATTCCGGTCAAACCAGCGGAATTTTCTATCTGATCACTCTTTTGAGGCGGAGTCTTCCGAGCGAACAGCGGATGGACTTTTGTCGCAGGAGTCGCTTCGTCAGGGGCCTTTATATGATCGCTGCGCCTTTCGGTTTTCCTGGAGACAGCTTCACTGTTTTTTTCCGGGGCAGATATGGGAATTTTGGCCTCTGTCTCCGGTGAGGGAGGTTTTGCCGGCTGCGACCGGGATACTTTCCCTTCAGTGGTCGACTCGTCAAACGCTTCATAACCGTATTTCAAGATCAACTCGAACATTTCAGCGCGGACCTGAGCCACCATGATGGTAACCGCCGGGTCCCGGGTTGCCTGAATCTTATCAAGCGACCTTAACACCTTTGCACCAGGGTTGGAATTGAGTATCAGCAGAATTTTTTGGGCAATATCATGGTTGGTTTCAATCAGGAGGGCTTCCATCAGCATGTCCATGACCTGATCGAAGGGACAGATCATGAGGCATGCCACTGCCTGAGCCCGGATGGGAGCCTCTTTGGATTTCAGCAGCTCCGCCAGTATATCGATGGCTTTTTTTGCCTCGGATTTCAGGGCGATTCGGACAGCTTTCAGTAGAACCGACAGGTCGCGACTCCGCAGCAATCGGGGAAGATATGGCGGCAGACTGAACGGGCGCGCTTTTTCCAGGAGCTTGACCCCGGCGAGAACTATTTTGGGATCGTCAGCCTTGATGGCTTCTTCAGCGAGATCGGAATCCGGTGGGGTGGGATCGAAAGTGCGGATTGCATTCAGGGCAGCCGTTCGAATCGTCGGAATACCTTTCGCAGCCTCATTTCGAATCCACGGGGCAATTTTATTGAATTTGGAGGCGTCCAGCGATTCCAGCATCCGACGCTTGGCGGCAGGCTGCTGACTGACTGGGCTTTCCCAGTTCAGTTCGGCTGGAGATTCGGGGACGACCCCGACCGTAAGTCGCTGATATATTTCCTCCGTTGCGGGGCTCTGCGATAGAGTTTCGACAAACTCCGCCACATCGGGATGCTGAATATTCTTTTTAAGCCAGGCCTCGATGGTTTCCAGTCGTTCTTTGTCACAAACCGTAATCTGGACTTCAAGATCGATAAGGAATTTTTTCAGGCGCTCCCGCTTCCAGCGAGCGACCATAGCTTCGGGACGAGCCTGTTCGGCCGGCAGTATCTGAGCCTTTTCCAGAACACCGCAGATTCCCTTGAAAATACGGCCAACGCCTGCCGTCTGCTCCTTGGGAAGAGTTTCAAGAAGATCGAGCAGTCTCAGGGCCGTATCTTCCTCGGGGTTGGTGGAAAAAAATATTTCGGTCGCCGCAATGACATCATCGTCAATCTCGGTGCGAAGAAGCGCCAATACCACGTGCTTAACCTGCTCAAAGGGAAACATGAACGCGATTGAAATTCCGGCCAGGCGCTCTTCTGCCTTGCGCGATCCGATCAGTTCCGAAAAATGGGCTGCGGCTTCATCAGGATCGATGCGCCTGAGGGTTAAAATAGCTCTTACCCGCACCAGCGGGACTTCAGAGGCCAGAAGGTTGGGCAGCACTGTCAGCAGGCTTTTTGGAAACAGTATCTCCAGAGCTTCAATGAACGGCAGGGCTAGGAGCGATGTTGTGCCGGCCAACCACTGCAAGAGATATTCAGCGTCAGTTGCTGCACCATGCTTCCCGAGGAATTCGGCGACTGTGGCGCGAAGATCTTCCGATACCCGATTTGGGTCTTCCCGAATGTATTTGAGAACCAGGGGCACTTCGACGGGAAGAGGAAGCAGCAGATTTTCCCTGGTCAGGGAAGTACCATTGAAAGAAGTTGCCTTCAATTCGCCGACTCGCGACTGAATCCGGGCAATAGCCTGCTTTGCAACGAGAGAAAGTTCCCGATCCTGGGACTGCTCGATCATTTGCAGTTTGCGGATGATCAGAGGGTCTTTTGCAATCTTTGCCGCCTTGACAATAGCAGCCGCACGCACCGTTTTTTTCGGTGAGTCGAGTTCAATTAAAAGCGCTCGTTCCGGGGATTCTTCCGACGAAACCGCTTCTGCCAATTTGCCCATCCTTTTACATTTATTCAGTAGATCCCACGTCAGATTACCACGAGGGCATGGTAAGTATCTGCTTTTTCGCGCCCAAATTATCACGACCAATTCTGAATGTCAAAACTGGTCCGTTAATGCAGGGCAAACGCATTAAAAACTCAGGAATGGTCTATAACACGACTCTCGCTACTGTAACTATGATATGGTAGGGCGTGACCGCCGGGCACGCCGAAGTGCGAATCGGC
>JADFYG010000051.1 GCA_015233155.1 Candidatus Rifleibacteriota bacterium
CCACCCCCAGTATTCGGGGATTATGGCTCAATTCCAAATTCAAATCGTTTTTAGAAAATTTCACACGTTAACTCTTTATTGGAGCATGTTTAAACAAGGTTGAATATTTTTTCTTGGGACAGCCGTGCCTTTGAATATATCAGGATGCCCATGAATTCAGAGTTTTGTAATTGTGAAGTTCAAAATGTGCGAAAGTCCAGTGGTAAGCACAGTCGCTAAAATCGGCCCAAATATAAAAGAAAGACGATGATTTGAAGCAGCTCTTCACATCTTGTTTTCATCATTATAGCATTTGTATGTATCATTATTTCACAAAGCAAGTTCATCCCAGTAAGCAAATATATCTTCACGAGTTTTTTTCACCAGTAACATGTCTTTAACAATGACTGCGTTGAAGAACATGAAGATTGCAATGTTCGTCTCAATGGCACAGAATGAATCAGTGATCAGCATATTTACCAGAAGAACCAACATGACGACGGCGTTCAGGCCTGCCATAAAAATAGTTTCGAGACACCTGAAGTGGTAGTATTCGATCAAGCACTCCCATATCGTGCATTCCATCCTGCCTCGCAGTGCGAATCTGAAATACGTATTGAACAATTTACGTTCCCACGCATAATTAAGTGGCAGAAACTGATGCAGATCCATATTCATTTCCTCTTTGTTGCATTATCGACAGCAAGATAATCACCAAAGTATTCAGAAACTGTTCGACTCCGCCAATTCAACGATATACTTTGAGTCCGGATCCGAAAAAATCATGACCCGAGTATTTCACCGACTGCGTCTGATTATCAGGCAGTCTCGGGAGAATTCAGCAGTTCCTGCAAAATCTTCTTTTCCGGAGCGCAAACCAGGGGACAGCTGCCCGGATAGACCTTTCCACAGTTTCCATCCAGAGTTATCATGTCACCCTCCTTGAGGATTACGTCAGTTCCCGCAACTGATGCTGTCCTGGAAGTGCCATCGATTACAAGATCCGTGGCTCCTGTCATATAGCATTTGCCCTGGCCGCGCGCGTAAATCGCGGCGTGGCAAGTCATTCCTCCACGACCGGCAATAATTCCGACAACCGTGTTCAGGGGATCCATGTCACCGCGAGTTGAGATGTCTTTGCATATCAGGATGCATGCCTTGCCTTGTTTTGCCAGGGGAACGGCGTCTTCCGGGGTGAATACCGCTATTCCACTGATACAACCGGAATTCGACGCCAACCCGGTGAGGATCGGCTTGAAATCATTTGAGGAATTCGGATCCAGTATGTCGGGAAGTTTTGCTATTTCCGCCTGGTCCACCCGGGAAATGGCTGTATTCTTGTCGATGAGCTTTTGAGACAACAGTTCCACGGCTATTCTCAGAGATGCGCGAGTGGTGCGTTTGCCAATGCGGCACTGCAACATCCATATCCTTCCTTTCTGTATGGTGAACTCGATGTCGAGCATATCCATGAAGTGCATCTCGAGCCTTTTACAGATGTCGATTAATTGAGCGTATATTGCCGGCATTGACTCTTCAAGTGATGGGAATTTATTGGCGCGAGTAGCTTCGTCGATGCTGCATGCAGCTGCCCAGTGTTGGGCGCTACTCCTGGTCACCTGATACGGTGTTCGGATACCTGCAACGACGTCCTCGCCCTGAGCGTTGAGAAGATATTCGCCGTAGAATTTGTTCTCCCCCGTGGAAGGATTGCGGGTAAAGCAAACTCCTGTAGCACAGTCATCGCCAATGTTTCCGAACACCATTGCCTGGAAAACCACAGCTATGCCAGATGCCTGTGAAATATCATTGAGTTTGCGGTAGGTTACGGTTCGTTTGTCCATCCAGGATTCAAACACTGCACCGATGGCGCCGATGAGCTGTTTCCACGGATCATCGGGAAAATCCAATCCGGTTCTATCCCTGATAAGTTTCTTGAACTGGACAACCAATTGTTGCAGATCGGCGGCGGTGAGATCGGAATCACCTTTCACGCCACGATCTTTTTTCATTTCATGTATGATGACTTCGAAGGGATCTTCATCTTCCCTTCTATCAGGTATCATCTTCAAAACAATGTCTCCATACTGCTGAACGAAGCGACGGTAGATATCCCATCCGAATCGCTCATTGCCTGTCTTTTTGATCATTCCCCTAACGACATCATCGTTAATGCCAAGGTTCAAAATCGTGTCGATCATGCCTGGCATTGGCGCTGGCGAACTTGCACGACAGGAAATCAACAATGGATTTTCCGGATAACCAAACTGCTGACCCATGCATTTTTCGACTTTTTTGAGTGCTGTCGCCACCTGCTCGGTTAATTCTGATGGAAGGCTTCTCTCGTTGGCGTAGTAATATTCACAGCAGTCGGTGCTGATTGTGAAACCGGCCGGCACTGGTATCCCATCCATCAAGCACATCTCCGCGAGATTCGCGCCTTTTTTTCCAAGCAGAGCAGCGTCCTTGTGTGTGCCTTCTGTATCACTGCCGCCAAAAGCATATACGTATTTTTTCATATATTCTCCCATTCGAATTGGGCTCACTACTCGCCGACAATTTGTATCATGACTCTGCCGATTTTCTTGTGAACGATTATATACGTATCACCTCCAACGCGATTGCTGGCAAGTGAGATTGCGGATGAAAACCACCACCAGTCATCAGGCTTCCCTGATGGCAAATAAATCCCTGATGGCAACGTTTCAACAGATACAAAGCTGACTGCGCCGAATCCGGCTTCCTGTGCAAGAATAAGGGCACGGTCTCGTGAAATCTCTTCATCCGGCATCCTTTTTCCCTCCATAGCTTTGTCACGTCGGTAAGTAATGCAGGTAATCCGTTAAATCGGCCTGATTGGCGATCACCCCAAGAAATTGCCCGTCGGTGTTGAATTGCCATGCCTCATCAAATGTGTGTTGGAAGCGGTAGCCAATGATTTGTCCCCAGAATTGCAGTTGTCCGTCATTTTCCGCAAAGTGCTGTCGGATTATCTTTCCCAATGATTCCCGATCCGCCTGATCCGGAGCCACACCGATGTAAAGCAGTCGATTGCCGTCGACGAGTCCGCACATCCAGAGTTGTGTCGGTCTGGCATTGCCGTACAGAACTCGTAGATGCGGCTTGAAATTCTTTCTTACTGAAGCTTCCAGCTTATCTTGTTTAACCTTTTCGAGACGGGCTTTTTCCCTCTTTCCTTTGGCGATGATCTCGGTTTTATCGAGACCGAAAGCCTCTGCCAGCTTTATCATGAGATCAGGGCGAAGGTCCTCGCCGGATAAGAAATTCGCGATGCGTCTGATTCCTTTGCTGAGGTTGGAATACCCCATCGCCTTGGTCAGCTTTGTCCAGCCGTCGCTTTTGATGCGTTCCAATACTATTTTTATCAGTTCGTCCATATCACCAGTCCCTAATGACTCCATATCGAGGCGATCGTCGATGCAAACTTCCTTTGGATCTGGTTCATCCATGGAGACCGTTTCTCCATTCGCTGCAGATCCATCTTTCGTCTGGCATTGCGTCATTTCAGTGCGACCAGAAAATTTTATTACTCCGGGAAATTTAGCGTCAAATAAGGCAAATAATTCTTCAGGCGTAATTCTAGATTCCAATAAGACATCCACTGCACTTCTGGATTTGGGTTTCTTAGGATCTACATACTTTTTCACAACTTCAACTCCATTTACCAGACTTTGGGCTTTTGCATAAGAAGACCCTCTTTCAAATACTCTTTGCCTCAACGGGACCATAAGGCGTGAAGATCACATCGCAAAGCATTTCTTCGGTCCCAAGGAAATGTCCGGTGATATCAAATCGTCAGGCTTCTTCGAAGGTTCGCTGGAAGGCATAACCGACGATCTGACCGAAGAAGCGGATCTCTCCACGGTGATCGGTGAAATGTCGTCGAATAATCGCACTAATACTGCAAATATCGCATTTCTCGAAATCAACCGGTAAGCTCATTTCCTGGAAGGAACGATTAACCATAAAATTATAGTGCCATCCTGACCCCTGTTGAACGAGAGGTGTCGTCAGAACCCGCACATAAGGTCTGAAGTCTGCACGGGCAATAATTTCAGCCCTTGTGCGGAGGCGAAACTTCGAATCAGCTTCCTCCTGTTTGGCTTGTGCCAACAATTCAAACTCGTCGAGACCAAATACCCGTGCAAGCCGCACCAGAAATTCGGCGTGCCGATACCGGCCGCTTATAAATCCATCGAGATGACGCGAGCATTTTTTCGCATTCCGAAATCCCAGCGAGCCAGCCAGTTCATTCCGGCCATGCTTTTCGATAAAATTTAATACCAGCTTGCGCAATGCATCCATCGGAATCTTCCTTGCTTCTCATCAATCAACCCGAAAATACGGCTCTTACCTCAATGGTGCCGGCTGGAACAGGTTCGACGGATATACCGAAAATGATTGGACTGTCATCGTCTTCCAGTTCAAATGGAGCAACATCTTCGAAGGGCTGGAGCAGGCGGGAGACCTCCCGAATTCCGAGCGTCTTTTCTCCCCCGAAATGTACGATGACTCGCTTGACTGGCCACTCCGGCTTATTTGACGCGGAAAGATGGATCGTGTCGCTGATCTTGCCATTCCAAACAAAGGTTTGTACCCTCGTTGTCGTCGACAGGATTCGAAAGACGTCAGCAAAATCGATTGCGACGAGAACATTTGATGCCTGTTCCATATCCTGCTTCTCCTTCCCGAATTTCATGTCTCACATCGCCAATATTCTCAGATATATAGGAGCATTGAATCACGTTTTATTGGGCGGGCTTTAAACCAGCCCATATACGATCCAGATACGTATTAAAATACTGCGATTAGATGGTTTAATCGATTGAATCCATGTTTTGGCTTTCCGGACTGCGTTGGCTTGACTTGAAAATATCTCCGTATATACGGTGGAATTCCACCAGAACCTGCATCTGTTCGTCGGTTTCCACCGCATATGGTTGACTCTTTCTAACACACTTGACAGCCTCCTCAGGGCCAAGACCCTGCGAAATCCAGTATGCGGCCGCCATTGTTCCTGTGCGCCCCATGCCGGCCTGACAGTGAATAAACACTTTTCCACCTTCGGGGAATTTCCTTACCAGACCTAAGAATTCCAGTATTTGTGATATGCCCGGTGGGGTGAAGTCTGGTACAGGAATATTGTGATGAATAAAGCCCATCGCTTCAAGACGCTCAACTGGACATTTGAGGGGCTGAACCTTTTCATCGAGTAATGATATCGCGAGGTTAACTCCCTTGCCCCGAACCTGCATCAACTGAGTTTCAGTGGGATTGGGTCCGCCAATCAGAAATGGTTTGTGAATCCACCAGAGACTCATATCGGACTCCCATTCTATTTGAATTTTTTCTTTCGTGTTGCATATTGAGAAACATTCCCTTTATATCGCTCACAACAAATAGGGGGATTTTTCCACTCAAACCGGATTATGTCACGACGCTTCTATTACAACGAACGTACCGGCAAAATGCGGCGAACTTCAATCTAACGACCTCCCATAAAATCCTTCGGGACATCAGGCTTATTTTTTTTAAACTCCTCTATCATTTTATGAATTTCCTCAGAGTAAGAAGCCTTTAAAAGTTGCTCCAAATCGCTCGTTGTCCCCAACTTCTCGCGTGCAACTCTGGTCATCTCTATCCAGGAATTTTCAATCCATGTTCCTTCCAGTTCCGGTGAATTTGTGACCGTCGAAACTGACCAGTTTGCCTGTTTCAGCGTTTCCGCCATCTTCTCGCGGCCAAGTACGTTCTGCGAATGCAGTATTACCGGACAAACCGGTCTCATTCGTTTCATGAATTCAGCAACTGCACAGCCGCAATCAATACTTATCGTGCCGCATGACCGCTCTACTCGTGAAAGATCGTGATCCAGTGAAAGGAGCCAGATATTGCCAACAGAAAATACGAGTTCACTCAGAAACTCGACAGGATCTGTGCAAATCAGGTATTCAAAGCCCTCGGCATCAAGGACACTTCGAAACATCTGCGTTCGCACCGGGTCATCCTCCAAAATGAGTATTCGCATAGATGTATCTCCTGAATTCATGAATAAATGCGGTTTGTTCAGGCGTGTCCGGACTCGAACCATGCTGTTGCACCACGCTACTCGCCGTCTCCACGTCAATTCCTAACGCGATGAGCACGCAGATGGCAAACATCCCTGTGCGCCCTTTTCCACCGGCGCAGTGAATCAGCATGTTTTTGCCTCTGTGCAGATCCCCGGCGATGTCGTTAATCTGCCGCCTGGCGTTGTCCGTTTCATCAGGAACGCCATAATCACCCACAGGAAACGGGACGACCGGGCATGGTGTCTTTTCATCCCCGAGGGCTTTTGCATAGTCGGGACTTTTTCTGGCTATCTCCTCCATGCCTGCGAGACAGATTATCCGATAGCAGGAGGCGGCCGTTATTTCAGCAAAACATGCTTCCAGCGGCTCCCGGCGTCCCGGCATGTTATGAAGGAACAGTTTCCCCGGGATCGTTGCTGGCAATGGGACTTGCCGCAGGAGCCTGACCGTCGGATCAGGTTTTTGCCAGACTTTGTTGAATCCGCAAAGTTCATTGAGATTCTCCGCTTGTTCTTTTGTGAGCCCCATTATTCCTTCCCCCAGTCTTTCAGCAGATTTACCGATTTCAGCCAATCGTCCTCGACCCATCTATCGTTGGCTATGGGGAAGACACGGTATACCTTGAATCCTGCCCGGGCAAGACGATTGAACATCTCGGCCCCAGCCGGAACGTTCGCCGAGTGGATGATGATCCTGGCGGTTGGCGGCTGGCGCTCGAGCCAGAGCACGACATCCATGCCGACGCCCGGGTCCTCGCTCCCATTCGCCGGACCGAGATCGTGGTCGAGCGAGATAACTTCGCAACCTGAATAATGCTTTTCCAGCCAGGCGATGGCGGCACACGCGGTCTGGGTTGCTGCCCATGCCTCACTGTTCCATGCCGCATTCAGCGCCTTCGTCATCCGGTCGATACGAGTTTCGGCATCTTCAAGAATGAAGATCCATGGATTGCATTTTTTGCATTGAGTTTCAAATTCTGATGGCATATTTCTACCTCGGAAAGAACGAGCGCATAATCGTTTTGCAGGCGATTTTGCAGAAGCCGAAACCGCTCAAGGCGAACTTGATCGCCAGCCGCGAATACGCGACCACGGGCCTGCGGATGACCGGAGAAACCATCTTTTCGATCGGACACCGGATAATCACTGACTGGAATTCTTTAGCCATGTCATCTTCCTTTCATCCGCGTTTGTGTTCTCAAATCTATAAAAGCAATTAGCGTGCCATGGCTTTGTTTTCCAGGAATCCTATCTGGCGAGTAGGCAGGGAACGGTCATCGCGGGCCGCAATCAGACTTTCGATCAACTCCGCGTGTGTTGCCCCGGCTTCCCCGGACATCAAAAACTGACGACGCACGATTGCGAAATCGCTGGGAACCAGTCCATCGAAGGTCTGAAGGCGCTTTCGGTCGGTGTTCGTGAAAGGCTGGCCGGAAATCGGAACAAGAAGTCTTTCATAGAAAAGAGTCGAACTGTCTGGCGACAAAGAACCGAATGCGAACGTGAACTGGAACCGGCGGCAGGCGGCTGTGTCGACGAGGTCGAGATGGTTGGTGGCGGCCAGGAAGATTCCCTTGAAGGCCTCCATGGCAGAAAGGAGTTCATTTACCTGTGTGATTTCCCAGGTGGCTTTTGCCATTTGTCGCCCGCACAACAAACCGTCGATCTCGTCGAAGAACAGGATGGCACCGTCGCGCTCAGCTTTCTCGAATGCCTCGCGAATTGTTTTCTCAGTTTCGCCGACATACTTGTTGAGAATCTGGGAGGCCGTCTTGATAAGCAATGGACGACCGGTGGCAGCAGCGAGATAACGCGCGAGATGGGTTTTTCCGGTGCCGGGAGGACCTTGCAGGAGGATCGCAAGGCCGGCTTTCCGGAACTGCTCCCGCTTTGTCGGTTGTGATGCCTCGGCAACGCCGACGCCGACTATCTTCAAAACACGGTCCAGGTGTTGTTTCGGAGAGATATTCAGAAATTCCGGTGAAATCGTTTCCTGAGAAAGCAATGAGTTTCCCGAGGTATTTTCAGGGCGGTCAGAAAACAGGCTCTGAGAGCTGAGAAGCCGTTCGATGTGGTCGAGTGTGCGCGATTGATTCCATCCCTTCGTCGGCAAATTTGCGGAGTTTCTCAGGGCGGAATCGATGCAGCCGGCGTCCAGTTGAAAGGAGGTGGCGAGGCGGCGACGATCTTCCGAACCGACAATTTTGTCCAGACCGTGGCGTCGGCACGCGGTTTCCCAGATGGAGAGGCGCCCCTGCAGGCCCATACGATCGTATCTCACGGCGTATGCGAAACGGCGGCGGGTCGAAGGATCGATACCGTCAAGATTGTTTGCAATCCAGATCTGTAGACCGGGTGCGCGATCGAGGGCTTCGTTGATCATTGCTTTTCCGACTTTGGAGCCGCCGAAAAAGAATGGACTCTGGAATCCGCCGTTACCGAGAAGTGCGTCGGCTTCGTCGATGAGAATGGCGCCACGGGGATCCGATCCGGTCATGCGCTGACAGGCCCATAAGGCGCGGATTCTGGATACCTCACTGGATGAGTGACCGGAACTCTCCTGCTCATTTTCATTTATCGTTCTCAATTCATAGAGACGAAGACCAAGTTCGTGAGCGAGAGAGCGGGCTGTTTCGGTCTTTCCCGTGCCGGGAGCGCCTGCGAGAAGAATGTTTACGCCCTGGTCTGCCGGACGATTGAGCAGAATTGCATGGATCGCCTCGACATCCTTTCTTTCTATCATGAGGCGATCCAGCGGCAGTTCCGGTTTTTTCGAGAGGTGGTAGTAACAGTCAGAAAGCGGCTGACTCCTGGAACCAGCGAGGAATTCGGCGATCTCATCGCGAACACTGTAAGTGTGATTCGTGAATAACTCCAGGCGCGTGATACTGCTGGAGCTGTCCAGAGCCCTGAAGACCTCCGAGCGCGTATATGGGAGAAAGTGTGCCAGGGCGTCGTTGTTCCCGCAATAGTCGGAGTTCTCGGAGATCTCCCGGACAATAGTACGAAATTCATTGGTGATGTTCATCGCCGCTACAAGCAGGACCATGTTGCGCTCGATGGGTGACAGGTGGAATATTCGGGCAAGCTGGCGGCCGCGCCTGATAATGGCGGCATTGTTTTTTCCCGAAACCTTGTTTTGTTTATACTTTGCTTCCACCTCGGTTTCCAGGAAACTCCAAAGTCGGGGAATAAGATCGTGAGAATCGAGTTTTTTTATGAGTTCATCGATTTCCGAATTTCTCGATTTTCCGAGAAGATGCTTTATCTCCTTTATGGGAAGAGGGGCATCGACTTCCTTCAGCCATGAAGAGACTTCCCGGCTAAGGCGCTCGCGCGATGATATCAGACCCCGCCATAACCACCTGAGCAGGATTCTTGATACCGACTGCATTTCTGAATTCGCCGGTTCATTGTTTTTGAACATACACCTTAACGCCTGAATGATCACAGGTTCGTAGTAAAATATCGAACCCGGACTTGACGGGCGAATCAGCCTGGAAAGAAGTTTTTGAGGTAATTCCATGATGTTTGGCTCCCTTCTTTATAGTGTGGACCTTCGCACTTGTTTTTGCCTGTCGCTCATGGCCAAAGGAGGTCGGATTACGTTCTGCGAAAGCGCGTCTATCATCTGTCGTGCTGTGTTCATTGGCATGTCATCGACAAATTGCAAAAGTGCGAAAGTCCGCTATAGGGCGTCGTTGAATTTCGTTCTATGGTGCGGGTTGCACAGGAAACTCATTGAAATTCGTTATATCTAGCGGGTTTGAGATCCGGCACCGCGCGAAACAATCTGCAGTAATCAGAAATACTGATCGGTTCGTATGGGCGGTGTGTTGTTGACTCGTTATATTTTCGCCGCTGACGTCAGCGTTCGTGGACTTTATTTGGGGAATACAGACATCCATGGCCGGTACTACTGCTTCCGCACCAGCGGCATTTGTTCCCGCTTCCGTGACGATGGTGTTTGGTCGGGCTATACAGACAGCCTGAGCCATGGTTCGAGCTTCCGCAGAATTCGCATTTTGAAAAATCACCTTCGTGTTCATGGTGGCGATGTGGGCTATACTGGCATCCTGAACCGTAACTCGACGAGTTGCAGAATCGGCATTTTGACATTGGATTTCCTCCTTGTTTTATTTCATTGGAGTCTTTCAGATCTTTTTCATATAGTTATTTCCAATAACCCGGGATATTTTTCCTGAAAGCTCTTCAAACACTCTTCAGCATCAAAAGAAGGATCTTCTGTAGAAAACTCGTTATCGGCTTGCCTGGAAATATCCTTATCTTCTTTTCTGATTACAAATTTTATCGCCATACATTTCCTGACTGACCTCTCAAATCGTCTGATCGGGGCCGTTCAGTCTGAAAGTCATCAGGGGTTGAACCCTCCGCCCTGAAAAGGATCATCCATGTCGTCACCGTAAACGATATACTGGGCAATCCTGGTGCAGAGAATGGTGAAGATATAGAGTGGACTGTATACAAGGCACATGTATGCGATCGAAAGTATGAAAGTCATTGCAATTAAATCCTTCACATTTTCAATATCCATGTTTCTCACCCGCGTTGCTCTAGCATGACTAACGCTTACTATATTGGCTGATGATTCAATCGCTTTACGATAAAAGTTCCCTGTGATCGGTGAAATTCTATTACCAGATGTCATCAGCAGATTTTCAGCGAAAAGTAGTCATACTGCGAACGTTCCGAATACCAGATCCTCGTATTTTTCGAGGGGAAGAGCGATGCCGGGATACTCCGGATTCTGAAATACAGCCGGATGCAGTGACAAATCCACGAGAGTGAAATCAGCATATTTTGAGTCCAGGACAACACATACTGCGCCAAGTCTCCTTGCAACTCTTTCGAGATTGATTATTTTCGCCTCTTTCCTGCGTGTAATAATGGAAACTGTTTTCCCCCTCAAGCAGGCCAGTCGATCACCTCCCAGGATATTATTCAGGAAGTCCGCACGGTCCTTTGGCAACATTACTTTTTTTCTCTTGTCTTCCGGGCCGCAGCTCATACTCATACGCTTTCTCCCTCCTCACTCACATTATTGTTCCTGTTCAGTTCGCTCAAAATAAGGTGGTATTTCGATCTTCGCCGCATTGCGGCGCCATGCGCCTGATCCGGCCTTCGACAACCCGTTCCATTACTGTTGGCCGTAATTAATCCCAGAGAATGTCATAGTATTTTGTAAGAAGTCGCATCCCTTTTTTGAATGTGGCCCGGCATTTATCTTCCTTTTCTTTGTAAGCTTTCTGGTCAGAATGGTCCCAGCCGTTGCTATTTATCTCGTGATGAGCATCGAAGCCGGCGATGATGGCGTCGATCATGTTGTTGAACAGGAACCGTCCCCGCTCCCGGTCGGCATCAGTGTAATTTGGTGAGTTATACTCGTCTGGAATCCCGCCGCGCTCCTTGAATGCAGTATCCAAAAACTCAGATGAAAATCCGTGATTGTTTTCTTTCAGCCAGCGCAACAGTTCGGGGATCAGTTTATCGAGGTAATCGTCAATCGCCCAGCAATCACGTTCGCTATAACCGCGAAAGCCGCGCTGAACAAAATATCTGACTTCATCGGTAAAGTCACGCAGATGGAACAACCGATTGGTTAACTTCATCAGTTTTCTGAACGGGCAGGGCTTACCGGCTCCCATGTAGCTTTTATCTGCCGGCGATTGCTTGAGGATAGTAACAACATGACGAATAAGGATTGGCTTTCCATTTCGTCCAGTTCCCATCGTATATACGACTTCATTAGTGTAATCAGAAATATTGAAAAACCGATTGATCAGTTTCAACAGCTCTCTGAGTGGGCGTTTCTTCTCAGCTGTCATTAAACTTCTCCTCGATGTAAATTCCTTGATGACAGTAAAAGCAATTATCATTCCAGGTTGGAATTAAAATGAGCGACTGCTTGGTTTGACCACTGTATTCCACTGGAAATAAGCTGTTGAAGCCAAGTAAAAATACAGCGTCGATCACTGGGAACGATGATCGTTAAGCGATTGAGTCATCACCCGGAAATGCAGGTGCGGAAGTCGTATTGGAAGGCCTTTATTTTCGAGAGGGGGTATGGCCCTATGTAAATTATTGATACTTATTGCAATTTTTGAGACTGCCTAATCTCGCTTAAACCCGAACCGCCGGTGGACACCTCTTATGGGCTGATATTACTGGAGACGCCTGCTGTATACCTGTCTGATCACCTGAAAGGATCGAAACGATATATTCTGTCGTGATAGTGTATCGTAGATTCCCGCCTGAAAGTTTAGCGATATTTTTTGATTTTACTTTGCGAGCGGCGTAAGATATGCGAAGGCGCAATGAAAATTCTTCGTGTGAGATCAGGCCTTTCGACATAGGGGCACGGCGCGCCGTGCCAGAAATGGCAAAATCAATGTTCATTCATATTAGATCTACGAGAGGTTCTTTGGATGAAGGTTCCGGCTTTCATAAACTCAAATTGATTTCATTTTTTGACATTTCAAATTGATACTGGTTATCATAGCCAAATAATTTGTAATTAGAAAGGCTATCGCCAGATGAGTAAACGGATATTGGCCTGCCAGTCGAACCCGCTTTCCCTGCTACTGATCGCATCTCAGTATGATCCGACGCGTGATCGGGTCGAAATCATCCGCAGTGACACGATTATTGGGCAGCTCGAATCATGGATTCGTGAATCGTCTCTGGAAGAAATTCTGTTTGTCGCAGAGTCGGTCGGCAGTATCAGACAGGAACTGCGAGATCTGCTCGCTTCCGCGGTAGAAAAAAAGATCGCTATAAGAGTGGTTTGCAAGGAAACATCGAATGTAATAATCGATGCCTGCGAAAGCCTTCGCGGAGTGAAGACATATACTGCCGCCGATCTGTTTACTGCGATGAAGAAGACCTGCGAGTTACATGAGGCCGCACAGAAGTTGATTCATTCTTTGAGTCAGCCCAACTCAACTATCGATGCCTATATTCGTGTTTCTCTGAGTCTCGCCGTATTCGACTGGGTCCCAATGAAGCAGGGGCGTTCCGAAAAATCGCCGATTCACGAACTGGTCTCTTTTCTGTCCGATCTCATATATAAACGCCATGGCCGATTCGAACCCGGACCAAATGAAGAGCAGTTGATCACGCTTTTCAGAAACTACGAGTTTCCCTATCTCGAAGGCTCTTCAGAAAAGATCGTCACTCTGCGAAAGTATATTGAGAAGGTCGCGCCAACAGATCTGAATACTCTGATAATAGGCGAAACCGGAACCGGAAAGGAGGCGGTCGCGTTTTTCCTGCATGCGCTGGGTGACCGTCGCGAGAACACCTATCAGACATTGAATTGCGCGGGACTCGACGAAACTTTCATGCATTCGGAATTGTTCGGCCATGTGAAGGGAGCCTTTACAGGGGCTTCTTGTGACCGTGAAGGTCTGATCAAACTCGCGGATGGAGGCACGCTGTTTCTTGACGAAATCGGTGAGCTCAAGCCATCCCTCCAGGCGAAATTACTTCGCTTCATTCAGACCAGGCAATATTCCAAGCTTGGCTCCGATAAGAAAGAAGGGGAAGCCGATGTCAGATTCATCTTTGCGGGTCAGCCAGGCATTCTCGACAAATTGAAAGCCGGTGAATTCCGACAGGATTTTTATTATCGCATAGCGGAAGTTGTGCTTCGCCCCCCGGCATTACGGGAAATCGGCGATGATCTCAAGGATATCGTTCGGCATCTCCTGTATCGATACACAGACGCATTGAGCACATCGGGGTCCTCGCGCTCATCCGGCCGGGGAAGGACCACTAAGAGAGGGAAAGTCGCGGCGAGACATCCTCATACATACATGGATGGGCTCAGATATCACTGGGAATCATTTACTCGATACCAGTGGCCCGGCAACGTCCGCGAGCTGTCCGGTTACATCAAGAGGCTGGTTTTTCTTGATGATGATATCGGCAAGGAGATCTCCGACCTGGCTTCCCGACAGGAAAAATTGCCCGGAACTAATGCTCAGATCGGGTTCGGTTCCGAGATCGTTCCGCTGGAAGACATAAAAATGGAATACTTACGGCATGTGAACAGGATTCATTCGGTAATGAATATGAATGAAAAATGTGAGAGACTTGGAATCACATTCAATACTTTTAAAAAATACTTGTCCGGAGACTCATGAAATAGTGACTGACAAGACGAACAGATCCCGGCGGAGGATGATCAATGTCGAATGAGGGCTACTGGCTGAATGCCAACACTGGTTGCTGTGAAACAATCGAAGATCACGCCGAATATCTTGTCATTCACAAAAACGCCGTTCGAATCGGTCTGCCGTCTGATCACGAAAAGTTGGTTCGCGGTTTCGACTGGGATCTCGATCGGATGAAGATCATGACTATAGCCATGGAAGCGGGGTTGGTGCGCATCCGTAGCCTTGGAACCCGCGTAATGTGCCAGTTCACTTATCCGGTCAAAAGTGTCTTACCTCATCTGGCCTCATTTTTCGAAAAGAACTGTTTCGCCGAACAGTTCACTCACGTTGAACTCTCAAATGTGAAATCAATGACCGTCGCCGAAATGTCCTGGAGGGAGTTCGAGAATTTGTGTTTGCAGTCTCCGTCTAGATGGCCCGCAGTATTTAAAAAACTGCCGGCTTCATCTGACTATGAAGAGATTCAGGAGGGATTGCGCCTTGCGGCCTTTCTCAACGAAAAGACGTCGCCTCATCAAAAAAGAGCGGGAAGACTGCCTGCGAAGGTCTGATACCAGCTAATATTTACTGTTTAAAGCTTCCATAGCCAAATAATCCTGATATCTAAATGCCTTCTTGTCGTCCAAGCATTTTGCTATCCATTTGAACAAACTCTTGAATTCAGGATTTTGATTTTGGAGATCTCTGATTGCTTCCCAGTCCAATGTTTCCCTTGATTTTCCGACAACAATAAGGGAAATGCTTATTTGACCGTAAATCTTTTCAAAGTCTTCTTCCGATAATCTCAGGAGTTCCTGCGAATTTGGCCAGGAATCAATCATTGATGATGAAATCCCAAAAGAAATTACTGAAACATCATATGAGGTCCCCAATCGTCGAAGTTCTTCTGCAAGCATCTGATCGGAAATGTATTCCGCAACAATCAACATTGCATTGTGAGACCATTTCGAATTACTCACACATTGAAAAAAGTCCTGTCTGAAAGAGAAAAAGTCCAAAGCAACCTTTAGTTCAATTGAAGATATTCGGAATGGTTGTTCACCGAGGCTTCTTTTTACCTCAAGCAAATCATTGGACAACTTGAACCCAGAATCGGTTGTTTCCCCAACATCCCACTGTAGAACAGCCAAATCCGGATATTTCCAACGATTCAAGCCAACAGGTTGATTCTTCTTTCCTTTTGTATGCTCAATGATCATCGGAAATCGATTGTTATACTCTTCATAACGGGCAAAAAATGCTCGAAATTTTTCTTCTCTTTGGTATTTCCGACCCTCTTCAGGGATTTCAGTATGATTTTCCTGGGCATTATCAATATTTTTGCCATCTGGTGATGTAGCTAATTTGTCAGACAGGGTGCTTGTTTTTTCCGCTGATCGTCGGTAATATCCGATACCTTGATCGACTTTTGCAATAGGCGTGGAAAGATCCTGGGACAATTCAGACAGGTATTGTCGAATTGAGCTGTCGGCAAATTCATTCCCAATTAATGTTCTCACTTTATGACATAATGCACTTCCAGTTATGGCGTCAATTGGTTTTTCCGGTAAAATATCAGGAAGTATTTTGAGAAGTTCATCTCTGAGTGTCATAGCAAATTCCCTTCATCATTTCTTATTTTTCAATCATCTCAGTGGTAGATTGCAGAACAAAACGCGAGATTAAATATTTCTGGAGCCAGCAAGTTTTGCCTCTCGCCTGAAGTATCAGAGTGCCTGCGAACCTTTCATTTCGTCAGAGTATTGTCGGCCGGTTGAACAAAGCGGCCGGATAATACCGGCTTTTTCCCGTTTTGTGAGGCTTTTATCGCTTCGGTGAGGTCTGCGAGCCAGGCTTCGACGATCTTCCGCGCGCGTTCGCTCAGAGGCGCATTTGATACGCCTGTCGCCTGGATAATGACCGGCAGATCATACTCCCATCTTATTGCAATGGTCGCCTGCTCATCGATAAAATCTCCGTGAAATATTTTAACCTTGCCTGAAGCGGCTTCACCGGCATAACTCGCGACGCAGTGACACATTCTCTCTGACTCTTTTCTAAGCTGAGACCCGTTGCTGATAAAGCTGATCTCACCGTGTTCAGATTTCCATAGCCTCAGCGTCGCTATAAGCCCGGGCGCGAATACCAATACTTCCAGTTGCTGAGCTTCAAGATATCGCTGTCTTTGATGCCAGGCTCTGCTATCGCCGATCAGTCGCTCCAGACTGGTCGCGCGTTTGGGAAATCTCGCAGTTGCCATAATGTAGTCGATGATTTCCGAAAGCTGTATATTGGGCCAGGCGTGCCTGACACATTCGTCCGGGTTTATCCGGAGCATTGTTATGATCGAAGGAGTGTGACGTGACACGAAAGAGAAGAATCCGTTTCTCTTAGATCCGGGAAGCCGACCTGCAACAGATTTTGCATATGCCTGCAGGAGATACCATTTGAGGTTTTCAGTCGGGTCATCCGGAACATCCTCGATGACAACCTGACCGACAGGCTGTGCCCAAAGCAGGTCAGCCGGTATCAGTGGTCCTGCACAAGCGATACGGGTGCGCTGATGTTTGTGTAAATCTGTTTCTGACTCAGAAAATCGTGCCCAGAGGTTGACGGCCTTATTCAGGATGCGCCCGAGACGGACGCCGGAGACAATCATCGCCAGGAGTTCGTCCAACGCATGCTTGTCTCTTGTTCCTATGCCTCTTGCGATGATAAGTATTCCAGGGCAAGTGGTCGCCAGTTGAGCAATCCGGCCGGTCTGATCATTCGCGGTCATCTCATAAATTTCCCAGCGAGCGCATTTATCGTTCGGAAATCGCGATATTGCATCACAGGCATGAGGAACGAGCAGACCGGCGATATGCCGCTGAATGATCCGTAGTGCCCCATCAATTGCATCGAGAACACTCTGCTTTCTCTTCATGTTATGACAGGCTGGAGCAATATTTGCGAGATATTTCGGAAAAGCCTCCAGAAGCGCGTCCAATGGGCCGTTCATCGCCTCTTTCGGATTGAATGTATGCCACAAATCAGCGGTTACCCGTGCCCGAATATATACAGGCGGACGTACATTCAGTTCGAGCAAAGGCCAGTATGCTGCCCGCTCCTGTAATCCGTTTTTTATTCGCTTTCGTCCGATTAGTCTCACACGGACACCGCGTTCGTGCAGATCCACTATGAGAAGATGTCTGCCGGGGCCATCGATACTGACTGTCAGGCTCCGACAGGATGATTGGTCAGGCATGGGATGTGTCTGAACCAAAATCGGCGGCTGAAGATTCCGGAAAACGCAGATAGAGTCTTTCGATTGTCTGTCGCTTGATTCCGCCATTGCCTTTTCTCCATTCACGTGAATATCAGCCGTAAACGTCGTCTGTATGATCTGTCTCGAGGTTGTCGAAACGTGCGATCTTCTTACGCTAAGCGCACATCTTCAGATCCTTTATCAAGCGATCCAGCGATTCGGCATTGCATCCGCCCGGAGCCAGATGTCTTAACATGTCGAGATATTCTCTTCCGCCAACCTCGCCCATTGTGTTGCCGGAAAAGAGAACCTGGCTCAGTGGTTCTCCGGTGCGTTGCCCTTCGATAAAACCCTCGAAAATGAGACGATGACGTCGATCTCTGAAATCAGCGGGTTTCACTCCTTCCAGAAGCTGTTTCGAGAAATCAGGAAAGCTTTGTGCAATCGCCAGAATAAGTGGTTCGATATGTTCCGGCATCGGTGGAAGAGGAGGGCGAAGGGAATCCCGGGAAACAAGAAATACCTGCAGAATAATGTATTCATGCGGAAAATCGTTCTTACAGCCTATACCTGAATTGATCTTTGTACCTGCCGGGAAACGCTCGCAAAGGATCGCACGGCAATCGTGACGCAGATTCTCTGACTGTTCCGGAGCTGACGTATTACAGATGCACCATACGCCGCCACCCTCAACATTGGATCCGTCATAGCGGGATAACAGGAGCCTGAATTCCCCGGCGGTGCGCACGCCCCAGGCATAGGACCCGACCGATTTTTCATGCGAAAACAAGCCTCGAAAAAACTCCGGTAAAAGCATACCTCTGATCTCCGAATACCCGCGTTCAATACAACTGCCATCATTGGCTTTCCCAAAGTGATAATGATTCTGACCCTCGTCGAATCGCCTCATAGATGACCTCCGCAGTCATTTCGTTTCAGTTCAGGAAGTTCCCGGATAGGCATCTGAACATATTCACTACTGCTCTTAATAGGATTAGTTTCCTGCAATCTTCAGATCATCGAACGCCATTAACCATTCGATTTGCCTCAGAGACACTGAGTGAGACTTGGGTTCAATTTCAGAGAGCCTTTTTAGAGCGTCATGGAATCTTTGTTCATCAGGCCAGAACAACTCGAAAATCGTCATCCAGCTTGACGGGCAGGGAAACCTCGATGGTGGTTCCTGGTCCCTGGAAGATTCGACCGCTGCGGTGAGAAAGTGCCTGGTGTGAAAAAAGGCGTCGACAATCGGCCTTGTATGGAGAACCCATTGATCGTTGTGCTCCACCTTGAATTCTTTGTTGCAGCCATCTATGACGATTTCCACAAACCATGGATTCAGCATGAATCCCTCGGGTGCCAGCTGTTGTAATAGTTTTACGATTCGCATGGTCAGAGATTGAAGCTGGTAGACATGGAACGACTGGGAATAGAATCGCTCCACATAATGCATACCGTTCTTTTCCGCTATTTCGAGAAGGCAGGCCATTTCGGAGCGGTGCTTTCGAAGCTTATCGAGAAACTCCTGACGCGTTGCACCATCAGCATGCCTGAGCATTGTAAGGATGTTCCACCTCCTTTCCATCATATATTTATTCGCTATTTTCTTGCTGTAATAAATGCTGCAGCTGTTAAGCAATTTTGTTTTTCGATTTTATTAGGCTTACAACGATGCAAGTTGTTTCTATCAGTCAGCTGTTTCTTTTCAGGGCAAGAAGTTCACGGATAAGCATCTGAACATATTCACTGCTGTTATTGATCGGATTTGTATCGCGCAAGGCGAGGATATATTCTTCGCCGATTGCTTCCCACAAAGATTTTTTTGTGGAAAGGTAGGCTTCCAGATCGGAAAATTGTGAGGACAGGGATTTTATCTTTTTTTCCCATTCTGCCGGCTCCTCGGGTTCTCGCTGTAGGAGATTAAAGTGCATAGAAGTTATGGAGACCCATGATTGAGAAGACATGGATTTTATCTTTTCTTCCCATTCCGATGGCTCCTCGGATTCCTCACGCGGGGTTTCCTCTATGAGAATCGGGGTTGAAGCTGTCCACCAGGAGAACACCTGTCCTTTGATCAAATCTTGGTAGATCATCTTATGTCGCGGGTCGGAAAAATCCTTCGGGGATAGAGTATCCAGAATCATTTTAGCGGCCTCATGATCGTGAAAAAACATTCCCAGAAGGGTTGGCTCAATATCCCGCGCATTCAACCGGAGCGGCGGACCTGAATCATCGCGCGAAGTCAGGAAGGCAGTCATGACAATGTAATCCCTTGAACTCTGCTGGTATGGCTTCATGCCTGAGCCGTAATAAATCGATGTGGATTCAGTATTCATCTTTTGTCTGAAGGAGTCTGCAACAAGGCGGCTTTTTCGAATGACGCCAGGCTCATCGGAGGAAAACCAGAGAATAGCATCTGCGACATTACCGAAGGATCGGTCGGCGAAGGCCATGATCAGTTCATCCGATGTGCGTCCCAGCCACGTATAAGTGGTAACGTGCCGGGAAATAAGCAACAAGTCACGAAAAAGGTCCGGCGGCAGGAAACCGGAAATCGTTCGATAGACAGACCTGTGCTTACCCCATGTTTTATAAGGGACCCCATCGAGGTGAAAGCCGCTGTCATCATCGATATTGAGCATCGATGGGTCCGAAAGAAACCCGGCTCTGCAAAGAAGCCAGTCGACATCTGTAACGATCAGATTCGACATGATATTCCGGCCTGAGCATGTCAGACAGAGCTTCAAGCCGCTTGTGACCAGGAATGCCAGGACAGGGCCGAGGTGGATCGTCTCATCTATTTTGGTGAAAATGACCGCTTCAGGCTTCCAATCGGCAAACACAGTCTGGAGATTCTGAAGATCAGACAACTTGGTTGCAGCCGGAAGAACCAGAATGTTCCTGGTTTTCCGGAAACATTCATGAACAGTGGTGCCTGCTGAGCACCTATGCAGTTCTTCAGAAATGATCCGGGAGGAAAGATCTACAAATAGATGGTTCCTGAACTTGGGCTCTTGTGTGTTCTGATATAGCTCCATCAGTTCTTCGCGCGTTGAAACCGACAGGACGTCGACGACAGTCGAATGCTGACGCGCCAACTTCAGGAATTTATCCGCTTCAACCGTAGGATCTTCATCGAGACAGGCAATGGGGCCATTCGATGCATTTGGAAATATTTCATTCCACATCCCGGCCATCTGTAAGAGAAGTCTGGATTTTCCTGATCCGGATGGACCGACGAGGACAGTTGGTCTATATTTCAGGTTAAGTGGATTGGGCCTATCTGTATCTATCTGAATTCTATGCCGAAACCACCGATAGACTTCTGATTCCACTTCATTTGCCCGAGGTGATGTCTCCCCCTTGAAAGTGTCAGCAAGGTGAACACAGATCTCATCGACCATCTTCTCCGGCAGTTCAATTCCAAGAAGTTTTTCACGCATGTCGCAGAGAGTGGCTGATGCTGAACAACACGGCGCGGGCGGAACCCGGCAGACAAATCGCCGTTTTCCGTGCAGATGTCTCTTTCTTCGTATGACGCGTCGCATATAACGCCTCCATAGAATTATTTAGCGGAGCCGAGGAGAGTTCTACGTAAATTTAAATTCACATCGATGAATCAGATCGTGGCTGCGCACGACCTATTCTTATATATTCGGAGATATCTCAAATTGAATTTGCCAGTCTTTCAACATTCTTTTTCTCTTTGGGCTCCAACTCTTTCGGAATGACAATCATTTTTATGTCTTTCGAAACTATTGGCCGAAATACTCTCGCTTCAAAATAACAACCAATCATTCGAGGATAGTATGCTTTCTTTTGAACTGCCCAAGCCATCTTGTTCCAATAGTATCGTTGGAGAGCTATAAGTATGTCGAAATGACGTTCGGTTAAAGAATGAAATCTCAAAAATCTATTTTTTGGACGATTTTTTTGGGTGGAGAGCTTGTAAGCCAAATTTTTCACATCTCCATTAAAGATAATCGTCTCGTCTTTAATTTTTTCAATATCCAGGAACAAACAAATACTACCAAAATTTCCGGCAAAATCGCATGAGAAATCCCTTGATTTGACAAATGCGGAGACAAATTTGGTTGAATTAGGAATTTTCATCAAGTCGTAAAGTTTCTCGATATTGTCACGACAATGTTCTTTTGATAAAGCATCCTCATCTTTTGCCCAAAACTGGCACCCGAACCTTTTTTGAACAAGAAATTTAACCTCATAAGGTTCGATATGTGTAACTATTTGAAATGACCTTGCTGAGGACTCTGGTGTTATATATTGGATGGGAATCGGCATTACGGTGGTTCTCCTTTTACCCTAAACGTGCCTTCAAGCTTAAAGCAACTTTTGTGCCAGGCAATGATAAATGTCGCGCCAGCTTGGAATCAGTCTGCTGAAACACTGTCACACCAGTATCCTGAAACCTCGTCAGTGGATTGAATCGATCCCGATTTCAGAATTTGATATTATTTCAATTTATGATGTTCGTGATGAAGCGAGATCAGCTTTGCCAATGACCGGCTTCCTGTGCTGGATATGCGTGAATAATCAACCCACTGTTATATTCTTCGCGAAGAAGCATTTATCGCAATAAATAATAGAAATCGGAGTCGGTTCGGCGAAAGAATGCGTTGTCTCTCATGGAGAATCTTCCAGCCTGCCAGGCGGTAGTCAGCCGTGAGAAATATGATTGCTAATCAGACTTTGTATTCTGGAAGGACAGGCCTATTTCCGGAAATATCGAAAAGTTATTTGCATTGCAGTAAACAACTACTGTCCGTCGCCTGAATATAATGCGACCTGACAACGGCCCGATTCATTGTATATCCTGAGAAAGTCTTTTGGCTTCAGTATTTTGATGCCCATATAGTTTTCAATTTCTAGCAAATCATGATTACCCGAAACAATATAGTCGGCATTTAATGCTATAGCGCACTCGATAAATTTGTCGTCATCCGGATCATTCTTGACGATGCTTACCTTTTGAGTTTTTGAACAGAAGATCGGGAAATAGGCTCTTCTGAATAATGCGAGGAGTTTTTCCATCTTCTCCTGAAGTCCCGGAAATTTTCCCTTACTCATATTTTCTCCTCCCTGTTAAATGTAATAACTTTTCAGCCGCATGATGAGCTATTCACGATTCCATGGCAATGCACGATCGAAGAAGTGAACTCCGCGACCGATATCCGCAGTGATCAGATTCGCCGGATAACGCCTCACCATTTCCGCATGATTGAAGAAGGTTTTTGGCGGCCGACTGCATCTTCCCATCGCTTCTATGGAAATATCCAGCGGATCAGGCCGATTCGGCGCATACGCCAGCCCGACGCGACACTCCTTCGCCCCCGACGATACTGCGAGTACTGCGGCATGTCTAGCGGCATACGCGCCGATCCGATCAATGTGCGACAGATGTTTGCCCGAGAGGGCCCCGCCGCCGATCGCAATGCGAGGACCATAGAAATCCATGACCAGCTTGCGGCCTGTCTGCCCGTTGTCCCCGTCACTGCCGCCGTTCAGCAGAGGGCCATTCGGATTGATCATGAGATCGATCTCCGGCCATTTAGAACACCAACGACCATCCTTATCCTGCAAAGCCGAGTAACATTCGTGCAGATCTTTGACGATAGCCTCGTTTACGGCCATGAACTCAACATTCTCCCGCTGTTGAAGAGTGACGAGGATATGCTCCAGACTCCAGCCGGCGGAGTCTTCCCGCAAACGGACCATCAGCTTGCCATCCGGGCCATGAGTTCGAAGATGGCCACTGCGGCATGATTCCGTAAGTTTGTCGCGAAACAGGTGGGCGAGAAAATGTTCCGGCGTAAGATAATTCGTAGCCGCGTCGTATCCGGCCCAGCCGATGACAATGCTCTGGTCATTCACTTTCTCCGACCATTGAACAGGGTCGCCGACGAGTTGACACACGGTGTTTTCTATCTGATACTTCCCGGCATCGATATGATTTCCGCCGGTATAACCAATCGCATTTCCGGTTTCAACGACGATTTCCTGAAGCGTTCGGGACAGCGAGCGGCGAGTGCAGATCCCGCCGGAAAGCCAGATACGATCTGACCAGACTGAGACTTCGACTTGTCCGTAAGCGTCGTTATCGATTTTATGACACTCTGCAATGATGGCGTCGGCGATCTGATCGCAGAACTTGTCCGGATGCCCTGGCAAAACCATTTCATTTACTCGTATCATGTCTGACAACGCCCTTGTTTACCAGCATCATTACAGTAATTTCTCCTGTAGCGTGTATGACATCACTTGTCATAAAAGGAATCCTTCAAACCTGGATGTTGTGCCACGAACTCCTCCACTTTTTTTACCAGCTTTTTATTAGAATATTTCTTAATAAACTCTTCAGGAGTCATTTTTACCAACTCAGGGATTGGATTCTTCAAATCTGGATGTTGTGCCTCAAACTCCCTTATTTTCTTAATCAATTCTTCAGAAGAATACCTTTCAATAAACTCGTCACAAGTTATTTTTTTCCAAAGCAGCAATCTCACTTATAATCCATAAATCAGCCAATTCAATCTCTTTAGGCATATATAAAATCCTTCATTTCTTGCCTCTTCAAATCATTAAATCATTGCGGCCGTTTCTCCAGTTGCGTGTAAGACAGGCCCAAACTGTGCAGCGCGGCTGGATTCCCGTCGCGGGATAAAATAATGTGCAGACTTGTGCCGGTAATATTCTTGAGAAGCGATTTGTCCAGTTTTTCTATATATCCGTCGGTGACAACCACGGCGGCGGAAGGCCGCGTCTTTGCTATGTGCCTCAGAACTGATGACAGACTCGTGCCACCGGAAGTCATCGCTTTGAGTTGCCCGCGTTCGATCACCGCTGGCGCCACTTCATCACTGAAAGCCCAGAAGGGGCGGCGAATGTATCGGGATAACCTGGCAAGCAGCGCGATTATCTGGGGCATCTCGGCATTCATTGAGCCGGACACATCAAGATAGACTTGGGCGGTCCCGTCGCGTTTCACGATATCTTCGATCCAGCAGGCATCCGGCAGGAAGGTCGACCACGACGATTTGAGAAATGCCCGTCGATCACGCGATGATAGAACTGGAATCCTATATTCGCTCAGAACAGGCTTCCGGGCTCGCGACTTCGGATCAGGCTGCAGATGTCGTTTCAGTACAGCAAGCGTTGCTCTCCGCCATCTGGCCATTGGCTCATCGATCTGAGTGATCAATGTTTCGTAGGGATTGGCGCCAACTCCTTGTGATTTTGGCAGACGCCAGATCCCGGAACCATTCATCTCCTTCAGTGACTGTTTCAGGGCGTCCCGCAGAGCTTGGGAAGCCTCCTTCTCGAGTTCCTCGTGGCCTCCAAGCAGACCATCGAAACCTTCGCCCCCGTCGTCAACGAGTACAAACGAACCGTCACCATTGCCGTCGCCGTTACCTCCGCCTCCGCCATCGCTATCATCGCCACTGTTGCCATTATCGTCACCGTCGTCATCGTCAGCCCTGTTACCATCGCGATCACCAACGTTCAGGCCCATACCCCCGCCGGGCAGGATCGAGTCTTTTGAGCCCCCTCCGGAGAGCACTAATGAGCCCTTCAATTTTACGGACAGAAGCAAGGATGTCCCGAGATCACTGGCCAGGCTTGCAATATCATCGGCGTTCAGATTGCCTTTATAAAGGTCACCCCAGGCGCGAACCCAGGCTGGCACAGAAGAAAGATTGCTGTTATATGCGATGGCCTCTTCCCGGTTCATCGGCCGCAGAAGCTTCAGCAGGCCAGACGCTTTCGCATAGTATTTCGCCATCATCGATGAATACGTTACGCCATACTGGCGATGAATAATCGCATTGATCACCGCGTCGAAGGCGATATGTCGCGCTCTGGAAAATGGCAGTTTCTTCTCGGTATGGCGCAACAGCACGTGCAGAAATTCATGGCACAATACCGCCTTTACGTGATCATCCCGGAAGCAGTTCTCCCGAACGAATTCGAGATTGACGAGAAGGCGCGGCTTATCCTCGCAGGTCACTGCCAGTGTCGGAACCCTCGTCGTGAACTCGACTTCGAGTATTCTCAGCACAGCCCGAAGCGCGAAAGGGTTTTCCTCGATCAACTCGCTGATGACAGCGTTAAATTGTAGTTCATTCATTCGTAAAACCCCGTCGGATCGTAAAGTTCGAGTGCGCGTCCAAGGCTTGCTTCAGTCCAAAGCACTGCTCGCCCCGGGTTATAGAGGAACGGACTGCACAGGCCGAGTATGAGAGCCTGCTGAAGGACATCGCGTGGGTCGGAATCATGAACGGACAGTCGCCAGGAGTCATCCTTCGCCAGCCGTGCCATCAGGCATTGCGGCGGAAGCAGGAACTTGTCCCGCATGTCTTCCGGATTGCCGTGTCCTTCGTCCCGCGCCAGTTTCTCGATGACTTGCACGGGATACCGAAGGTTCGCAAAATCCAGTCCGACCCGGATAATCAGAGGGCATTTTATGAATCCATCGTTTTTCCCAAGCAGGCTGGATGCAATACGTTCCGATCTCGTGCGGCTTTGAGGACCGCCAATGTTTGCCCAGTATTTGATGTTCTGTCTGTCGAATTGCGCCCGCAACGACTGATGAGAATCGCATGTCAATCTTTCATACTCAGGGTAAGGAGAAATCCATTGTGGTGGCAATGGAATCCCTGTAAAAACTGCCTGACCGGAGAGATTCATACGAGTTTTCGCTCCTTGAGCAGGTTAACGCAGTCGTTTATGTCGGCTTCAAGCTTGCCGGGATCAGCTGGAACCACGTTATTTACGAGATACCAGTTGAAAAGCTGTCTGGCACGGTGAACACGCGGCCCGCTGAGCTCGGCGAGCAGTTTGGCGTAGCGGGCGAAATCCGGATGCTGAGTATTATTTCCCGACATGCGTTCCTGCCAGCTGATTTCACCCTCGACGGTAAAAATCGGACTTGCCGTCTTGGCAAGATCATTGACTCCGTCACTGCCGATCGGCAGTTTCCCCATGGCTGCCGCCGGATAAAGCGCAAAAGACAACGCTGCGGTCTGATCGCGTGGTCCGGAAGCAAGAAACTGAGCGATAGCCATACTGCCGAGATCCGGGCTATTGCATCCGTCCAGCAGTTCCCGCAGTTTCCCGACCAGTGTGGCTTCGGCCATGAAAGCGTGTATCCATGCTTCGCGGGCATGACTGGCGATATTCCATGCCGCGATATGAGATGCGAGAACTTTCTTTTCCGCGGGCTCGACGCCCCAAGCGATATGCGGCAGACTGCAGTCCAGAACTTGCCGGAAACCTTCTTCGGAGTTACTGCCACCCACGATGCTGGCGGCCAGAAGACTGCGCGTCAGCAGGCGCGAACGTCGTGGGGAAATGCGAATCCCGGCAGCATTCAGGTTTGAAATGACGGAAGTGGTGTAGTCCAGAATGAAAGTCGGACACTGGTTCAGCTGATCCAGAAAAATCTGTCGCCATTGTGCGATCAGCCCCTTCAGACGGCCCCCATCGTCGGAAGCCTTCCCCTCGCCACCGGGGTCGGCCACGCGCGATCTCTCATCCGCCGTCAGCCCTTCCCAATCTTTGGCGCGGACCAGAAGCGCGAAGCGATCAGCCAGGGCAGGGTCGAGCGGCTCGGAGCCGGCGTATTCCTCGATTGCGCCCTGATCTGATGAACATGGATTCATGGCCGCCCATCGATACCGGAGTCGGGAAAGAGCGATGCCCTGAATACGGCGTTCATGAACCAGTGAGAAGAGGCGATTTTGGTGTTCGGGTTTACAGCGGCTGATTTCGTCGATCAGCACGGACTCGGCAGACCAGACTGTCGCCGGGGTTTCCAGGAACTTGACGCCACCTTTATCCTGATCGGGGTATGGAAAACCAACAAGATCATCGAAGGAGATGAGGCTGGCGTTATAGTGACGATGCTCGAGGCCAAGCGCCTCGGAAAGTGAGTTGAGCAGAAAGGTCTTCCCTGTGCCGGAGTTTCCGATGAGAAGCAGGGGATCTTCCGTGACGAGGGCGGCCAGGATAACGGTTTCGACTTCGTTGAAGCCATACACCCCGAGCGGAACGATGAATGATTCTTTCATGAGCATTATGTCTCCTATCGTGGCCGATCTGTCGATTGCGTATTCGATCCTCAATATACGTTTGTAATGATATCGTAGGGGCGACCGGTTGGTCGCCCGGAAGCGCACGAATATTCTGTAATAGGTATTACTCCTGCGTTTTATAACCCCAGGGGCCGAAGGAATCGGGTAATTGGGTGGTTCCAACGGTGCCATGAAGGTTTTTCGCGACGATCAATTCATAATCCATACACTTTTCATAATCCATCCCCTTTTCCTTGTCCGGTGGTTTCCAATACTCGTCAATGTGGAGGAAGCAAGCAATGTCGGCCGATTTTCCGATCTCTCCCAGTTCTGATAACTGTGGACGAGGCTGTCTGTCGGAACTATCTACCGGTTTCCACGAGATTTGCGACGAGCAGATCATCGGCACTTTCAGATCGCGAGCCAGTCGTTTCAATTCGCAGGCGACCTGCGAAATCTCGTGCTGTCTGGTCATTGAGTTTGAATCATCAGAGAGCCTTACTAACTCCAGATAATCGATTACAATAAGGCCGAGCGGAAAACCATTGAGCAGGCTGATGCACTGTGTGATTGCTTCGCGTAATCCCGATAGCGTTATATCCGGTGCCGAGTAGCTGAACATTCGACTATTCGATAACCGCTCACCGGCGACGAGAAGACGCTTCCACTCCTCATCATCTAACCAGCCGAAGAACATATTGTTCGACTCGACATTTGCGATTGCAGATAGCAGTCCCCATGTCATTGTCACTCCATTATCGAGAGCAAAATACAGGACTCCCTTGTTCAAGTTCATGGAGTAGTGCATTGCGATATTTTCCAGAAACTTCGATTGAGTCTGTTTCCATTCCATGTTCTCAAAACCCATGATTATCAGATCCGTGTCATCGAATTCAGGCAGGAATCTATCAAACGCGGGAAGCTCCGGCAATACGCTCGGGGCTTTAATAATGTGCTTTTCCGGGGTGCAGAGCTGACCAATATAATCGAGTTCGGCAGGAACCGATTCCGCGATCGACATCAGGCCCGATGGTTCGGGCAGTGCCTCGAATTGTGACTCTTCCTCATTCATCCCGTATGATTGCTGTGGCTCCCGAGATCGGTCGATCGAATCCGGAGCCGTTGATGCGTGAGCATGTTTACGGATCGCTGTAACAATCGCATTCAAGATCTCAAGTCCAGCCGCCTCATCGCGTGAAAAGTTTCCGGCGTCGTCGAGAGGTGGAAACATGGAATTCACCTGTATCTTGTTTCCATCCCTTGAAATTGACTCCAAAGCCCATTGAACATTTTCGAGAAGAATGTCGTCACCTTGAACCATTTCCCGATGGGTAATGATTGTGAGGAAGCGGCTGCCATCGATATATTTAGCGACGTTAGCTAAGCCATAGGGGGATAAAAGATTGTTGTCGAGGTTCGCCACTATACTGATCGAATTTGCTTCCATGATCATCATCCGAAAGTTTTCCGGAAAAGGTCCCGATGCATGCATCATATATTGAGCAAACATTTTAAAGCCGCCCGGACGGCCCAGATTATTACAGAACGTCTCGAAGGATTTTATCCCGCCCGGAAAGTGCATGTCATTCCAGCAAATACCCGACTGCAAACCTGGGGCCCAGAACCGTATGGTTTCCGGATACTCGACGGTGACCAGATGGAATTTATCCGGATCTTCATTCATAAAGATCGGCTTCAACCTTCGGCCGATCTTCCCGATAGCGATTATCAAATGCTGTCTGGCACGTATTATTTTTTCGGGAAGTCCCTTACGCCGCTTAATTTTCCTGCTTTCCATCGTTCATTGCCTCCCATTGTTTCGCGTGTCATATATTCATTAAGCAGGTTTCGTGCCATCGACAAGTTATTATCAAAATGGCATAAACAAATCATTCCGTGACTTCAGGAGATGAAAAATGACTGGGTAACATTTTCAGTTCGGCTGTCACGCAGTGGTTTCAGGCGTTGATGGTCAGAATTATATATTGTGGAATATACACGCGCGACTGGAATGCAGGGCCAATGTAGTGACCCGCATCGCCATGAACTCTCGATAAGAAGATATATATGAACAGACGATTTATCACTTATAAAACCGGTTCGGCTGTCTAGTAATCCTGACCACCGCCTTCTCCTTGATTTAAATTGCCGATATCATCGATGCCAATCGCTCAACAAGGCAGTTCACAGATCGCCACAATTGTAATCTTCGCTTTGCTCCGACACGTGGACAGGACTTGCCGGAATAAGCAATGTTTGAAAGAAAAGATGATAACAGAATCTATTTACTTCGCAATTTTGATGCCTGAAGTTGCATAATAATTCCATGCCAAATCTTTCAAATCCGGGAGCGAATTTCCGTTTTCGTCCACTAATCTATTTTTGTATGTTCGAATCAGTCCAGTCAATTTATCAAGCATTGGTTTACCGGCATTAGCATTTTGAATCATTACGCATCGATATTTCTTTTCTTTTGCATTGGATCTAATGCCCGTGACCCAAAATACCCCAATACCATATCTCTGCAGTTGTAAAATTCTATCATGCTCGTCATAATCAGGTGGCTGGAAAAATGCATACCACGGTTTGTAATAGGCTGCGTATACATAATGTGCAAAATTCTGGTATGTGGTAACCTCAGCAAGTAATTTGTCTTCAAGGAATTCTTTTACCCCGCGCTTAACTTCGATTGCGATAACTTCAATTTCATAGCTTGGAAGATTGTCATAATCTGGTAGAGCAACCCCAAGAATGTCAGGGTTATAATTCGCCCCCATCAAGCTCGTCTCAGCCGCTGAATAAATATGGGTAAACCAATCCTGTTCGATCAACCAATCTTTAAGGGAAGGTACAAGTTCACTTTCTTTTTTGGCCTCTACAAGGATTATATCCATGCTTTCGGGGGATTCTGGTTGTGTGTCCTGGCTGGCCGCATTATTTTCAACTCCAATGTTACTCTCTATTCCTCTGGATTTCCTGATTTCTTCAATCGTCTTTCTACGGATCTTCCCATTTCTTCTGCCCAATGTGATGAAACCATCTGAATATAATGTCGCTTTGGCGCGACCGAATAATCCATTAACATCCTGTTGAATTTCATTTGTATCCTTTGGAATAATTTTGGAAATTATTTCCTCCTGAGTTAACGGATTTAATACAGCACAATAAAATTTATCAATTTGTTCCTTGAATTGTGGGTCATCAATCGTTGCAATAAATCGCAAATACATTTGCTCCAATGGATTTTCAACAGCCATAATCAATACCCCCCCTTCAAATTGGTCAACAGCATGTTATTCATAAGAAATCGCAGTATATCAATGTTCAGTAGTCATTGCACCATCCCCCGAGTATCAGGTCGCCCATCTCGATATTCTTTCCGTTCAGGAAATTCAGGACACCAGCGGTAGGCAGATATTTTAAAAAATTGACCAGCAAACAAGGTTCTGCCGTGAGTTCCTCAATCCGGACATCATTCCTGAGTCTGAGCCTGTTGCGGTCGACTCCCTCGATGATATTTCCCGGATTCCTGGAAAGCACAGCACGCTTGAATTGTTATTTGCAGTAATCCTCGATCGCGTGAATTGTTTGAAGACGCATCATTTGAGTGAATTCATAAAACGGAATCCTGTCATTGATGATGAGGATTGGAATAAGACCTTTATGACATGTATTGCAGCCAACTCTGGGGGGGCGGGAGAACTCATCGTCTCTTGATAACGGATCGGAATAGTGTTTTATGAGGTCATCCAGACGGAAAACAGCTTTGCAGCTCTTACAATAAGAATAATTGATTACTTCAATCCTTGTTCCGGGAACTTCTATTATGCCCATATTTTCGGTTTTGTTCTTCTCAATGATCTTATCGAGGAGTATTTCGCCGAGGGGATCGCTAAAAAAATGGATGATCGAAATGTTCTCTGAACATGATGAGTTGCATCCGGGGAAAGCGAATTCCAAGCCCGTCAAAAAAGTCTCGAACTCGCGGACGCTTTCGAAGTATGACCAACCGGGATCTGGATTTGTGCAGTGAATAAGAAGCGCCTCGATTTCCTCAGCCGATAGCAAACTACCCATTGGTTACCTCCTGACATCATCATCGATGTGACTGCCATATCTTGTCGCGGAGATCCGCGATTAAAGCGGAGACAATATTTTTACAGGATTACCGAAAATCATGATGGCTTAACAATCGGAGCAACACAGATATTACAAGTGCGGTAGTAATATTAACCGGGCATTACATCTGGAGACGGCAGCTGATGGGAAGCTTCGCATTTGTCAGGGGCATTTGTGGCGGACTTCCCCTCAAGCATCGGTGCTTATTCCGGTGTCCGGCGGTCATTGATGTGTGGTGTCACTTACAAGACGGCGTTAAGCATCGTTCGGGAATATAAAGCTCACGAATCGCCGCCCATGCTGACGGGATTGGCGTCTTCGGCGGTTTATCCAGTTTTTCTCCGCACTCGACGGCGGCACTCAGGAAGAAATTAGCATGGAGGAATGCCTCGACTATCGGTCTGGTGTAAATGCTCCAGTTCTCGTTGTATTCAAGTCGGAACTGCTTATCGTCGGCTCCTTCCCTGCATATTTCATCAAACAGTGGATTGAAAATAGTTCCTGCAGGTGCCAGGCGGCGCAACAGAGCGATGACGCCCTGTGTTCTGCATTGCAGACGGTAAACGAAGAAGGATTGCGAATAGAAGCGGCGCACGAGGTCGAGTCCCGACGATTCGATTCCCGCAAGATGGACAACCATTTCCGCGTGGTACTTTCGGATGTTCGCCAGCAACTCACTCTCGGTCGAGTCATGATCGATCGGCATGATTTTTTCTCCTTCCATTCGTTGAAGATGAGTCACTTCCCGGGAATGTTGCGATTACTGTTTGAGCGTCAGATGTCACGGGCCGGGATTGTATGACTACCGAACCTGCATATTCTGTCGATGACTCAATCGCTCGACAATCAAGGTTACCGGTGATCGGCGCAATCTTTTATCCAGGCTTCAACAGCGTATTGCTAGTGAAATACTGCAATCATATTAGGGCGGAGAACAAGCGTCAACAAACAAATAGGTGTTGACAAATGTATGACGCGTGCGGTCGTTCAGATATCCATCGATTTCCGGAAGCATTGGATACTCACAGCTGATTGCGACCAGACAGGGGGTGGAGTGATTGAAGATGGAGGTTCTTGAAACGCACTAATCAAACGTGCTTTTGGTGCGGTCTGAAACGCCGGGCCGGTTCTACTCCTATATCGCAAGTCAGAGGCAATTCGTTTAGGGAAATTTTGAATACTATTCATTATTTATCTGACACCGTTCAATTCACCATTTCAACATGCTGATTGTTACATCGCAGGTTCTGTGCCAAGTTCCTGAAAGTGCGGCAAAATACTGAAATGGCGCTCTGACAGCCATTGTTGAACTGATATGTCGATATTGTTACTTGTCTTTGAAATAAAGTCTGGTTCAAAAATTGATGTCATTTAAATTTTTGATATTGTGGCGTCAGGCGACGACTCATGGAATAGCATTCACCTCGCCGTTCTAGCTAGTGTTATTCAGCGGATATGAGTGCTATCCCACCATTTTTCGAGCATGCGATTTCATCTGGCATAAGAAATGCTAATACTGAAATGAGAGACGCGGTTTCAGAAAAAAGTAATGGGCTGGCAGTATTTCATCACTTCAATTATTGGAGAAAACCAATGAACAGAGCGTTCTTTGATCTTTCCGGAACCATCCTCCATCACAACACGAAACGTCCGTTACCGCTGATGCCTGGCCTTCTCAAATCCTTGTCATACAACGGCTGGTCGGTCGACATAGTCACCGACAGAAGCGAAGCATGCGCCCGGCTGCTCCTGGAGCGTGCCGGTCTCGATCATCCCTATCCGATTCATTCGTCGAGCTTCAGCAGCAAGGGGCGGATTGTGAAAGGTCTCATCGACTCACACAGTGACGACACCGGAGTAAGTGTATTCATCGACGATCGGCCCCGACACCTGGAGTCGGTGCGGAAGCATTGCGGCGATCGTGTGCGGGTCATCGGTTTTGTCGGAAGCCGCCTTACCTCACCAGAGCTGTCGAGATGGTGCCATAAAGGCAAATATGATATGGCATTATCGCCTGTCGATCTCTTCGAAGGGCTTGGAGTCTGCGGCGGCGGGGATTTGAGCAAGTTCAGCGAAGGTGAGATCGCATGCCTGATTCCGGGCCTCGAGCACCCGATGAGCAGTATAACCGGCGAGACTGCAAATTTTGACCATCGGAGCATTCTTTACGAATTACTGTGGCAGCGAAATCTGACTGACTATTCGCCGATCTGGCGAAATATCGGCTGGATAACCTGTTCTGAATGCCTTTGGAAAGTCCTGGTCGAAACCGTCCTTGGGGCGCGTGCCATCTATCGCTCAGTCGCGCTCGGAAACGCATATAAATTTGACGAATACACATTTGCCTTGAAGACATTCGTCGCTGTGAATCCTGAAATTCCCATCCTGGAAACATTTGAACGAGCGTGTAGTCTCATTAAACAGGGCATAAACGAGATAGGTCCCGAGGCGGCCGATTGCCGGATGACGGGGAAAAGTTCGGCGGCAGACCGCTTGCAGTTCATATCGGATCAGCTCGATGTCGTTTTCAGTGGTGGCACCCGCCAGAGCCGACTTTCCAGTTCATCTGATGGCAGCGATCAATGACACGCGATGGCTACTGGATAAACGCAGATACCGGTCACTTCGAACAAATCGATGATCACGCGGAATATCTCGTAGTTCACGATAACGCCGTTCGTATCGGGCTCGGACAGGAGCATGAAAAATTGATTCGCAGATTCGATTGGGATCTCAGCAGATTCATAATACTGACTATTGCCATGGAGGCGGGCTTGATACGCGTTCGAGGTCACGAAGACAGAATAACATGCGAGTTCACGCTTCCCCTGAAACTCGCCCTTCCACGTCTGGTGGAATTTTTCAAGAAAACAGGCTTGCCCGGCCCTTTCACCCTTCTCGAAATCTCGAATCTCAAGGAAATGATCGGAGCAGAGATGCTCTGGAAAGACTTCGAGATCCTGGCAGCACAGTCACCGGAAACCTGGTCGCCGACCTTCAAAGATATTCATCAGTTTCCGGAGTATGAATACGTGCAGGAAGGATTGCGCCTGTCGGCCGCTATTGGCAGCTAATCATGAGACGGGAATGCCGTCTCCGAGAAATGGCTGAAGACAAAGATGAAGACAGAACATTGAATTTATGCACATAGCACGATAAGATAAGGAGGAGTTGCCGGCCAGGTTTTTCGACGGGAAGTAATTAATACCCCATTGTTAAGGATGTGTTCAGATATGACAACAGTGACAGGCAAGCTGGCCGACTAAGATGACCAGGAGACCAAGCGAAAGTAGGTATCGGCTTTCCAAATACGCCAAATAAATTCCCGCGATTACGAACAGAATACTAAACCCAACGAATATATGTGAATAAGAAAGTCTCAGAATTAATTAATGAAGCCTGAAAAATACCATCCTCCTTACACGCCTGTTCCTGCCATGGTTCGACTTGTCGGGGAAATTGCCGAATGGGTCGGCCAGCACGCCGTGAGAAACGAAGCTGCCCTGACCCCTCTATTACGCAGAGGGAGCCGCATTCGCACCGTTCAAGCGTCACTGGCCATTGAGAACAATACGCTGACGCTCGAACAAGTGACGGCCGTCCTCAATGGGAAAAGGGTGCTGGGGCTTCCCCGTGAAATACAGGAAGTACGCAATGCTTTTGCCGCTTACGATCAAATGGATAGATGGAGTCCAACGTCTCCAGATGATTTGTTCGAAGCCCACAAGGTTCTTATGAGCGGCCTCGTCGATCGGGCCGGCGCTTTTCGCCGCGGAGGAGTGGGCATTTTCCGGGGAAGTCAGGTGATACATGTTGCCCCGCCGGCAAAGCGTGTTTCGGCGCTTATGGACGATTTACTTAACTGGCTTTCAAAAACCGATGAACAACCTCTCATAGCCAGCTGCCTCTTCCATTATGAGTTCGAGTTTATCCATCCTTTTCCGGATGGAAATGGTCGTCTGGGTCGAGTCTGGCAAACACTGATTTTGAGCAAGTGGAAGCCTGTATTGGCCTATGTTCCAGTGGAAACCGTTATTAGTGAGCACCAGGAGGAGTATTATCGGGTCCTGGCCCGTTCGGATAAAGAAGGGAATGCGACACCGTTTATTGTATTCATGCTCGAAGCCTTGCATTCCGCGATCAAGGAAATGGCCTCAACCGACCAAGTAATGGGACAAGTAACCGACCAAGTAAGACGCTTACTGAAGCTTCTTGAAAAAGGGGAAGCCGGGGCCATCGCTCTGATGGACGGGCTGGGACTTTCTCATCGCCCGACCTTTCGGGAAAACTATCTGGAGCCTGCTCTTGTTTCTGGGCTTATCGAACGAACCCAGCCGCATTCGCCGAGAAGCCCAACTCAGCGATATCGTCTTACTGAATCGGGGCGGGTATTTCTCGAAAAATGACATGAAATATGACGACGTCATACGAACGACCGGGAACCGATTGAAAAATAGGAATAGCGGAAAGGCATTGAAACAAAATATCCGCCAAGAAGTTGTCAGACGATGAGAAATTACTGAGAGGATGACAAAAGATGCACTCCCAGCTCGAAACCATGATCATGCAGCATCCCACTACCGAGAAACTTTTTGTCACGACATCCTTCGCATCCGGACGCCTGGTTAGCCGCCGCCTATCACGATCTCTGGCAGGTCATGCCAATTTCCGGCCGGTTACACTGGAAGCCCTGATTTCGGAATGGACCATGATTCCGCAGGCGGATGCAGGCCGTGAACCGGTCAGCGGAACCATGGGAATGCTTCTTATCCAGGAGATAGTCGACCCGAAAGGTTACTTCGCCAGGGCCGCAGAAATGCCAGGCCTGGCAGACGCACTTTGGCACACCCTTCAGGAGCTTCTCGAATTCGAGGTTCCTGTAAATGCAGTAACGCCAATTCTCATCGGTAACGCCAATAAGGCGCGAGAAATATCGCGACTGCTCGCAGCTATTCCGAATGCCTTACAGGAACGCAACTGGATTGACCGTTGCGAGCTGCTGAAAATGGGCATTTCCCAGGTACTGAACACAGAAAATTCCCGGCGGCCTGTCGTAATCATCGACCCGTTGGTGAGGCTCACGCCGCTTTCTGAGCAATTTCTGTTGTCACTTGGCGGGGGAAAGCTGATCCGCGTCGGGGAAGCCGATTCGCCGGTCTCCGGTCATCATCAGGTCTATGATGCTGCAATGCGCTCAGACCACAGTTATGTTACACAGGCAAACCCGCCAATTATTCCGATCTCCGACATGTCATCCCAAATTTCGTGCGGAGCCACTGTTCCAATCTCCGGCATATCATCCCAAATTTCGTGCGGCTACCCTGTTCCGATTTCCGACATGTCGTTCACAATTCCGTCTGGCTCCCCTCGAAACCCTGACAATTTCTCACTTTTTCTGGGACACGATCCAGTGGCTGAACTGGAAGAAATCACGAGACGAATAAGAACCAGCGGCAAACCCTTCGAAGATATCGAACTCGGTCTTGCATCACCCGACGAGCAGTGGCCACTGCTGCAACCGATACTCACGGCTCGCGGAATTCCCCACTCGATACTCTTTTCCCAGCCCATCGGCCGTGTAAGAGCAGGACGCGCCGCTCTGTTACTGTGCGATTGGGCGTCCCGGGATTTTCCGGCGTCACTTCTCCTGGGAATGCTGGAACAGGGGGATATCGACCTCTTTTCCAGCTCAGATTATATGAAGGACGCCGATTCCCAAATACCCGGCCACGATCAGGTGATCGACCTGATCCGGAGAAGTCATGCGATTGGCGGCCGTCAGGGCTACCCGGTCGGACTGCAATGCCTCATCGACGAAAATGAGGAAAAGGGCCGCGCGAAGGCTTCCCCTGCCACCAGGAATCTGAAGGAGCGTCTGGAAAAAATCATTGATCTGTTTCCTGAGCGTGCAACTCCCGGGGAGGCGGCAAAGGCCATAAATTCCGTCTATAAGATGCTTTTCCATACACGCAGTGCCGAAGACGGGAAGAATCGTTCCGGCCTTCTCGAATTTCTAACGCAACAGGAAACACTGACCTCTCCAACGATGCCGCTTTCACAGGCAATGGCATGGTTGGGCAAAGCACTCGAAACACTGCGATTCTCCGGCGATGGAAAGCCGGAAGGCTCCATTCTTGTCACCGGCCCGGAATCATGGGGCCGCAGCGGACGCCACTTTGTATTTTTCAGCGGTCTCTCCCATCAGGCGATTCCCGGCCAACCCATGGTCGATCCGATCCTTTCGGAACAGGCACGCCTCGGCTTGGGACTTCCCGGACTGGACATCGGTCAACATCATAAACAGGAAGCCCTTCACCTCGGTTTCCGAAATCTGCCTCCTGACGCGCAACTCCATCTCAGCGCCTCTCTCAGCGATGCGACAGGTCGCGCGCAATCTCCTGCTGCAACTTTTCTGCATCTGCTTCGAGCCAAATCCGGACAGTATGAGGCTCCCCTCAAATACCTTATAGGAACGACATTCTGCCCCCGTCTCGGTCGCGAGCCATCCTCACCCGATAAAGCCGTCTTCCCCGAGGATATCTGCATTGTCGCAGCATGGCAGGGAATGCCTCCATCGGCCATGGTTCCGGCCTTTTCGGCACTTGCCCCGACAGCTGATCGCTACATGACGAATCAAGCTCAGCGTATCGGTGGCGAAGCCCTTTTGCAAAAAGGCTTGTCAGGCTGGAAGTCCGAAAAGTATGATTATCGCCAGACCAAGTATGCGATCTCGCCGAGCCGCATCGAATCGCTTTCAGGGTGTCCGTATGGTCTTTTTGTGGATGTCGTTCTCAGATGCTGGCCGGTCGAAGATCTCGTCACCGCGTCAGAAGCCCGGAACCTTTGGCTCGATCATTTTCAGCGCGGAGATCTGCTCCATCAGATTTTCGAGCGTTTTATGAAGCAGGCTGGCAGTCCTGTCGGCCATGGTGACCGCACTCTGCTGGAGCGGGTCACAAAAGAAACGATAGAAAGATTCCGAACGAGGATTCCTCCCGAAAATGAAGCCGGGTATCTTCACGAACGGGAACGCATCGAACGCGATGCCAACTTCTTTTTCGACGCAGAAATGAACCGCAGCACAGGGAGAACACCGCAGGCGTTCGAGATAGCATTCGGGGAAACCCCGCTCGGGCAGGCTGATTGCCCATCCGAATGGTGGAGCGGCCCCGTCACCATCGAGACTACTCCGGGAGTCGAAGTTCACTTGAAGGGCCGCATCGACCGTCTGGATGAAAGCCCTGAGGGCTGGTGGGTAATCGATTACAAGACCGGTCAGGCCAAGTCATACCTGACTGGGGATGGCAAAGACAGGGCGGATCTCCAGCTTGCGGTTTATGCCTACGCCATGGGACAGCTTTCCCGGCGAATGAACCCTCCGGGGAAAGTGGCGGGAGCGATATTGTATTTTCCGACCAGAAATGGCGCAGGCACAGAACTTCCTCTGCCATTTTCTGAAGCGGAAAATATTATCAGAGCGCGTCTGAATGAAACGCTCGACGTTTTTTCATCCGGGAAATTTCATGCCACCGGTCCCTGCGATGAATGCCGCATAGCTGCGGTCTGCCCATACAAAGAAATCGTGAAACAGACGCCTGATTCTGTTTCTGCTACGCAAGAAGGCTGAGCCGCAATACGGAGGGAAATCCCATGGCCAAAACAGTGAAGAACAAAGTTACGGAGAACACACCGTCGACGAACATAACCGAATCAGCCGCATCTGATACGCCTGACATGCCCGATAACATACAGGAGCGAGATGAGGCTTGTTCATTAGCAGTGACAAAATCAAAGCTTGGCAGAAGAGGCCGGAAAAAAGCTGAACCCGTTGTCGCCTCTGTTTCTGCGCTCATACCAACCCCAAAAAGTTCATGTGCAGCTGAGTGTGCTGAAAGTCGGCGTATGGTGCGCCTTGGCGCACTGCGCAATACGCACGAATTAAATGGAATTGGTATTATCCCTGCACCTACTTCTGATCCAGATTATGCTCATGAGTATGCGGCACCGGCAGATGGTAGTGGGAACCCTGATCAGCAAGTCACGGATCGAATTCGCACCGAGCTGGACAAATGCTTTCTCGTCGAAGCTGTTCCGGGTTCGGGGAAAACATACAATCTGGTCAATCGCATGGCCGCCCTGGTCGCTGGAGGCTGTCCCGTCAGGGAAATTGCCGCAATCACTTTCATGCGCAAGGCCGCCGAAGATCTTCGTGTCAGATTCCGCGAAGCCCTGGAGGACTGGCTTCGCATGCCCGAACTGTCTAACGCTTCCCGCGCCTGCATACGAAAAGGTCTTATGGAAATCGACGCCGCCTTTGTCGGGACAATCCACAGCTTTTGCGGGCGGCTCCTGCGCGAGTGTCCGGTCGAGGCTGATCTTTCACCGGATTTCACTGAGCTTGAGGAGGGCGAAAGCCAGGAAGTTCAGAACAACGCCTGGCTGGCCTATCTGGCACAGCATCCAACGCTGGTTCAGTGTCTCTTCGAGCGCGAGATAAACCCGCATGATGGGCTTTTCCAACGGGCCTTTGCCGTGGTATGCGATAATCCAGACCTCGATTTCTTTCACAAGGCTTCTGTCAGCGATGGATTCGATCTGGCAAAGTTCTCCGGAGAACTGGAAGTTTTACTGGCGCCGCTGGAAAGCCTTGATGATAAAGAGATACCCGCGGAAAATGCGTCCGGAGATGAACAAAATCCGGTAAGAAATGTTTTGAATCAGGTAAAGGGATGTATTTTTCATTTTCGCCGCCTGCCTCCGGGCTACGCCCCGGAACAGCTGGCAAGCGCCATGCGAAGGTGGCCGCGCAGTAGTGCAGGTAATTGCAGGCCCGCTGAAAATGATAAAGAAGTCTGGGAAAAGTATTCCGGAACAATCACTCAGATCACAACCTGTCTCGACCATCTCGACCTGCATTGCGCGGAAATATTTTATCCCGATCTTCTGAAGCATCTGAAGGATGCGGCGCAGTTCGCCGAGCAGTGGCGTTTACAGAGAAATCAGGTGAACTTTTTCGATCTTCTGATGCGAACGGTGGGACTATTGAAGGGGCATCCGAATATCAGATCCCAGTTTTCAAGCCGATTTCCACGTCTTCTCGTGGACGAGTTTCAGGATACCGACCCGCTCCAGGCGGAGATGGTCTTCCTGCTCACATCTGAAAACCGCGACGAGACTGACTGGCGCAAATGCAGACCCCGCCCGGGATCATTGTTCCTGGTTGGAGATCCGAAGCAGTCGATCTATCGATTCCGTCGCGCGGATATTTCCGTCTATGAAGACGTTAAGCGACTTTTGGCAGATGCCGGCGGTGAAATACTGACTCTGGCATGCAACCGTCGATCCGTTCCGGGGATAGGCGCCTGGGTCAACGCGGCATTCAGTCGTTGTTTCGAGTCGGAGCCTGGCTGTATTCAGGCGGGTTTTGTTGCCATGCTTCCCCATAGAAAGGAAGCTTACGGAGGAGTGCGGGCTGTTGAGGTAAGAGCAGACTGTGACGGCCGCCAGACTACAAAGATTCGTGCCGAGGAAGTGAAGATGGTCGCTAAAGTCATTCAACAGGCATTGGCGGTCGGCCTTCCTGAAGCTAATGGCGGAAAGCGGCTCGAGCCCGAGGAAATTCTTGTTCTGGCGCAAAGAAACGATTTTCTGGTGGAGTATGCGCTCGCATTGGAGAAACTTGGTATACCCGTATTGCTCACAGGTGGCGGCAAGGATCTGGCGGAAGCACTTCAGGTGGCCTTCAAGCCTTTGTATTGGTATCTTCGGGCCGTTTCCGACCCATCGGATCAAGGTGCCGTCTTCGGAGCCTTCGTCGGTCCTTACGTCGGACTGGCTGACCATGAGCTCTGGGAATATGCTCGGCAGAGAGGCGCATTGCACTATTCCCCGACGGCGGAGGATTCCGGTCCGGTGGCCGATGCGCATCGCCGGCTTCAGCAGCTTCGCAAGAAGATTCGCGAAACGGATCCTGCAACGGCCTTTGGGGTGATCGTCCAGGAATGTGGACTGGTTCCTCGGCTTCTGGCGTCTGAAAATGGCCGGTTGAAATACTCATTCCTGGTGCAGGTGGAAGCGTTGTTTCGAAAGCATCCGCTGTTTCGCGGCGCGGTGGACGAGCTTGGGGAGTGGGTGATTTCGTGGCCTGTGGACCGGACGCCGGATCTTCCCGGGCGTGTAAGGCTTATGACTATTCACAAGGCGAAGGGACTGGAGGCCGCCGTGGTGTTCATGGTAGGTATCGCAAAAAGCATGGATTTTGAGCCGACCTTTTGCATCGATCGAAGCGGTGATGTTCCGAAGGGGTTTCTGCGTGTCGCAGTATCGTATGGCCGGTTTGGAAGCCGCAATGTTGCGGTGTCGCCTGTATGGGATAACTATGTGAAATCGGAAAATGCCGCGGATGGTGCCGAGAAAGTTCGCAAGGCTTATGTCGCCGCAACTCGTGCCAGGGATTTGCTGTTGATTTCAAGGTACACAAATAAATCCGGGAGTATTCAGGCACCGTTCGGAAAACTTCTCGAGAAGGATGTCAAGAAGCTTTCGGCTTTGGAGTTAACGCCGGCTGTCGCGGACGAGAACCGGTCAGTCGTTATAATTGATGTGGCAGATCTGGATCGCTGTAAAAATGAGCAGGAAACATGGTTGGAAAAAGCCGCGGCGACGCAGACGGAGTATGTTACAGTGACCGATCTGACCGCTCCGGCTTCCGGCCCGTTGCCGTTTTCCAAAGAGTCGGAAGGCGGGGTGTTGGTTGGCCAGGCTGTGCATGCAATACTGGAGAGCGCCCTGAGATTTCCAAAGGTGTCGATAGATAAGCATGTGTCGGCCGTCATGAGGCAGTTTCCGGATCTGGAAAAAAAGCGGGGTGATCTGCACGCGATGGCCGGCAGGGTGGTCGAAAGCGAACTCTGGCGCGAAATACTTGCCGCTGACGAGATTTACACGGAGATGCCGATCACTGGACCGTCGCGGATTTCTGCTTCGATTTCGACTTCTATAACGGTTTCTGTATCGGCTTCTGATCCAGCTTCAGCTTCAGCCTCAGCTTCTGTTTCTGATCCTGCTGCATATTCTGGTTCTCTTCCTGCTTCTGCTCCGGTCTCTGTCTCTGCTCCTGCTCATGCTTCTGCTCCGGTCTCTGCCTCTGCCCCTGCCCCTGCTTCTGCTCCGGTCTCTGCTCCTGCTTCTGCCTCTGCTTCTGCCTCTGCTTCTGCTTCTGCTTTTGCCACTGTTCCAGCGCCAGCTCTGGCTCCTGCTTCTGATCAGTATTGTGATTCAGGTAAAAGTGTTGCGGAGCGCAACACTCCAGTGAGAAACGGTCCGGATCAAATATCAGAAGGTATAATCGACGTTATTTACCGCAACAAGGATGGCTGGCACATAGTCGATTACAAGACGGATCAACTAGACAGTCCTGAGCATCTCGAACGATTGGTTTCTTTTCATGCTTCCCAGCTTCGTGAGTATGGTCGCCTGTGGCATGAAAAAATGGGACAGAGAGTTGTCAGCAATCATCTGTTGTTTGTCAGAACCGGCGATCTCAGGCGTTGTGAATGAATTCCGGAACCGACGTGCGCAACCCGATGAGAAGACTTTCTCGATAGTCCGAATGATTGACATTTCTCCGATAAGTGATACGAATTATGGACTTGCCGTTGCCTGCAAACAAGCATAGATATTACATTCTACCCCAAAGTTGTGATATACTACAATCAACAAATTGGGCGAAAACACGACCCGCATGAACACAGGGTTTATTTCATAGTAGATTCGGTTTTCTCACCATTTTCGGCATCTGTGGCCGATTTCATAGTAGATTCGGTTGTTGTAAAAGGGGGTAGAACTGAATCTACTATGAAATTAATTCAGGCGTAGACGGTTTTCTAAAAAACCGGTGAGAGAAGCGGCTAAAAATTTTAGATACATTTTAGATACAAAATGTTTTTCCGGCAAAGAAAAAACCCGCTATTTCAGCGGGTTTTGATATAAAATGGAGCTGATCGCCATCGAATAGTGCCTGGAAGTCGGCTTTATCAGCCAGTGTTGATTTTGCGGTTTTTCATGATATACCCAAACGTATACCCATCGGAAAAAGGCCTTTTGTGGCTTCAGTAACTCGCCGGATTGAAGATTCATTGCCGCCATGAAACTGATCTTATCGGACAGTTCGATGGCGTATTGCGGGATACAACTCCGCCATTCATTGTGTTTTGGGTGTGATTGTTATTAATAGTAATCAAATCCATGGTCCTGGTGCTTTCCAGATCTGAAGGTGAGAAGTTCCTGACAAAATAGAGTGAGCTACCGGAGAAATAAATTCTCCGATAAATGAGACGAGATCACTGAATGACGCGGGAACTTCCTCGGATTTGATTCTTTTTCTGAACGCTGTCCATTGCGGTTGTTTCGTGATGGCGAAGGGGGCTGAGAATGCCTCTATTTCTTCTGATAGTAAGGTTTCTCGACGTTCGAACGTTCGCCGAATGGCTTCGGTGAGGCGTGATCCTTCGAAATTGAAATGTTTGGATATAACCCAGATATCAAAGAAATCCTTCATCCGACTGTTCAGGCGGCCCAGTTTGACCATTGCCTCAAATTTTTCAGCTATTACACTTTCACGGCTATAGCAGAGAAGTCGCGGTCTGTCAAAATCCAACATTGTGGGAATATCCGCTTCTTCCGGACCAGGAAATACGATATCGCCGAAACCGATGTCTGTTTGAAGCGTCACTTTGGCGGAACCCAACCGACCTTCGAATCGAACTCGGATTCCGTGATATTCAGCCTCTTCAGAAATGTGCTCACTTCGAATGGAATCTGGATGAAATTCGAGTCCGTCGCTGGTGACTTGCGTTTCCAGTATTGTGCGAACCTGCTCAGCGACATAGTCTTCATCATTTCGGGTCTTACCCAGAAGGTCAATATCCATCGTCGGGCGAAGCTCTGGCAAGCGCCATACCTGCATCAACAAAGCACCTTTTAGGATGAATCGGTCAGCCAGAGGAGACTTGGCCAAACGATATAGGAATCGTTCCATGACATAATACTGCAGCAGTTCGTTGAACGGTCTTCCGTCTTTCTTGGCTTTGTTGATAAGCCTTTGATGAACCGAGGCGGGAAGATTAATCGGAATAGTCAAACCGTTGCCTCAAGATAAGGCCGCATGGCACGTTCGACACGACAAATTGCGGCAAATTTCAATAATTGAGAGATGTTAAGTTTGTTACGATTCTTCAAGAACCTCAGGGCTTCTAAAAAGATATCCAGGCCGATCTTGTTCCGGAATTTGAAACAATCCGCCAAAGTTTTTTCCGGACTGAAGATTTTGACAGGCACCCCATCTATGAAGTGAATCTCTATACCCGAATTAAGGGAAGGGCCGGAAAACCGGTGGACGATGAGCGGCGGAAAGGCGAGTCTCGGCAGCTCACTGCCCTTGGCTTGGGCAATGGAAACTGCATGTGGAATCTGCGTCGTGATTCCGTGAAATGCAAGTGCTGAGACAAGGCAGATGATTCCGTTTGGAATTCTCAAAGCAACGACAACGAGATCCGGGTTGGATACTGGCGTGTGATCAGCGAGGCGGAAGACTCCTCTGGAAAGTTGCTCAATAGTGCCATTATTCCTAAGGTTATACAGAGTTCGAGGATGAATTCCAGCTCGAATGGCATCAGCAGTGCGGATGATACCACCCTGCTTTTTGATCAGGCGTTGAGCTTTATCCAGGCAATTTTCATGGGGTGGCAAACGAGTCATGGATAGATTTCCATATAATTATTTATAAATAATGGTAATACTATCCATTATTATTTTTCAACTCTATTTTTTCCTGGCCGATAAGAGGACGGGCATCGCATGGGAGGGGAATGTAGAAATCTCAACAAAGAACGGATCGTTCCTTTCTGATGAGAAGCTCGGCGAATTCTTCCTCTCTAAAATGCCTTAAGAGTGAGCCACCACAGAAATTGGACAAGATCGTTTTTCTTTTTGAGTGATTACCCATGATACCTAAAAGTATACCCAAAAATCCTGGATTTCGGTAGACTACCCTGGTTCGTGTAGGACGGATATAAGCCAGAAAACCCGCCTATTTGGCGGGTTTTCTGGACTTTCCTGGACTTCTGCGAATCTGTCTTCGGTGGAGCTGATCGGGGGAGAACCATACATGCCTAAAGTCGGCATGAAAACACAATTGTCGTGAATTATATTGACATTAGATACAGAATTAGATACAAATATAGATACATATTTTGATACATTTTTGATACAAATCGGAAGCGAATCGACGCAAAATGGCTCAAATCAATCATAAATACGTGCATCTTATAGGCAGGACTTATCACTATCAGCAGCGTGTTCCTCTGGATTTAGCGGAATATTTTGCAATGGTTGGTATCGGTTCTTTTTTACGGGTTAGCCTAAAGACGGACTCGAAAGACGCCGCAATATCAGTAGCAATCCAACTCGCATATGTCGTTGACAGATTATTCGAGGCACTACGCCTCTGCAAGCCCGAGCAAACACGGCAATATATTGAGGCAACGCGCAATCCTTTTTTGGTGCGAATGTTACAGATGGGCGTGCGGCGGATAGCAAAAGCCGATGTCGCTGAGCAGGAACAACAATCGACTTTGCAACAAGGGATACAACAACAAGTTAAATCCCCACAGGCGGGATCGAACCCAAGGCCGCAAATACAAGAAGCGATATCTGATCCCGGTGAACCGCTTCAAAAAATAATCGACATGTTTGTGAAAATGAAATGTGCTATCGGCGGTGGTTGGGGTGAAAAATGCCAACTAGATCGAGTGGCATGTCTGGATGTATTCGCCGAGATTATGTCTCATCTGCA
>JADFYG010000052.1 GCA_015233155.1 Candidatus Rifleibacteriota bacterium
TCAGTGATATCGTCGCGCGAAAACAGTTCGCACTCTCCGGGTATCCGACCAAAGCCAAACTGATGCACCATTACATGCTCGGTCGATTTTTTTCGGATGTTGCCGCAAAGATGACTCTGTGGTTCGAACGCGTGAATAGTGCCATGGGGGAACGTCTCGATGAGGAAGGCTGTGTAATCACCAACATTCGCACCGACATCAAAAAATACTCCGGTCGGAGAAACCAGACGCGGAAGCATTCGTCGCACGAAATGGGCTTCCTCGCTCTTACTGTCGTCAAAATCATGGATTCCCTGAGCAAAATGCCCCAACACATGCAGGGGAAGTCCGTAGACTCTCAAACTGAGCGCGTGAAGAAACCGCGAGGCCCGATATACTGGTACAATCCTGCGAAATAATGAAGCAAAAGCGGAGAGGATACTTTTTGCGGCAACGTTTTTCATTACAGACAAATGTTACACGAACCACGATTGTCGGACAAGTCCCACTCACTCTTTTCGATCACCACTGTGTGCGCTTCAAGATCTTACGCAATACGGATCTCCAGAACTGGTAGTGAGGGACCAAAAGACTTATAAAAGCGGTCGGAAAATCTCTTGCAGCCAAATCCTCCATGACCATGGTGCGCATGGAATACCAGATGTTTCTAACGTAACCATTGACTGAAATCGGTTCGTCAGCACCGGCATACCAGCGCCAGTAGCGCTCCATTACCTGCGCGAGAGAATTGCAGGCAATCGAGAATGCTATCAAACGAGGATCTACGACCACTTTCCAGCCTCCAGCCAAAAGGCGTTTGCCCAATTCGGCATCTTCAGAATGGCGCAACAGCGGGTTGAAGTTCCCAACCTCTTCCACGGCAGAGCGCCTAACCACGGCGCACCCGGTTGCCAATTTCGTGCGTTCATCAGGACCCATCCTCTGGAAATCGACTTTAAAAAGGTGCCGCCCCTGCCATCTGGTGACTGCATTTCCCCCCGGTCGCTGACGGCACTGTCCACACACAGCGGCCACATCAGATCGCTCAAACCATGGAACTGCTGTAGCAACAAAATCCGCCGGGAGCACATTTGTGGCATCGCAGCAAAGAACTAATTGATGTCGCGTTTCAGTCATACCGCGAAGACGTGTCGCTCCCCGCCCCAGATTGAAAGCCTGTCTCACGACCTTCACACCATGTTTGGCGGCAATTTCAGCTGAGTCGTCTGTTGAACCATCGTCAATTACGAGAATCTCTTCGATTCCGAAGGACTGCTTTTGAACAGAAGTGATCACGGAGGCAATGGTTTTCCGGTTGTTGAAACATGGAATATAGGCGCTTACATATGTCATGTCACTCTTCCAGGGCTCTCTTCAAAAAAGCGACGAAATCATCCGGATCTATGTTTATATTCGCCATGGAATCGGTTAACCAGACATTCTCAGCTACAGGGTTTCCCTTGCCCATGTAATAGTAATGCTCGAATCCGACGACCTTGCTCAGATACCAATGATGGCAATTGAAAAAACCCGGCCCAATGATCTCAATCAGTTTCCCGCCTGGATGCGAAAAAGCAATATTCATAAGCCCGGAACCAATGGGGCCCACAACGATCTTTGCCTCAGAAAACAGCCTGGCAGTGTCTGCAAGTCCTACTCCGGATAATACGACGAATTCGAATCCCATTTTTTGCAGCGGCTCCCGGAGTCTGGATTCCTGCACAAGTCGCCGAAACTTTGCATCTTCACGGGAAATGAAAAGACGTCTCGTGGGAGACTGCCTTGGAATTTCTACCTCGAACAATTTGCGAAGATCACTCAAGGCGCTTGTATGAAGCGCCATGTTCCAATACGTGGAATGAAATGGAACAATCAATCGATCGGCCTGCAGGAAACTCGTTTCTTCAAACATACGAATTTTTTCTAAAGGAATTCCCGCCCGTTCAAATGTCTCGCGTTGAAAAGGAAGATCAGCGTGTCCGATAAAGTACGTATCTATTTTTTCCGGAGAAAATCCTGCTCGTTCTAGAAGACTGAATTTAGGAATAACATCGATTATCCAATGAGAAAAATTACGGTATGCATCGCGATTTGCAATAATGGCGACTGTCCCGGGAATTCTCTCGGGTTTAGGAAAAGAAAGTTTCGTTAGTGGAGCCCAGTGGCTGAAGTACATCCAGTGCTCACGTCCGAAATCCCAGAGAAGATCGCGATTTTCAGTGAAATACGCCCCCCCCTGGTGCCCCCAGACAAGACCATTTACCAGTTCCGCTACAAATCTCCGTTGAATGGTTACAGAACGATTTCTGTGATAAAACCAATGAACCTGATCCTGATTGCATTTTGGGAGACTCATTTCAAAATGAATTTCCGGATCTATGGGAGTTTCTTTTGCACGGTTTCCTGCTACTTTTCGCCATTCTTCCCATGTGTACATTCTGGAGGAAGGCAGGTTGAGAAAATTCCGAATGAGTTCAATCGATCTCAGGCAGCTGGCAAGCAAGTATTTGAATGCAATCCATCGCTTAGTCAAAAAAATTGCAGGTGGACGCAAAAAACTCAGCCTTGCTTTCAATCGTCCCAATCTGATCTGATTCATGTTTTCACGTCAAATGAATAGCGTTGTTATGGCTACTGGTTGGACGAATTCAGGCTTGCGGAATCACAATAGCATTGCGGGAAACTCCCGGCGGAATTACGCTTCGCAATTTTTCGGCATCCAGCGGCCACTGATGTCGTTCTGAGAAATCCCATAATTTGTAATCAAGACGACGTAACAACGAAATAATTTCTTCAAGATCTCCCGATTCCCGGGAAAATTCATGGGGGGCCAACTCAGCAATCATCCGCGGCCTATATTTTTCGAGGGTTTTTTGCCCTCCGGTTAGTACACCACGCTCATGGCCATCAACATCTATTTTGATAAAGTCCACACGTGGAAATTTTGCCTGCTTAACCAGATCATCGAGTGTGGAGGCGTGCCCACCTGTCGTGCTCTTGGAAAGCCCCTGGTTCAGAACATCGCGAGATCCCAGGGCAAACATCGGCCAGCTCGCGTTTGCCTCGAGCAGCATTGTATCGCTTGCTGTACCAACGAGATAAACCTGCTCGGCCATGATCTGGGGTTGTAATTCCGGATTCAGAGCTGCATTTGCACATAATTTCTCGTAGGCAAAAGCCGTCGGCTCAATGGCCAGAACCCGTCCAGAGTTGCCTACCAAATGCGCAAGAGGCAAAGTATGTGCTCCAATGTTCGCCCCGATATCGATCACATATGCTCCAGGACTGATAAGCCTGGTATAAGCCATTCTGGTCAAGGGTTCGAAGGCGCCCAAAAGGTATATAGACAAATCGATACCTTCGGTCAGATCCAGATGCCAGCGTATTCCATGGCGCCTGACTACGACCTCGGGCCCGAGTCCCAGACGGGACCGGGCAAACAATACCGCACGACAGGCAAAACGCGCCAGCCGCATCTTTTGACTTGTTTTCAACACAGTATTTTTCTCTCCTGGGTATTAATAATAGGAGATATTTACCATAACATTTACACAGCTTTTTCGCAGCAATCCGGAATTATCAATGGCAGCTATTTTCCACGACAAAATCGAAATCCCGCCGGGATATCCGCACTGAGGATAATCATGTTCTCCACCTGGTCGCGGGAAATCGTTCGCAATCCCGGAAGATTGTCCAAAGACTTTATGACGCCTCCCTTCCAGACATCGCTGAAGCGAGAATCGTCACTGAACTCAGAATCCGGAATCGCGAAAAATACTTGTTTAGAATTGCTTGAATAAGCCGCATCCCAAAACTCTGCACTTCCATAGGACCGGATCCCCGCAAAACCGTCACAATCAAAAAGAGGTTTAGGAAAAGCAAAACAAATCGCTTCCGGATAACTTGCAAGAAGCCCCCGAACCTGCTCCGCCGTATGATCCACTCCGCTTACGAAATTATGTAAAGGAAATCCTGGATGGTAACTTTGTGCACCAACGGCACATTTCAGTGATCCAACGATGCTTTGTCGAATAATGGGATCGAAGCGATTGCTCATTCGAATGACCAGTTGATATACGAGAAATGTGGCAAAGAAAACACACGCAATCTTTTGCATAAATTTCCGTCGCGTGTCTGAACAAACAGCATACCAAACGATGGGGGCGGAGATTCCCACCGCAATGTAGTATCTGAACATTTCCAACATTCCCCAATATGGATTTTTCGAGAGAAATGCGAATGAAGCCAAAAAAAGAGTCTGAGCAAGTGGCAATATAGATATACAAAAAAGAACCAACCTGTCAGTGGAACTCCAACGTGCCGATATCACTCGGGAAAACACGACATGAGCTACCCAGAAAAGAAGAGTCATGATTCCGATTGGCAAGAGCATAACACTATGCGACTTAGACATTGATTGTATCGCTGAATCAATATTGCTAATGCTTGTAATTCCAGCTAAAGAAAAAGCGCATTTTTCGAGAATTGCAAGAATCTCATTCAAAAGCCCGGGGCTCGCCAATACACCGAATAGTGGAGGGAAACCGGAATGACTTCCATAAGCTCTGACATATATAAACTCAGGAAAAGCGATCAACGCAAAGGTTCCAAAGAAAACCAACAAATCCGTAACAGTCCGCTTTCCTAAAGGTCGTCGAAATAGGATGAAAATACATCCGACCGGCAAAAGAAAAAACGAAGCTAGGCGTAGAAGATAAAGAACGGCGACACCTGCTCCTGCGAGGATTATTGGCAATAACCCACTCCATGGAAAGGCTAGAACAATTATTAAATAAGGCATGAAAGACCAGAGAAAGATATCGGTATAAATCCACATCGGAGAGAAATAAATCGGCGCCAGCGTGGCAAGGAGCGTATTAAACGGAAGTCTGCGCTCTCCCCAACGAACCGAATGGCGGAAAATCGGAAGAGCAACCATTCCCCACCCAAGCCAACCAGCAAGAAAAGCGAAGCAATAGATGCCTTTTATGGGAAATGAGAGTGGAATCCCGGTCTTGAGAATCAAACTCATGATCAAGGGAAAAAGAGGGGCTTGTATCACGAATTGTTCGTCCGTCGCCGACAAACTTATATCATATGAAGCAATTGCGGCACTGATTGTCAGCCCCTGACCGGCAACCAAACGGTGAGCTGCATGCAGTTGCAGTCCCATGTCGTAATTCACACCGAGAGGATTGATAACTCGAAGAAAAGTAATGAATAAAGCCACACAAATCATGCAATAAAACGCCAGACGAGGATTGCCCCGCCAGTAATTCTTCCATAAATTACGAACTGGTCTTAGTTTCACCTGATCTCTCCCTTAATTATAACAGCAAATTACTTCCGAAAAAAATTACAATCGCCCGGATAATACGGCGAATCTATCATAATATGATGGCAGCATCGATGATGCTCTTTAATAAGTAAATACTTAATTTTTGCACGCGAGAAGCTCGCGGTCGATCCGATTGATTAATGAAAGCGAGTGTTCCGGATGGATCTTTCGGGCAAAAAACTTACCGGATTGTACCAGTTCATCGAAATCACTCAGTCTCACGATCGAAGGATATTCGTTGTGCCGGCCATCCCAAAAAACACTACGGAGAATATTGTTGTCCAAAATCCATTGTCGGCCAGAGTTCATCAGAATTGTCTGAAAGAAAATCTCGTCGCTGGACTTCGAGAAACGGAATATTCTGGAAAAACCCGGATTCTGCTTTGTGTACTCTATAATTGCTTCCGCCGCCTCTCTCGTTAGATCCCACCAGTTGCCGCCACCAAAAAAACGAATATTTTCGGGCAAAGAACGTGTCCTGGGAAGCAGTAATCTGCAAAGCTGGTATGCCAGATAAATCCGACGGGAAGACGGCACTTGCACGCATGGAAATTCAAATCTGAAGCCGCTGAAAGTAAAATGATGGTGTCGAATCCGATCGAAACCACCATTCCCGCTCCAGCCGTTAAATGGTAACGGAAAGCATGAAATAAAATTGACATGCTTTCTATGCCTGAAAAACTCTAGCATTACTTCAGGTGAACTCAACGGGTAGTCCTGGCCGCTGATCAGGATGAATCTTTCTGATTCCTTGTCGTGATAAAGCGCTTGCCTGAGCAATGAAAGACTGGCTTTTACCTGCCCGAAGGTTGCCCACCCGGAATGGACACGCGGAACCCAGTGAATATCGCGAATATTCCGTTTTTCGAAAACCGTCTGAAAGAGGCGAATGTCCGCCCCTTTGTCGATATGAATGAATATCGATGTAAACGGCCGCTGGATTCGCTCGACGAGTCTGGCCAGGAGTTCCGGGTAGGCATGGGCCGCTATAAGAAAAGAAAGTCTCATGCTTCTGGGAGCAGTTGTACAACCAACGCGACTGAAAAGCGGTTATATCGTATCAACAGTTCTTCCTTATTATTCCGGAGAAAAAATGCCGAGATCTGGTAGAACCCATTCGATCGAAACACTTTTTACTTCTGAACTTCGATGCAGACGAGCAAACCCATCATTTGCGATATGATTCGTTGAACAAAATATGGAATTGGAATCTTGTTGAACGCTCGGGATGGAAAATAATACAGACTATATTTTATTTTCCTGAATGGTTTGAGATATGTATTCAATTCCTGGATAGAATATGCTTTTCCAATAGGGTTCTCTCCTCCATCATACATCCGGACGAATTCACTGACGCTCCTTGCTCTGGAGTGATTTTCTCTTGCGCGTCCGGATAATCCAACGCTTAGAATTCTCATCAGAAATTGAGAAATCCTAAAAATCATCGGAAAACGAATAAGAATGCTTTTGTAATAGACACTGAATGTCGCTCTTCCGGAAGGTTTCAGCACTCTGTATATCTCCTGGATGCATGCGTTTGTATCCGGGGTGTGATGGATTACACCCTCGCTCAGGCAGTAATCGAACGAGGCGTCAGCAAATTCCAACTTCTCCGCATTTCCAACACATGTGGATCCAGGGAGATTAAACATTTCCTGAGATTTTCGGGCCAATGCTACTGAAACCGGAGAAATATCCACGCCCTGGTACAAGACTCCGGTTTGGGCGAATCGGCGCTGCCAATAGCCAGGCCCACAACCGATATCAAGCATTTTTTTCCCCCGAATGTCACCCGGAATCCAACGTTCAAGGTTTCCAAGGAAAACATCGCGGGTCTTGATCTCGTCAAGTTTCCGAAACCATTCTTCAGAACCAACCTCTTCTTTCACCTCACCGGTAAAAAGTGGATTTGAATCCCAGAAAAGTCGGACATCTTCAAGGCTTTTTGTAATCATAAACTCGGAGTCAACCTCCTAATGTTCAAAACAGCGTATAAATAAACGGAGCCGCAATGCTGCCTGACGAAAATAGAATCAGCGCACCGAACAGCAGAAGCGCGAGTATGAGAGGAATCAGCCAATATTTCTTATTTTCTCTGACAAAACACCATAGTTCATGCAAAAGAGAAAGCATCCAATTCACCTCAAAATTGATGGTCAATATGTTCGCCCGGACGAGGTTTGACAGGCGAACGGTAGGAAGTGGAAGATGGATCAAATTGAAGCCCCAAAGAGTCGCCTGAAAAATACCGCCTGATCAGTGCCAGTGGGGTAAGAATCAGGAAGAAGAGAAGTCCGAGAATAATCTTATTGTTAATTCGACCCAGAAAAGCGGCAAGTTTCATCCACAAATAATAAGGCCCTCTAAGCAAACCCGGCATGAAAAGCGCTGCACAGAAGAAAACAATCGAGAGGATTATAGCCCACCAGCGTTCGTGAAATGCCTGGCCAATCCATGGCCAGAAAGCAATCAACGCAAAAAAACCGCAAAAAAGAAAACCGAAATCGCGTAATGATGTGGACGTCGAATCAGTATGAGGCATTTGCGTAACCATCAGTCCAGCTCAAACTCCTTTTTCCAGGAATCGTCCCGGGATGTTTGGGGTTGGGCATTTTTTTGTAATACATAATTGCCGAGAACCAGCGTGTCGATTTCAGTGCGCATGAAACAGCGATAAGCATCTTCAGGTGTACATACGATCGGCTCACCACGAACATTGAAGGACGTATTTACTATTAGCCCATATCCTGAGATCTGTTCAAATTCTTTAATCAACCTATGATAGCGAGGATTTGTTTCACGATGCACTGTTTGTATACGAGCGGAATAATCGACGTGAGTGATCGCCGGAACGTCGGATTTTGGAACATTCAGAAGGTCAATCCCCCATAATTTTTGTTGATCCTCCCTGACCGGAATTCGCCGCTTTGGCTGAACATCAGCCACTAAAAGCATGTAGGGACTATCGACGTCGAGTTCGAAATATTCATTTACGCGTTCTCGAAGAACCGATGGCGCGAATGGGCGAAACGACTCGCGAAATTTTATCTTCAGATTCATGACGGACTGCATTTTGGGGGAACGGGCATCTCCGATAATACTTCTCGCACCAAGCGCCCGTGGGCCGTATTCCATACGTCCCTGAAACCATCCTATGACCTTTTCGTCGGCGATACAGCGGGCAATAGTTGGAAACAAAGTATCGTTCTGCATGAACTCAGCAGGAATACCCCTCTTCTTCAAAAACAAGGCGATTTCCTCATTCGAAAACTCGGGACCGAGATAACAACCTTTCATGGAATCGCCACCTTTGGGTTTTCGAGGCTGCTTATGAAATTCGTGCCAGGAGCAAAGCGCCGCACCAACCGCGCCTCCGGCATCTCCTGCAGCTGGTTGGATCCATAGACGACGGAAAGGGGATTCACGAAGAATTTTTCCATTAACAACGCAATTGAGCGCTACTCCGCCAGCAAGACACAGATCGGACGCTCCGGTGTCCTTGTGCAATGCCTTGCACAGCCGTAGAATTATTTCTTCCGTGACTTCCTGGATGGAGCGTGCGAGATCCATGTCTTTCTGCGTGAGATGAGTCTCGGGTTGGCGAGGAGGACCTCCAAAAAGAGTGTGGAAGCGCTCATTGGTCATCGTAAGGCCGGTACAATAGTCGAAGTAATCCATGTTCAGGCGAAATGTTCCGTCCGGTTTGAGATCGACCAGATTATCGTAGATCGTCTTCATATATGTAGGTCGACCATAAGGGGCCAGACCCATTACTTTGTATTCTCCCGAATTGACCTTGAATCCGGCATAATATGTGATAGCCGAATAGAGCAACCCCAGGGAATGCGGAAATCGTATCTCCCAAAGCGGAGTAATGGTGGAACCGCGACCTGACCAGGCAGAGGTAGTCGCCCACTCGCCAACTCCGTCAAGACAAAGAATGGCGGCTTCTTCAAAAGGAGATGGAAAGAAAGCAGATCCTGCATGAGACTGATGGTGCTCAGTAAAGCGGATCGGTGCGGAGAATTGTCCGAAATGTGCGGCCACCTCATCTTCGATAGTCTTCTTCAGGAAAAGTTTTTCCTTCAGCCAGCTGGGCATGGCAGTCGCAAAGGATGCGAATCCTCCTGGAGCAAAGGCGAGATAGGTTTCTAGCAATCGTTCAAATTTCAATAGAGGCTTTTCATAAAAAACTATTTCATCTATCTGGTCCATGCGTTTTCCAGCTTCATGAAGACAATAACGAATGGAATGTTCGGGAAAGCATGAATCCTGTTTTTTGCGAGTAAAACGTTCTTCCTGAGCCGCTGCGATAATCTCTCCGTCGGAAAGGATACATGCTGCTGAATCATGATAATAAGCAGAAAAGCCAAGAATATTCATGTATTTAATCCTCTTTATTGATGCCCAGGGTCTGCGGTTCGGAGAACTGGCGCAAAGGCGGTATAAACAGCGCTGGCGATGATGTTTGAATAGATCTGGATACCTTCCAGGTTATAATGGATGTCATACCTGAAAAAATACTGCTCCGGATTTTCTCCAAAAGCAGTGAAAAGATCCATGGATGCGTCGAAAAAACATATCTTTTCTTCGCGAGCCACTTTCCCAACTATGTCAGCGATGATCGTGTTAAAAATTTTTGCATTCTGTTTGTATTTCGGAAAATGGCGTAAGTGCGGATGGGTGACAAAAAGGATATTCTGCTCACCGACGAACTCTTTGCAAAGGCCTGCAAGCTCATGCAGGTTTTTCTCGAAAAAGGCAATGTGATCGGGGAACACGACGACAGGTGCCGTGGCGCTCAGAAAGCTAGTGTAATCAATGATATTCCCGCTTGCTCCATCTGTGTATCCTTCATTGTATTGGTGATACACGGCTTTGAGAAAGATCGCTTTCCGGACCAGTCGAGTTATATACAGTATGTTTTCATTAAGACTCAGATATGTTAAATAGGATTTTCGCGCCGGGCCGGAGGGGGTTACCGAGTAAATATGGCCGTTCATGTCCCGATTGGCGAGATTTCTATACCGAATGTTATCGTCATATAAATCCGTGGGATCGATATCGACAAGGATGCATTTGGGTCGAATTTTGGGTAGGAGTTTACGGGCCTGGGCAATGAAAATGATCGGTGAATATGAGGAAAAGCCACCATTCAAGGCGGAAAATGTGAGTCCCTGCTGAAGGAGTTTCCTCCTCACGATTTCTGAGATTGTGTGATCGTCGTCGAAACCTTGCATGAAAGAGTCTCCGAGAAATAGTAATCTGGGAGCTCCCGTGGCCAGGCTTGGAATCCCCGCGATCACTCTTAATCCATCTTCATCGAATACCTGGCTGTAAACGACTTCCGTTGCGTAACTGGCGGGAAGCATGCTCTTCGGCAAGCGATAGATAGAGGAACCAGTGGCCGGGCCATGATTCAGATAGTGGTCCAAGCCAAGCTGATATCCGTCAACGTTGGGAGCCAGATCGATGACGGGTCCAAACACTTGTTGCACTCGGAGCAATACTTCGCAACAAGAAAGAAAAACAAAGAAAGAAAAACTAGCCAGCAGCAACAGAAAAGCTGGCCTTTTTCCCAATGTCGCATGTGTTTCCATAGCTTTCAAAAGCCGCTCAGAAGAGCTTACAGAAAGACAATGCGGAACCTCTGTTCCGTGAAAATAAAATCAACAGTAAACATGGATCGAAATATAGCATGCCAATTCGTATTTTACCATGGCATTCAAACACTACTCCCCGGACAAATGATTCGCTTCTTTGCTCCCGCCGGCTTTTATTATACAATGGTCTGGTGAAAACGTACGAAGCGTGAATAAAATATGTCTCATGTGAAAGGCAAATCCATTTCATGAGTTTTTCCGTCGTTTTTCTGACATTCAACTCGGAAAAGAATATTCGGCCATCTATCGAGGCCGCCTTAAGGGTTTCAGACGATATACACGCTGTCGACTCGGGCAGCACGGACAAAACTATCGATATTCTTCTGGAAAACGGTGTAAAAGTCACGAAGCATCCCTTCGAACATTACGGGGCACAACGCAATTGGGCCATAGAGAACCTTCCCCTGAAATACACATGGGAACTCCACCTTGATGCCGACGAAGTCCTGACCGAGAATCTCATCTGCGAGCTGAACCATCTGAAGCAATCCCTTCCGACAGACATAGACGGCTATTTTATTCCGAGACAGCCGAGTTTCCTCGGCCGTAAGATATTCCATGGAGCGATGTTTCCCATCTGGCACATGCGCCTTTTCAGACATGGAAAGGGACGTTGCGAAGACCGAAAATATGATCAGCATTTTTTCGTTAACGGCAAAACTTCGCAGCTTCGGGGAGTAATGCTGGACCACGTCTGTGACAATCTTTCCGAATGGGTGATAAAGCATAATCGTTGGGCAGAGTCCGAGGTGGATGAGCTTCTTTCCACAAACACTTCGGGACGCATCGCCCCAAATCTACAGGGGAACCCAGTCGAACAAAAACGTTTTTGGCGCAAGATATATAATGGACTTCCATTGTTTGTGCGTCCATTTCTTCTGTTCTTTTACCGATACTTCCTTCGGCTTGGCTTTCTTGACGGAGTCGAAGGTTTTATATTCTTTATACTGAAAGATTTCTGGTTCCGTTTTCTCGTTGATGCAAAAATGTTTGAAAGAATAAATAAGAATAATAAAATTATGCATTGATTATGTTCCAGGAGGTGAAAGATTCCCATGGAATTGACACAAAAATATTTTAATCAAAGAAAATACGCCTTCAATGATTTGCCCGACTGTATATATATTGAGGCCGTTATGGGTTGCAATCTTCGTTGCGAGATGTGTCCCGTGCCGAACTCTAAAATGGAGATGAGTGGAAGAAATGTTTCCGTGATGTCTATGGATACATTCAAAAAAGTATTGGATGAGGTATCTGATAGACCGCGAAAACTTCATTTAAACCAAATGGGGGAACCGCTTCTCAATAATAACATTTGTGAGTTTGTTGCTCTGGCAAAGAAAAAAAATCACAGAGTCTCTTTTACGACAAATGGTACTCTTATGAAGCCAGATATTGCCAAGGAACTCCTTATCGCCGGCATCGATCAAGTCACATTTTCAATAGATGGATTTGAGGCGAAGACTTACGAGAGCATTCGAATAGGAGCGAAGTATGAAGAAGTGCGTTCAAACATTGAAGAATTCTGTCGTCTGAAAAAGAGTCTCAACAAGCCGACGATTGCACAAATTGATTGCATTATTTCTGAATTAACCAAAAATGAAATCTCCTTAATGCAGGAATACTGGAAAGGCAAGGTTGACTGGGTAGTCCCAATTCCCCTGGATGACTGGGCAGGAAAACATCCACTGCCAGGCAAGTTTGGTATACGAAACTGGATATCAAGAACATCAGATAATATAAGATATCCGTGTGATCTTCTTTGGACAACACTTGCTGTATCTGCAGAGGGAAAAGTAATGTATTGTTGTCATGATTATAAGTTAGGATCGAATCTTCCCAGCATTCACAATAAATCGCTGAAACGCATCTGGGAAGAAGATGTATTGATAGAAAGAAAAAAACATGTTGAAGGACGTATAGACAAAAACCCATGCCTGAACTGTGATGCATGGAAAACGAGACAACCATATATTAGCGAGCCGCCGATAACCATTCGTGACATTATCAATGCCATACCTGAAAAATACAGGAAGGCACTAAAAAGAATATGGAAACGAATGACAGTAAGGTAAATTTTGAATAACCATATGAGACAGCTTAAAGTCTATGATTTTCGGCAACGGTAAGTCACGATAGCATTTAAATGGAACCAGGGGATTGGCAGAGGAAAGCGTAATCTTCTCACAATCCTGAAACGTCGGCGAAGTGCCCGGTCAATCTGCCAGATGCAATTCACATGGTCGATCAGTATTGCCCGCTGATAATCAAACCCGAGATGACTGTGTGCGGGTTCCGAAAGGGAACGTCGCCCCATATCCCACAACCAACCGCCTTCCGCTGGAACGCTGACAATAAAATCGCCATCAGGCACCAGTACACGCTCAATTTCGTCGAGCGCGTGCTCAAGCAGCAGGATATGTTCCATGTTGTAAACACTTAGCACACAATCGAAACTGGAGCTGCAGAACGGAAGTGCCGTCGCGTCAGCTCGTATGGCCGGATATGTCGGATATTTAACACGCAGGCTGGCAAGTGACAGATCGTCAATGTCGATCCCAACGGAGCTTTCCGGATGTTCATGATATGGATAATGGGCTCCATCTCCGCAGCCGAGATCCAGTACCCGACGATAATTTCCGCGCGACAAGCTGCGCACCGCACGATGGCCTGCATTGTGAACCCATATTGCTATGCGATTTTGTTCATAGAACCACTTTTTCGATCGGGCCTGATATTCCTGCCAACGCTGGAAGTTTACGTCATCGAAAATCTTGGGCATTGGGATTTTGCGGGTGGGACGCAGATCCGGAAACCCGGCAGAATGCTCTTTATATTCACGGCCGCAGGACCGGCATATAATATTTCCATCAGTATGACGATCAAACTCTCCGCGACAGTCGGGACAAAGGAGAATGGACCACAACCACTCTGGAATCGTCTTCATTCCACAATCTTCTCCGTTTCCCGGGCATGCCCCGGCATCTTGCGCATGCCTGTCTTTTTAGCTGGGACTCCCAGATTAATCGAATATGGCTCTGTATCTTTGGTGACGACTGCACCTGCGCCAATAATGCTTCCATCGCCGATATGCACTCCCCCCAGAATGGAGGCATTTGCACCGATCCAACAGTCATTTCCGATGATAATGGTTTGTTCTATCGGTGGCATCTCTAAGGCCGGCTTGTCTCCGTTGATATCGTGGGTTCCGGCCACGATTACACAATTAGGCGAGATCATCGTATAGTCTCCGATCTCAAGACGCCCTTTGCCACTGAGAAATGAACCACTGTTGATAAGGACCTTGCGGCCGAGAAAAATCCCTTTCATGCAAAAAAAACGAACATTCGTAGCAATGACTGGCATTGAAGAGATTCTGCCGAAAAACATCCGGTATGCAAGATAACGGGCTGAGTAACCGAGGATTCCCGGAAGATTCCGGACCAGGAAACCTACGTCCTCCTCCAGTTCCATCCGAACGAGTTCCCCAATTTTATACTGTGATGTCAGCCATCGAAGAGAAAACATGTCAGTGCCCATCTCCTTCGAAAAAACTTGCCGCCACCCGCTGCACTGTACTCAAAGCGACCTCGCGATTCTCGCGCCGGAAGAGATAACGCATCAACCGGAAGTTGCGGCGCGGCGACAGAAACACTGAACGATGTGCCTGTATCTGTGCCGCCTCAAGCTCCGCAGCCGTTAATCCGAAGGGGATGAAACTTGCTCGCGAAAAAGCCGCTCCATCATCTGTCTGACGAACTTCTCCGAAGCGGTCCGCGATGGTTTGCAGTCGCGAACCCGGAAGAGGGGTCATCAGCGAAAAGGTTACGAATGGCAGACGAACACGCCTTGCAAGTGCGATCGTCTGACGCATCGTTTCCCTCGTCTCTCCGGGATGTCCAAGGATAAAACTCGCCCGTCCCATGAGTCCCAGTTCGTAACACCAGTCAGAAACCTTGAGTACCTGTTCAATCGTGATCCCCTTTTGAATTGCATCGAGTATCTTCTGACTGCCTGATTCAACCCCGATCATGATAGACCAGCAGCCGGCTCGTTGCATAAGACTAAGCATCTCCCGGGAGGCAACGTTCACTTCAAAATTACACGACCACATCAGCCCGGGGAAGCGGCGAAGGATCAACTCACATATTTCGACAACTCGTTTTTCAGTGATGTTGAAGGTATCATCAAGGAAGTAGACCTCCGACGCTCCTTGTTCACGAACCAGGTAGTCGAGCTCAGCTTCAATCCAGGCAAGACTGTGATACCGGATCTTGCCGCCGTGGACGGTTTTTCGATGCATGGGTGAAGAGCAAAATATGCAGTTGTAAGGACATCCGCGGCTGGTCTGCATTACCGCGAAAGGCGTTCGGCAAAACGAGAAAATCTTCTGATGATATCCTTTCAAATCGCCGATTTCACGGGCAGGTGATGGTACGTCATCGAGATTGATCACCTCCGATATTGCATTGCGAACCGCTTCAGTTCCATTTCGCCAGCATAATCCCGGGATATCGTTAAATTCAGTCCGGCCGCTTTCCAAAGCACGCAAAAGGCCGATAACGGCAAGTTCACCTTCACCTGCGCAGACAAAATCGAAAGTCGGTTCGTCATCCAAAAGCTTTTCGGCATTACCTATGGCATGAGGTCCGCCCAGGATCAATTTTGCATGGGGAACAGCGGGCCGCAAGGCCCGGGCAAGCGACAAAGCTTCGGGAGATCCCAATGTCGTCGCATAAAGCCCGATGAGATCAGGCTGCCATGAGCACGCCGCTTTCACAACCTCGGCAACGGACATCGCATGACGATTGGCGTCGATAATTCTCGCTTCGACGCCTCGTGCTCTCGCATAGGATGCAATGCAAGCCATCCCGTAGGGGGGAAGAATAGCCCCGAAACGCGCATAACGGCCATAGGAGCGTTCCAGCGGGATAAATGGATTTATGAATAAAACTTTCATGCCTTCACGTTCTTCTTTTTAATCCAAACAAGGAATTTCATTAACTGCCACCAGAGTTCATACTCGAACATACATTGATGCAGATTATATCGCAGGCGAAACGCATTGATCGGCTTGTAGATATGTGCAAGAAAACGAATAAGCAGATAGAACGGACTGTTGTTTCCCTTGGATTCCTTGATCAACTTGTCGTCGATCACGAAAGCGGCCATCTGGAGGAGTTTGATCAGATTATTGTGTTTACGGGTATACCACGGATGAACGATCTTCTCCTTTGCATCCACGGAGTCTATCTCGATCCAGTCGTCGATAGTCTTCGGCATCTTGTATCCGTAGAATTCTATTGCCTGATCAAGCATCTTGCTGCCGGGAACCGGTTTCCAATCCCCGCCGAATGACAGGTATGAATTTGGATTTTCCCGAAGAAGTTGAAGAATCAGCGTTTTTGTTTCAAGGAGATCTTTGTAGGTCTCCCCAGGCGTTCCGTAAAAAAAGTTATAGTGAACGGTAATAGCGGGAAAGCGGAGAAGTTTCCGACTGACGCGCAGAATATCCTCCCTGGTGATTCTCTTATCGAAGTTCTTAAGCACCCGATTACTTCCCGATTCGGCCCCGACCTGTATAAATCTAGCACCAGCCTTTATGAGCAACTCGAGGAAAGCGTCGTCCATGCGATCAACCTCATCAACTCGGGCGCCACGAAATTCCAGCGTCACTCCGGGACATTTTTCGACAATGAGATTAAGCAATCTGCGCATACGTTCAAGATTCGGAAACGGAGTATCATCCATAAAGACAATGTGTCGAGCGTCGTATTTCTGCATCGCCATCTGAATATGGCCAATGATCGACTCCTCAGTGAAGGGCACCCATTTTGCTCCGTTGATTGCACGGTATATGGCGGGATGGACGCAATAGGTGCATTGGTATGGACAGCCGAGACTGCTGAATATCGGAAACATGCGGTGCTGGTTGTAAGTCCTCATGTATCTTGGCGACCGCATATCGACCAGATGATATGGAATATCCTGCCAATCCAGTTTCTCGAATGAGGGCGTCCTGGGGTTATGGACCGGGCCAGCTGCATTTTTATAAGAGATACTCGATATATTTTCCAAAGGGATATCATCACCGCAAAGGTGCCCGAGCAGCTGGGCTAATGCTCGGGAGCCCTCTCCACGAACCAAAAAGTCGATATATGGTTCCTCGATCGTTTCAGGCAATACAGTGACATGAGGTCCTCCATAGACGATGCGGGTCGATGGGGACGATTCCCGGATAAACAGAGCAACCTCGCGCGCGCTTTTCAACGGCAACCCCGTCATTACCGACAGGCCGGCAAGCCTTACACCTTCTGCCAAGGCGGCCCTTATTGGAATGCGCCAGTCACCTTCTACAACACGCAGATCTATGATCTTCACATTCCGCCCCTGTTTTACGGCGTCGGTGGCTACATAAATCACGCTCAGCGGCAGATCGCAGATAAGCATGTCCATTGAGCCCAAACTCGGATATATCAATAGAACGTCGATCATGGAGCGCCTCCGTCATTAATTCTCTTGTATTTTATCATTGTATTAGACCATCCTGTAGAGTGTTTCCAAGCAGTATGGAATCATGCTCGCGCCAGTCTTGACTCGTCCGGCCGCGCATCGACATGCACCTGAAACCACGATTCCAACATTGCTAATGCTGTCAGTTGACGCGTCGCGAGCATACTCGGGCCTTGTGCCTGACGAACGATCGCTTCGACAGCACTCTGGTCAAACAAACCGCGTCGCCGGATGTTTTCCGGAGTTACCAGATCCTTTGCCCATGAGAGATACCGCTCACGGTAAGCATTCGTCTGCGGGAAATAAAAAGCCTGCTTGCCAGGTGTTCGTAGACTGGAGGGCAATAGTCGTTCTATGAGACGTCTCAGAGCGATTTTGTTGCGTCCGGAGGCCAATTTGTCGTTGTCTGACAGATTCAGGCACTTCTGGACTACCTGATAATCCAGGAACGGGCTTCGCGTCTCGACTGCATGGGCCATGTTCATCTTATCGAGGCGGAAGAGCACGCTGAATGGTATCCAGTGCTTGATATCGAGCAACGACAGACGGGCAAGCAAAGGAAAACTGGCGAGAGTCTCAAAATCATGTTGAAACACTGTTCCAAGTGATGGACCGTTGAGCGCTTCGTAAAAACCTGGCCGGTACAACTTATTTTTGTCCGATGCGGAGAAACATGAAGTGACCGCTTCGTAGAATGTCCCGAATTGCCCGCTGGATGCAATAGCGTGGAGAAATTTACTCTTTTCATTTGGCCCGATTTTGTCGGGATAGTCAAACAAGAGCGTCAGAATACTACATGGGCATGATTCCATAAGCCGGGAAAAGACGGATCGAACGTTGCTCTTTCTCGACAGCCATTCGTAACGCTGACGGATAGTCATGAGCTTCTGATGAAAGTATCCGCTGAGGATTTCATCGGCCCCGTCTCCGGTGAGAACCACCGTGAGCTTTTGCTTGGCGCGCTCGGCAAGAGTAAATGCAGGCAGACAGATCAGATCACCAAACGGCTCGTCCAGATGATAAGTGATTTTGGGCAGCAAATCGAAATGGCCGGCATCGATCGTCAAAGCATTGTATTCGAAACCCAGATGATCAGCAATTAGCTTGGCTCGCGGCCGCTCGTCGAACTCGTAATCGAACCCGACCGAATAACTGATCTTCGGCCCCGCTGTGTGTTCCGCCATCAATGCAGCTATCGCCGCGGAATCAACCCCTCCACTCAGATAAATACCCAATGGCACATCACTGCGCAACCTGAGGCGCACAGCCTCGGTCAATGTCTCCTCGAACTGCTCCTGCGTCGTGAACTCGTCACCTGACCTGGCCTGCCAGTAAGTCTTAAAGGTAGTGTTCGCACTTTCGACAATCATCAAGGTAGCCATCTCAAGTTTGCGAACGCCCTTGAAAATGGTCATCGGGGCGGGAACATACCGCAAAGCCAGATATCGATCGATGGCAAGAGGTTCCACTGTGCGCTCCCACCACGGAAAGGCATATAGTGCCTTCAATTCGGACGCGAACGCGAAACGTTCCCCATTCCTTGCCCAGTAAAGGGGGCGCTTGCCAAAGCGATCGACTGCGGCAATCAGCCTTTTTTTTCGGGCATCCCAGAGGCACAAAGCGAACATCCCGTTGACGTCGTCAAGGAAATTCAGCTCCTTTTCCTCATAAAGATGCAACAGGGTTTCACAGTCGCACACTGAACGGAAGCGATGTCCCTTCTTCTGCAGCTCGTCCATTAATTCGAGATAATTATAAATTTCTCCATTGCAGACGAGCGCCAGGCTTTTGTCCTCGTTGAACATAGGTTGCGCGCCATTTGGTGAGAGGTCGATTATCGAAAGGCGGCGATGGCCCAAACTCACATTTCCCTCACGCCAGGTCCCACGGCTGTCCGGGCCCCGATGAAACAATGCATCGGTCACCCTGTCGAGAGCTGCATGGTCGTCAGGATTTGGACTGATGATCGATACAATTCCGCACATTTTGCTATACTTTCACTGCCGAGGATGAGAGATTCCACACTTTTCCATCGTGGGCATATATTTTTTCGACTGATATTCGTGCCACATCCGCAACACTTGTCGCTGATTCCTGAAGCGGTTTGGTCTGCATTCCGTCTTCATCTGTACAAGATAGCGCCAAGCAACTCGAAAGAGATAGGGAATGCCGAAGAGAAATATCGTCTCGCAAGGTAATTGTTTCACCTCCGAGAAGGACGTCACGCCTGATCTCGCCCAGGCACTCGCTGCCGGAAATATTTCCCGATGACTGATTCACAGGAGTTCCCTTCAGTCCGCGAATGAAATCTATGAATCCTCTTGCCACTCTGGACCCGATGGTAGTACTGCACGCAAAGCGCAATAAAACTCGCGCCCAGAAGGGTGGAAAAAATTTTTTAACCCTGACTATGGGAAGAAGCAGAGATAGGATATCACCGTCATAACGACAGCCAATAGTCTTATCGTAACACATGTTGGTCGCAAATCCATCGCCGCTTTGGAATGCATAGCCAATATCCGCGAAAGACGAGGAGTGGGCATTTCCACCGAACAACCAGACGGGACCTCCATTGGCGGCAATCACAATGCCACTTGCCGAAACTTTGTTGAAACGAACGAAACCAGCTTCTGGAAAAATTTTCACCTCTTTTTGAATGCCTTCGAGCGGCAATGGCTTGGAAGGGATACGTTTTCTGGTGCGGCATGCCTGCCAGGTATCATAAGCAACGAGAGGTTGGAATGCCCACCGCAGCAGCCTAAGATCGTCTCCCAGGACATTTGCATAAGATGAAAAGTCGGGAGTTTCTTCCGACAATCGATCCCACGTGCGTGATGCAAAGGAGGAGTGCTCTGCCAGGCGGATAGCGGCAATTCGTGAAAAATACGGATTTTTGCATATTCCCGCCTCGGAACAAACTGACAAATTCGGCTTGAGAAGTTCACAGGCAAAATCAAAGGCTCTGATGAAGGGCGCGAGTTGCGACCAGTCGCCGAGAGCATCCATCGCGGCAGTAGCATACTCGACCGTAAGGAATGTATAACCGGGGTCCATGGCTCCCACTTCGGGAAACCAGCCCTCCGTCGTTTGAACAGCAACGATCGAGTCGAGCTTCTTCTTCGCCTGCTGCCGATAACGAGTGGTGTCAAGGAGTTTTCCCGCCCACGCGAGTGCAGCGGCACCCACAGCCTGATGATTGGTCTTGAAGAGGTCATTTCTGCGACACAGCCAATCGGCACTGCGCCCAATAGCTTTCCTGCCGGCTTCCGAAATATCATGTGGAAGGTTGTCATGCATTTCCAGGAGTGTCATGGAAACAGCAAATGTCGTAAAGGCTGCAGCTGCGTATGCCCGCTCTCCCGCATACCATTCATCAAAGGAACCATCGCAATACTGGCTTTTTACCCAGAATTTCAGCAGAGCAACAACCGCTGACTTCAATCGCGGATCACCATGCCATCGTGAGCCGGGATAATCGCGGATATAGAGCAGGGCCAACGGGAGCATCGCCTCTTGTCTTCTTGCATCGGCAACGTCGGACGTCTTGTCTCTCCAAAATGCCAGATGAGCACAACCATGGGTTGGCGAGAGCGGATCCCTGTCGATTTGCCATAGAATCCTTTCTATCGAGCCATCGACAAATGCTATCTGCTCTAAAAGATCTTTCACGACAAAGTCTCGCCGTCAAATCCCAATTCCTCTCTTATGAGGTCTCGGGAAGGGTTTTGTGCCATCATGTAATAGGTGATAAGTTCGCCGATGAGACCAAAGAAAATAATAACGAGACCGATCAATAAGAGTATGGGCGAGGTAAACCACAGGGGATGCTTATGCAACCTCATATCTCTGTTTCCAGTGAAGAATGAAATAAAATGCATCGCAATGAAAAAAATACCAATTGGGATTCCCAACATGATTGCAGACAACCCATACAGACCGAAAAAATAGAGCGGAGATTCAACATAGCGTGTGAGGAAGAAAACTGACAAAATGTCCATCGATCCATAATATATGCGCTCCACGCCATATTTCGATTGGCCAAACTGACGTGGAGCGTGGTCAACTTCCATTTCGCCGATACGAAATCCCTTGTTCGAAAGTAAGACAAGGATAAACCTATGTAAATGACCGTAGAGGAGAAGACTCTTGAGACATTCCTTTTTAAAAACCTTTATTCCGCAGTTGAAATCGTGAATAGACAGTCCGGTAAAATGTCCGAGAAGACCATTGAAAAACTTTGATGGAATCGTCTTTGACCAAGGATCCATGCGCTGTTTCTTCCACCCAGTCACGACATCCAAGCCCTGTGTATTGAGATGGTTGATCAGCCTTGGAATTTCTTCCGGCTGATCCTGCAGATCAGCATCCATCATCGCAACGTATTGGCCTTTAGCCCGATCGAATCCGGCCCTCAATGCCAAACTCTTGCCGAAATTTCTGCGAAACGAAACCATTTTAATGGACTTGGGATTTTGCGAAACGAGTTCTCTGATTTTTTCCAGTGATCCGTCGGTGCTGCCGTCATTCACGAAGATTATTTCGGGATTCTCGAAAATTGACAACGCCGTCATTGTTCTTCGCGTCAGCAATTCGAGTGAGTCCAGTTCATTGTAGACCGGTATGATTACAGAAATCCCACATGTTGCTACAGATCGGTCAGGCATTCGATTTCACCTCGATGATGCTTCAGATTTCCGGGCGATTCGTCTTCGGGAAATGCCTTCTGTTAACCACGACCAGGAAGTTCCAATAAGTCATTTTCATGCCCGGAAGATGAAATTGTAATACAACCAAATAAGAGCCATGTAGCAAGCGTAATGAATCCTGACCACAACAGAGGCCAGTAGTCATGAATGAGCAGAATCCGAGACTCCCCCGGTGGGATGTGAATATCGACACCAATGCTACCACATGGTTCAACCCGAACGCCAACACCACTTACAGTTGCCTTCCAATAGTTATCCAAAGCAATATTGAGATGCACAGTAGTACTCGCTTGGCTTGAAACGTCCATTTCGATGGTTTTCTCTCCGAGATTGCAACGTTTAATCACACCTTTATCAGACAGGCTATTTTCCATGTGGATCGAATAGATCGGCGTTGGTGAGGCGATTTCATACAGATACTTCCATGACTCCGTCGTGTTTTGATGGATGAGTCGCAAACCGGGAAATTCGTATGGACTCAGAATGTACTTTACATTCATGCCTGTGGCGACGCGCTCGTCAAAAGGATCTATGGCATCGAAATGGGTCGAAGCCAATCCCACCGGTCTGAAAAGATCTGGGTTATTGACAAAAAAATCTTTTTTTCGTCGTGATGGAAAGAGTAAAAATCCCCCATCCGGTTCAGAGATCCCCGTAAACATCGAGCGAAAGGAGGCCTTGTCAGAAGAATACCAGTAGCGAAAAATCTTGGGTCCAGGCAACGCTTCGGCAGGATCTATCCAGCGACGATCAGGAAAACGCTTGCGCAGGGTTTCAACACAGTCGAAATACATTGCACGGTAGGCAAATCCTTCCTGCTCCAACAAGGATCGCACAATTCGTTCGTTTTCCTGGACGCGAAAAAAATCGGAAGAATAAACTTCGTTTCTGACAGGAATAGGGAGAAGTCCTCCAGTATACCCCGTTGCTGTAAATGGCATGGAAAAAACGAAACAACCTATCGCAGCCAATCTCCGAATATCACAAGTCAGAGGAAAAAGGAGGATCCAGCCAAATAGAACCGTTGAAAAGAACGAAAGAAGCAGTGCCAGCGAATAGAATGGATGCTGAACCATGAGATTCCATCGATTATCAGGAAGGAGAGCCCAAAGCCCCTGCTCACTGACATGCCCAGCTAGCGCGATAACGTCAGATGCAGCGGGAATTCTCAAAACATCAGATGCCACGCCGAACCGTATCTGCCACAAAGCCAACACGGCGAGGCCGGCTGCAAAAAGGATTCTCCGACCTTGGGATAGCTCCTGCGAAATAGCAAGCATTCCGATCAGCCCTTCAACCATCAATGTCGCGAAGAAAATAAAACCAAGACATTCCTGATAAAGCGTGATTTTCAATATGCTGGTTATGCTCATCACAACCGATATGTGAAGTTTTTCTGCAATAAATTCACCGATTCCTATCCCCAAAAGCCCTAAAATCCACCAGATTTCAAAATGCTTTCTCCGACCAATGAATTGCCGCCAACTACCCAAAAGTAAGATTATCAACCCCAACCCTCGCAACTCTTGCCATGGTTCATAGCTTGGCGGGGGAAAACTCGTCGCGACGAGCTTGTCCAGGGTTTGAGTCAACCTCCCGGGAAACAACCGCTCTAATATCTGAAACGGAAACTCAATGGGATTAAGGACTGGATGACTATCAACATTGTAGGACTGTCCCAAATTCGAGGCCATTTCAATGGCTGTAGGTACCCATCCAACCGCGTTCAAACCCAGAGCTAAAAAGATGATTAACACGCCCTTACGCACCATTTCCCAACGAAGTTTCGGATCGATTCGCTCGAAAATTCTGAACAACATATAAGCACAGGCAATAAGGACGTAATTTACATAGATATTTATCAATCCGCAGAGAAGTGGAAATGCAACAACGAGCGCCACTAAAAGCGCCCGCAGTCTGGTCGGTTTGGCGATATAGAAATCGATACTCATGAGACAATACGGAACACATGCGATGATGTTCCAATAATTTTGGAAATTCGCATAAAAAAAGGAGGATGGGAATAAAAGAAAAATCAATGATCCTAGAAAAGCCCGCCGTTCAGACCAACCATGCGAATATTGCATGAACAGAAACACTCCGATCACCGACGCAAAAAGCATCAAAAATCGTAGCCATCCAAATATCTCGAAAAGATTCCAGCGCAAAGAATCAACAAGCAATGCGCCAACGATATTTTGCGGATCGAAAGGCTTGGCAAGTACATTCAGGAAAAAGTTGTTACCAAAAAATTCTTCGAATTTCCACGTTGGAAAACCTTCCAAGAACATCCGTCCAGAAAAATATGATGCATAATTTACCAGAGCAACATCATCATGGGATGGCCAACTTTCAGGTATGAGAAAACTACCGGGAGCATGCCCTCTGAAAATGGGAGAGCCATGAGTCAGCAGAAGAAACAAGAGAAGCAAGCTTCCCCAGCGAAATACTGCGGTATTCATGTGGTGCAACATAAGTTATTCAATTGCCCGCCCGGAATATGTAACTGCCCGAAATCCAGCCAAGAGCCACATACCCAGCGTAAGAAACCCTGACCACAGCAGAGGCCAATAATTATGAGTCAACAAAATCCGAGTCTCACCCGGCGGGACGTGGATATCGACACCGATGCTACCACATGGTTCAACCGCGACGCCAACACCACCTATCGTGCCCTTCCAATAGTTGTCCAAAGCAATATTGAGATGAACAGTTGCGCTCGCCACGCAAGAAACATCGATTTCGATTGCTTTCTCTCCAAGATGACAACGTCGAATCAAATCTTTTTCGGACATACCATTTTCTGTGTGGAGCGAATAGATCGGCTTTGGCGAGGCGATTTCATACAGATACTTCCATGACTCTGTCGCACTTTGATGTAAGAGTTGCAAACCGGGAAGCTCATATGGGCTCAGAATGTATTTTACATTCATATCTGTAGCGACGCGCTCATCAAAAGGATTGATTGCATGGAATGAACGTGTATCAGCTCCGACTTTCTTGAAAAGATCCGGATTACAGGCAAAAAAATCCATTTTCCGCTGCGACGGGAATATCAACACTCCACCATCCGGCACAGCAATTCCGGTCAGCATCGGACGAAAGGAAATCTTGCTCGAAGGATACCAGACACCGAATATTTTGGCTCCAGGTAATGTCTCGAAAGGATCGTTCCAAAGACGATCAGAAAAACGTCGACGCAGGGTTTCCACCCAATCAAAATAGACTGCACGGAAGGCCAGGCCTTCTTGTTCCAATAATGATCTGACAATGAGTTCGTTTTCCTGGATGCGGTAAAATTCGGAGGAAAACACTTCGTTTCTGACAGGAACAGGGAGATAGCCTCCTACATATCCGGTTGCCGTAAAAGGAATGGAACAAATGAAAAAACCAACCGCTGCGAATCGCCAAATATCACGAGACTTAGGAAAAAGAATGAGCCAACCAAAAAAAGCAGTTGAAAGCGCCGAAAATATTAGGGCAAACGCGGCAAAGGGGCTTTTAATCATCATATTCCAACGAGTTTCTGGAAAGAGAGCCCAAAGCCCATGCTCTCTGATATGACCAGTCATCGCTTTTATTTCAGACAAATGAGGATTTTTCAGAACGCCCGATACCAGTCCATAACGAATCTGACACCATATCAAAACTGCAAGGCCTATTACCGTCATGATTCTGCGGTTTTGGGATAGTTCCCGTGAAATGGCAAGCATACCAACCAACCCTTCGACCATCAATGAAGCGAAAAATATCAAGCCAAGGCGTTCCTGATTAACGTCGAATCGCAGCATGCTGGATATTCTCATAAAGGCTGATAAGTGAAGTTTTTCAGCGACGAGCTCAACGATTCCTATTCCAAAAAGTCCAAAAATCCACCAGATTTCGAAGGACTTACGTCGAGCGACGAAATGACGCCACATTCCCAAAAGTAAAATGATCAGCCACAACCCCTGCAATCTAAGCCAGGCCCCATCACTTGTTGGCGGAAAACTTGTCGCAACAAGTCTGTCCAAGCTTTGAGTCACTCTCCCCGGGAACAGTCTTTCCAATATCTGAAATGGAAACTCGATAGGGTTGAAAGCTGACTGACAACCCTCAACATTATATTGTTGCCCGGAATTCGACGTCATTTCAATGAGGGTGGGCACCCATCCAACCGAGTTCATGCCAAAAGCTAAGAGAATGATAATCAACACTTCTCTAAACATTTTCCCACGGAGCTTTAGTTCAACTCGTTCGAAAATCCTGAAAATAAAATAAGCACAAATAAGAAGGACGTAATCCACATAGAGGTTGATTATGCCAGATAGTAGTGGAGCAGACAGTAAGACTGCGACAAAAAATCCCCGCAGTCTGGTCGATTTGGCAATAAAGGCATCAATACTGATGAGACAATATGGAACACAGACGATAATGTTCCAATAATTTTGGTATTTTGCATGAAAAAAAGCTGTGGGCAACGAGAGAAAGATAAGCGCACCAAGAAAAGCCTGTCGCTCAGAAAGACCACGAGAATATTGCATGAACAGGAACATCCCGACCACCGAGGCAAAAAACATTAAAAACCGAAGCCACCCAAAGACCTCGAAAAGATTCCATCCGAAGGAATCGACAAGAAATGCGCCAATGATATTTTGCGGATCGAAAGGCTTGGTCAACACATTCAAGAAAAAGTTGTTACCAAACCATTCTTCGAATTTCCATGCGGGAAAACATTCCCAGAACATTCGTCCTGAAAAGTATGATGCATAGTTGACAATGGCATCATCCTCACCGGATGGCCAACATTCAGGAACGACAAAACTTCCGGGAGCATGCCCTCTAATTATGAACGCCACGTTTGCCAACAATAAAATAAGGAGCAGTAAGCCTCCCCAGCGGAATACTGCTGAATTCATGCTATGCTCCACCTTATTTAGAGATACGGCACTTGCCAACTATTTTCTCAACGGAAACAATCAGGAAAAACCGAAACAGTAATGATTGCCGGGAAGATGAGGAATAGGAGTTTGATACCAATGAAGTCCTGGTCTCGCTTCAGAAAACTTCTGGAAGAAGTGAACGTTGTTGAGTTCATTGTATCTTTCCTGAAAAGCGATGATGTAGTGGTCGAACGACGGAAGAAAGGCAAAAAGATCGCCACGCACGGCTTCCGGGGTTTCACTGACAGACCATGTTCCTAGGAAACACGCATCTTGCCCGGATTTCATAAACTTTTTGTATGCATCTGGTGTTGACAGGCAGAAGACTCCAGACATCTCATGAGAAAACGATTCTATGCTTTTCACCTTCAAACCGATGGAAGTGAGATAATACGACTGCAGAGCGGAAAGATCCGGAAAATCAAAAATTATGTATTTCCCTTGAAAACCAAGTTGATGAAACAACCGACACATGCTCCCGTAGCCCCCACCGAACTCAAAAACTGTTTTAAATTCATTAACTGATTTACCAGAAACTTTTTCGAAACAACCGATTGTATAGGCATGATGAATAAGATTGGGACTGCTTTTGGGATACGTCCATGAAAACTCGGGACAACCGAAGTCGGTTTCCCGGATTCCCTGTTGATACCGATCCCATAATCCGCTTTTCTGCAAAAAGAACAGCTCAGCGGCAACATACTCGACATTGCCGACAAACATTGTTTGGCGAATCACATCCCAATGCAGAAAAGACCGAGGGTCCTCTTGAAGAATCAATGATCGCAGACGTAACCGATTCCGGCTCCACTCGTTCCCGGCATCTGATAAACCTATAACTGGCTCAGGGAGGTTTATGATCCGGGCCCGAAGATTTTCAATGAGAATGGATTCTCTATCCGTCGGTGGCCGTAGAACCAGGGTTTCCGGGGAGTGCCTGAGAGACTGCAGTTTCCTGACAGCGTGCTTCAGCAAGGGAACTGACTCGATGACACTTCTTATCTTATTTTTTAATCTGGCTAATTTTTTCATAAGGATCATTCTTTCTCAAGATGAGGATCTACCGCCTGCTATGCAGGAAGACTCAATGGTACCGCGAAATGGTCACTTTCGGCAAATCTGATAAGAAATATGGTGATGTCGAAAGATCCGAGTAATATCTGCCGAAATTTCCTGCCCGGGAAAGACCTCGCCCTAAAATGTATCGTAAAGGTGCATATTAGCCCTGACTGTTCAACCAGGATCAACTCGCCCGTCTTGAAAAAGCATGGGAAGCCTGCTACAATTCGGCGATGAATATGCAGGCCGTCTCTACCGATGAAATCCTTATTGAACCTGGGCTTACTGAATTCAATTATTTTTGGGACCTGTGGCGGTTTCGTGAACTTTTCTTTTTTTTAGCCTGGAGAGATCTGAAAGTTCGCTACAAACAAACGATTATTGGGGTTTCCTGGGCCCTGATAAGGCCCTTTTTAACGATGGTCATTTTTACTATTGTTTTTGGAAAGCTTGCAGGACTATCTGCCGCTGGGATTCCTTATCCTTTATTGGTTTTTGCAGCCCTTCTTCCGTGGCAGTTTTTCTCCAATGCACTTTCCGGAACGAGTGAATCCATGGTTGGAAATGCCCATATCATCACAAAAATTTATTTTCCCCGTTTGATCATTCCTGCATCTTCAATCCTTGTCGGCCTCGTCGACGCATCCATTTCTTTTGGAATACTGATTCTTTTGTATCTTTATTACGGATATCTGCCCCCTCTGAGTGTCTTGAGTCTACCTTTTTTCGTATGCCTCGCGTTTATTTCATCATTCGGAGCCGGACTTTGGCTCGCTGCGTTGAATGTTCGTTATCGCGATTTTCGAATCATTGTTCCCTTCATTTTACAGTTTGGGTTGTATATTTCTCCGGTTGGATTTCAAAGTTCGATAGTTCCGGAAAACTGGCGAATAATCTACAGCTTGAATCCGATGGTAGGAGTGATAGATGGTTTTCGTTGGGCGTTGATACCGGATTTTCCATTATTTTGGCCTTCAATTGTCGCATCGCTGATCATTGGAACAGTGCTTTTCGTTTCCGGTCTTTTGTTTTTTCGGAAAAGCGAGCGGCTTTTTGCGGATGTGATCTGATGCCAGAGGATACAAGAGTGCCACAGTCAGTCATTTCCGTTGAAGGTATCGGAAAGAAATATTGGATTTCCCACGAAGATGCCGTTGATTCCAACTCGTTGCGTCATATTTTGGGAAATGGTATTCGCTCTTTTCGTGAGCGTTTGAGTTCATATATCTGGGGGTCGAAACCTACTGAGAATGTTTCCGATGCAGCGATCGAAGAATTTTGGGCTCTTCGGGACATTTCTATTGAAATTAAGCGGGGAGAACGCCTTGGAATCATTGGGCGAAATGGAGCTGGAAAATCGACTCTGTTGAAAATACTTTCCCGAATTACTGAGCCAACGGAAGGAAGAATTCGCATTCGAGGACGGGTAGCCAGTCTTCTTGAAGTTGGAACCGGGTTCCATCCGGATTTAACAGGGAGAGAAAATATCTTCTTGAATGGCGTAATCCTTGGCATGTCGAACGCAGAGGTCAAGAGAAAGTTTGATGAAATTGTTGCTTTTGCGGAGATCGGAAGGTTTCTGGATACCCCCGTAAAGCGATATTCAAGTGGTATGCAAGTAAGGCTCGCCTTTGCGGTTGCGGCTCATCTTGAGCCGGAAATTCTCATTGTCGATGAAGTTCTTGCGGTTGGGGACGCACAATTTCAAAAAAAATGCCTCGGCAAAATGGGAGACATTGCTCAGGAAGGACGAACCGTCTTGTTTGTCAGTCACAATGTGAATGCCATCGAACAGTTGTGCTCTTCAGCCCTTTTACTTGAACGTGGGCGTATAAAATCATATTCCACAGACGTCAGAAAGGTCGTGAAGGAGTACTCCCTGGGGGGCTCAACATCCATTATTTCCAGTATTTGGGAAAATCACGGAACTGAATTCGATAACCCTTGGTTTAAACCTCTCCGTTTCTATCTGAGCGATGAGAATGGCAAATTGTTGGAACCTCCCACCCGAAATGATTCTGAGATGTGGATTAACGTTGAAGGAATAGTCGAAACCCTTGATCCTGCGTTGTCCATAGGCTATACGGTCTCTTCAGAAAAAGGTGAACTATTTTACTGGTCTTGTCCGACGGATCTCTATAAACACGGCAGTTCACCATATCGAGCAGGATACAATAAGTTCAAATCAAAAATTCCGTCTCACCTTTTCAATGAAGGGAATTATCGGTTCGAATTGTTCGGAAGTTTGCATTTTCGTAAATGGATTTTTGCTCCCGGAGAATTCATTCCTGCAATTGTTCTTACCATTCAGGGAGGATTGAGCGAATCCCCATTTTGGACCTGCGTTCGTCCTGGGCTCCTTGCTCCTGTATTAGAATGGTGTGTTGAAGGTGAATGTGATAAATAATATAATATTTAGTCTGAACAGAATATTATTTACGCACAATAGCTCTACAGTTGTTTTGCGTTCAAATTGCAATGAATAATACAGTCAAAAACATTATAAAAAACACCTTCCTTTATAAGCTTATTCTATCTGTCGTAAGTCGTTTCAAAGACAGAAAGGTTATAATAGACTGGAAAAAAGCCGGTAGGCCGATTCCTCCGCCTAGTCAATACAAACAGCAGGTAATAAAGGAATACGCAAGGAAATTTTCTGTCCACACATTAGTTGAAACAGGGACTTATTGTGGAGATATGGTATATGCGAGCAAAAATTCATTTAAAAGAATTATTTCTATAGAGCTTTCCATGAATCTCTTTGAATATGCAAAGGAGAGATTTTCTAGTTTCCCCCATATTTCCATATTGCATGGTGACAGCGGTGAAATGTTGCCAGGGATACTGGCTGAAATTAATGAGCCGTGCCTTTTCTGGCTAGACGGCCACTACTCTGGGGATATTACAGCGAAGGGGCAATTGGCAACACCTATTCAAAACGAGTTACAGTGTATTTTTAAACATTTTTATGACCATGTCATCCTTATTGACGATGCGCGATGTTTCGGTAATCTGGCTGATTATCCCACGATAAATGAACTGCGCGATTTAATCACCCAACAGGGTGACAAATTGATGTTTGAAGTACAAGACGATATAATCAGGATTCATAGAAAAAGGTGAGCATTCAGTTTCCGTGATAATCGTTCACTTAATGGGTGGGCTTGGCAATCAAATGTTTCAGTATGCAAAGGGACGAAGGATTGCAAAGCTCAATAATGTCCAGCTGAAATTGGATACTGGTTGGTTTACCTCATCCGCAGATCGGGCATACGGATTAAATCATTTTTGTATTGATGCCAAAATAGCTTCAGGACGCGACATTGAGAAGTTTTTTCCAAAACGATGGACACTGAGACACATTATTCGGATCTTCGAGCGAAGAAGACCCTATTTTAAGAAAGCCGTAGTATTTGAACAAGCCTGCCCATTCGATCCGAATACGGATAAGATCGGAATAAATTCATATCTGATCGGATACTGGCAAAGCCAGAAAAATTTTGCAGCCATTGAGCGTGAAATCAGGCAGGACTTTAAATTGGCACATCCACTTGATCGATTTCATGAATATTTTGCCAGTGAAATATCGCGAGTAAATTCAGTCTCCATGCATATCCGAAGGGGGGACTACGTTTCGAATCCGATGACGAGTTCCGTGCATGGGGTTTGCTCACTCGAATATTATCGGTCTGCACAAGCCATAATAGCCGATAGAGTCAAAAATCCAGTATTCTTTGTTTTCTCAGATGATCCTGAATGGGTTCAAGACAATCTTTATTCTGCTTTCCCATTTACAGTTGTTGCCGATCCCACCACCCCTGGATCCGAAGCCCAGGACTTATGTCTTATGGCACTATGCAAGCACAATATTATTGCCAACAGCTCATTTAGTTGGTGGGGAGCGTGGTTGAATCAGAACCCAGGCAAAGTCGTCATTGCGCCCGCAAAATGGTTTAAAAGCAGTGATTTCGATTCCCGTGATATCATTCCGGAGTCATGGATAAAAAATTAGCCATTATCAAGGGATTACGTGAGACATGTGTGGGATCTTCGGAATAGTCGCACCAGATAGTATCCGCTTAGGCGGAAGTCTTCGCCTCATGATGAGGGCTTTACAGCATCGAGGTCCGGACGGTTCCGGGCTTCGTTTTTTTGATGATTGCGGATTAGGCCATGTTCGCTTGAGCATCATTGATCTTTCAACGGGAAATCAACCAATGGATTCAGCAGTAAAAAGGAAATCCATTTCTTTCAACGGCGAAATATACGGTTACAAACAAATTCGAGAATCGATGAGCGATTATCCGTTTAAAACCACGTCTGACACTGAAGTTATTCTCGCGCTCTATGAAAACTATGGCGAAACTTTTCTGGACCATTTGCCTGGCATTTTTTCATTCGCGATTTGGGATGATGACCTAAAAGAACTCATTTGTGCGCGCGATAGATTTGGAGAAAAACCCTTCTATTATGCATGGGGAAAAAATGGAGAGTTTATCTTCGCTTCAGAAATTAAAGGCCTTATTGCTTCGGGTTTGATTGACCCGGAATTGTCGCGCAGATCCGTTGGACATTACTTGCGACATCTGTATGTCCATCCATTTCACACCATCTATTCGAATGTTTTTTCTCTTCCACCGGGGCACATGCTTCGATTGTCTTCCGGAAATCTTCGGATTCGAAAATACTGGGATCTGCCAACTCCACGTGATTCTATTTGTTTTTCAGACGCGATTGAGGAAGGCACGATGCTTTTAGAAAGAGCAGTAAAGCTTCAACTGATAGCCGATGTCCCGGTTGGGGCTTTTCTGAGCGGAGGTGTTGATTCCAGCACGATTGTTGCCATCGCCTCTCGGTCGGTTTCCAGATTGAAAACGATTTCTTTTGATTTTGAGGCATCCTCGTCTGATTTAGCTTTCGCTCGACTCATTGCTGACAAATATCATACCGATCATGTTGAGTTAAGCGATTCAGAAATTGATTTGCCCGCACTTATCGAAAAAATGCAGGAGGTTTACGACGAACCATTTGCCGATTCATCAAACATACCGACGTTCCTGATTTCACTAAAAGCCAGAGAATTCGCAAAAGTCATTTTGACCGGTGATGGCGGCGACGAATTATTCGGTGGTTACTCTTCATGGTACCGCCCGTTCACGTTTTGGAACAAGCCACTGTTGCAGTTTCCGGCGAGTGTCGGGTTTCTGCGCCTTCTCACAAAATGTGCAAATCGCTGGGGATATCCTTTGAATGCGAGACTTTCCACGTTATCTCAGGCAGTATACCTGCGCACTTCTTTTGCAACCGTCTCTCAGGCTCATATTGCGCAAAACTCGTTTTTTTCTCAATCGGAAATGGAGTCTATGGGCTTCCCAGACGATAATAACATCAAGCCTCCATATTCTCTTTCCCAGTCGAATACTCTTGATGATGCCCTAAGAATGGATTTACTGGATTACATGCCCGGGGATATTCTGGTCAAGATTGATCGAGCTTCGATGGCCAATGGCATTGAATTAAGGGCACCATTTTTGGACCGCGATTTGGCTTCTTTCTGCATTTCATTGCCATATCGCCTCAAGGTTTCTTCAAGATCAGACAAGATACTTCTTCGTGAAATCTCGAAACACCTGCTCCCTACAAAAATTATTCATCGATCAAAAATGGGATTTGGCGCTCCCGTGAGTGAGTGGCTGTCCAGGCCTGCTTTTCAATCGATGAAGGAGAAGATATCGCGAAATACCGGCGGGAAAATTTATTCATTACTTCCGTTTGCCCAGACAAAAAATTTCCTGGATGGCAATGACTTTAAATCCTGGATACTTCTCAACCTTTCTCTGTGGTTGGAAAAACATACTTTTCGGTAATGTTTTTCGAGGACCGTTTAATGAAGAAAAATCTCATTTCAGTCGTAATGTCCGTGTTTAATGGTGCAAATTTTCTTCGTGAAGCCATTATCAGTGTCTTGAATCAAACCTATTCGGATTTTGAATTCATAATCATTGATGATGGTTCCAGCGACGACAGCTCTGAGATTATCCAATCTTTCAATGATTCGCGGATTCATTTTTTTTGCAATCCATGCAATCTTGGCCTCGCAAAGTCTCTAAACCGTGGAATTGAGTTGTCTTCAGGAGAATTTATCGCTCGAATGGATTGCGATGACGTGTGTATTCCTGATCGCTTCGAAATTCAGGTAGAATTTCTGAAATCTCATGATGACATTGGTATTTGCGGCTCTTCAATATACATGTTGCAGAATGATTCCAAGAGAAGAATCCAAGTTTATCTGGACAAATATTTGCTTTCTTTTATGCTGCTATTTCATAATACGATGGCTCACCCGTCGGTTATGATGAAAAAAGTAGTTTTGAATGATTTTCACTTGCGCTACGATGAAAATATGAAAGCTGCTCAAGATTATGACTTTTGGGCGCGTTGCGCTGAAGTCACCAATCTTGCGAACTGCCCTGAACCCTTGCTTTATTTCAGGGTGCATGGAAATAATACTATTGATCGATTGCCCGGCATACAAGAAAAGGCGGCGGCCTCAGTGCGTCGTAGACTGCTCGGGCAATTGGGAATTATGCCAAGTTCAAGCGAGGCAGAAATTCATGAAATGTTGAGCTCATTTTTTTTAGGTGAAAAATTTTTTCTCACAAAAGGAGCAATCAGGAGGATTGAAGAGTGGTTAAAAAAAATATTGGACTCTAATGAAAGACTGGCTCGATATCCTCGAATACAATTTAGACATTTGTTAGCTGATATTTTCAACTCGGTATGTTGTCAGTACCCAAGTATGGGACTTCCATTGCTGAAAATTTATTATCACTCGAGTTTGACAAATTATTTGAACAACCCACTAACAAACAAAATCAGAGCATTTTACAGGTGTGTTCGATCGATGTTTTTTCCCCGGTAGAAATCAAATCCACACTACTTCCCCGAGGAAATTCTTTGTCCAAGAAGAAAATAGCCCATTGGCAAGGGGTTGGTGAAGGAAGCTACAACTTCGACTCTATAAGATTCTCCCTGCCTCATTAACGCTCCCTTTGATGAGTCAAGTGATGGAACTTTATACGGAAAATAATAGACAAGAAAATATTCTGCAGCTCCGCTTGAGAATAATCTGTCCAGCTCATGTTCATACAATTCTGTGTTGTATTTATTATTATCGTCGAAGAGAACTGAAATCATCGAATTATATAATTGATTTGTATCTCCTCCTATTACAGTCTTGCCGTTGGTGTATTGCCCAAGACCAGACATGAAGTCGCGATAGTAATAACTCCTGTTGTAGCCGAAGTAATAGGCATCAAGCATGATGTTTGGAATCAACAGCAGAACACAACACAAAATGAGGCGTTTTGTGTTGATATGTAATATAGTGGCACAGAGGAAAAAGTAGTAACAAACGATTGCGAAACCCGCTATTGCAATAATGCGTGGAATATGACGCCCGGCAAGACCTGTAATAAAATTGAACATATAGGTAGGGTTCTTATTCGTATAACAGATGACTAATATTGCCGTTGCCAGCATAGCAGATATGTACAAAAAGAATGTAATCGGTGACTTTTTTCGCCAGTCGGCAAAAGCTTCAATAAAATCTCCAGGTATGACTGTAGAAGCAAGGTAAATTATAAGCAGAAGACATGGAAACATTTTTCTTTCCGGAAGGCTGTCTTCAAATGAAAACTGCAGAATGAACAATACAAGAGACAAGACAAGAAAAAGTTGAAACGGATTTCGATAGTAGCGCCTGGTAAACAGTGGAAGCGGAAGGAGAAGTGATAGAAAAAGTAGTTGAGGATTGAAGCGGAAAAAATTAGTGTAACTCAATTGCATAATCGATGCTGGAATCCGTTGAATGGCTGCGCTGACAAATGATACCGCGGAATCGCTTGCATCAAAAAAATGGCTGTAACCTTTTTGAATCTGATACCTGGCTACGATGTCGTGAAGAGTTACACCCGATATCCAAATACAGATGAAATAGAAAACAACGCCGATAGCCATACCCGAAAAGATGGCAAATATTCCCTGGCGAGAGGGCTGTCGCCAAGCAAGCAACCCAGCGACAATGAAGGCTGAAAGAGCGAAGAATATACTGTAAATATATATGTGAAGAGAAAACACCACCATAAAACCAATGGCGAGAAAACGCCAGTAGGAAATTTGGACTCGCTGATCGCCGAGGTCTGCTAATGTGAGGGCCAATAGAGACAGCATCAAAGCGGAATATAACGTTGGAGTAGGAAATCGACTGACTACAAGAAAATAAAAATCGACGAGCAGATAGAGGAAAAGAAGACGAGACATAGTTTGACTTGTTCCTGACTTAAGTACTAACCAGGAACAGAACAATATACAAATAGAAATGATGACACCTGGAAGGCGCACCGCAATTAAACTTTTTCCAAAAAGCAAAAGACCAAGATATGTAAGTGGAACCGAAAGAATTCCGCTTACGACCAAATCCAAATTCTTTAGAGGCGATTCCAGATTTTGGATCGTGCCATGATTGTAGTAGTTTAGTGCTCCCATCGAATACAGAACTTCATCACCAACCCACATATGGCTGACAATCCAGTTTGGTGGATCTTGCTCGAGGTAGACAAAGCGCCCACAAAGAAGAAGTACGACAAGGAAGAAATATGAGGGACTTTTAAGAAAACCTGTTAATGCGTGTAATAATCCATTATTTTCTGGCTTGATTTCTTCTGTCATATTTTTTTTCGTCCGAATACAACATAACCCAGGCAATCGTCAGGTGAGCCCAAGCCAGGAAATAATAGCGAAGTATGCACGATCATGAGTGCAAGAAGGCCCAGGGGCATCAGAACTGCGCCAAGTAACTTCTCCTTCCAACATCCAAAAAGAAGTCGATAGATTACGCTGAGCACCTTATAACCCATCACAGACACGTCGTTTCCTCTCGGAATGATGATGATCTTCTCGAAACCAGCCTCCTTGAGAAGTTTGTCCAGGCAAGCAGCTGTGAATCGCCAATAGTCATGAGGAATGAAGTGATACCTAGCCTGAAAGGGAACAGTAATGGCTATTTCACCGTCTGGCTTCAGAACTCTATGACATTCAGAAAGAAATGTCTCGACGGCGTATACATGCTCCATTACCTCAGAATGGAAAAGCGCATCAAACTTATTATCTGAAAATGGGAAAATCTCACCATCGTAGTAAATTGTATCCGGCTTTCCATAACCGAAGATCTTCTTGGAATGCACCCAATCCAGACCGCAGTATTCACAATTCATCGGAATGAGATGTCGATAGGGTTGATCTCCACAGCCAATCTCAAGAACCTGCCCCTGGCGATTCCGCAACCATCCATCGAGATGTTGTCGAATCGACGCAATCTGGAGATCTCCAAAACGCCGCAGAAAAAAAAGCATTCGACCGAAAAGCGAATTGCCAGGGGCATAGTTTAGTGGAGGACGAAAATGCTCAGAAGTCATTTTGGGAAAACAGATCTAACATACAGAGTCTCTCATGACACCGGCGACCCAGGATGCCCTGGCTCTCCGGTGCGACCGAGCCAGTGACGCGGCTCAGTACGATGATCATTGACTAGAGTCCTGAGAATCGGTTGAGGGCGATTCTTAATCTCCAGGAACAAACGGCCAAGATACTCTCCCATGACACCCAACGAAGTCATAATGCTCGTGCCGAGACCGAGAATAACCATGAGGATGGTCATGAAACCACGGGGAGGAGTCTTATAACCCAGGAAATACACAATCAAATTGATCAGCATGAGGAGACCGGTCATGCCAGCGACAGCAAAAGCGATTGTACTGATCAATCGCAATGGAAAAAGGGAGTAGGACACAAAAGATTTGTATGCCCACATCAGGTAGTCCAAAAAACTCTGGGTGGATTCCCCTGCAAATCTCTCGGGCCGTTCGAACTCGATCCCGGTTTGCCGAAAACCAGCATAGGCACGAAGGCCTCTTATGAGACGATCTTTTTCATGACAACAAAGGATAGTTTCAACAACCACACGATCCATCAGCGAAAACTCGCCCGCATCAAGTGGGATTGCAATATAGGCAATCTTTCGAAAGATCTTGTAAAAGAGCTTGTAGCACATATTCCTGATGAAGGTTTCATGGCGCTTCGCCCGAATTCCATAGACGACTTCGGATCCGTCGAGCCATTTCTTGACAAATTCGTGGATCAACTCTGGCGGGTCCTGCAAATCACCGTCCATGATAACGACCGCATCACCAACTGCCTGCGCCATTCCAGTGGAAAACGCGACCTGTGCTCCAAAGTTGCGAGAATGGGAAATCACTGTAAGCCGGGAGTCCCTGCGTGCCTCATCGAGTAGCACCTGCTCAGCATTATCGGGACTGGCATCGTTAACGTAGATGACTTCCCAATTTGGCGTAATCTTCTCCATAACAGCGTGGAGACGCTTGAGCAGTTCGCCAATGCTTCCCTCATCACGATAGCAGGTGACGACAACTGATATTCTCTTATCGGTCAGCATTGAGAATGCCTCCTTATGCGCCAAAACGAACATATTTCCCACATTGAGTTTAGCGATAGTCGCTGCAAAACCGCTGGCATAAGATGAGTCTACTTTCCAGATTTGGGAAGTAATTTGAAGCAATCGGTAAAAGATTACTCATTCTAATGGCTACAAGATGATGACGAAAAATCAGGCCCTTGTCAAGAGTCCTCGTAGCGCGGAATATTTTCAAAGTATCGCGAATGACCGCTTCTCCCACATCCTCGTGAGTAAGGTGTTACGCTCGTGTTTCAGTCAAAGAGGAGTGCAAACGCTTAACGATCGAGTCACAGTCCAATCCGTGTAGTTTTCGCAAATACGCCACGCTTCCGGAACGAACATCATCAAGAGTTCGGACGCCAAACGGGATCAGACGGCACTTAATTCCCCGCTCCGCGATGATCTCCGACACAAGTGAAGCAAGCCCCCCTTTTACAAAATGTGATTCAACTGTCGCGCAAACTGAAAAACGCGATAAAGCCTCGATAAGTTGACCGAGAGGAGGAGGCTGAATGGATGGAACGGTTGCGACCTCACACGAAAATCCCAATGCCTGAAGCTTTTCCGCTGCAGCAAGTGCTTCCACAACAATGCCGCCCATTGCCAGAATCAATGCGTTGCGGCCAGGTCGAAACAAAGTGAGGTGCATAGAATCAAACGGAGTTCCCTCAGGAAGCGCGTTCACCGATTTCCCCAATCGAAAATAAACCGGTCCGGAGACTTCTTTGAGTTGATACAGGGCTGATATAGTCTCCTGGGGGGTCGATGGAACGACGACTGTCATGCCCGGAAGCATTCGTAACAATCCCACGTCTTCCAGGCAGTGATGGGTGAAACCGGCCGAACCATAGTCGAAACCATCGCCAACGCCGATGATTCTAACCGGCAAACGATGATATAACGGCCCATTCCGAATGAACTCGTATGGACGAAGCACTGAAAAATTGGCAATGGAATACACATAAGGAATGAAACCTGCCTCAGCGAGCCCGGTGGCTACTCCAACCATGTTCTGCTCTGCAACGCCGGCATTAATGAACCGTTCCGGGAACCTCTGGGCAAAAGGTTCAAGAACCATGAAGCCAAGATCAGCTGTGAGCAGGATAATCCGGGGATCCATGGCAGCCAAATCAATAATGGTTCTTGCGAAAGCATTTCTCACTGGCCGTCTCCAGATTCGATCTCGCGAAGAGCCTGCGCGAACTGTTGCTCGTTCATAGGGAGATAATGCCAAGGAATTTGCCCTTCCATGAAAGAAACACCCTTTCCAAATGTCGTCTGACAAATGAGAACTGCCGGTTTGTCTGCATGTGCGGAAGCCTTTCCCATGGCCTGTGCAAGAGCCTGACAATCATGTCCGTCGACCTCTCGAACATGCCAGCCGAACGCCTCCCATTTTTTGTTCAATGGATGCAAGTCGAGAACGTCTTTGGTCTTACCAAAGGCTTGCTGACCATTAAGATCAATGAGAGCTACAAGATTATCCAAACGATGATGCGCGGCAAACATAGCGGCTTCCCAAACAGAGCCTTCATTACACTCAGCGTCGCTGAGAAGGACGAAAACACGTCTTGACGAGTTACCGAGCTTCCCTCCCACAGCACTCCCTACGCCAATCGACAACCCCATCCCAAGAGAACCCGAACAAAAATCCACCCCAGGAAGTGCATGCTCAGGATGTACGCCCAGCAGACTCGAGTCGCAACAGTATGTATTGATCTTCTCTTCGTCGATCCATCCAAGGATCCTGAATGCCGCATAAAGTGCTAATGCCGCGTGTCCCTTGGAAAGGATGAAGCGATCTCTATCTGGGTCGCGCCGAGATGGAAGATTGAGAATTTCTCCGTAGAGAACTGCTATAATGTCGGCTATAGATAAAGCACTTCCGATGTGACCGACATTTGCCCGATGCGCTTGTTCCAGGATTATGCGGCGGATGCTTTTGGGCAAATCATCACTGACTCTTCCGTTCCCCGTCAAATTAGACTGGAACATTATCTTCTTCTACACATGCAACAGCCATAAAATGACCTCGGGGGCAAGGATATGACAAATTTACCAAACGATAGTATGAAACCTTTATTGACGTCAACTATTTCCACACTTTATTCACTTTGCCAACATGTATCTCCGAGAGAATTGGTGGAAATAAACGGCGAAGATTCGGTTTTTCTCTGTCAATGATTTCACTGATTAATCAACGGTTAAGGCTATACTTCGAATGCTATAGTATATTCGGGAAATTACCTTCAAACTAGCTCATATTATGCTACCTGGAGAAATCGAATGAATACATCTTTATTGCAGCAAGTCATTCTTTTCCATCCAACCGGAAACCAATTCGTAAGAGCTCTCCTGGCAGCTCTGTTTGAACACGGGCTTTTGGCGGAATTTTTCACTACTATAACTCCGCCGGCTTCGATCATCCCTTTTATTCCTGCCTCCATCAAAGAGAAGCTGAACAGACGAAGCTTCCCGATCCCGTCTGCCAGAATTACCCGCTTCCCTTTAAGAGAAACACTGCGTCTTGTTGCAGGTGCTGTGGGTTTTTCCAGAATAATTGAACCGGAAACAGGTTTCGCCTGTTTTGACCAAGTCGCCCAATCTTTCGACCGACTGGTTTCTAAAAAAATTCGAGATAACTGGGCCGGCAAAATAGCTTGGGTTTACGGTTATGAAGACTCCGCTTTACAAACATTCCATGAAGCTCGAAAACTCAATATTCAATGTGCATACGATCTTCCCATAGCATATTGGAAGACTTCACGAGCTCTCCTGGAAGAAGAATGCTCCCGATACCCCGCCTGGAAAGACACGATGAGAGGGGCGTTCGATTCGCAAAAAAAATGTGAACGGAAAGACGGCGAACTAGATTTGGCAGACCTGATTATATGTCCAAGTATATTTGTCCTGGAGACGTTACCAGAAAATGTTCGCAAAACCAAACCCTGCATCGTTGTTCCCTTCGGATCTCCCGAGAATATTTTTCAGAAACGAAATCCGTATTCAAACAATTTTCATGAACCATTGAGGGTGCTATTCGCCGGAACCATGACTCAAAGAAAGGGGCTGGCCGACGTCTTCCAGGCAATGAAACTACTGAAACGCAAAGATGTTAGTCTGACAGTCATTGGAACGCCATGCGCACCCCTGGAATTCTATTACCACCAATATCCTGACTTTCATTTTGAGCCATCACGCCCACATAATCAGGTTCTTCAGTTGATGTCTTCTCACGACGTCTTTCTTCTGCCATCCATCGTTGAAGGCAGGGCTTTGGTTCAACAGGAAGCGATGATGCAAGGACTGCCGGTTGTTGCTACCGTTAACGCAGGTGCATCAGACATTATCGAAAATGAAAAAACTGGATTCATAGTCCCGATTCGCCATCCGGAAATCATCGCGAAAAAACTTGACTGGATGGCCGATCATCGCGAGAAGGTCAAAGAAATGGGATTTGCAGCACATCTGGCTGCATCAAGACTCACCTGGAGTATTTACGCAAAAAAAATTATCGCAACCCTTAAGACCAGCATTTGAAAACAAACGTAGCGTCTCTCGCATCAACAAGATTCTGTCTCTTCAGTCCAGCTCAACTTGATTTTTTGCTCATTGCGATTTTACTTGAGGCCATACATAAACCCGAAAAAATCCACCCATAGCCATTTCCCGCACCCTGGCCAATTAATTGCCCATTGAACATGACGACGGCGACAAAACCAAAAAGATACAGGGGAAGTGGATTGTTTGAAGAACGTGTAGCAAAAACTGCTTCCCGTCCCATAACCCAGACGAAGGCGACTCTTAACACGATGAAGGCGAGCCCCAGAAATGGTCCAAGGTCTATAATATGACGGCTCCACTCTCCCTCCGCGATAACTCCACCAAATCCCATTCCCGCATTCCCGCCCGTGCCCAGGCCATAGCCAAAAACGGGGGCAATAAACATAGCATACCATGCCCCTTCTATGTCACCCCAGGGTCGCAGAACTATCTCTCCTATCGAAAGATAACCAGTATTTTCAGATGACAAAGATACGACACGCGCAGCCAGGGTCTCAAATTGCGTCGTATAAAAAGAAACGATTATCCAGGCTCCCACCATGACTATGAGAATAGGAAAAACGAAAGCCCTCATCGATTCTCGTCGCCGTAACCAAAATAAGCTTGAAAGCTGCGTAAACAACAAAACAATAAACGCAAGAACAAACGCAGAGCGACTACCGCTTACCCCAATCATGGAAATGATTGCCACGGACGCAAGCACAAGAACAATCCGTCCGACCGGCCTTTCTTTTGGGGGAAGGATCCATGAGGACAAAAGCATTGCCAGGGAGCTTCCGATGAACATAACCTGACCGGTGATCGAAGTGAAAGTGCCTTGCGCCCGTACCATTCCTCCCGTGAGCATACTGTAAAATATTTCTCCCGGGGCACTCCCAAAGCCTTGATTAATTGGATCAGAACTGGGTGCTAAAGACTGGTGGAAAACCAAATAAGAAACCGGAATGGTTAACCAAAGTGATATCCTGATAATCAACTCAAAATCTTTTTTTTGAAAAACATCCCGAATGATGAAAATTAATGGAATGTACAAGAAATAGCTCCGCCAACCATACACTGCAAACAACAATGAGCTCCAATCAAGAGAGGTTTGAATAATGGGTAACAGTAGACTGAAGACTGCCAAATTCATTGAAAAAGAAAGAAGTCTCGATGAATTCCTCTTGATGAGATGACCCCAACTCAAAAAATATATCAATAGTACAAACGGATCTCTGATAAAAAAGATAAACTTATTGCCTTCAGGCCACACCCACTTCCGCAAAGCGCCTTCGAAAATCAACAAAAAATAAATTAAAAAAACCAGACGAACGATCGTTCGTCGCCGACTTTCGGGCAACGGAGAATACTGGTGTTCATTATTCATGGGTTCCATTGTCACCTGTTTCCCTGGTATCACTGCCATGCGTATAAACCTCTTGTAACTTGCCTCATGCTAAACAACACGACTCGAATATTAACACATCTCTTTCGACTTTGCTCAGGGTTCAAAGCAAGTATTCGCAACTCTTCATTGCCCCCTCGCAATTAACGTTTCCATGCGCATGGGATGAGCATGGGATGAGCATTGCCCTATCATGGCTCGAAATTGTTAAACATTGCAATGCAAATTATTTTTCAAATGCTGTCCCGATTTTGGGGCCGGACAGTCTATTTGACATATCTCTGATGAGACCGTATGATCACCAAATCAATAGATTTTTGTGTCGAGGAGCAGTTTCGAGATTTATGGGTATGACTCATGAATGATCTGAAAGAAGTCGCCTGGGGATATGATCAATTGGGCGATGATTGGTATTTTGAGGCTCAGTTTACCCGATTCGAAAAGATCGGGAAGGTTTTGCATAAATACTACAATGGAGGAAAATTTCTTGATGTTGGTGGCCTCTCAGGAAGAATAGGCCGTCATTATATCTCCTCTGCGGGAATCCCAATGAGTTCATACTACATATCTGATTTTGCCCCAGGAAAGCTTGCTGATGCAGAGAAAGTCGGTTTCAACACCATTTTTTGGGAAATCGGAAAAGCAGATCCTTTACCTGAATATTTTTTTGATCTTTGCCTCTGCGCTGAGGTAATCGAACATATCTTCGACACGGAGAGCTTGCTTCATTCTCTTCACAAGACACTCAAGACCGGCGGTCATCTCTTTTTGACCACACCCAACCTTGTCCAATGGAGAAACCGTTTTCGAATGTTGTTCGGGAAAAGTCCCTTCCACGGAAACGCTCCCTCAATACACACCCACCTTGATCCATTTTTAAGTTACGAGCATATTCGGATCTGTGTGCTCGAGGAATGGATTCATCTGTTGCGAACCTGTGGTTTTCGCATTGTCGAAACGGTCGGTTTATATTCACGAACAGCCCACGACACGCACTTCCTGGGTCGTGTATCACGACTCATTGATCGCTTCTTCGAAAGATTTCCATCCATGAGTGTTCACGTAGGCATCATCGCGCAGAAAACTGGTAACCCCTGAGGGAAGGCGATCAGATTCAGTCGCCGCGTGGCAGGTTTTCGTGATATCGAAGCTTGGGCTTAGCGCAGTCCGTCGCCGATCCTGATATTGTGATTAGGATATTTGCTCATGAACGTGGCGAAAACTTTAAGTGCCATGTCTGTGATTAGGAAATGAACGAATATGAAAATTATGTTTATTGGGGGCGACCTCTTTGGAGACGGAGGTGTTGCTGATTATGCCAAACTTCTTTCCGAAGCGGTCCAAGAATTAGGCCATAAAACATTTATTCTTTCATTATTCCGACATGACAATGCAGATTCCGCCCCTCCATTTACCCCTTGTTCAACGGATTTTTTGAATATTTCCGAAACAGCCACATGGAATGAAAGAATAAAATCCGGCAGAGACGCAATCCGTAGATTCAAACCGGATGTAATCAGCATGCAGTTTGTTCCTTTTTCGTATCAAAAAAAAGGAATTCTTCACGGAGAAGTGGGAAAAAATATATCGGAATTGCTGTCTCATATACCATTGCATATATTTTTTCATGAACTACATGCAGGACTTCGCCCCAGTTTAACTTGTGGATATTTTTGGTTGGGATTATTTCAGCGAATGTTCTTCAAACGTTTTATTCTAAAATTGAACCCAATGCTTCTCCATACCAATTCTTCAATATACATATATTACACAAAAAAAATGGGACTTAATGTAAAAAAGCTGGATTTATTCGGAAATATAAAGGTTGAAAAGCCAGATAGAAATGTTATTTTTAAACTTTTTGCCGATAGAAATATCCCGATCGATTCGCAAACTCGCAACTCGTTTATATTAATGGGATTCTTTGGAGGTATTCAAAATCTTGCACCAATTGAATTGTTTCTGCAACAACTCAAGTCCGTCAAAGACAA
>JADFYG010000053.1 GCA_015233155.1 Candidatus Rifleibacteriota bacterium
TCGGGAACGATCCGCGCAAGGATCTTGTCGCTGCCAAGGCGGGAATCCCGGTTTTTCTGCTCGATACTCCGCTCGCGGTAAGAGTTGCAACCAAACCGAAGGTATCTCCCCAATGGACTGGCGACTACAAGACGCTGGAACATCTACTTTTCCCGACAGCCAGTGCAACTCGCTGATCCGCATGCAGGATCATTTATTCTCCGCAGGAGAATAAATGAATAGACAGATTTCAACGAATGGCAGGGCGGGAATTAAATAACATTGTTCGCTATTGCGGAGCGTTGCGGTCGGCGGATAAAGGCAGTACAATGCATGACAATGAGCCAGGAAACCAGTTGCATCTCGCGTTTGACTTTGCCGCCGATCATCTGTCTTACCGGCATTGATGGTTGCGGCAAATCGACGCATGTCAGAAGAGTCGAAAACTGGCTGGCCGGAGATTCCCTGATTAACATCGACGTGTCTCCAGTTAATCAGGACAACGAACGGCCGGCTGACAACAAAAAAAATGCGGATGTCTTCGATGAACATACGGGTGGTCTTTCCCCGCGAAGAATTGCGACCCTCAGCGTCTGGGATATAACACGTCTGTCGAAGTATCATTCCCACCCCTTTATTTCGGATAAGCGGGCGATTCACGAGTATCTCGGCAAATTGAGCGGTCCGGCGCGCGCACTGTTCATTTTGCATGCTTTGCATGAATCACTCGAAGCGGCTCGCCAGACCGGAGCAACAATGATTATCGCCGACGGCTACTGGTACAAATATGTTTTTACCGAATATCTGCATGGTTGTGATCTTGAGTGGCTGCTTGCCGCAGTAGGTGCGTTTCCCAAGCCGAGCATCACGATAATGCTTGATCTTCCGCCGGAGGCGAGCTGGGCGCGAAAGCCGATGGTTACTCCGTATGAATGCGGTTTTGCACCGCCATGTGAAGACGCATTTCTCAGCTTTCAGAGGAGACTGCGCGCCACTCTTCTGGATCGCGCTTCACGCGACTCATGGAGCATTGTTCCATGCAATCGCCCGGAAGCCGAGACAGCAGAGGCCATACACGACATTATTATTCAGAAGCAGCGTGAAATAACAACGAGTCTCAATAAGGGATGATGCTGATAAGTCAGACGCGGGGCGTGATACTTCGTAGTCGGGATGCCATAATTCAACGAGCTGTTAAATAACAAAGCGAGGTGTTTCCGGATGGTTCATATGGATGTCGAAAACTTTGATGTAAAAGCGTTGTTGTCGGATCAGACCATGTCGCTTCAGGAAAAGATGACGTTGTTCGATCGCGTCATCGACGAGGCGCGCGCGAAAAAAATATATCTTTTTTTCAGAACGACGACAGGCCCGTCCGAGGCGCACATCAATGCCGTGACGCTCGAAGGCGGGCGGCCTATGAATATGATCATGATGGCATCCAACAATTACCTGGGACTGACAACTCATCCGGAACTGAAGGAACGAGCCAAAGCAGCGATTGATAAATGGGGTATAGGTATGGCCGGACCCTGTACGCTTAACGGAAACACGACCCTGCATCAGGAATTCGAGTCGAAACTGGCTGTGTTCAAGCATTGTGAGGCATCCATGCTGTTCCCGTCGGGATACTCGGCCAATATAGGGTGTATAACAGCCATTCTGGGGAAAGGCGACGTTTTCATCGGAGACGAACTTAACCATGCGAGCCTTATAGACGGTGCCCGCTTCAGCGGGGCGAAGAGACTTGTTTTCAAACATTCCGACACCGTTGACCTTGAGCGCTGTCTGATTGAAGCAAAAAGCCTCCCCGGACAAAAGCTCGTCGCGGTCGATGGAGTCTACAGCATGGATGGCGAAATTGCTCCTCTGCGCCCCATCGTCGATCTTTGCAAACGTTATGGTGTAATGCTCATGGTCGATGATGCTCATGGCACCGGCGCAGTGGGCAAAACCGGCCGAGGCTCGCTTGAATATTGTGGTGTTGAAGGTGAAGTGGACATTGTGATGGGCACGTTCAGTAAGGCATTCGGCTCCTTCGGCGGTTTTGTCGCCGGCTCGAAGCCTTTCATTAACTGGCTGCGTCATTTCGCGCGGGCTGGCATGTTCACGGCTGCGGTTGCCCCGATGAATGTCGCCGCATGTCTGGCCGGTCTCGAAGTTATGCAGTCACACCCTGAGCTGGTCGAAAAGCTGCGTGAAAATGCAGCCTTCCTGCGCAACGGACTTATCGAAATGGGTTACGAAGTCGGACGGGATGAAACCGCGATAATTCCGGTATTCGTGCGCGATCGGATAAAAGCCTATGCTATCGTGAAGGAGGCCTATGAGCGGGGATTGTTTCTGTCGTTAATCGAATACCCGGCAGTAGCACCAGGAAGTGAGCGTCTCAGGGTCACGGCAATGGCCACACACACTCGTGAAGACCTGGTGACGGCGCTCAGCATGCTTAAGGAACTCGGGCACAAATACGGTGTTCTCGTAAATCCAGGTAAAGCGCTTTGAGCGGCCACTTATCATGAAATTGCATATTCTTCTGAATCCTGGAGCTAATCGTGCGGCGGCAGGCCCGGCCTGGCCGGAGGTTGAAGCGTCATTGCGTTCGGCGGGGCATGAACTGCGTGTGCTTGCCGTTACAACCCGTTCCGAAGCTTTTGCGTGCGTCGGGGAAGCCGTCGGCGAAGGCGCGGAAACATTCGTCGCCGCCGGAGGCGACGGAACGCTTCAGCTTCTCGTCGACGCGCTGATGATATCGCCGTCCATGCGTGATCGCACCTCCGACAGTCCAAATCCGGGGAAAATTCGTGTAGGCGCCATAGGAATGGGCACCAGCAATGACTTTCATAAACCTCTCGATACCGCTCCGCGTATCGCGGGATTTCCGTGTCGTTTGAAGGAGGAGGGGGCATCACCGCGCGATGTAATCGAATTATCGATAACCAGGCCGGATGGTATGCACGAAATTCGTTGTTTTCTTCAGGCGGCGCACGTTGGAACCATCGCGGAAACGAATCAACTGCTGACGCAGCGCCATGGCATTTTTAATAATTTGTATCATTTTTGGTATAAGCCGGCACTGCTTGGAGCGAGCGCATATACGGTTTTTACATATCCGGGGTTTGATGCCGAAGTTAAATGCGGCAAGGAAACCTGGACAGGAACTTTCACCGGCATGAGCCTTATAAAACAGCCGTATGTGGCCGGGGATTTCAAGTTTGCCACAAATCGCCGCCCTGATGATGGCCTTTTCGATCTGGCCTTGTGTTGTAAAGTAACGCCATGGCGTCTGATAGGTTTGATTGACGCTTTCGAAAAAAAGGGGCTGTCCGGTCATGAAAACGTACACTTCGCCGAAGCCTCGGAAGTCTCCGTGCGATTCGCTCAGCCGCAACCCATCGATTATGACGGGGAACTGATCATGGCGATAGAAGCCCGTTGGCGAGTGATTCCGAAAGCGCTTACAATCCTTGGATAGACGATTGAACTTTTAATGCGTTTGCTCTGAGGGTTGTAGCGAAGATTGCAGGAATATCAATAGTGGTGTAACATAATGTGTGGGCTGTATTAGAGTTAGGGAGTAAGGAGTAACTTGTTTGAGCCTGACCACTTGGTCCTTCGGTTAGTTCCCTAATCCCGACATGGAGACTCACCATAAATGGCTGTTGCTAAAGGTGATGCCGAGGCGCGACAACTTGTAGATCAGCTTCGGTCCCATCGGATCGAACCGGGAAACCAGGACGAGGAGCTGCGCAGAGTGCAGCTGGAGCTCGAGGTTTCCCGCGCACGATACCTGGAATTTTACGATAATGCGCCGATAGGCTATTTTACAATCAGCGAACATGGATTGATCCTGGAAGCCAATCTTACCGCCGGAGTTCTCCTGGGTTTGGCCAGAGACGCTTTGATAAAGCTGCCGTTCACCAAATATATAGTCTCGGAAGACCAGGACGCCTTCTATCTCCCCCTCAAACAGCTCTTTTCGACGGGGACATCAAAGGTGTGCGAGTTGCGGATGAAAAAAGGGGATGGCACTCAGTTCTGGGCCAATCTGGAGATCGCTTCGCCACAGCCGGGAGTATCTGCATGCCTCGCTGTCATGAGTGACATTACTGAGCGCAAACAGATGTGTGTTTTGAATGAACTGCTTTTGTCTTCACTTCCGCACCCTGCAATGTTAATACGAAAGCATGACAGGGTTGTGCTGGCCGCTAATAAGATAGCTCAGGAAGTCGGAGTAAAAGTTGGTGGGTATTGCTGGCGGGACTTTGGGAAGATGGATTATTTATCAGATCCACATAGAGAAATAGCGGAAAAATTCCCTGAAACAGTGCCTGCTGAATTAGGAATTAAATGCACATTTTGCCAGGGTGACGAGTGCAGTCTGACGGATCCAATGCAAAATGACTCTGAGGTAAAAGCGTTTGGAAAGATCTGGGATACTTACTGGATAAATATTGACGGAAGCATTTATCTTCACTATGCCATTGATGTCACTGCGCGCAAAGCGATGGAGGAGACGCTTAAGACCGGACGCAAGCTGGCGGAGCAGGCCCTGATAGAGAAAGAAATTGATTTGGATGAGTCGCAGCAGATAGCTAAAATAGGCACCTGGACTTATTATCCTGCACTGAGGCAGTCCAAATGGTCGAAAGAGATGTTTCATATCTGGGGCATGGATCCAAGGGTTGATCCATTAATTTATTCTGATATCGGAAAATGTATTCATCCTGATGACTATCAGCATTTTGATTCCACAGTAAGAATGGCTATAGAGCGCGGCATCTCTTATGAAATAGAGTATCGCATTCGTCGTCCCGACGGCTCTGAAAGAGCAATCAGGACTATAGGTGAACCACAGGCTGACGCTTCGGGCAAAGTTATTGCGTTGAGAGGCATAAATCAGGACATCACCGAACGCAAGAAACAGGAACAGCAGTATGAGGTAATTGTCAGAGGCTCCATGGATGGATTCTGGCAGGCGGATGTACAGGGCAATATCACTGATGTAAATGATTCTTTTTGCGATACAATTGGTTATAGCCGCGGTGAACTGCTGAAAATGAAAGTATCTGATATAGAGTTTAATGAGGACCCTGAAGAAATAGCTGCTCATGGCCGCAGAATAAGAGAGGTTGGCTATGATCGTTTTGAAACCCGTTATAAACACAAGGATGGCTCGATTGTCGATTTCGAAATCAGCGTAAATTATTTGAAAAGCGTCGATAGATTTTTTGTATTTGCGCGGAATATCTCCGAGCGCAAACAGTCGGAAAATCAGATCATCCGTTCACTTCGGGAAAAAGAAGTGCTTCTGAAAGAAATTTATCATCGTGTAAAGAACAATCTGGCGGTTATACAAAGTCTGTTGAGTCTTCAGTCCATGTCTATTGCGGATAGCAAGATTCGCGCCCTGTTTGAAGAGAGCCGGAACCAGATAAACTCCATGGCGTTGGTTCATGCAAAACTTTACCGTTCAGCCGATCTTGCGCATATAGACTTTAAAGATTATCTTCAAAGTCTTGTTGCCGATATTGCCGACGCCTACAATCGGCCAAATGTGGTTTTGTCTGTTGCTATGACAAGCCTTTACCTTGACGTGAATGTCGGGATTCCATGCGGCCTGATCGTGAATGAATTGATCTCTAACAGCATAAAATATGCTTTTCCCGCTGGAGAAAAGGGAACAATCACAGTCGGTATCAGCAAAAACAGCGCAGGTCACAATGTCTTGTCAGTAGCCGATAACGGTGTCGGATTTCCCGAGAATATTGATTTTCGCGATTCATTGTCGATCGGTCTGCAAATAGTTAATGTTCTGGTAAGACAGATCAATGGGACACTTGAACTTTCAAGGTCAAATGGCACGAGGTTCAGCATCATCTTCCCGTCATAAGGTTGATGCTGACGGAGAAAAAGAGTGAATATGGCAAACAGTATGAATTTTGCAAGCTCAGGGGTCTTCACACCCGAAGGTGTTTTTCCTAAGGAAGTGGCTTTGGACGCTGAAGCCAGAAGAATCATGGTGGTTGAAGATGAAGGTTTGATCGCCATGGAACTGAAGACGCGCCTGATCCAGTCCGGCTACGAGGTCCCTGCCATTGTATCTAAAGGAGAGGACGCTCTTCTCGCTGCGGCTGAACTGAACCCGGATCTGATCCTCATGGATATTACGCTGGCCGGCTCGATGAATGGCATTCAGGCCGCTGATGAGATACGCAAAGCAAAATCGATTCCAGTCATCTTTCTGACCGCCCATTTCGACACTGAAACGATCCGGCGGGCAAGAACCGCTGAACCATTCGGTTATCTTCCCAAACCCTGTAATATGTTAACCCTGAATAGCACGATAGAAATGGCGATTTATAAAAACAGGGCGGATACCAGACGCAGGTCTCTCGAGAAATCGATGCAGAACGACATGCAGTGTTATCATGCCATGTTCGAACAAGCCTGTGACGGCATTTTCATACTTGATCTCAATGGAAAGCTGGTCTCAGTAAATGACTCATTTGCACGCTTACACGGTTATACCGTTGAGGAAATGTTGCACATGGGGTTGAAAGGATTGGACGTGGAAGGGGATGCTCCGGTTCCTGCACGAATATCCCGGATCATGGCAGGCGAGACCCTGCAATTCGAGGTGGAGCATTTCAACAAGGACGGACATATCATCCCGCTTGCTGTAACAGCAAAGCTTGTAACCTCTGGCAACGAGCGACTGATTATTGCCACGCATCGGGATCTCACCGAAAGCAGAAAAAATATGGAGGATTTACGTTTTCAGAGTGAAATCATGATGAATATGGCCGAAGCCGTTTATCTGATCAGAATGGAAGACGGCAATATTGTATTTACGAATTCAGTGTTTGAAAAAATGTTTGGCTATGAACCGGGTGAAATGATTGGTAAGCATGTTTCAATTTTAAATGCACACACAGCGAAAAATCCTTATGAGTTTGCTGAAGAAATTGTGTGTAATATATTTAATAAAGGCAGATGGCAGGGCGAAGTCTGCAATATCAGAAAAGATGGAAAGCTATTCTGGAGTTATGCAAATTGTTCTCTCTTTGACCATTCAAAATATGGAAAAGTGACTGTAGCTGTACATACCGATATCACCGAACGCAAAAAGTTGGATGAGTCCCAGCAATTGGCATTTCGAATGATGCAATATGAGAAATCAAGAACTCTGGCGATTATGACGGCGATTCCCGATGGAATCAGCATACAGGATCTGGATTTCAAGATCATATATCAAAATGCAGCCCAGGAAAAGATTATAGGAAAACACCTGGGCGAGTATTGTTACAAAGCCTATGAGCATCGAGAAGGCATTTGCCACGGGTGTCCCACTGTGTTGTCGTTACAAGATGGTGAGGTGCATTGTGCCGAAAGGACAGTGGTTATTGAAAATACCCCGCGACAGTTCGATATTTTTTCCGCTCCGATAAAAGATGCGGGTGGCCGTATTATCGCGGCGGTTGAATCGATACGTGACGTCACTGCTCAAAAGATAGCGGAGAAGCACAATTCGGAAAATTTATCTCTTATCGAAGCGATGCTGGATGCCACCGATTACGGTATTCTCGCATTCAGCCACGAATGTGAGATCATCAGGTCCAATCGCAGATTTGCTGATATGTGGCACGTTCCGGACGATCTGCTTCGGCCGGGCGAGGATGAAAAACTTCTGAACCATGTTCTGAGTCGGCTGTCCATGCCTGATTCATTTATCGACGAGATCAGAAGGCTCCACAGAGAGCCTGCCGCTATAAGCTTCGATTTATTCTCCCTTAAAGATGGACGCACTTTCGCGCGAATCGCCAGACCAATCCATATTTTCAACAAACCGAGCGGGAGAGTCTGGTTATTTCGTGATATTACGGAACGCAAAGAAGCGGAGGCGGCTTTGCTGAAAGCCAAAGAAGATGCCCAGCTGGCAAGCAAGGCAAAGTCCGAATTTTTGGCCAATATGAGCCATGAGATACGCACTCCCATGACCGGCGTTATCGGCATGACGGAGCTGCTTCTCGATACCGACCTTCGGGATGATCAACGCAGGTTTGCCAAGGATTTGGAGTCCAGCGCTCAAGCTTTACTTGGCCTGATCAATAATATTCTTGATTTTTCCAAAATAGAGGCTGACCGAGTCGAACTTGAGGAACTGGATTTTGACCTTGGTGTGTTCATTGAAGACTTCGCCGATTTGTTGGCTGTGCGAGCCCTGGAAAAAGGCTTGGAATTCACTTATGATATCGCCCCTGAATGCCCCACGCTTCTAAAGGGCGATCCAGGGCGTTTGCGTCAGATTCTTATCAACCTGGCAGGTAACGCGATAAAATTCACCAGTGATGGGGAAGTATCAGTGCGGGTTTCCCTGGTCACTTCAACTCCACAGCAGGCGACCTTGCGCTTCGAGGTGCGAGACTCCGGAATAGGCATTCCCAGGGATAAAATCTGTCTCCTGTTCAACGCCTTCCAGCAGGTGGACGCTTCTTTCTCACGCAAATTTGGCGGCACCGGCCTGGGACTTGCCATTTCCCAGCGACTCGTAAAATTGATGGGCGGCCAGATAGGTATAGACAGCGTGTCCGGGAAAGGCTCAACGTTTTGGTTCGTCATAGGTCTGAAAATACAGCCTGATTCACAAAAATGCACGCAGGCACCTCCACTTGTGTCTCTGAGTGGGAAACGTATTCTGATTGTTGATGACAGCGTCGCGAGCCGGAAATCGCTTGGTATGACGCTTCGAGCCTGGGGTGCCCGCTGCGATGAAGTGTCGGAAAGTGATTCCGCCATGATCCTTCTCATGGATGCTGCGAAGGCGGGTGAGCCGTATCAGCTGGCTTTACTGGACATGCACCTTCCGGGGATGACCGGCGAAGATTTTGGGCGCGCGATATTGGCAAACAGTGAGTTGAAAGCAACTCGTCTGGTAATGCTCACTTCACTGGCATGGCGAGGTGATGCGCAGCGCATAAAGGGAGTTGGATTTTCGGGTTATCTGACCAAACCTTTCAAGCAATCTGATCTTCGCATCTGTCTGAAGACGGTGTTGGGAATTGAAGGATATGACAATCCAGCGACGCCCGGACGACAGTTACTCACCAGACATTCTGTTCGTGAAGGCCAACGGGCCAGATTTCGCATTCTTCTGGCCGAAGATAATCAAATCAATCAACGTGTTTTGGTCGGGATTTTAGGGAAACTCGGATACAAGGCGGACGTCGTTTCCGATGGAATGGCCGCAATACATGCACTTGAAACCAAACCATATGATCTGGTTTTCATGGATGTACATATGCCGGAAATGGATGGCTTTGAAGCAACCCGGAAAATTCGTTCGGGCCAGACGAAGGCTCCAAATCCGGGTGTAACAATTGTCGCCATGACGGCTAACGCGATGAAAGGTGATCGTGAACGCTGTCTGGATAATGGCATGGACGACTATATTTCCAAGCCGGTCACCCCGAAAGACCTGGCAAGGGTTTTAGACCAATGGTTCACGCAAGATCACGACCAGCCCTCAATCAAAGTCCCCCTTGTATTCGACCTTGAGGACATCAGAGACCGGTTTATGCATGACGAAGAGATGGTTCGATCAGTGATTTCAGAATTCATTGAGAACGCACCAATCGAGATGAAAACATTAAGAAACTTGATCGAACGGGGAACCATCAGTAAATACCGGAGTCAGGCTCACCTGATCAGAGGTATGGCAGTCAACCTTGGAGGTGTCGCCCTGAGTCTGGTTGCCGCTGAAATGGAGGAGGCCGGAATAAATGGCCAATACGATCGTATCGTAGCACTGATGCCCGAATTAGATCGACAATTTACACTTCTCGTAGAACAGATGCTGCTGCTGCAAAATGATAAAGGCAGCGGGATTAAAAATTAGGCCGGATCGCATTGGCAAATATGAACTCGAAACTTCCACGCGTCGTCGTGATCGGTCATATCGTGCCGACTCCTTATTCAGTAATTCCCACCGCCATGGAACGCTGGGGATACAACTACAATCGGGTGCTTCTTGAAGATGGGTCCATGGTTGATCACCTGGCATACCTGAAGAAGCATCTGGGAATCCCAAGAGAGATCGATTTCACGGTATGGGAGATGTACCTGAGCGGAGGTCTTGCCCTTAAATCGCACTTGAAGCGGGCAGGTGTGGATGTGAAGCTCGTAAACCACATTGATGAAAATAATGAAGGAAGGATCTTTGAGGATATCAGGAGTTTTGCGCCGGATATCGTCTGTCTTGGAACCACCTTCCTGCTTTCTCCCGCCCAGCTTAACTACGCCGCGAGACTCGTAAGAAAGCATCTTCCGGAGGTCTTTATGGTGGCGGGGGGACATCACGTATATACGGCTCTTTTGCGTATGAATGAGTCCCAGCAGCGGGCTTATCTCAAAGCCACGCCTCTGAACGCCTTCGTCAACGACTCCCAGGGAGAAGATACTCTGCTTCGTTTCATTCAGGCGTTTCGTGGGAAACCTGACGAGATTCCAAACCTCATAATGAAAAGGCCTGGCGGCGAGATCATCGTTACCGAAAGGCTTATGGAACACAATGATCTGAACGTCCCCATCGATTTATGTGATATTCCGGAAGGCTCCGTTATCCACCTGCGCACAGGACGAGGCTGCAGCTTTCGATGTGCATTCTGTTCCTATCCATCCACAGCGGGAAACAGAGAGATAATGGAAATTGAGAACGTCATCGGAATGCTTGGAAAAGCCAAAGACGCCGGGGTTCGTTCAGTTATTTTTTCTGACGATACTTTTAATGTCCCCCAGGAACGGTTTGAGCTGCTTCTGGATAAAATGATTGAGACCGGGTTTACTCTGCCCTGGTATTCTTTCCTGAGATGCCAGTTCGTAGATGCACCACTGGTCGATAAAATGCGCCGCAGCGGATGTCGCGGAGTTTTTCTTGGCATCGAATCCGCTGCGGATGCTATCCTTGAGAATATAGGGAAAAATGCGACCGTGAAACATTTCCGCCAGGGGATAAAATGGCTGAAGGATGCGGGTATTGCGACTGTCGGCTCCTTTGTCATTGGCTTTCCTGGTGAAACCCAGGAAACCCTTGATCTTACCGAGGATTTTATTCAGAACTCAGGGTTAGATTATTATTTTATGCAGCTTTTCTATTACCTGCACCACACGCCCGTTCACCATCATGCTGAAAAGTATTCTCTCAAAGGAAATGGGCTCTTGTGGTCACATTCCACGATGGATTGGAAGGAAGCCTCCGCGAGAATGAACCAGATCTTCCTTCATTCTAAAACCCTTGCAGTTCACCAGGATTATAACCTCTGGGAAATCGCCCTGCTGGAAAGCAAAGGGTTCGATCGGGCACAAATCGCTGATTACCGTGGAATGATCAACAGGATGACTGCCGAACAGATGAGCATACCCATTTTCGGCTTCATCTGATATAATATTAGTATTCGCCGTGATGTCCGTCGCAAGGAGAACTACTATGCATCGTCGATTCCGCTTGTGGGTCTGGCTGATCGCAGCGTGTTCCGTCATTTCTTTTTCAGCTGGGCCGCTGGCCGCAGGCGATTCTCCATTCTCCGGCGCTGATGTCACCCCACAAAATAATAGTGGAAACACATCAGGACAGACCGCATTGTCCCCGCAACTTTCCGCGGATGCACAGGATGACGGCGTCGTAGAGGTCAGAACGTCACTGAATATTCGCTCCGGCCCGTGGGGAGACATAATCGGATCATTCAAAAACGGCGACCACGTCAAAATTATCGGTTCGGTCGGCGATTGGTACAAGATTAGTTACAACGGCCGCATCGCCTATGTATATTCAAAATACATCAGGCGTTCCGGTCAGACGCAGGCTCAGGCTCCGCAACATGGCTGGATAAATGCGGCGACCGGAGTACAGGTTCAGAGCACACCTGGTGGTGGCGTGATCGGCGCACTGAAAGATCAGCGCGAGATCGATATCATCGGCCAGTCAGGCGACTATTACAAGATAAAATTTGGTGATAAGGAAGCATACGTCCCGCGTCGTTACGTCGATCTGAACGTCCCGACCGGCCCCTCGAACGGGCAGGTCGAGTCAGTGAACTTCACTGGATTCGTGACGGCCGACATAGGCTTGAATGTCCGCAAGAGCCCTTGGGGGCCTATCGAAACGACGTTATCGCATGGCAGCACTGTTCAGATAACCGGGAAAGTCGGCGACTGGTACCGGATCAATTATAACGGCCAGGAACGCTATGTACAGGCAAACTATATCGACCAGCAAAAACCCGGCAGCACAACTCCCGGTTCGTCTGACGGTGTTCCCGCAGCCTCTTTACAGGCTGGAATTGCTGCCGAAGCGCGGAAACTTATCGGATCGACCCGCTTCCGCACCGCCGATGTCAGTTATGGCAATCTTGCATGCGCCAAGGTGGTCTCGACGGCATTAGTAAACGCCGGAGCGATACCACAAGTTGAGTTGAATGTTCGCACGCTCGTTTCCGATTTGCACGCGAAAGGCTGGCAGGACGTCCAGGTGCCGCCGTATCAGGAAGGCGATGTGATCACGTGGATGACCTATGACTACAACCACGATGGCCAAAAAGATCCCGATACGCACGTCGGCATCATAGTCAAAGAAGGAAACTCTTTCATGGCGATGAACAACAGCTCCCGGCTGCGCACGCCGAGGCTGTCAGAGCCGACCTCGATCGGCCCGGTTTCACGTGTGATGCGCAAAGTCGCCTGAGGCCACGATGGCTTCCTTCCGCACCTCCGCCATAACGCTTTTTTTTGCAGGTCTGGCAGCTGCGACCTGTGCCACGACAGCTGGTTCCGGCTGGTCAGTCTCGTATGGCCAGGCGGTCGATCAGGTTGGATATGACAATGCGTCGCTGCATCAGAATTACGAAGACGCCCCATATGGGCCCATGGCATTTCGAGTTCATAACGGTGAGTTGTGGCTGCTCGATTCGACGCGCGGCCGCATCCTCGCTTATGCCCCCGATGGAAAACAAAAATACAATCTCACCCTTCCCGGTGTTGCAACGAATACGCTGCTCGAAGATCTGGCGCTGGTTCCAGCCCCGGATGGGACCGTCGGGAGTATTTGGGTCGGCGATGGCGCTGACTTGTTCATTCGTCATATACGCGTATCAGATGGTGCAGAACTGGCGCGTATTGGCAAAGCGAAAGGACATTTCCAGCAGATTCACCAGATCGAAGTCGGGCCATCCGGTCGGCTCTATGTCGGAGATTTCGGCCGGTCGACGATCTCTGTTTTTTCTCCGGATGGGACGCTGTTGCGGGAGCAGCCGTGGGAGCGGTCCGGTTTTGTCATTGGCCCCGATGATCGATTATCTACCATAGACTTCAGTTCGAACGACGGCTATTTTCTGAGATCATACGATGCGACGGGAAAACTGCTGCAGTCGGTGCATCTGGGGCAGGCCAGCGCTCAGAATCCGCGGCTGTGGCGCGTCGATACAGAAGGTGCCCTCGTAAGTTTTATCCCGCCGTCCGGTTACCATGGGCTAATACAGCTCGTGCGCTTCGGCCCCGCCGGTCAGATCAGATCGCGCTCGCTGGTAAGACCAGCCGCGATGAACCGTTTCCTTGATCCCACCGCGGATGGCGGTGCATGGCGTGCGCTTGCGGATTTCTCCGTGGCGCCAAAAGGTAGTTTCGAGATCAGAATGCTGCCCGGTAATGGCGACAGATGATCAGGCGGACCCGCTGCATCTACATCGCTATTGCTCTTCTCGCCACATTCTGTTTTTTTACGAGTGCAGCATTCGTAGCGCCAGATATTGCGACTGCGGCAACCATGATGCCCGCCCCCGCCACAATACAGATTTCGCGCGAGCGGATAGCCACGCTGACCGGCTTCCAGGTTGAAAATCTGATCGGAGTAAGAGCCAGGGGTGATGAAGCAATTGTCGTGGCACGGAGCGGAAAAGTGCTGCGCGTGACCTTGTCAAACGGAGAAACGAAGGAAGATCGATTTCCCTCGCCACTCGTCGATTTTGCACTGGGAGATCCGGAGCCCCTTGGTCTCACGCAAACCGGTGCTGTTATCAGTATGAATACGGTGATCGGACACCCGGGATGGTCCGCCGGAACGTTCGACTCCTGCGCTATAGATAGTTTCGGTGGCGATGCGTTGTTGAGCGGCGGGAAGGCATCGTTCTTCCTCGCGAAGAACGCTTCAGTCGCCATGCCAATTTCCAGCTCGAAATTCGCGGTATTGTGGCGCGATGGTTTCCTATGGAACCTTAAACGAGGTGCAGGCAATCGCGTCTGGCAGGCGGATATAACGGACGTTTACGGAAACCGGATGAAACGCATGTACCGGTTCTCACCGGAGTTCGACCCGACAGGATTGCGTGTCGGTCCTATCAGTTCCGATGGCGATCTGCTGTTATCATTCTATGTTTCGTCGCAACGCGAGATCGCACTACTTGGCCAGAACGGCCGCATGTTCTGGCGTCTGCCGGTTCATGACGCGGTATGCCCACGCGATCTGGCCTTCGATATGCAAGGGCGTCTCCTGATGATCGAGCGTGACGGTCCGACATTGATCCTGAACCGGCTAATATTCGCACTACCAGAAGGTTGACGGGCAGCATTCCCGTGGTGCTCTGCTATGTATTACAGAAGACGCTCCCGCCAGGATAATATTGCTCAACCGCCATCAAATGCGAGCCTCCGGTCTCGACTCAGGACACTGTTTTAACCCGTGAAACTGTCATCTCGACCAAAGGGAGAGATCTCGAAGTGATTTGCAATGCTCTCTATACATGGGATTGATCCCTTCGGTCGAAATTATGAGCAATCTGCAATTTTTTTTGACTTCCTGATTGTTTTTTTTTTCGGTTAGAGATAGTTTAATATCATGAGTGACAAGCAACCGTTTCAGGCTCGGGACTACGGCAACGGAACTCTAGAGATCATCACTGTTTTCCCGGGGATGACATCAGATCACCCCGCTATTTCCGCTCTTCCGATCCTCGGCCGGAAATTCAAGAATCTCATCTTTACATTAGAGCCGGGAGCATCATTGGAAGTGAGCGGCTTCGCCAAACTTATTGAGCTGTCATCTGTAACACGTTTGAAGGTCGTAACAACGGAGCCGGATGCCCATCCTTATCTCAAAGCAGGGATTTTCACCTTTCCCCGCTCGCATGAGGCATTTCTTGCTATCAAGGGCGACGAGGTTACCGAACTGATTCTGGCCAAGATGGAAACCATCCCGGAACTGAACACTCAGGCCTATGAGCTTCTTCAAAAGCTGGGCAAGCCGGAAACCACTTTCGATAAGCTCGGGGAGATTATTGTAAAAGAGCCAGGTCTGGCGGCTCAAATTCTAAAAACTGCGAATTCGGCTTTCTTTATGCGTCGCACACAGGCGGATACCATTCAGACGGCCCTCTCAGTCCTTGGCATGGAGGGGTTGAAACAGATTCTGATCGTCAATGTTTTCAAAGGTCTGACGGGTTATTTTGGCGCCCAGAAAGAAATCCTGGACCATGGCCGGGCATGTGCCCATCTGGGCTCTCATCTGGCAGAACTTGGAAAGGTTCCGAAACAGAACCTTGGAAAGATAAAACTGGGTGGACTTCTTCACGACATTGGAAGTCTGGCGTTGGTATTCTACTTTCCCAAAGAGTATGCCGAGGTGCGCAATCTCATAAAGACCCAGAGCAAACGCAGTTATGAAGCTGAATCCATTGTTTTTGGTGTTGAACACCAGCGACTCGGGAAACTCCTGGCGCAGAAATGGGGATTTCCGGACTATCTTTGCTACATTATAGGAGACCACCACGATTTGCGTGAAAGCTCATGGGAAGAGTTGACTTCGCCGGTCTTCTGCGCCAACGGATTCATCAATCAGACGATAGAAAATGTTCCATTCACCCCATATTATCAAAAACTGCGAAGCTATTTTGCCCATCTCGGTGGAGAAAAAATGACCATCAGTGATCTTCAGGATGCCTTAAAGAAGGAATACGAAAAATTCCAGGCTACTCCCCCCACCGGAATATAAACCATCGTTCGGCAGACAGGTCAGGGCATACGCATTATTAATGAAGAATTCACCTTTTTTCCTTATCGCCTTCCGGTAATCTTTCTTTGTTTTATGCTGCTTATACCGGCGGCAATGATAGCTGATCAGATTTCCGAAGCATCAGCCGCTGATTCTTCAGCGAACGGAGTTCCGCATTTGCATGGCGACTACGACGTCATCGTGGTCGGAGGAGATCCGGAAGGCATTTGCGGAGCAATCGGAGCGGCTCGCGCAGGTGCCCGAACATTGCTTGTCGACACGCGCCCTGTTCCCGGCGGTCTTTTTACCCGTGGTTGGCTCAATGTGTTGGACATGAATCGGGGTCCGGACGGTCGATTACTCAATAAGGGGTTATTCAGCGAATGGTTTTGTATGGTCGAAGGCGAGGCGTTCAGCATAGACACGGCAAAAAGAGCATTTTATCGTCTCCTTCGGGCTGAGCCGGGTCTGGATCTTTGGTTTGGTGTGGAAGCGGTTGAACCGATAATCGACAATATTCCACAACCCTTGATCGACCCTGGCCAATCCGGGGCCCGGGAAACAGTTGCGGCCAGATACAGAAGCAAGCCATGGCAGTCGGATTCCGTTGAAAGCAAAGATTCTGCGGTTGTGAAATCGGGCACTCCCCACATGACCGGGGTTCGCATTTACGGGGCAGGAATGAGTCCACGCATAATTTTGTCTCATGTCTGCATAGATGCGACCCAGGATGGAGATCTGGCTGCTGCGGCCGGAGCAGGTTTTACGATTGGTCGGGAAGACTGTGCCGGAATGCCATACGGAATGGCGGCTACACTGATTTTCCGTCTGGACGGGATTGGTGACAAGGGGTGGAAAGAACTGCTGGCCTCAATCACTGATAGCTCCGGCCGCAAAATTGCCAGAGTATTTCAGGAGGGGGTCTGGGGGTTTAACGAGATCATGAAAACCTATCGCGCAACTGATCCCAACGTTGGAGTTCGCGGATTGAACATAGGCCGTCAGAGCGACGGTAGTGTCCTGATAAATGCGCTGCACCTCTATGATATCGATGCGCTCGATCTTGAACAGCGCAAACTGGCCCGGGCGCGTGCGAATCTCGAGCTTCCTCATCTGGTGCAATTTCTGGTGGCGAACATTCCCGGGTTCGAACATGCCTTTCTATCGGAAACCGCTCCTGAACTTTATATACGTGAAACCAGACATTTCGAGTGTTTGTACAGACTTACTGTCGATGATGTTCTCGAGAATCGCGATTTTTCAGATACGATCGCTTATGGTTCATATCCTTTGGATATTCAGGCCGTTGACGCAAACTTTCGTGGCGATATTGTTGGAAAACCTGCCAGATATGGCATTCCTCTTCGCTGCCTTGTTCCCGGGGACGTGGATGGTTTATTTATATGCGGACGTGCAGCGGGGTTCGATTCAATGGCCCATAGCAGCGCCCGAGTTGTTCCCGTCGGAATGGCAACCGGACAGGCCGCAGGCGTAGCCGCGGCATTGAGCATAAAACGTTCCGCTCAGCACTTCGGTGAGAAGTCGATGTTGTCCCGGATTGTCACCAATACTGATTTTATAATAGCCTGCCGCCGGGAGCTAGCGAGGCAGGGAGTCGAACTGGATTTACGACCCGTGGGTCCCCCCCCGGAAACAAGGCACTGGGCCTATCCGGGATTGAAATATTTGCGCAGGCGCGGACTGGCATCCGGTGAATATGAAAACAGATATGCTCTTGACGAGGCTATCTCCGGGCTTTCCTTCATTAACGGGTTGAGCGGGGTCTCTGGAAATATGCCGAAACGTCTCAGACAACACCTGTATGCGGAAGGCGAAGCACATAAAACACTCACACTGGATACCGCTTGCGGCTTTTTGGTGCAAAGACTTGGCCACACTGCCGCTTTTGAAAATCCCACTGTTTTTCTGCGGAATCGACATGTTCTTGACGATAAACTTGAGGCTCATATCAAGGCAAATAGTGGAATTCTGACTCGTGGGGCTGCTTACATGTTGTTGAAAAACTACAGCGAACGATTTCCGCTTACAGACGCGGATTGAGGATTATTGCAATCAACAGATTTGCGCGACTGGCCCGGCGGTCCAGCCCTGCCATACGTTGAATTCAGGCAGTACAAGCCATTCAGCGGCGGAAACTCAAATGCCCCTGAGTTTCCCCAGGACTATTTGCGGCTTACTGACGGGATCAAGCCATTTGAGAATATTTATTATAAACTCCTCCGGTGTGGCGACGCAGCCGCTCGTAGTGCCTCCAGGACCGGACCAGACATGAAAGAATATGGCACTGCCTGCCCCGGGGATAATCGGATCGGTATTGTATTCGATGACCATGCCGAATTTGTACAGATCATCTTTTCGATGCATAAATTCAAATGATGTGGCACTGGCAAGACTACGCTGGCACCAGCGGTTATAATTTCCTGAATTTGGATCATCAACCCACACATCGTCCCCACCCGACTGACGATAGGGAAGTCGGGTGTCTATACTTGCCAAATATCCGAATGCCATATCAATCGGATATATTCCCGTCGGTGTTTTGCCGTCTCCCTCCTTTTTCTGGCCCGGAGCGGCGAAACCATTTCTTCCGATGATCACATCGCTGGTCCGAAACATCTCTTTCCATACTGTGGGTTCTTTTTCGTAAGCGATCAGTTCTAATCCGCCACTTCTTTGTTGGTGAACGAAAACGATTTGCCGCGAACCAGCCTTTTGAAGATTATCCAGAATTTCCATGGTTGCTGTCATTTGCTCAGCATCTTCAAAATCAATATCCAGCAATGGATGGCTATTCCAGCCAGGGAAATCAAAATGCCACCACTCGCTATCCAGAATTACAAATCCGTTTTTCGTCATGGTCTCTTGCAATATGTCGCGATTTCGGCGGGCTTCTTCTGAAATATTGGCGAAAAATGCGGAAGCTTTTTCCGAGAAATCATCATATTCCGTAGGCATTGGAACTGGTTTGCCATTTGCATCTACAAGCGTTACATCAACCGATGCACCTCGATTGTGGCGCGATCCGGTTTCCGGAGGCGCCACATATCTGCGATCGGGACAAATATTCCACAAAGCCCTTTGGACACTCAGCGGACGATAGGCATCCCAGATCTTCAGACCCAAGCCTTTCTTTTGTAAATCAGCCTGTGCTGAGGCCAAAGCCTTTGCGGCTTCCGGTACAAGTAACGCCAGGTTTGATGAATAGAGTTTTCGCCTGACTATGTTTTCGGTTCCGGCGTAGCGCAGGTCTACTACTATGCTCGGGCAAAGCGTGGAGAGATCCACCAGGTGAGGCGTCGATGCCGTCGAAACATTTTTGTTTGCATCGAAAGTCAAGGCCCCGGTATCAGAGCCTATTGGCAAGGCCCCGGTGACCTGTAGAACACTTCCAAGAGCAAAGACCATCGACAGGAAAAACACGTTCACGTATCCCATAATTATACGGCAGTCTCGTCTGCAAGGCTCAATGATGGTGCCCCTCTCCCCAATATCTGTGATGTTCGCGCGGAATGACCAGATTGATACCGAACCAGGGTTCATGATGTCTTTTCTCAACAACTACAACCTCTGTTGGAAATGTTGTTGGGGTCGGGGCATAAATAATATCATGGGGTTCGCCCCGCCAATCAGTCCGGCACCTCAGATCCGAAATCATCACCCAGCCAACCACCGGGGAGGATGTACTTGATTCCCCCATATACATGATCTTTGCACGATCGGCTTTCATGTCGATTACCCAGAATGGGTGTCCCTGGGAAATCGGGAAATCATTCACTCGCAGATAGTTAGAAGTGACCTGGTACTCCCGCGTAGAAAACTCCAGATCATTTTCCATGTCGTTTATACGGGTAAGAATCGTCCTCTCATCTTCAGATCGGTTGTTCTCAAGCACGGAAATAATTTCGTCTGTTTGCTGGAGCTTGAACGCCAGCTTGGCTTTTTGAGCTTCCGACTGAACTTTGAACGGTCCGCGGGTTGCGCCGCCCCAGGCTTCAAGATACTGATTGAGTATCTCGAACTTTTTCAGGAAAAGAGAATGCAGTTTTTGCATAGTCACAGGAAATCGCGAAGAATCCATCGACATGTGATGAAGATCTTCCCGTATCTTGCGTTGAAACTCAGGAGCTCGTGAGGCGGCGCGATAGTAATTTGACGCGAGCAGAAACTCTTCGTAACGGTTGATCTCATTGAAACGCACGGCAAAAGATTCCGGAATTTCGGAAGGCCCAGGCATTTGTACTGAAACAATTGGCTCCGGAGTGGCTACAGGAGAAGGCATCGCAGCCGGAACAGGGGGCACAGTAGCAGCTCCGACCGATTTTCCGCACTGTGGACAGAACTTTGCGTTATCGGCGATTTTGTTCCCGCAATTCTGGCAGTACAAAGCCATGAGGGGCGAAACGATGAATAACATTGCCAGCAAACACATAAATTTTTTCATAACTAATTCCTTTTACACAAAGCAATCATTCCTGGATATTTGCATAATTCGCAGGAACCTCAGTAATAATGCAAATACTTTACTTTGTTATAAATGCCATTTTTTTGTGTCTTTTGCAATGCTCAGGGCAAACTCATTTGATCATTTCCTGATTTCTTATGAGCTTGCCCTGTTGCAATGTTCATTTTTTGTCGGATTCGGTCTCCGGTTCGAATGGCGGTTTAGCACCCTTGTGTTGAAAACCACGTCCACGATGAAATTCATTTTCAGACATTTCCTGTTTGCCATTTGGACTGCGCTTTTGCCACTTCTTAAACATGTCCTGCTGCTTTTCCATTATCTTCTGCATTTTAGCCTGCTGATCCGGAGTCAGGATTTTCTGCAATTCTTCGCGCAGCTCTATACGATCAAGTGCAATTTTACGAATATCGGCACCTTGTTTTTCAGCAAGCTGCTGCCCGATGGCATGATCTGTTCCAGACTTCATGAACTCCTTGAATTGATTTCGGCTCTCACGCATTTCCACGGTGAAGGAGGCCATAAAATTATGATGCTTTTGAAACACTTTGCGCATATCCAGCATCTGTTGATCGGAAACACTCAACTCGTCGAGAAGATTGAATAATCGAGGAAGCTGGCTCCATGGCCCCATTGCGAAGGAGCCTCTGTCTCCGAAATGCGAACCAGGATTGAAATGAGAGTCTTTGCCTGCGGGATCCGGTTGCGAAAAAGCCGATTGAACCATGAACAATGCTGGAATCAACAATAATGCCATGCGAGTACGCTTCATATATTTTCTCCCGTCAGATAATTTCGCCCTTGGAGATCATCACAACATCCACTATGTATTCCGCAGGGGAAGGGCATGCCCATAAGCGCTTGCTTAGGAATAGTTTGTCATCTCGAACGAATGTGAGAGATCTCATAAATACAAGATTTCTCCCTTCGGTCGAAATGACAAAAGTAGAATTTTGAGGTTTAAGTAAGCGCGTATGGGATGCATACCTCCGACTGAAACCGGGCGAATAATTCGCCCTCGCTGGGACCACATACTTACGGAAACTTTGCCTGTTTCTCCTGGGTATAACTTTTGACAATCAAATCATCAAAATAGTTCCATTATTCCAAATTTGTAAGAAAATGTTGTTCTGCATTGTGCTACCTTAATCTGGTTGTATGGAATGGCACCGCTGAGGAGTGATAAATGGATGCCAGCATCGCGTATCATCTGCTGGAATTACCTGACAAAGCTGATCCAGCGACAATAGAAGCCGCGTTCAAAAAAAAACGGAATGAACTTGATAATCTCATTGCTCAGGCGGCGACTGAGGAGCTGAAGGAAAAATATCGTTCTGCAGTGGCGGAGCTTGCTGAAGCCCGTAGAATGGCATTAGCCGACATCCGTGATCGAAAGATAAGTTTGTTTCTGGGCATAGCCGCTGTACTGCTCTTTTTTCTGGCAATCCATGAGAATTCGATTCCGGTGGCGGCTACCATTCCCCAGGGTTCATCATCGCATGAAATCCGGAAACAGAGTGAGGCCGGAAAACGTGCGCCAGAAGAGAATGCTGCAAAGGTTCAGGGGAATATCTTCCAGGCAGGCAAAAAAGAATGGAGCGTGGGCCGGAATAACATCAGTTGGGATGAAACACAAGCATGGAGTAACGGCCTCGGCGACGGCTGGCACACACCCACCAAGGCTGAACTTAAACAGCTCTTTGATGAGGTTGGGAAAAAGAGTGCGATCGGAAAAGATTTTGGATGGGCAGAGGCAAGAGATGCTTCATCGGCCTGGACATTCTGTTTCAAAAACGGTGTCGAGAAATGGCAAGCCCGCAACTATTCCAACCGGAACTTGCGTGCATTAGCGGTTCGGTCACGTTGATTACAACCAGTCGTGATCATGATACCAACGCCATGTGTGTGCTATGCCGGTTTCAAGTGGTGTAAGGATTATTCCCGGAAACAGCTTTTGAAAGCGGTTAAACGATTGCAGCCAGTCGGAATGTGACATTTCCTCGACTTTTCCCGGGCTCATCAGCATCGGCCGCCCCGTCACTGCTTCCCATGCGCGAGCGACCCGTCCGAGTATGGCCACTACACCGCGCGGAAGAAAAACCTGCCTCAATGTTTTTCCGGCTGCTTTGCCAAGGGCCTGCGCGAGATCTTCATCGGTATGAATCGCCGGATCGCCGACATTCAGGACACCGCTGATTCGCGGCCCTTCCAGGATCGCCAGCATCATCGCGGCGAAATCGTCACGAAATACCAGATTGAATCGCTTTTTCCGTGTGCATAATTTCGGAAATATACCGAACTTTGCCATACGGAACAGATCGAAGAAACAGCTGTCCCCCGGGCCATATGCTGACGGAAGACGCACCACCGTAACCGGCAAGTCCGGCAATCCACTCAATGCGAGGCTTTCTCCGGCAAGCTTCGTTCTTCCATACAGGCTTACCGGATGGCACGACGAATCTTCATCGGGCGGCCTTTTCAATGACCCGTTTTGTGCATCGGCCATCGGACCAGGCACTGCCACTGAAGAAACATGTATCAGGCGCGGAGGCCGATTGACTTCGCGTAGCGCATCCACCAGCTCCCGGACTGTTTCGACGTTTGCGGCAATATATCTCTGGCTGCGGCTTCCTGACATATTTCCTGCAAGGTGTATCACGGCATCCTGCCCGTTAAGTAGCGAACGGAACTCCGGCGAATCGATAATTTCGATTGGCTGGACATCGATTCCATCCATGCCTGAAGCATCGGTTCCGGGAAGGATGATTGCAGTGACCGAAATATTGCATGTCCGGGCGGCCTCAATCAGCCCCCGTCCCAAAAAACCGTTGGCACCTGTAATCAGCAGTCGGAAGGCCATGAAAAGCGATCTCCTTCTCTGGGAACGATGCGAACCAGCGGGCGCTGAGCATTCATAAGTCGGAGATACAGAAAATCAGGTAACAGCCCCAGAAGCCTCATGCTGAAAGAGTGATACCATGGAAAACGTATAATGGGAGTCTCTCGTTCCATCGCACGGATCACATATTCCGCAGCGCGCCCGACCGGCCACATTCCCGGCATGGGAAAACGGTTTTGTCCTGACATCGGCGTTTCGACATACCCCGGGACTATCGTGAACACCTTCACGCCACGGTCGAACAGGTCGATGCGCAACGACTCAAGAAATCGATCCAGACCGGCTTTTGAAGCACTATATGCGTGGGCACGCGGGACGCCGCGATCTCCGGCCATGCTTGTGCAGGCGGCAACGAATGTGCCTTCCCGACCGATCAGCATAGGCATAAACCGGTACAAAATACGCATCGGCGCTTCGAGATTTGTGCGAAGCGTATCGATAGCGCGATCGATGTCCGGATTTTCGATAAAATCCGGGCGGGAAACTCCTGCCATTACGATTATTCCGTCAAGGGTTCCATTGCATGACTTCACTGTACCGGGGCTGTTTACATCGGCTGTTTGCGTATCAGAAGTATTCTCATCATTGCATATCACCTCTGCCAGACGTTCGATATCCTGAGAATCACACGCATTACCGGCAACTAACCGTGAACACGACCCGGCATACTTCACGAAATCCGCATCCAGGTGAAGTTTTTCGATAGATCGCGAAAACAGCACCAGCGAGCAGTCGCGCCTGGCAAGCTGGATGGCCAGTTCACGTCCCAGCCCGCTGGAAGCGCCAACGATAAGAATGCGCCGACGGCGAAGTTTCATTTCAACGCTGAGTTATGCAGACGGTTATCATAGGCGACGAGCGCTTCAAGATACTTGGGAATGGATTCGCAAGTCGCAAACAGGTTCAAAAGATAAGGAACGTCAAGCTCATGCATGATGCCGTCCGATATCAGGCGCATGCCCGGATTGGAAGTCATACGGCCTATACGTGTCACCGATATTTTTTTATCCTGAGCATGTGCGACAAAGTCGGCTTCACGAGCCGGATCTACGGGCAGTACCAGTTCATAGTCTCCGAGACCGAATACGTTAACCAGCCACAGTGGAAAACGAATCTGTGACGCAAGTCGCACAAGCCGTTCGTCATACAGGCTCTCACGATGCTCGAATTCAACACCGACGTCGTTCAGATCGGATAATATCGCCAAGGCCTGTATCAAAGCATCGCTCGTATCTATGGCGCATCTTACATAATCCCGCAAACTGCGCCCTTCGACGAGGCGCGCGAGCGGGCGGTAGCTCTTGTCGAGTGACGCCCACATGTCGGGTGCAACCTGTTTGGCAATCGCCAGAAGGTTGCCCGTACCGAGTGGCCCTGTGATATATATTACATCACCCGCTTTCGCACCTACTCGCGTCAGTGGCGCTATGCCTTGGCCGCCCTTGATATGTCCCAGCGCGGTACACGAAAACGATGGCTGAGCGCCGAAACTGGTATCGCCGCCCAGACAATGTGTTCCGTGGCGGGCAAGCGCGGCCTGTACTCCAGTGAAAAAAGTTTCCGACCATTCCGGGGCCTGATCGCGTGGAAGTGTCACGGATAGAAGCACGCCTATCGGATCAGCGGCGACCGCGGCAAGATCGCTCAAACTATGAGCGGCGACGCTCCATCCGACGGTAAACGGATCTCGAATCAGCCCCATTGAGTATTCTTCAAGCAACGTATCGACTGTGGCAGCCAGAAACGAGCCATCCGGAAGTCTTACCAACTCTGCATCGGCCTCGTGCAGTCCGTTAACCTGAAGCGGTGATCGCAAAAATGGCTTCGTAAGGCGATTGACCATAGCAAACTCCGAAAGCAGTTCAAGGGGTTGTTTCATGAATTCCTCCCGACTTTATCACCCGTATCGCCCGTATACGCCGCATACTGCCGGGCAATACAGGTTTGATAGGCAAATGATGTTCCACCGTTTTTTGATGAGTCATTCTATCCTATCTGACTGGAAAAAAGAGGTCAATAATATCTGTATAAGATATTTTCCTATACTTCATGATTGCGCGGTTATTTTATCCGCATTTTCAAATGAACGAGTGTGTCGCTTGAGGTGGTCGCGACCGCCTGGCCAACTAAAATCAGTTTGGATCTTCCCTTTATGAAATGAATGATGAATAATTTTTGTCGATGCTGAAGTAACAGGCCGTGAATTTTATTGTTGGTAAGTACAAAAATTAGCAACTAATTGTATTGTCAACAAAATGCTTTAGATACAAATTAAATAAAAATATAAATTAGATAAGTGAATTGCTAATTGTAAATGCCTGTATTATAATTCTCCATTAATTTTGCATTGATTTTCTGTTCTGTTGAATATGTTTTGTGAAATTGGCTGACAGTGTTATAGGTTTTTTCCCTAAACATTGATTTTGTATTCAATCCCACATCATTTGGAGACATTGACTAATGAATTTACAAACGAAGATTATTCTGATCGTATCGCTCAGTTTGTTGCTGGTATTGAGTATTGCGGCACAGCAGATAATCAGCCGATCCACAACCATGGTGGATGATGAAATGCGTCGTACCGCCAAAGTGACTGCCGGAAGCGTCGTGGATTCAGTCCAGGCATTTGCGCAAGCAGGCGACATGGCAGGCCTTGGTATATTTTTTAAGAATCTGGAGACTCGTGGCGATCTCGAACACGTCGATGCAATTCGCGGACCGGTCGTCAAAAAAGATTTTGGTGATAGAAAAGACAGCGCTCAACCTGATGCGCTTGAAAGCAAGGCGCTCGAAGTCGGGCAACCGGAGGAAGCTATCGATGCGGAAAGGCATCGCATTAAATATATACAGCCCCTTTTGGCTACTAAGAAATGCCTGGAATGCCATGCTTCAATGAAGGAGGGGGATGTAGCCGGCGTGGTAAGTGTTGTGGTGCGCACCACAGAATCGGACCAGGCTCTGGTGTTTATGTCGAGACTTATCATAATTATATTTGTCATCTCCATACTTTTTGAGTTGATTCTGATTTATTACTTCGTCTCACGATCAATAGTTCGCCCGGTAAAGTTCATATCGAGGGTATTGAAGGCGGAAGCGAGCCTGCTGGGAAAAATGTCGGCCAGAGTATACAAGGCCAGTCATACTGTCGCGGACGGAACGAGTAACCAGGCTGCGGCTATAGAAGAGACTTCGAGTTCACTTAATGAGATTGCTGTAAGTACCGGGAAAAACACTCAGATGGCCGATAAAACCGTTGCTTTGACAGAAGTCGCGCATAGGGATGCGCAAAGAGGACAGGATGCCATGAAACGGATGGAGGGGGCCATTGAGAAAATCCGGGAGTCGACGAACCAAACCGGCGAAATCATCAAAACCATAAACAATATTTCTTTCCAGACCAATCTGCTGGCATTGAATGCGGCAGTCGAGGCGGCACGTGCCGGCGAAGCGGGGGCGGGATTTGCCGTTGTGGCTGATGAAGTGAGAAATCTTGCACTGAAAAGCGCTCAGGCCGCGCAAAATACGGAGTTATTGATTGAAGAGTCAAATAAAAATACGGAACACGGTGTTGCAGTGACAAGAGAAGTCGTGGCTCTCTTCGAACAGATTGTCCGCGGAGTAAAAGAGATTTCAGGTTTGATCAAACAACTCTCGGTATCGGGCAAGGAACAGGCGTCGGGAATTGAGCAGATAAATCTGGCAATCAACCAGATAGATCAGGCTTCTCAGGCAAATGCCGCTGGTGCCAGTGAAGCCGCGGATGCCGGCGGAAAACTGGAAGATCAGGCCAAAGAGATCACTCGCCAGGTTGATGAGCTTTCAGCAATAATCACAGCAGCCAAAGCCTGATCGTCTCTGATTCCCAAACGCAATACGGGCGAATAACTAATCGCCCGTATTGCGTTTTGATTTAGCTGTGGTTAATTGTCGGTCCGGTCTTCATCTGTGTATATCCGTGTTCATCTGTGGTCAATTATCTTTTGGGTCTCCATCCATAAGTTTTGTTTCAGCTCTGACGGGGGCCAAATAACACCATTCCGGCGGGCACAAAAAGCAGATCATACATAAGAGCCAGCCCGACGCTGAAACTCAGCAGCAGGCCAATCAGGAACTGGGCTTCGAATTCGCTTGACATGAGCACGGAAAAACCAGCGGCGAGCGTCAGCGATGAAACCAGGATACCCTCTCCAGCACGCAACAGAGCACGTCGCACGCTTCCCGCCCGAGAAAAACCACGTCCGGAAAATGTCCAGTATTCACGAAAGAAATAGATAGTGTTGTCGACGGCCATCCCGAGCGCGATGCCAAATATTGTTGTCGTAGAGGGTTTGAACGTGATGCCATTCAGCGCCATGAGCGCCATGATTCCGAACATCGGAATGATATTTCCGAGAAAGCCGAGGATCACTGATGGGATATGCGGAAATGCGATCGCAAAGACGAGAATCGTAATGCCTATGACTGCCAGGAAACCGACAACCAGGTTGCCAAGAATGTTGCGGTATGCCTCCTGAATCATTACTGTGGTTCCCGTCAGATTAACCGTCGTTTCCTCGTCTTCGAGGCCAATGATAAATGCCCTGATCTTGTCGATCAACGCCGCCGCGGCATTCGATTCTATATCGCGAATGCGAAACTTGACACGCAGTGCGGAAAGATCGTCAGAGACCAGGCGTTGACCGATGTCAGCCTTCCCGCCATTCGCTAAAAGCAGTCTCATTATGTTCGCCAATGAGGCGTCATCCGGAGGCAATTCTCCATTAGCCGGGGCGGTTCCCGGATCCTCTGTAAGCAGCAGCCAGACATCTCTGATCAGATCGGATGGTGAATCGACTTTGCCGACTTCCGGGAGTGTACGAAGAAAAGCGGCAATTTCGGCGGATTTGGCGATAAATTTTTCACGCAACACAACCCGGCCGCTTCGCGAAGTTACGACCACCGACATAGGAAGCACGCCGCGACAGACTTGTTCTGCCTGCCGAATATGTTTCATGAGCAACGAATCCGGCCTGAAATCGTCGAATACATATGTCCGCGTCTTCGTCTGTGCCGCAAACCAAAGCATGATCATACCGATTGCCAGAAACAAAACGACAATTGCACGTGGGCGATGTGTGACCAGACGCGAAATACTCAGGACGATCATCCGCAGCGTCCTGCGATCACGAAAGCGGCCGCCTGGTGTCGGCGAAAAAATCGGAGAAAGTTCCGCAATTGATATCAGCAGCGGAAATACCGTTACCGACATAATATAGGCAATGAAAACTCCTCCGGCTGTGACTGCCGCAAATTCGTTGATCAGCTTCATATCAGCGTTGTATAAGGAAAAAAAGCCGACCACCGTTGTAAAATTTGCGAGAAAAACCGGGCCCGCCATTTGAGTGAAAACATCTACAAGACTGATGTCCGGAACTGTCGATCGCAAGGTGCGTAACCGTGTCAGAATCTGTATCCCGTAGCTGCTCCCGGTCGTTAGCAGGATAACCGGCATAACCGAGGAGATGATCGAAAATTTCAGTCCAAGATGCCCCATTATGCCCAGCGTGACTGCGAGCGTAAGCATTACCTGTATGACTACGAGCATTACGTCGATTCCCCGCCGAAATAACAGCACCAGCATTATTACGTTCACTGCGAACGCAATAGGCAAAAGCCGCGCCTGATCGCGCTGAATAAGTTCCATGCCGTCGGCCCGTGCGGCTGGCATACCACTTACGGTAAAGCTTTCGACGCCCGGAAATCGTCCGCTCTCTTTTCCGAGAAAAGCGCGCAGCGTCCGTGTCGCCTCCATGCGGCCACGATTATCCGCAAAGCCGGGTGCAAGCTTGACCATCAATACAGCCGTATGGTTTGCAGGATCCAGAAAGTTTCCAAGAACCGGTCCCTTCAAACTCATGGATGCCACAAAAGCGTCCAGAAAGGTCGCGTCCGGACGCCCGCCATTTGCCATTACACGCTCTCGCAACGGCCCTATACGCAAAATATTATCATCGCGCAGCCAAGGGTAAGGAGTATCGAGAAACGACCATACATCTGAAAAAAGCGGGTGGCCGTTCGTTATCTCGCAGCAATCAGAGCCTGCAAGACCGAGCCCGTTTATTTGCCGCACCAGGACATCAAGCGCAGTCACAAAATCGGGAGAAAGTGGTGCGACGGCTTTAACCAGGACCAGAAGAAGATCGTCATCGCGTCCGAACGTCTTTATGTACCGGTTGAATGCGAGAGTCTTTCCATCGTCGCGCGGAAAAAAACTTTCGACGTTAAAATCCACGTCAAGTCGTGCCATTCCGGCGCTCAGAATGAGAATGGCGACAAAACATGCGGTGAGCGCCACACGCCGCCAGGCGAGTAACATTCCAAACCATGCCCGAATCATGATTCAATCATTTCAGCATATTGTAATAATCACAAAATTTTTGTGACTGACATAAAGCACAACCCCGGCCGAAGCCGGGGTTGTCAATCAATATAATGAAGTGTAGTACGATCAGTGGGAGGCTACTACCTTGCGGGTAATCTTTTCGAGGGTGGGGAGCCGTGACGATGTGACATACTGGGCAATAGTGTCAACCGGCGGATTGATGTGAAGACGTTTAAAGTTGGTGAGAAGAGTTACTTCGTATTCGCCGCCATCGGAAGCTTTTTGATAGGTTGTGTTCTTGATCTGCGTAGCGAAAACGAAAATCTTGTCATCGCCGTTTACCTGCTTCTGCTGAATGGCACCAATACTGTCTACCGGGATATTGCCTATTGGGGAACTGTCAGCAGCCCAACCAATATATGCACCTACCGGAGCAATAGCAGCACGGATGTTGCCGAATTCGGTAACACCAGTTGCGCCAGTGGTCAGGGTTCCGGAGATCTTTGTCGCATACCAGGTATAGGTGTTGCCTATCTGGACTTTGCTCAGCTCGACCATGGCCTCTTTCACATTCGAATCGGCGCCGGCTTTCGGAGTAATGCGCAGGATAGCGTGATCACCCATGTCCTTCGCGACTTCGAAGCTGAAGAAGTCCTTGTTCAGGAGATTCATCTGAAGCGGATCCGCGCCGATCTCATCGAGCTTGGAGCGCTGGTCGACCCGTGTCAGGTAGGTCTTTATCTGGTTGCCCATGATAAGGCAGAACCAATTGGAAACGCGCTTGTCGCCAGGGGTGTGATAGCCGATCCATGTGGGCTTGAACAGGTTCTTGTGATCATCGGTAGCAAGTTTGTGGACAACTGCAAGAACACCATTCCCGATAGTATTCAACAGATTATTCAAAGTGCCCTTATCAGCATTTTTATATTCGTCTCCGTTGACTACCATGGCTTCGTAATCATACGATTTGTCGGACACGAATTCATAAAGATCAGCGATCTTTGGATCAGAGGCTTTTTTCTGGATCTGGAAGGCAACCATGGCGGACTTGACCCATTTCTGAGACTCTTCGAAATGTTTGACAAGTTCGTCAGCTGTGACAGCCCAAATCGCCGGGCTCACCAGCACTGCAAGGGCAACTAGAACTATAGACAAACGAAAACGCCGCATGAATTCCTCCTCAACCTTTAATTCCTATGATACATATGGAGAGTATACTTATGACTTTTATCCATGTCAACACGCACTGAAAATGGGGAATTTTATCCCGAATTATTTTTCGGGGCGAAAATCAATGATAACCCAATCCTTTTTTTCGTTCAGTTCAAGTATGCAAACGGAGGATTTAATCCCGTTTGAGAATGTTGCACGCATCTTGTCGGCATCGTCTTCTTTGACGGCAAGCGTCTCAGCGGCTTTATCCCATGAGCCTGATGGCAAAGCAAAAAATAGATTCTCCGGAGCCCTGCTCAGCTCCCCTTTCATTTTGCTCAGTGCTTCAGGAAGCATCGGAAAGCCGCTTTTCTTGCCGGCTGCCTGAGCCTTCTTAAGTGCGGCGTCTGTTACTTTCGTTGAATCGAAATACGTAGAGAAGGCGGTTTTATCCTTTGCCTGGCAGGCTTTAAAAAAGGCCAGCATCGTCTTGCGCGCGGCGAGTTTCTGATCTCCGCAACCATTTGACAACAGCAAACCAAACAAAATCGTGAACACCATAAGAAATGTACGAAAATTCATATTTTCCCCTTTGAGAATCATTATACTGGCGAGTCCATAAGTAGCGTCATCCAAATGCAGCCCTTATTTTCGTAATTTACGGGTGATGACAATATTTTCTTTAATTCACTTCGATTTAATTTGAAAGATTGTCTGTTCAGAAAGCGCTTTCACCTTTCAGACGGCCGAGAGTAAAACCATGTTTTTGGGCAAGACTCAACATTTCAAGTACTCGTGCCTTGTCGATATCCCCAACGGAATAATCTTCCCAGCGACGTTCAAGACCTAGAAGCATCGTTTCCGCCATGCATGCATAGACAAACCCCGGCTCGAGCGGCAGCGCACCGATGTTCAAAGCGTCGCGTTCCGGAAGCGAGACAACGCCTCCCTTGAACCACTCTACGCCCGCTCTGCGACCTGCTTCTGGCGCAACGGCGGATGGAACACTCACATCGAAAATCACCACGTCTGAACCAAGATGCTCCGTTTTCACGACAGGCTCAGTTGAGTTTGTCGCTGTCACGATTACATCGCAGGCACGACAATCGTCCATGTTACCGAATGTCAAAGAGATTTCCCGTCCCTGTTCGAGACGGATGGTAGCAGCCGTTTTTTCGAGTCTTGACTGCGAATCGCGTCCGGTTCCGCCAATCAATACCAGCGATCCGACCTTGTCTGCGAGAATACGCGCAAAAGTGGAACCGATATTTCCCCCCGCGCCCAGAACGGCACAACGAATGTCTTCAAGGCGACGGCCGCGTTGTTCCAGCACCTGTAGTAACGCGGCATGTGCCATGCCGACAGTGAGCGAGTTTCCCGAAGTGAAACGCACCGGCGGAACACAAATTTCCAGGCAGTTACGCGTAAGGATGGATGTGAACTGACCGAACCCGACGATTTTGCAGCCTGCATCGCGCGCAGTTTCAACGGCTCTGCGAATCAGCCCGCGAACCGGCGACAGATCGCGACGACGCAGATGGTCGAGCAGAATCTCAGAGGTTACTGAGAGTCCGATGAAATTAAAGTTAACAATCGCGCCCGTCTTCGATCTGATGTCACGACGCGCGAACAAACACGGCTCAATGAACTCCCAGCTCGATTCGATAAACTTCCGGAGACGATCGGTCGAAAGCCGTGCCAGTGAGGGCTCATGTTTTGCCAGAAAGGTGGGGTCTATAAAATGCCCGATAAATGCGACTTTGTCCGATGCAACCGGGTCGGGTTGATAAATCTTGGAAGAATCGTATCTGAAATCCAGCGGGGGCAGGCGCAATTCATGCTCTATGGCGGTTTCACCGGCCGGACAACACTCTTTCTCCGGAGAGTTTGAGATGCCATTATGGTGCTCGCCGATGGACTCTTTAGTGGAGAGAGTCATGCAGGCAACAATCTTTGCGGTATCACGCATGCGCAATAGTTCACAGAGACGTCGCAACGCGCTCGTCACGCGAATTATCCCGGCTTCGTCCAGCAGGACGGAGGGTTCCACACGAACCGTTAAACCGAAGCCGAGAGCTGGAGCAACGCGAATATGCTCTGCATGAAGCAGATATGATGCAAGCGCATAACCGAGATCGCCCTGGGTACAAATAAAACGCAAAAGATTGCTTCCGGAGTTCCGCAGATCCTGGAATTCGATGCCCCACAGCAATCCGCCTCCGCGAACATCGCGAATGACATCCGGGAATTCGACGCGAATGGATTCGAGAGCTTTTTTCCACAATTGTCCGCGTTCACGCACCCTTTTCAACAATGCACCGTCACGGAACAGCAGCAGATCCAGCGTAAAGAGGCCGGCTCGACAACCCAGTTCATCCTCGGCAAAGGTGGAAGCATGAACGAGTCCGAATTCATCTTCAGCGATTTTAGTGCGTGTCATAACGGCCGATATCTTCATGATGCCACCGCCCAAAAACTTTGACAGCAGTAACATATCCGGCGCGGGCGCGCCGCTTTGTTCCCAGGCGAAAAGAGTGCCGGTTCGACCCATTCCGGTCTGGATTTCGTCGGCAACAACGCACACATTCGCCGCGCGCGCGACCTGGACGATTTTCTGTATGAGCTTGCCCGGCAGCGGGAATACTCCGCCCTCACCCAAAACCGGCTCCAAAAATATTCCCAGGACATCGGTTATTCGATATGTAATCAGACGCACTCCGCCAGACGCCAACTGCCCGGAGCTGTCATCCCCGACGCCGGATTTATGAGTCGCTTCCAGGCCGATGAGAATCGTCGAACCAGCGTCTATCGCTTTTTTGACTCCGGCGGCATCGCCCGACTCATCTGAAACGTCGACCGGTATGAATGTTACCGGCAGAAGATGCCCGATAAATGGCTCCCGATAATGGCGATTGTGGGTCAATCCGAGTGCGCCCAGGGTCTGCCCGTGATAACCGCCGTCCAGTGCAAGTAATCGGAAGCGCCCGTTGATTGTGCGCCGGTTAAATGAGTCGATTGCTTCGAGAAGTGCATGGCCGGAAGCAAAACTTCCTTCGGGGAATCCTTCGATAGCGGGCCCATCGATCTCGACTGCTCCGGTCCCGCAATTGCGACGCAGTAAAGATGAAGCTGAGATCAGCAATTCTTCTGAGCGGCGCTTCAGCAACTTGCGTCTGATAAGTATCAGATGTTTTATCGATGCCTCTACTGCTTCCGCGCCGGTGCTGAAAAACGTCGACTGGTACTCGGTGGCAAGTTTGATCCGTGCGGCTTCGGCAAGCCGGGCAGCCAAATCAGAGGCTCCGGCTCTAATGCTTCCCTGGACAAACTGAGGAGAGTCGCCACGCATGAGCTCGATCAAACGATCGATAAGCGCGGGCGGGTTGTGTCCGAGAAGAGTGGCCCCGAACGAGCCGACGAGATCGAGAACCTTTACTTCGTTTCCGGCTGCGTCGCGGTACCAGACATAATCGCCCTTTGCCCGCTCATATGTGATACCCAGTCCGAATGCATTGAGCAGACGACCCAACCCGGGCTTGGCATACATAATATATCGATCGCTGAAAGATGGAGTATTCACGAAAGCCTTTCTACGAAACCATTCGATCCGTCGATGCGAATACGGGCTCCATCGGATATGAGACAGGTTGCGCCAGGTACATTGAGCACCGCCGGAATTCCGAATTCACGGGAAATAACGGCTGCATGTGACAATACTCCACCAGTCTCGGTCACTACTCCGCCGAGCAAATGAAAGATCGGGGTCCAACCAGGGTCGGTAAAGCGTGTCACCAGAATTTCGCCACGACGGATACGGTCTACTTCGTCCAGCGAGGTTACGACACGCGCTATGCCCTCTATCGTGCCGGACGAACAGCCCACGCCCGTGAGACGCGCCCCAACAGGTGCGGCCGCCGAAAATGTTTCGCGTGTCAGGAATCCCGCGCCGAGCTCATCCGGATTCGTGAATAACCTGTACATGCGCGCATCTTCATTGGCACGCGATAACAGCGATTTTACATCTCCTGCCGTCACTCGACCTTCGAGAGCATCCGCAGTCTGCTTCCATGTGAGCCAGAATACTTCACCATCGGCGAGTTTCAGACGTCGTCCGGCCTCGATGGCGAACTTGCGGATAATAGCGTATATACGCGAAGAATAATCACGCATTTCTTCGCGCCACCAGCAGTATGATCGTGTTTTCAGCAGAGCGCTGAAGAACAGCCTTTTTTCGAACGGCACGAGTCTGTGCCATGTTGTGGAAAAAGCTTCGCGAGCGCGTGACACCTCATCCCGATACATTTCGTGCTGTTTTTTCTCATGGGAAATTGATGATTCCGGATCGGGATCTCTCAGACACGTCTTCAGCATGCGCCAGACTGTTATTCGATCCTCGTCCCAACGCGGCGCGGAAATGTCCAGCTCACGCGAACTGTGAAAGCCATATTGTTCGATAAGACGTTCGAATGCTCCAAGGATGACTCGTCCCTCGGGAGATCCGGAGAGAAGCTGTTCGATTTCGGATGATGGCACCGTGAGCAGTCGCTCCCGCAATCCTGGAATTGCTGAGATATCGCGGGCCATGTGCGTCATAGCCTTCAGCGGGGCCAGATGCTTCATGCGCAACAGGCCTGAAATAAGCTTGATGTAAGAAATGTCGTTCCCCGCATCGTTCAGAGCGTCGAGCCGCACCTTGAAATCCAGCTTCGCATTCGACGTGTTGTAAATCGTGAAGAAATATGAAGTCTCGGTCTTGAAATAAACCTTTTCGATCAGTCGTCGGAAAAGAGCGGCAAACTCCTTGCCCGGCAGACGGGAAAGGTCGCGCCCGATATATGGCGCGATGAGCGAGGAAAAGTTCTTCCTGAATTTCTTATTATCAGAAATGCGAAATGCATAATATTTTTCGAGCTTGAGCAGCGTTGGAAGAATCGCCAGAATACGTTCGGGTGAGTATGGCACAGAACGGAACCGATAACCCTTTTCAGTCTCGATGCCCAGATCGGAAAACAGGTTTTTTTCATGAAACCCTGGAATCTTCAGCAGGCAGTCAACGACTTCGCCGATGTTCCAGTAGGGACGCCCGAAAAACACACCGCCCCAGGGCCTTTTTTTCTGTGCCGGCTCGAGCAGACCGATGATCTCGAAATAGCCCGGCATCGAATACTGCCAGATAAAATCATATAAAGACCACATAAACGGGGTAACGACGGAACTCGAAACACCGCCGTCACGAAAATCAGCTGTCGTCCAGGTTCCGATCCCGGGTTCGATCTGGATTCGCGTAATCGGCCGGGACTGTACCAGCCACAATTTGCCGTCTTTCATCGCCCACTCGATGTCCTGCGGACTTCCAAAAAGGGCGTGAATTCTGCGGAAAATGTGCAGATGCTGCGTAGTCATATCGGGTGGCAGAGTCCCCGAATGCACTGTTCCAGTCGAGGAATCGACAGTTGTCGAAGCAGGGACAACCTTTCCGGACACCAGTTTTTCGCCGCATCCGTCGCAAAACTCTATCAACAAATGTTCTTGCCGTCCGGTTATCGGATTCACGGTAAATGTTACACCGGCATGATCCGGGGCGATGAATCGCTGGATGACCAGTGCCATGCCCGCGCCGGTGAAGGAGAGCCCGTGCGAGGTGAAATACCTGCGGACACGAGGTCCGAACATCGACGCCCAGCAGTGTCGCACGGCATGTTCGAGACCGGCCTCGTCATGTATATCGAGCACCGATTCATACTGGCCCGCGAAAGACAGATCGGCCTGGTCTTCGCGCGTGCCGGATGAACGCACGCAAAGCGGCCACGAGCCCAACCGGCGGGCTGCGTCGAATAATTCCATCTTCATCTCATCGGGTAAGGGGTTCCCGAGAATGGCGGTCGTCAAAGTCTCTGCCTGTGCATCATCCATCGGATCACATGCATCGAGCCCATAGGTAGTAAGAAAAGCAAGAAGCCGATCTACTGTCCAGACCTCGAAGACCGGAACGGAAAACCCTGCTGTATGCAGGGCTTCCAGGCTCGCGGCCTTGCCTCCCACCTTGGCGAGGCGTTCCTGGCAGATGGGAGACGGCTCAGTTCTGGGGTCTGTAAAAGTCAGCGGCAGGTTTTTATTCATACGCTCCTGGAGGCAGGCGGCGCGCTATGACGCTGCGTGCGGCAAAATTTGTCAACAACATGATTAAATAGGCGATTGGATTCCGGAAAACGCCCGGCCAAAGAAAACGACGCACTATGGAACGAAGACTCTGCATACGGGTACTGAATCGCCAATAACATTCGAGTAACTCAGATTCAGTAAAGTGTTTCGGCAAAAAGCTGATATACAATCCATTGGCATCTGCCGGATCAATTTCTTTCAGACGCTTTTGGCGGGATAATTTTTCGTGAAGAGGCGTCCCGGGGATCGGTATGAGCGGATGCGTAACCACGAATGACAAGTGGTTCTTTTCGGCGAAGTGTTGCATGCGGCCGAAAGTTGCCGGAGTGTCGGAGTCGAATCCGACCATCATCAGCGCGGTGACTGGGATGCCGAAACTGTGCGCGCGACGTATGAGCGCCGGATAATCCGTGCGAGCGGCAAATCCCTTCCCCGATTCTTCGAGTTCATGCGGGGAAAGCGTCTCGAAACCAATCTGCAAATTGAAACAGCCGCTTCGACGCGCGAGGGAGAGAAATTCGTCATCGGCCAGGGGATGCACGTCGACACTGGCAAGCCAGAGAATATTTTTCCCGATGAGACCGCGTAAAATGGTTTTGGCATGGGCGAGATCGGCCGTGAAATTCGGATCAGTGAAATAGTATACGCGTCGCCCGAAAACAGCCCGGGCAGCATCGAAGTCACGTAGGACTTCGTCCGGGGCACGTTTTCGGAATGTGCGCTGATACTGCAGAGTAACAGAACAAAAATCGCATGCGTTTGGACATCCCCGCGAAGCTTCGATCGGTATGATATTGCCGACAACATCCTGCGGAACCAGATCGTAACGTGGCACGGGAAGCCGTTCGATCGAAGGTGCAGGATTTTCATACATGGAGGCGAGACGCCCCGCACGGAAATCATCGATCATGCGCGGAATAACTTCTTCACCATCACCAAGAACGACGGAATCAAAGCCGGAGCGGCACATATCGAAAAAAGCCTGGGTCGCAAAGCCTCCTACAACGGTCTTTATTCCTCGCGCCCTGTAACCGGCAGAAAGTTCAATGGCATGCGCCAGATTTGCGCCCATAATTGCAAATAATACGAGATCATAAGCTGGACCTGTCGCCGGATTGACATCATGGCATTTTTCGTAGAGGAGTTCCGGGGTGATATCCGGCGGAAAACAGGCGGCAAGACGCGGCAGCGTGAGCGGAAAATAACCCACGCGGCGAAACTTCATAAGACGCCCTTCGTGGCGATAGCTTGGATCGATCAACGCGACGCGCATAAAAGTTATCTCCCGGATGGGCTCACATGTTAAACCCACAAAGGGAACAAAGCAACTGGTTAGGTATCAATGAGCGGCTATTCTGATTCCAGGCACTTGTTGAGCCCGGCAGCCTTCTCGTCAAGCTCCGTGAGGTGATTTCGACAGCCCTGAATTTCAGAATGGGCAACTCAGAGCGAAGCTCCGATTTTTTCGGCCTGAGCGAGCAGCTCCGGTCTATTTTCTGCTTCTCCCTGCTCAGTCAACTCGCCGGCGATGATCGAATCGATGTATTCCAGTTTGAAAAATTCACCGAACCATTTCTTGAAATACGTGGTAACTTCGGCAAACTGCTCAGCCGGAGCACCACTGGTAGTAATAGTTATGAACTTTTTGCCCATTACATGGCGAATAGAGAAATCTTCCTCGGCGAATGTATACCAGCGATCGAGGAAAACCTTGAGCAAACCGTTCATATGCCCCATGTAAATCGGAGTCGAGAATACAAGCACATCAGCATTGATGATGTCCGGAGATATCTTTGTGAGATCATCCTCGTGGATGCAGTATTCGACCTTGCGCTGAGTACAGGATTCGCAGGCAATACACCCTTTTATGGTCATGTCGTATAGATTTACAGTCTTAACGGTGTGTCCATTGTTCCTGGCGGCATTACATAACTTTCTCGAAAGAATAACGCTGTTGCCGTTCTTTCGCGGGCTCGAATTGATATTCAATATAAACACGGTTGCCTCCAAGACGGATTTCATGTTGATACAGCAATCCTTTGACCATAAGGGAGACTGCAAGTTTTTGTCAACGCCTGTATTATTCATTGAAGTTATATGCTCTGACATGAGGGCAGGGCATTTAATTCTCGACAGGTAGGGCAGCGACCGCCGGGCGCGCCGCGTCTTTTGCCACGAGCTTTCTCGGCTGGCCTGGCGGTCCAGCTCCATTCGTTGAAATTATGCAATGCAAGCCATTCACCGATGGAGAATTAAATGACCCTGGCATGAGGGGGCAGATACTGGACTGGCATCCATCATTCTGCTAACATGGAGCTTATAATACGCCGGTGTATTTTGCGGGAACAGTCTGCAAAGCCGCGTGTTCACATGTATTAAATCTTTTAACAATGCGATGGAGGGTCATTTGCATGATAGTCAATGTGCGCACGCAGGGTGAATTTATTATTATCTCTCCTCTTGAAGATGTAACTATGTCAAATATCAAACAACTGGATAATGCCATAGCCGAACAGATCGGCCTGGGCGAAACTCGTTTGATCCTGGATTTCAGCCTCATACGAATAATAGACAGTTCCGGCATCGGTATCATAGTGAAAAATATGCAACTCCTGCGTGACAAGAATGGAGAAATTCGTCTGGCGGCCGTCAGCGACAGTATCATGAGAATTTTCAAGATGATCAATTTTCATAAATATTTCAAGATCACATCTACTCTTGAAGAAGCACTGAATCCGTAATCCATTTTTTGTCTAAACACTGGAGTACAGCATGTATATTGCACTGAAGAACCTTAATGAAGTTGATCTTTCATTACTGAAGTCATATTTAATCCCGAGAATGCTCGAAAAGGGAGATATTGTCTACTGTGAGAGTGACCCGGCTATCGCTATGTATTTCATCGAGTCGGGTGCTCTTAAAACACTTCACCGGACGACAGCATCAGGAAGCGACGATCAGATAGTCAGCATAATCCGCCCCGGTGGATTCTCGGGCGAGGAAGCTCTGCTCGCGGAAAACCCGCGTTATCAGATAACGACTATCGCCCTTGAGAAATCTGTCCTTCTTGAGCTTTCACGTGCGTCTCTTCAAGACCTCATGAGCAAGTCGATGTCAACCGGAACGAAAGTTCTGCTCGGCATCAGCCGCAATTATCGCGAAGCCATGGTAACCCCGGAGCAAACAGCGAAACTTTTCGTGTTCTATTCTCCGAAGGATGGCGTCGGACGCACAACACTCGCAGTGAACGTAGCCGCACAACTTGCCGTCTCCACGGGAAAACGCGTATTGTTCATTGATGCCGATTTCCAGTTTGGCAATGCCGCTCTGCTTCTCCATGTGAGTCCGGCTCTCAATATTGCCCGCCTCATACAGGTAGAGGCTAATCTCACTTTCGACCGCATAAAGCTTTTCATGGTGCGAAGCTCCGGGCTGGACACCCTTTTATGCCCTGACCTCCCCCAGGAGGCAGAGTTGGTGACGCGGGAAAGCGTTGCCCAGATACTTCACGAATGTTCCCGGCAATATGACTTTATTGTCCTCGATGCGAAAAGCAATATCGACGATCAGACACTCCTTTTCTGGGACCGCGCTGATCGCATTATTCTGGTCGGCACCCCAAGCCTCGGGAATCTGCAACGCCTGCATCGTTTATTTAAACTTTATTCGCGCCTGGACTATTCTCACGAAAGGTTTCAGTTCGTGCTGAACCGTTTTCGACCTACCGATACTGAATTCCTGACAGAATTTCAAAAACTTGCAAAAGGGCGCGCCCTCACTATAGACGATGATCCGGCGGTTACATGTGAGGCCGAAATCAATGGGTCCCCCTTTGCATTGTCGCAGGCGACGAAGAATATTCATCTCGATCTCCAGGCTCTTGTCCGGGAACTACTCGGCAATGTCCAGCCAAAACAGAAGCAGGGAGGCATCTTCAGCCGCATCAAAAGTCTGTTTGCCGGCTGATCCTGCGATAACAAAATGAATCCTTCCACGGCATACTACGTAATCGTCGTCGGCGGTGGTCATGCCGGATGCGAAGCAGCTCTTGCGTCCGCACGACTTGGCATTTCAACGTTGTTACTTACCATGGACCTTTCAACTATTGCATTGATGCCCTGTAATCCATCAATCGGAGGACCCGGCAAGGGCCATCTGGTAAGAGAAATTGGGGCACTCGGCGGTGAGATGGCCCGTGCAATCGACGAGACAGCCCTTCAGATCAAATGGTTGAATACATCGAAAGGTCCGGCTGTTCAGGCGCGTCGGGCGCAGGCCGACAAAGGACGCTATCGCCATCGCCTCTTCGAAGCCTTGTTCGCGACGCCCAATCTTACCGTGCGACAGGGGCATGTAACCGAACTCCTTGCAGGGAATGATCGAGTGCGTGGCGTCAGGCTTGAAACCGGCGTTGAGTTCGAATGCGAACGCGTCATTATCGCAACCGGTACTTATCTCGAAGGGCGAATCATCGTCGGCCGGAATTCCCGCCCCGGAGGTCCGCACAACACGCGTGCCGCGATCGGGCTTTCCGACTCCCTTCGCGCTCACGGAATACCTCTGCGACGTCTCCAGACCGCCACACCGCCCAGAATCAACAGAAAAGCTCTTGATCTCGCGCAATTACGTGAGCTTCCCGGAGACCCTGAAGCAGGAGGCTTCCTGTGGGAAAATCGTTCACGTCGTATGGAGAATCAGACGAGCTGTCTTCTCACCTTCACCACTGAAGCTACTATTGAAGCAGTGCGAGCGCATCTGAAGGATAGCCCGCTTGTTCTCGAGAACATCACCAATGTGGGTCCGAAGCATTGTCCTTCGATCGATCGCAAGGTATTGAAATTTCCGCATCAGACCCGGCACCAGATCTTCATTGAGCCGGAAGGCGCCGACACACCGGAGATGTATCTCCAGGGGCTTACGACAAGCATGCCCCCTGAAGCACAGCGGGCCATTCTGCGCACTGTGCCGGGTCTGGAACATGTCGAAATTATGCGTTATGGCTATGCCATCGAGTATGATGCGCTGGCTCCGCTTTCCATCCACAAAACCATGGCGTCAAGATACCTCAACGGCTTATACACAGCCGGACAGATCAACGGCACATCCGGATATGAGGAAGCTGCCGCGCAGGGTTTGATTGCAGGCATAAACGCAGCGTTATCGGTAATGGGGCGCCCACCCTGTCTTCCGTCACGCACTCAGGGTTATATAGGTGTGCTGATAGACGATTTATCAGGCTGGGATCACCCGGAACCATACCGCATAACCCCTGCTCATGCCGAGTTTCGTTTGAATCTTCGCGAAGAAACCGCCGAAGCCCGCCTTTCCGAACTGGGATTTGCGTGTGGTCTCGTGTCGCCGGAACGCCGAACTGCAATTGCCGCATGGCTGGGACGCATTAACGCAGAAGAGAAAAGGTTAATTAACAGATCGGTTTCGCCTACCCCGGCACTTCGTGAACGACTGTCCGCGGGTGGTACGGGTGATCTGAAAAAACAGGTCAATGCTTTCGAGATTCTGCAGCGCCCGGGTATTCAATATGGCGATCTCAGGGAGCTGCTGGGCGATGGCTTTATACCCGCACTCGACGCATCTGATGAAATCGCGTTTCTGGAAAACGAGGCTCATTACCGGGGATACGCAAACCGTGAGCGTGAATCGATGGCGCAGACTCTCCTTCTGGAATCAGTGACGCTGCCACGAAACATCTCATCCACTCTCATTGCAACCCTTTCTCCCGGAACGATTGCTCTTGTTTCCGGAAAAAAATACGATGACCTGGCACAGCCGGCACGCAAGAATTGCATTTCCAAGGCAGATCTTGCTATCCTGTTGTCATCCTTTTCGTCGAGGCAAGGATGATCCATGCAACCAACCAAGAAACAGCAAGACCTGATTCTGAAGAACCTTTCTTCGATATTAGCGTCTGTAAGACGCCAATCGCTCGTTCAATTGAACGAACTGCCCGTGTCAATGGTTTCGAACGAGCAGAAAATCGAGTATTTCACGAAAGCCCTTGAGGACAGCGAGGATGACGTTCGCAAACTCGCGAATCGCTATCTCGAAAACATGGGTGCGGCTCCGAAACGTAATCTTTCTTCGCCTGCCAGGCCTCAAGCCGCTCCTGCTACCAAGCCTGATACCTCTTCAGAACAAAACCCTTCTTTAGTATTGCCACCTGTCGGTGAATTGCCACCTCTCGGCGAATTGCCACCCATCGACGAATTGGCGACCGATTCTCAGGTTGTTTCTCCGACAACCGTGGTCACTGGCATTACATCGTCGATGCCTCATCCAGTCAGGGACACATACGTGCGTCCAACGGGATCGGTTATCATTGAAGCTCCCCCTCTAAATGAGTTTGTTGATTCATCTATTCCATATATCGAGAATCTGAAATCGATTCCGGATCGGCTCAATCATATTCAGTTTCTTATGAAGAGTCGGCCATCCGGCTATCTGACGCATCTTACCAAACTCGCTGTAGATACGTATGAGGAGATTGCATTAACCGCCCTGCAAGCTCTTCTGACGGCAAAAGATCCGCGGGTTCCACCGCAGGCTCTCGCAATGTTGTCGCTTCCAGGGTTATCCTCTCAGCGACGGTTTCTGATGCTGAAAATTATAATGGAAACCCGTGGCCCTATCGATATCGAGCCGCTGGAATGCGTTTTGCTCGCCGAGAAGGATGTCATTGTCAAATCCGGCCTGGTAAAGGTTTTTGCCCGGCTTGCGATGGAGAAAGGCACTCAGACTCTCATAACCTGCCTATCGGATCCTGACCCGCGTGTTCGCGCCAACACGGTCGAAGTCATTGAAGAGCAGAACATCAGATCGTGCAATACAGAGATCGGGAACCTGTTGCGCGATCCTGAAAACCGCGTGAAGGTGAACGCTGCGAAATTCCTGGTAAAGTGCGGGCATCCGGAA
>JADFYG010000054.1:0-30254 GCA_015233155.1 Candidatus Rifleibacteriota bacterium
CTTTAGAATAGAGTCCATCGGCGATGAACAGAAAATCCAGATGGGGATAATCCGCTATCAGTTTGGGCAGAAGACGCTTGGTGGCGTTAATCTCGCAATCTTGCTTCGTAGCCCCATCTTGTCTACATATTTCTTCTGCTCGCAAAGGAATCACTTCTGAGTGTTCTGGGTGAATCATCACGGCTTCCACTGCCTGGTGGGCGTAATCAACGCGTCCGTCACGATGGTGAAATTCCAGACAATGGTCGCAATGGACGTTTTCTGAACGAAAATACTCAGTCCCATCCATCAAAACGGCATGTCGTCCATCAAGGCAATTGAACTTTTTCCAATGATGACTTCGCTGAAGTTTTTTGATGCAAAGCGTGCTTGCTTGCTGAATATTTTCCGGATCGACCGGGTCAATAAGTCTCCGGAACTGGCTTTCCTTTGGGGTCTTGTTAACTCTAAACAAGGTTTCGAGGTTATTGCGACGATATCGCTCTTTAAGCCGCGCCTGGAAAGATAATAGAGTAGGATCCTGGAAGAACATCATTGCCAATCCACTTAGCATTACGTCAGGCAGTGTGAAATCGACTAATTGTGGATCGCGAGCATCGTCGAGTTGCTCAAACCTCTTTCGGATCGAAGGAATCAAAGAGTCAAAGGCCAACATGTGCAGTTTTTGTTTCATTTCATAAGGAAAGCATATCCAGTTCAAATGTACAAGAGGTGGATACAGAATTCTTTTGAGAGAATGCAAGAATGCAAACTCATTTTTCAGCATGAAAGCGCATCACCGGCCCAATGGAGAATTGCTGTCGAAAAACCTCCCATCCCTTGAACGCGCATCCAAGCCTCTTTTTAAAACAAATTTCAAAAAACCTTCGCTATTTAACCTCCCCATAAAAACCGGCGTGCTGAGGACATCGCGTTCTACCAATCCGCCTCCGACCGGGGGACAGACACCGCCAGCGTTGCCCGGAATCGAGTATAGACGCTGCGGGTTTTGCGTTTTGCGCAAAACCCGTGGCGGCCACCGCTTACCACCGCTCGAACGCCTTGTTGCCCAAATCAAAGAAATTTCATCTTTTTGCAGTGAACGGATTGCAATCCCCAACCGGTTGAGTTCCTTTACAGCCCAAAACTTTTCTTCGATTCCCGGCAAATGGGTTGCAATCACCTTGCGGTTGTGTCCCCTTGCATCCCTGTTCTGTTTTTGCGCCTTTCGTAAATGGGTTGCAGTCTCCCACCGGCTGAGTTCCACCGCACCCTTTCTCCGAAAGGACTTCCTTCTGGATTTTCTTCACAAGGGAAAGGGTCAAATTTGAGTTTTTTGCTTGATCCTCAAGTTGTTTAACTAACTGATCAAGCAACGTCGACATGGAATTGTTCTTTTTTGCAACCATTGTTTCATTTGAAAACCCCCAATCAATTTTGGCAGAAATGCCATTAAATTGATTGGAGCATAATGAAAAGTCTCCAGCTACAAGATTGCTGATTTTATCGAGAAAATCAGATGCAACTTTTCATTATCCTTGGCTTCTCATTACCACGACCTTGGGGGGTATACGGTGGCGTATGAGGCATTTGGATCTGCAAACGAGCACCAACGATGCGCAGATGCCGACTCCGGTAGGCTGCGCCGTTATCGGTATAGAAACGTTGTGGAATTCCATGGCGTCGTACAGCCTGTTTAAGCTCTGCGATCAACACCTCGACGTCCTCATGCAGGAATACCCCGGCGGAAACAACGAATCGCGTCGCATCGTCCAGGATCATGTGCACGTATGTCTTGCGTTTTTGCTTGTTGATAAAGAGTTTGGGGCCATGGAGAAAATCGGCAATCCATAGATTGCCGAAGTCACCGAACGCAAAACTTCGAAAGTCCGTAGGTGCTGATTTTCGCTCCAAACCCGCTATTCTGCAAAACCGGTAAAGGGCTGCAGAACTCGGAGACAGTCCATTCCACAACTTTTCCTGCATCAATTGTCGAAACAAAACAGCCAGTGTCCAGCGAGGATGCTCATCTCGCAGCGCCCGGATCCGCTCGATAATAGATTGAGGAACCAGGGAACGGCCCTTGTCGCAGCGTTCCTGATCTGACAAGGAAGCCAGGCCCCCGATTCGATAGCGGGCGAGCCATTTGCGCAATGTCTCCGAACTGAGCCTGCGTAGTTGGCCGTCGGGGAAACGATATTCTGATTGTGCCAGATTGTCGAGAACCTCTTGCATAGTGCGGCCTGCAGGATCCCGATGTAGGAGCTGAGATATGATACCGTAACGCCAAAGGGCCAGGTCTGATGGCGGGTGGTGGGATTCCTTCATGATTAAACCTCCTTGTCTTCATCCTACAAAATCCGCTCCCAATGCATAATTGGCTAAATTGTGTTGGTGATGCTATATCTGCCAACGGCGGGGAAAAAAGCGCGCGAAAATCATGCCGCAGAAAGCACTCCAGCAGATTTTGTCTAAGCCAACAAAGATGCCCTTGAGCCAGACTATGAACAGCCCTCCCCAAGCCACGCGCCGACGAACAGTCGAGCGACTGCACTCAAATGTTCTTCCGAGTGAATTCACGGAGAGAAGCTTGGCCACAGCAACCAAAGTCCACAGTGCACCGAAGCTGATCTGCAGATAAGGAAGAAATCCGAACGGCGGAATCGAAAAAGTTACCGCTGGGCAATCTTTGTTCGGGCAACGATAGCGTTGTATTCGCGTGATACGCCCGGTATGCGGATCATAACGCCAATAAAAACACCATTTAGTGCATCCATCCCACTGGCCACATCGAGTGCAAGCCGGAGTATGCTCCTTATTGTAAAGCTGTTCGAGCAAAGGTAATATAGATACGAGGCAGGGGACCATTCGACACCTCCAGTTTTAGACGACCGAAGGTATCTATCGGCCCCCTCCTCTTATCCTCCCCAAAGGGGAGGAGGAGGAAAAAAGGCATGACGCGGTTCCGGTGTAAATATTATCGCGCTTTTTTACAGCATCTTTTGCGCGGTCAGCGACCAACTTCTTCTCACGATCTACTACCGCTTTTTTCTCACTTCTGGTAAACGAGCGTGAGAATTTCAGGTAATTTTCTGGTCAAATAACGCGCCCGGGTACACAAAGAATCCGCAACTCTGGCTTCCATGGAATTTTCACAATATGCTAAAAAGCGTGGCGCCCCCAAAAACCGGATAAAAACCGAGCGAAGCCGATTTCGTGATCCACACTCAAGTGGAATGCACCGAACCAGCATTTTTTGCACTTTGGGAAACCGCTTTATAACGGGAAAACCCCGTGCATTGGCTATATCGAAAACCATAAGACCAGCATCCACAAAGAAAAAGATGGTATCAGTTAATGCTTATTCTACGGAATTCTGTGGACCGAACTTCTGGTTTTGAACTTTACTCTCCATTCAATGGATTACTCTTTTAATCCAGAAATCGCTGCTCCCGTGACCATAGGCTTTCTCGTGGGGAATGCCCTTATTTCAACATTGCTGGAGGGTTTTGTTTTTTCAAGAATGGCGGTCCATTATGAAATGATTCCGGGTCTTCCTTCAGCGTTTTCCCTCGATCGAATCCTCTGTTCCAAGGTTCCTTTGGCTTTGATTATTTCCGTCCTGGTATATTTGTTTTACCGTTGACGGACTGGGCAGGAAGGGTCAAACCATTAACCAGAGCTGTGGAGATTGGGCGGCCATCCCTTGATCGATGACCGGGGAAATGGTAACTTGCAAAAAGTTTTTCAAGGAGGTTTTTTTCTATGGAATTGCCAACTCTGCCGCCACCCCCGAAAGGGAAAATCATGGCGACGATCTTCGTGGTCGTGTTACTCACCAGCGCCATCACGGGATACTATTCCTACACCGCCACCTCAACCGCCATCGAACATTGCAAGGACCGGGAACTGCAGATCGCCTCAACCCTGATCCAGAACGATCTCATCGAACAGGCCAACAAGGCCCTGGCCCGCGCCACGATGGTGGCCCGTATGCCCATCGTCATCAACTCCATGCGGGAACAAAACCGCAAGCCGATTGTTGATGCTCTAGTGCCGATGTTCCTTCTCCTCCGCGAGAAATATGGGGTGCGCGAAGGGCAGTTCCACGTTCCTCCGGCGACCTCCTTCCTCCGGATCTACGATGTGGAAGCCGGACACGGCGAAGACCTGAGCAGTTTCCGGGAAATGGTTCTCATGGCCAACAAGGAATTAAAACCTTTTTCCGGGGTCGAGATCGGCCGGCGGGGTTTGAGTATCCGCGGAATCGACGTCATCCGCGACGACAACGGTCATTACGGCAGCATCGAAATCGGGATGGACTTCAGTTCCATCCTCAACAACGTCAAGAAGAACCTCGGATTTGAGGCTGGGGTCTTCGTCGACGACCAGAAAATGACCTCGGTCGCCACCCTCCTGCCAAAGGCTGAGGCAGAGCGGGTCATCGGCGGGTTTTGCAATACCGAGGCCACCGACTGGAACTTCATCCGGACCGTGGTGACCCCTGACTTCCTGCGGCAGGTCAATGACGTGACGGCCCGCTCGCAGAGCATCGGCGGGGTCGATTATGGCTTCGTTGCCATTCCCTTGCTCGATTTCAAAGGCACGCCCATCGGCTCCGTGGTGGCAGCCCGAAACTTCATGGAGTTCGCCAATGCGCTCAACGGCGCTTTGGTCAAAGCCATATTCCTTGCCTTTCTGCAGGGGCTGCTTCTGATCTTTGTGATCCTGGTCCTGATCAATTCCTACTTTGTCCTTCCCCTGGCGGAGGGAAAGAAAGAATGAGCCGTCCGATTTTTGCCTGCCTGCTGATCCTGGTTCTGTCGAACCTGATGGGTTCGGCCGTTTCCGGAGAGACGGCTTCCGGGATTCCTGAAACCGCCCTTGCCGCCACGACCGGTAGCCAAACGACCGTTGCCCCGACGGCTTCCGATATCCTATCTGCCCCGGCTGCCACATCTACAATTGCTCCTCCATCAGCACCTGGGGGAGTGGTCACGCCGACGGAGCCGGAGAGCCTACGCCAAATCGGATCCGGCTCTCCCAGGGAGGACCTTACTGAAATTCCCTCTGAGGCGGAGTCGCCGCTGAGGGTTGCCATTTCCCTCTATCTCAACCAGCTTGGGAAAATCAATGATCAGAACGAAAGTTTTGAGGCGGTTTTCGACCTGCAACAGCGTTGGAGGGATCCCCGCCTGAAATTCGACCCGATTGAAAACGGTTCCGACCGGAGGATGTTCATCAACGAGAAAGCGGAAGCCCAGCTGAAGAAGATGTGGAGCCCCGGACTCCAGATCCGCAATTTGAGCGGCAAACCGACCAGGGTTGAATATGCCCTGTTCCTCAATGCCAACGGCAGCATTTGCTACCGGCAACGGGTAAGGGGAGCAATCGAAGCCAAGTTCCGTATGAGACCGTTTCCCTTTGACGTCCAGGACCTGCCCATCACGATCGTTTCTCCGGAATACACCATCAACGACATCGCCCTTGTCCAGGATCAATCAGACAGAGATAGCTCGGGGTTCAGGAAAGGGATGTCGGCTTCCGGGTTCAAGGCCCGGGAATTGTTTTTTTCGGCCGGCCGGGAACGAGGCTTGACCGGGCTCTACCACCCGACCTTCGAGGGCAAGCTGGTTGTGGCCAGAGATCCGACCTCCCATTTGTTTATCATCTTTACCCCTTTACTTGCTCTTCTGGTCATTCCCACCCTTTTGACCCTGTATTCGAAGGTTGACATCGCCCCGCGGCTGACCGCCTGGGCGACATCGGTCCTGGCCCTCATCGCTTTGAATTTCACGTATTCGGCCAAATATCCGGCGGTCGGCTCGGACAGCCTGATCAATACAACGGTGACCATCGGTTTCGGCTATCAGGTATGCATGATCGCCATCAGTCTGTTCATCCTGTATCAGCCGATGGCGGAAAAGCTGAGCGGCAAACTTGGCAACAAACATGTCGTGCCGGAGATCGAGCGGCACCTGAAGTGGGCCATTCCCATCGGGTTTCTGACGCTGTTGCTAGGCAATATCCTGTTGACGAAGTATCTCTTCTGATTCGGTCCAATTCAGATTTTGGCCAAGCGGCATTCCCTGATGACAAAAAACGCCGCTAAGATATGTGAATTCGACAGGGGGGAAAGCTTCCGTTGTCATGAAAGCAGCCGTCGGTAATGAGGATGTGGCAGTGAGGGTGGAACGAGAGAAGATCCCCAAAAGTCTGCACGGCCACAACCACACCAGGAATCGAGTCTTTATCCGGACACGCCGCCTTCAGAAAAGTCTTGAGGCATTCCCACGCGCATCGACTCAGGTCCGCGAGAAGTTTCCGATCATACAGAAGCATGGCCTGTTTGAGACAGTTCCGGGATCAGGAAGCATACAGGGCTTTTCAAAATGCGCTCTCGATAAACGCGTCAAACAAGACGGCCGGGACATACGTGGCACTTTTCAATGAATACGGCGTTTACTCGGACAATCCCCGTGTTTTCCTGAATTCGATGGAGAGACGTTTACTGGTGGACAATCCGGTGGACAACACGATCGTTTCAGGTGAAGAGATTGCAATCAAAAACAGTCACAGAGTTTTTCGCAGGAAGGATATACTGGGTGTATCCACAGTCGGGTATCGTGTTTTCGATCGGTTCAATCCCCCGTGGTTTAATGCGATTGTCCTAATCGTGGAAGGATTTGGGAATGTCCCGGTCAGTCGTTTCAGGGAAGATAATCCGGACTTGGCGGCCAAGGAGGCCGCTTCTCTTTCCGAGTGGCTTGGTGTTCGTTTTGTCGCCTGCGGACCGGAAACATATCCTGGTGTTCTCGATTCTCCGGGAGGAAGACTCATAGTGCCTTTGATGGTTGAGCCGGACGATCCGCCTTTCAACCATCGCTGAGCGGAGTTATGCCAATCCTAATAAGAAATCACGGTATTCTTTATGGAGGATGAACGCACTCTGACCAGAGATTATCCTCTGCATTGGGCTGTCTTAAATGACCAGCAGGCTATTTCCGGACTGTTGAGAGCCGGTCGACGAATAGACGAGCTGAATGAAGATGGGCAAAGTCCCGTCTTCCTGGCCATAGACTCGAATCAGTCGGACGTCGTTGCCACACTCTTGCATGACCCTTCGCCACTTCCCGATGGCGATAAATGCATGGCACTTGCGATCAGGAATACCAGCATCCCGATCATAGTCGCGCTTGTCCGCCGGGGAATCATATCCCCGGATGCTCTGCTTACTATCTGTATGGCTACTGAGCGTGCATACCGGCCGTCAGAGTTGTCATATGACAAGGAGGATTATCCGGAGTACAAGTTCGGCTCAGCTACCTGGATGGCTCTCATGTCAGCATGGGAAAAAAATCAGCGGATGTGGTTCACATCTGACATACAGCAGACTGTGGAGATGCTCATAAACGGCGGAGTTTCTCCCGACCACTGCATTTCAGGCTCACTAACGCCTTTGTACTATGCAGCTCTGAACAATTGCGTTCCATTGGTCAGGTTATTACTGGAATTGGGCGCTGACCCGAACGGCGGGGGCGGATCGCCCATGACCGGAAGCATGTGGTATGGTTGTATCAATGTAACGATCATGCTGCTGAAAGCCGGCGCCGTACCCAGCCAAGAGCAGAAGGTCAGCCTTGAGCTATGGCGGAAACTGTTTCCGGAGATTCCGGCTGAATGCATAATCGAACCGGACGCTCCGAAAGACACCCGGCAGCCAACCTCACAGAGGTATTCGGCCGGATTCCCGGTTGAATGTAAGAGATTATCGTATGAACCCACTCCTGAACAATGGATTCTGTGTACCATTGTCTGGATATTCAGCGCATTTCTGACGGTAGGTATTTCATCCATTTTACTCGCATTCTTCCTTGATTTGATTTCATTCCAGGCCTGGTTTCTCGGTTTTGTCATGGTTATTCTAATACCATATATCGCAGCCGCCATGATCTTCAGAACCGGCACGGGAATTCTTGAAGGAAATCTCGTAGCAATTCTCTCACTTCTGAGGCAATCTCCCTTTTACACAGGCAGGTGGCTTGGTTCTGCAATCATTATCGGATTCATTTCAAATATTGTCGTTTTCATCGTTGTCGTCATACGTCCCCTGATCGGGGCTGATCGTGCTGTTGCACTCTGGGAACGCTATCTGGCTCTGTTTAATGACTCATGACGTCCATTTCTGATTTTCCATGTTATACCAAATCCAAACGGTTCTAGCGTAATACTTCGCTTGCAGTTACCGTAGAGACGCAGCGCGTCGTGTTCGACAACACGTGCAAACCTTTTGTAAGTGGTATTATTTTCCGGATTCTCATCTTTCTTTTCCATCGACCCGGCCGGCGGAGCCGCAATGATGAAATCCCTGGATTTTTTTATCGTCGTAATTACGGGGCTGTGTGAAACGGAAACGCCGGCCTGGATCGAGTTTCCTCCGCCTGATGGAGATCTCCGGCGGCCGGCTCGACCGCTCGGGGTGATGTCGCCGCGGACGTAGTTTCCGGGCTCAATCGGAGAGACTCAGAGGCAAGTTGAGGAACATTTCTTTGGGATTGATATATATTTCTTCCCCCCCTGAAGCAGTGACTTGCTTCCGATTACTGCAAATCCCTGTCGTTCATAAATGCGCTTCGTTATTTTTTCAGTCGGATAAACGCATTAAAAGTTCTGTGGTAGGGCGCGACCGCCGGGCGCGCCGCTTTGCGCTTCGGCGTGCCCGGCGGTCACTCCCTACCATAGTCATTGTTTCGCCCGTGCGGGCGCTTCGTTGTATCGAGAGCCGCGCTATAGGCCAATTACCGGTTTTTAATGCGTTTGCCCTGGTTATTTTTTAATCGCGTTGCCGCGGCAGTTCTCGGCGTGCTAGCATGTGTTGTCACAGTCACCCCACCCCCATTCCCACTGCCCCAGGAACATGTTGATCTCCTTTCAAAGATTCATTCTCATGGAAACCGAAATATTTGTGGAGCCAGGAAACATGGACCGTGAGTGATTTAACCGCCATACTCAAACTGATCAACTCAGCCGACGAGAGTGAGCGTCGTCAGGGCATTCTCGACCTTGTCCGCAGCGGCGATCCGATGACGGTTCCGATTCTCACGAAGCTTGCCGCCGAAGATCCAAGCGTAGAGATCCGTTATTATGCGCGCAGCGCGACGGGTTCGCTGAAAATGCGCGTCGAAGTAGAAACCCCAATCCCGGGAGAGACTGCACAGCCACCTGCAGCAGCGCCCCTTCCGCCTTCCGCCGCTCCACTGCGCGACCTTTTCGCTTCCACTGATCCGAAAGTGCGTTTTGAAGGTCTCAAACGGGCTCTTTCGAATCCTGACCCGGAGACCATCCGCCTTGTTCGCCGCGGATTCGAGCGCGAGACGATTTCCGCACTCAAGGCGAGCTTCGTAATTGCCATCGGACGTCTCGGAAGCGACGACGAGGTTGACCTGCTTGCTCACGCGCTGGATTACCCTGACTCGCGCGTTCGCGCCAACGCTGTCGAAGCACTGGCCACGATCGGCACTGAGGCTGCCTGTCTGCGTCTGATTCCTCTACTGCAGGATGAAGACAACCGCGTTCGCGCCAATGCGATCAAGGCGCTTCAGGCTTACGGCGGCTCCTCACTGCTCGAACTGTTGCGCCGTATGGCCATCGAAGGCGAAATCTGGATGCGCGACTCCGCGCTTTTCGCACTCTCTCATTTCAAGAGTCCTCATGCAATTTCTGTCATTGCAAAGGTCGCCGAGTTCGATCCGCTCGACCGTCTGCGTCTAAAGGCGTTCTCCATAATCGAAACGCTTGCGCGTGGTGGGAATCCTTCCGCCGCAGCCCTCGTTGACCGCATCCGGCCGACGTTGCCGATACCTCCCGCCACCCCGGAATTACAGCCGGGAGCGCCTCAGCCTCCCACGACACCTGTCCCTCCGACGTCACCGATATCTATACAAAAGCAGACTCCTGATTCCCGGATACCATCCGGTCCCACAGAAGGGGCTTCTTCTTCCGAAGCGATTATCCAGCCGCCGTCGGCATTTATTTCTGCATCTGATTCAACACCCGCTGCACCAAAAGAGCCGCAGCTTGACGACCCGTCTCCGGAATGCCGCCGTGAAGCTCTTTCAGCAATGTCCCCCACGGCCTCCGCTGAAGATCTGCCGCTTCTGCTCCGGGCGCTCGCTGACGAAACCGACACCCTCGCAACGGCAATGATTCTCTCAATACTCAAGCGAATAAAACATCCGGACTCCTTCGAACCGGTAGCGGCTTTTCTGGGAGCGGCGGACGATAGAATTCGCGCTAACGCCGTAGAAGCACTGTCCTCGATCGATCCCGACCACGCAAGATCGCATTTGCTGCCACTGTTGAATGATCCGAACAATCGTGTCCGGGCCAATGTTATTCTCCAACTGTGTGACGATGATCTGTTTGATCCCATTCCGCCGCTGTTATCTCTGGTCAAGGATACCCGCGAAGTGTTCCGTCGGTCAGCCGTATATGTCATGGCTCTGATTCACCGTCCTCAGTTTCTTCCGCTTCTCGACCGTCTTTTGGATGACGCCAGCGGAACTGTCCGCGACCCGGCTTATTCCGCAATTGAAGAGTATGTCGACATCGGAATATCCGGCGCGAAAGAGATACATGACCGCATAGCCTCCCGCATTCTAATCGAGCGACAACGGGATTCATTCTTTGAAAATGTATTCGATCGCCTTTTTTCCAGCATTGTGGCGGTCGTTGCCGCCCGGCCTGAGCCCGGTACAACCGCATCGGGAAGCACTGCCGATGCCGGCTCTGCGGCGGCGCGAACTTCGTTATCCTGCCCTCCCTACGAGGCTTCCGGGGCTGCCGAAGCTTCAGGAGCTGCTCCAAATTCAGACATCAACAGTGCCCCTCTGGCGAGTGGGAAAACCGATTCGGCGGTTGATGACTTCGCTACCGAATCAGAAAAACGCGAACGAGAAAACAAAATTCTGACATGTCTCGGAATAAAGGGCATTAATACACTCACCCTGCCTTCGGAAACCATCGAAGAACTTGATCGAATGGTGCTGGAGACCGAGCGACTCTCCGCTGCGTCAGAGGCTGCAAAAGTCGCATCAGCTGAGCTTGTCGCTGCGGGCAACGTTGCAGGCGCAACGGTAAAATCCGCCGAGGCCAGTCGCCTTCACGATCAGGCTTCCCGTCTGACGGCGAGCCGCTCCGCCTTGTTGGTCAAAGGCGCTCTCCATCTCTTTGACAACCGGGCTTCTCTCACGATGAAAGAGCGTTCCGCTCTCGGTCAGGAGTTGAAAGAGGCGCTGCTTTTTTTCTCCGTCCGTGTTCCCGGCGTTGAAGCATCACTTGTGCCATTACCAGACGCTCAGCCGTTTGAAATTTTCGATCTCGCCATGCGCATCTACCAGAAACATGTCGTGGAGTTTTCACTCGTGTCCTGCGGCATCACAATAGCCTTATTCCTGTCATTCGTTGCCATCGGGATATATATATTTATAGTATCAGCAATCAGTCCATCATCGAAAGCCCTCCTGACCGTTCCGGGCTTTATCTTTGGTGGAATTGCAATCGTATGGGCAAACGCATTTTTCACTGGAATCATCACGATGATGATGTCCAGATTTATGGCGGCTGATACCATCGACTACAAACTTTTGATCGCAGACGCCAGAAAACAAACCGGCGCTCTGATGTGGATTCAACTTAAAAAAATGTGGTTTCTGTCGGGACGATTCATGCAGGCACTGTTTGGAACCTTTTTTGCGGCGGGTCTTATAATTCTTATCATAGGAACCAACATGTTCGGCAGATCCTGTGCGAATCTGACTGGTTTCGGCGTCTTTTTCCTTATTTTCGGAAAACCGTTTATCCAGTATCTGCTTGTAGAACCATGGTATCTTCTCGTCGGACGCGACCGGCCGGACAGCGACCCGTTCGAGGAATCGGTGAATCTCGTCGAACCGCGCTTCGTGCAGACACTGCTGCTCTTTTTGCTTACAAACACGCTTTCGGCATTCATTTCCGGCAGCACGCAAGAGTTGTTACTCTTCATCATCGTGATCCCGAAATTGAAATTTATTGCCATTCTGGTCGGCGCACTGTCGCAGATTTGCCTGTATGCTCTATCCTATGCGACCCTCATAGTTTTCACGATGTCGCTTATTCGGCAACCGCAACCCGAGCCCGCGACGACCTGAACATCACTGCAATCAAGGCTCCGGCGATGAAGCCTCCGATATGACAGTCGAACGCCGTTCGGGAAGCCAGAATTTCGGCATTCCAAAGAGAAAATGACTGGACCAGAATATAGAAGCCGAGCACAATCCATGCTGGCACATCTATGCGCCTGATAAAAAACCAGACCGGACAAAAATAACTGGTTATTCGGTTGGCGGGAAACAGCACAGCGTATGCACCCATGACGCCTGAAATTGCCCCGCTTGCCCCGACAAGAGGCAACGAGGATCCAGCGTCAAAAAACAGATGCATTGCTCCACCCGAGGCTGCGGCCACGAGATAAAACGGTAAAAACAGCGCTGAGCCCAAACGTTCTTCCACGTTGTCGGCAAAGATATAAAAAAACCAGAGATTTGAAATGAGATGCATCCAGCTGGCATGTAAAAAAGCGTATGTAACCGGCATAAGCGTTATCCCGAGTGGGGAATTGGTCACTGAAACGACGTTTCTGTACTGCTCAGACACGCCTTTTATACCGCTTTGCAGGACGCAGTCATAAGTTGGAAGGCCGTTCAGAAATGCGTTCGGCACGAGGCCATAACGCAAAACGAACATTATTTCTTCATGATCGTTTCCCAGTCCGACGAACCACTGATAAATATAAATAAGAGTGGTGAATCCTATCAGCCCATACGTAACATAAGGCTTGATACGAACTTCAGTATTATTCTGATCATGAAGCGGTATAAACATATCGTCGTTGCGGATCAGTATACCCGAGACAACCGTGGAAAGCTAATAAAGATAAAAGAACGACGCCCCGTGCGCCTGGCAACGGAGCGTCGAATATTTACCTTAATCGGGTTTATCTCAGTTTTGGACGGGTTCTACCTCGCTGCAAAAACGAGAGTAAATCTCATATGTGGAAAGGGACTCGATGACATCATCCGACTGACCTTCCATCCAACCCATGAAGCGATCATCTGTCATCAGTTCCGTGATTCCTACCATCCCTGGATGCACCATTTTTTGTTCTCCTTGAATCGTTTACTCTTGAACTATCGGTACGACTCAAGGCATTCCGAAGATGAAAAAAATAATTATTTTTGCTCAGCATAAAAGCTGAACAACGGAGCAGGGCAAATGCTTAAACAATCGGGAATTAGCCTATAGCGCGGCTCATAATGAGGTTACTATGAGTAAGGTAGGGCGTAACCGCCGGGCACGCCAAAGCGCGAAGCGGCGCGCCCAGCGGTCGCGCCCTATCACCGAAATTTTAATGCGTTTGCCCTGAATAACGGTGATTGATTTGTTGAATAGTTAGATTTACAATAGCTTCAGAGGCCGACGATCGATAAGGGCATGTGATATGTGCTGTGACAAGCCCCGAAAGCCGGATACCGCACCGGAAGCATTTTTGCTTAATGCTTCCCGCAACCAGGGGAGGAAAATGATATGCCGATCATCACTGTGTCACGCGAAATCGGAGCTGGTGGCGCCTATGTCGCTTTGAAGCTAGCCGAAGCGCTTTCATACACTTGCGTCGACAAGGAGCTTCTCCACGAAATTGCCAAGAAGATGGGTAAGAACCAGACAGAACTTACCGACTTTGATCAGGACACATACAGCCGAATCAGCGTATTCTTCCAGGAGGCGCTCGACAGCATCGCCAAGGGTGGACGCGTGTTCCACACTTTCGGCATGGGACCGCTCGACTGGGAAGGAGTGGATCTTTTCCGGCCGTACCCCACAGAGGACTTCGAACACGATGAATACATCGATGTATTGAGAAAAGTCGTAAATGAACTGGCACAAAAAGGTAACGTCATTTTACTTGGTCGCGGATGCCAATGCATTCTGAAAGATGTTCCGAATGTTTTTCACTTACGCTTAGTGGCCGACCGCGCGGATCGTCTCGTCCGAGTCATGGAAGAGCAAAAACTGGATAAGGCGAAAGCGGAAGAGTTGATCACTCAGCGTGACGACTCGGCACGCGCATTTCTGCTGGATTTTTTCGACGTGGCCTGGGGCGATCCGCACCTGCATCACCTTACCATCAATACCAGTCGTATTCAGCTTGACGATTGCGTTAAACTCGTTCTCAAGGCAGTTTCCTGACCGTCTCGCAAATCAGTCAATAAATCAATGTCCACTCGCCTTTTCGGATTTCTGCTCGTTATCGTCGGGATGACGCTGACTTTTTTGCTGTCGCGCCCATTACTGACGCCCGAGCTTCGGTTCATGTCCATGGGCGGTTCTATTCTTTCACAGCCTGCATTTGCCGGCTTTGCCGCGGTTTTCGTCCAAAATGAAACTCTTCTCTCAAGAGTTGAAGCCAACGGTGTCGTCGTCGAGGGCGCGAGCTTGTCCTGTGCACTTGCCCACCCCCTGCTGGCGATCGGTTCCGACATTATCGTCGCCGTCGATACTACGGGAGCCGTCAAAGCATATGCGAGCGACGTTCGAACACTCCGCTGGGAGCGATCAACCACCCCTGGTGGCGGTATAACTCCGCTTGTATTCCCGGAAAACAGGCTTCTTCTTTCGGCCGCAAGCGCTCCGGATACACTCGAACTCCTGGATGTTACAACCGGAGTCCCGATCTGGGCTTCCCGCCTGCCTGGAAAACCACTGAGGGCCGTTGGAGATGGTTGTATCGCATGCGTGCATACAGATGCTGACGGGAAATCTCCGGCGCTGCATCTTTCAGTGCTGGAGGCATCATCCGGACGCCTTCTCTGGACATTTCCGGAGGCGGTCGATGATCGGCAGCCATTCATTTCCGCAACTCATCTGGCCTTTTGCAGCGCCGAAGGCTGCCCGATCGCTGTAGATCCTGTCTCAGGCAAGGAAACATACCGGCATCCGACTGGTGGAATGCGCGTCGGCGCATTATTGGACAGTCAATTGCTCCTCCTTGGCGGTGGCGGAGCGCGAATCGAGTGTCGAACTATTCCGGACAGCGCGGGTAACACCTCCGGCGGAAGTTGGTCGAGCACCATGAGTTCGGCCATTTCAGGATTAATTCATCGTGGACCATTTTTATTTGTAATAGACGGAACAAGCATTTATTGCCTGCGTCATGATGACGGCACACAGATCTGGAAACGCGATCTTGTAAGCCCTTCAACAGCCTTCGCCCTTTCCGCTGGCATTGCCGTTGTTTACAAAGAAGGCTTTCTGTCACGTGATACATATATGACATTATTCGCCCCGGAAACAGGCAATCGCCTGTGGACAGTAACCGACGACCCCACATTCTGGGCTCCCATCAGTCTTCCCGGCGAGGATTTAGTGTTTTCAAGTTCCGGCCATATTCACGTGATATCCGCGCCTCTCACAGAGGTCCGCTGATATTTTCAAAAGCATGCTTATTTCTTTATATAGCCCGGAGGAATGCTGGCGATTATTTTTTTAGTAATGGCCGGAATGCTTCCAACATATTCGAAATATTGAACTATGCCACTGTAATAGTTGCGAAAAGTTTTCTGATCCTGGCAAATTTCTTTTTCTTTACGCAGATAATCGGTGAAATTCGGATGGTGGCCAATAAATCTGGCTTCGATGCTACCTATTGTTTTTCGAAGGCTGCCGAGTTGCTTTTCTGAATCATTATTTTCAGGTTTTTCCAATAGTCCCAGTTTTTCAATATCAATAGCTTTTTTGAGATAATCCGGCTCTTTTCGTTTCGGAATGATTTCAACAAAGGGGCTGTTAATTAATCGCAGATAAGACCTTTCCGCAGCGGCAAGTGCCAGAGGAACCTGAAATGATAAATCAGAAATGTCTTCGAGACTGAATGACAGATCACGCAGCGAACTACTCAGTGTTTTTCCGATCAGAACCGGTTCAGCAAATGCTTTTGCCAGATTGCCATTTAAATAATCGCGGAGAAGAAGGAAGCTATAGCATATTGAAAGAGTTCTGTCCTCATACATTCTGGCAATCTTTTTCAGCAATTCAGCCGCTTTTATGTTATTGAGGGGATCCGGGGAGGAAATCAGAAGGCCGGAATCGCTTTCACAACTCTGAATTTCGTCTAATCTTGCCGCATCTTTATCTATCGTTTCGCGAACAAAATAAATAAATTCACCTAAATCCTGAATGACTTTGGCATCGGCACCAGGATTAGTTTTAATATACTCGGATATATTCTGACCTTCCAATAATTCCGAAATTTTAGCAGCCCCGCCATCCGCAATTTTCTTTTTGATTTCAGTGCTTACAAAAATTTCAGGAAATTTCTTGAACTCTTCTTCGTCGATTCCGTTAATAAATTGAGATATTTCATAATCCTGCAAAGAGTTATCTTTGGATTTCCAGCGAATTTTTATTTTAACTTTCCGAAGATTAGAATATGGCTCTTTTGTGGCCGGATCTTCGACGAATGCCGAGGACACCTGAACGGAATAATTTTTCAGTTGCTCAAAAAGTGGGCCAGTAGCTATTGGCAGGTCTTCCGATGGCAGAAGTCTATCAAAATTGACCGTATTTTCAAGCAGCTGAAAATATGGACTGCAACCATTTACGACGGATTTTTCCTCGCCTTCCGCTGCATGGATAAGCTCGGAAAAAAAATGCGGGTTATCTATAGTTTTATTGTTAATGTCTTCCAGAACCTTTTGAGCAAGAAACATAGCGGAATAATGTTCGTCAGTAAAATTCGTCTCTTTCCCTACGCCTTGAAAGGTTACCAGCAGGCCAGCCAGGGAAACAACCAGTAAGGAAAAAGCAATGAGTGCTTCCACAAGACTGAACCCCGAATGACCTGAATCTGTTTGCTTCCTGAATTCAATCAACTTCAACAGACCTCATTTTTTTCCGAATGAAGTTTTGCATTTCATAATAATAGCTGCTTGTGTAAGAGTATGGCCCACTCACAGTCTCGACTGGATAGTTGTTTGATGCCGTCTGGCTTGCAGTTGCCGTATTTGTTGAAGAGCTGCTTGATGCCGTAGTCTGGCTCGTATTTGTTGTCTCAGACGGATAGTTGGTTGTTCCGTAATTATAGCCCGAGTAGTCATTACGATAATAACTCTCAAGATAATGCAATATTTCTCTTATTGCACCGAAAAGTTTCCTCATTCTCATGAGGCCCTTCAAAAGGTTACCCTGACTGACAAACAGATTTGTAGTTCCAAGGTTTGATACTACCCAGGCCTGGATTTCTCCATAAACGCCGTAGGTTTCCGCATTGCTGAATTGCCCGACATAACCGAAAGAAAGCGATTTGATACTGCTCAGTACCTGTAATATTTTTTCCTGAAGATCAGGATCAACCGGAACCAGATTGCCCTCTATGTCAGAGGAAGCGCCAGGAGGTTTGGGGATCTCGACCAATGCGCCAAGCGTAGATAGGATATCCGGAAATTTTGCCGCCCAATCTTCTTTCGATTTGATTAAATTTCCCTTTCTCTTCTCGACCAGCTTATTCACATACTCCGTAAATGGATTTACCTTACCGGAGGTAGCGCTTTCATCCATGGAAACAGTGTAATCCTGGGTAAAATTTTTAAACCCTCTCAGCGTCTGATCCTCGTAATGCGCTCGATAAAATAGAAATCGTTTTGTGTTATTGTATTCCCCTCGAACCCAGATATCCGCGGAATAGGTTTGTCCAGGAGTGTCTTCAATAAAATATGAGTAATTCCCTCTTTCGAAAGTAACGTTAGCCTGAGAATCTCCTGTTTTGATGAACCAGCGTAGTTCCCAGGGCTTTGACATCATTCTGGCCAACAACATCTGATAGCCTGATTCGGCAATTGCAAGGGCCCTCACGTGCGCATCGGTGTACTCCATTTGCTTGCCAACGCCACGTCTTAAAAATGAAATTCCGAAAATGATCAGAAAAAGTACAGTAATAATCGCGATTGCCACAACAGTAGCTATTCCGCGCTTTTTCAAAGACTATCCTCCGATTGTGTATTTTTCAGTCTTATCATGTTGACAAACGAAAAAACCGAACTACCTTCCCGGAGAGTTGAACACACTACGACTCCGCTGAAACCATGCGACGTGAAAGTGAGCCTCTCTACGTTTTTCAACAGCTCTTTTGGAGTCTGATTCACACTCTTTTCCGTATCATGAATTGAGCTGTAAAGGGTATAAATCGGTCTTTTGTTCTGCGCACTTGCATTTTCATTCTTCTTCAGATAAATGAAGTGGAGATTATTGACGTAATCACGGATTACCATGTAAGGGAGAGTTTGTCCGGGCAAAGGGGCCAATAGTTCGATTCCCTCCTGGACTTCCGCAAACAGGTTGATTATTGCTCTTCTGGATTCGATCTGCAAAGAAATTTTTTCTGAAATAGAAGACGTTTTTTTGCCAAGAAGGAATCTCGTAATCATTAAAACAGATGAGAAAATGAGCGCCAAAACAAGCGCCGTTACCAGAATTTCGACTAATGTGAAGCCGTTTTTTTTGCCAGACCCAAAAGTCCGGTCCCTATTTGTACTCATGACTGCAATGAGTATACACTTTTGTGTTTTCCATTGCCAACATTTTAGACGGCCAAAACCCCGATTACCAAAGAAGCCTGAATATTCACGGCTCTTTGTCTGCCCACGCCATCAGCCGCCCGGAAGGACGTCTTCAAAAATCTTCCAGGGGTCTATTCCGCTGCCTAAATTCTTGCGAAAATCGCGCAGATCGAGTGAGGGACCTTTTCCGTTGGAAAGCTGGAGGCGATATCCCTTTATGATCAACTTCCCCTGCATCTGATCAATCTGTCCCACCGGGAATCCGGGACCGAAAGACGTCGAATCTCCGATAACCACACTCCAATTGTCGCTCAAATCACTCGAGACCTGATAATTCGAAAGATCGATAAAGGTCACCTTTGACGGATGCAGCCGGATAACCAGGCGCGCTTCGAGCATCGGCACATCATCGGTTGCATCTTTGGCTACCAGCCATAGGCGCGTTCCATCCGGATTCACCGGATCAGGAAGTACGAACAGCAGATCGGAGGACCGTGTCTCGACGGCCTTCACGGCGCGTGGTTCCAATGGAAGATCGAATGGGACGATGAAATGAGGTGACGTCGGCCGAAATTGGATCCTTATAAATAAACTGTCTTCACCTTTTTCCCAAAGGTAGGCCTGTCTGAATGAGAAAACTTCCGGCGGACGCAGTAAAAAATCAGCTTTCCGCGAATCAAGCAGCGTCTGCAAGTATTTCTGCACCTGGCCTTTTAATGCGGAATCCTTGCTGGCAGCCTTTATGAAACCGATGACGGCATCCGACAGATCACCCTGAAGGTAGTTCACACGAGCCGCGCGCAATCGTTGCTCCGGAGTGATGGTTCCCTTTTCGAGTGCGCGCTGTGCTGTCTCCAAAGCAGCGGATGAAAGTCCCTCGTCATCGCGTTCCAGAATTGTAGGATCAGTCGTGACTGCTTTATCTAATGCCTCTATGGCCGCTGTGTCATCCGCGCGCGAATGCAAAACCATGGCCAGCTCGAACAACGCATTTGCATCTCCGGCGTCCGCAGCCTTCCTGGCCTTCTCTATCTCGGCATCGGACGCACGCGGATGAACTTTTCGAACAACCGGAATATGCGGCTTCGGCTTTGACTGACGAATTTCGAAATGCCCCACGGTCGGTCCCCAGACCCAGTTGTCGTAGAGCGACTCCTTGATCACGAGGTTGCCCTTCTGCTTGATCATCTGAGCTTTCATCCGCTCATTGGCTTCACTGGACAGACGGTCATTGCATTTCTGCAACCAGAAGATCGCGTCGAGATTGTGCTCGTCGAGGCTCTTCATGACCTCGAAAATCGCGATGGCTTCCTCGTATCGCCGCTGCTGAAACTTCTCCTCGCCAGCTTTCACCAGCCGCGCGAGCTTTACGCTCAGCGGAAGACGGCTGTACTGGCGCAGATCCGGGCTAGGCCCGGGCGCGAAGCCGAACAACAGAAGGCAACCGCAAAAAAGACCGACCGAAAGGCCGAAACGTCGCATGAAGAAAGTATCGGCAAAATCCCTTCATCTCGTAAGGATTAAGGGATTAAGAATTTCCAGCCGCCATTACCTCTCCAGCGGACGCCAGATAATACTGCCGAACCTTTGCGATAATCTGGCGCTCAGTCATCTTGTCAACGGTCTCGACACCGACGATGCGCTCTCGAAGATCGGTCTGGTCCAATTTCTTCTTGAGCTCGACCTTGGCCTCACCAGGACCAAATATTAATATGGACTTCGCATTCGCCAGACTCGCGTGAACCTCGTCATAATATCTCCCAAGATGGTTCACATACTGCCTCTCGACCGAATCATCCGCGAAGAATGACTGCGGTCCATAGGGAGTCTTGGCTCGGGCACCACCGGAAGGATGAACATGTTTTTCCATGTGGGACTCTATGGAACGCATTTCCGCCTCTTCACCATTCAATGTTACGATGTGGGCACTCCTGTGATCGATCCACAAACCCATATCTCTCCTCATAGATTCCTCCTTTGTCTCTTAATCGGATCTATTGGAAAACCTGGTATGTGCCACCGCAAAAAATCCTCTCAATTATTGCGGGGCACAGCCTGATCCCTAGGTAAATCTACCCGCCACGGCAGGAGCTGTCAATTATTCACGAAGTGCCCGCCAATAACTGGCCGATCTACTCTTTGACATCACCGAGCAAATCCTTTATATCACTGCTTTCCATGAGCTCCTTCATTTTATCGCTGTTCATAAGAAATTCGTAATCATTGTTCTGAATGGCATTCATGACTTCAGGATCCGACATTACTCCCTGCAGCGACTGATTGTCTCCAAGCTTCATGATTTTTTCGCCAGTGTTTCCATTCATCATCATGGACTGAACACGCCCGTTCGCATCCTTCTGCAGCGTGTTCATTTTTTTCGCCTCTGCGTTTTTTTCCTGGGGCTGGGAATTTTTCTGCGCAGCCGCGTTTTTTCCATGGGGCATCCGTTTGCCATCACCCTCCCGAATCGCCGGTGCCTCGGGTATTCGTCCCGCTGTTGGCTCTTCCCCGACGGCCGCTGCACCGTCCGCCGTTATCGACATGATCGTATCAGCCGAAATTTTTAGTTCGCCAAGCGTCGGACTCTTCACATAATATATGCCGTTCTTCATTGCCAGGACTTCGCCGCGAATAATGCTTCGGTCCTTTAATGTTATGATCTGCGGAGTACCTGCGCAGGAAGGCCCTGATGAAAAAACGAGACAAAGAGCGGACAAGACCATTGCGGAAAACAGGTGTCGCGACATTATGATTCCTCCTCGGCAGCAGATCGCTGTCATCATCAGTCTATGCCGCCCGTCAGCTCCTGTCAAACCAGCCTCGCTAATTTCAGCTCACTTTATAGCAGGGCCATTTAATTCTCCCCCGGAAAATGGCTTGAATTGCCCGAACTCAACAACTGGTAGGGCTGGACCGCCGGGCCAGCCGCGATAATCTGCAGATATAGGACTCGGCGCGCCCGGCGGTCGCGCCTTACTCTGTGAGAATTAAATGAACCTGACTTTATAGCCCAGGGCTTGCCCATTAAGTTCAATAAATATATAATACGGCGATGGCAAGAATAAATTGTCGTGCTTCATACTATGATAACGACCATAGCCATTCATAAAAATTCATTAAGAGGAGATTAACAAATGCAGGCTAATGACATCTTCAAGTGTGCCCTCTGTGCAAACATCATCCGTGTGGTTGATCCCAAAGCCGGAGCCCTCAATTGTTGTGGAAAGCCCATGAACGCCGTCACGGAAAACTCGGTCGATGCTTCGAAAGAAAAGCATGTTCCGGTCATAGAATACACGGCCAACGGCATGATAGTTAAGGTCGGCAGCGTTGCTCATCCCATGGAAGAAAAACATTTCATCCAGTGGATCGAAGTCATCGCCGACGGCAAGACATGTATCCGAACACTGAAACCGGGCGACAAACCGGAAACAACCTTTGCATGCACTGACAAAAATGTAAAAGTTCGCGAATATTGCAACCTTCACGGTCTCTGGAAGGCCTGATCGTAGCGCTCTATCCTGGTCTGGTCTGCCGTTTTCTGTAAATACTCCGCGGTATTATCATCGATCTGACCAGGATGCGAAAGGCCGACGGGGCTGTCTTTGAAAAGCACCGCGTAAAAGACGCAGGCAGCCAGATATGTACCGGTGATATCAGGATGTGTTTCATCCTGATACAGATTTAAGGCGGGTTTCTCAGACCTTACTTTTTTCCAGGCCAGGCCAACCGGGGCAAGAATGCCCCGGTTTTGTTGTGCCATGCGCGTGTAACTGGTGATAAGCCTTTTTTGCATACCGTCATATGTCCCTAGCTCCGGGATATATGAAGAGTTGTCCGGATCTCCGTTTTTCTTGGCCATAGTCATGAAAAAAACAACGCTGGCCTTCGAATTCGACTGCCTGATCAGTTGACTAAGTTTTTGAGCATTCGGAAATACCTCCGCTGCAACTTTCTGATCTTCCAAGGCAGGCATCTGACTCTGTTCCTGGAGAACGACTAAATCCCAGGTCCCCTTATCGATCATTTTTTTGAGCTCAGGATTCGAGGCATGCTGAGAGAACGTGTAACCTCCAGGGGCAAACATCTCATATTCCATGTATCGATTACGGGTTTGAGCCAGCCGGGCGATCATACCCGGCAGATCATTCGTAAAAGTCAGACTGTTTCCTATAAATAAGACGCGTGTCCCGGGTTCACTCGAACAATTATTAGATGTCAGCAAGAATAAAAAGATAACTATTATGACGCAAAAACGGGCGATGACCGAAATTTGAGCGAAGCCAAAGCGCCGTGATGCGACAGTTGCGGATTTCACAGATGATCGCATATTGAAAAGCGAAACAAATCCCATCTGCGATAATCTGCGTCATCCGTGGGATGACTGCTCGAGTTCATCGTGAGTAAAAATCCTTTTAACCCGGTGTGTGAATTATGGATGATGAACCGAACGATGCGTATGATGCCTGTGTTCATATGGCTCAGGAAGTGGTTTTATCGGAACGGTTTCCTCGATCGGAAACATGACTTCGAACTGCAGAGCGCGATTCGCCGGATCAGTTCCGCTGACCAGCAACTTTCCCCCGGCAGGTAATCCGTCATCACGAATCAACATATCACTGCTTTGAACGCGAAGCTGCCAGCGACGCCCGTATGCATCATAACCTTCGATATCGAGCGTTGCAGTCACGGCACCGATCGTATTAAGCACGCCCTTCACGAAAACCCGTCTGTGACCGCCACCGATGAATGACATGTCGAAGTGTACGAACCCGGATACCGGCTTCACCCAACCGTTCAGTCGAGTCTGAAAGGCTCCGAACTGGCGATATTCAAAAGCACCATATGAACGATCGCGCAGAACTGGTTCGCCCACACGCATCTGAAAACGAGGCAGAAGCGGAAATGGAGCCAGACCAAGCAGACGGCATACCTGCGTTCCGGAGTCGAGAATTTTGCGCAATTGCGCGTCGTCCTGCGGATTCTGGGGAAGATCGCGCGGTACCAGCAGTCCGCGAATAATCTGCCGCATAATTTCAGCAGCATGCGGATCGAGCTTCTTGCGCTCTTTCATCCCCGGAGTGGCTCCGGGCGCTCCGGATATTCCCGGAATCGTTGGTGAAGGCAAGCCGGCCGGCATGTTCCCCGGCGCAGTAGGGGGCGGCGTTAAAGAGGTTGCTCCAGGAGGATACATCGGCGGAGGCGACATCATGCCAGAAGACGGATTATTAGCTGTGGGCACCTGAGAGGCCGGCATAGGCGGTGTCATAGGTGGAGCCATGGGAGAAGGAAGCGGTGCGGGTGATAGTGCAGGTGCAGGTGCAGGTGATGATGCAAGTGCGGGTGATGGCAATGGTGGAAAAGCGGGAGCTATCGGCGCTGCAGGCGCCACTGCTTGTGGTGGCATCGCCGGAGAGGCAGCCGTCGGTCCCGAAAGTACAGGTGGCGAAGGCATTATGGGCATTCCGGAAGGATTCCCCGGATGCGCAGTTCCTGGGACAGAAGAAACCGCCGGATTTGCCTGAACCGCCTGGGCTGATGGTGCTTCCGGAGGCATCGCAAGAGTCGGCACTGAAGACGGCGGAGGAACAAGAGCGCTCCCCGGAGCACTAATAGCAGGCTTTCCCGGAGGTGGCATTATAAACCCGGGGGGCGGAGGCGGCGGAATGATACCTGGAAGAGGAGCTTCCGCTGACTGGCCGGGAGCTGCAACAGGAGAAGACGGCGCCGCCGGAGGTATAGGGCCCTGACTCATTAAGGGAGCATCAGATGTTTCCGTGGAAGCGTTAGCGGGAGTGGCGGCAAAAGATTGAGCGCTTCCGGCCGAAATAAGAAGCCCGACCAGAATTGTGCCTGTGATAAAAATCCGCTTCATGCGAACAGATCCTTTCGAAGTCGAATGAAAAATCGTTAATAATTACAGCCTCAATGCAGGATATCCGTTCCACGACTCAGATGCAACAGATTCAGCGATGTCTCAGAGTAATTTACATTAACTTGACTTCCTGGCGGAAGGTCGATAGCGTATTGCCGAACAGCGCCCATTCCAGACCTGATGAAAGCCGCCTTAAATAGTGAGTCATCCAAACAGACAGAAACATACTCAGCCAGTCACCCCGACTTCTGACGACCAGATTGATGATTCAACTCCGGGTGTCCACACGCGGATTCCGTCAGACTTTTCGATCTTTCTTGATCTTGCGCCGCTCTGGTTGATTACAGGATTTGCCTTCGCGCTCCTGTGCTCCCCATTCGCAGCTCTTGGGCTATTTCTTGCCAACGCTCCGATGGTATTTCTGTTTGGCTGGCTCCCCCTGGCGGCTGCTTCTTTTTTACTTATCCCCGCTTTCGGCGTATCTGAGCCTGTTCTGCGCTGGGGAACACGCGTGGTCGGCTCAATTTTCTGGAATTTAGATATAGACGGCTGTGACAATCTTCCGGAATATGGAGGCCTGCTGCTGGTAGGCAACCACGCATCGCCGTTCGATGCTCTTTTCGTGCTGGCCGCCTGTAATCGCCCCGTGCGATTCATGGCAGGGAAAGATGGATTCAAACACTGGCTGCTCGGCCCCTTGCTCCGCGCGCTGCAGACAATCCAGATCGGCGATCCGGACTCCCCACGCGCTATCGCACGTTCTCTGAGTCGCGCAGGACGCTTCCTCGACCTGGGAGAATGTATCTGCATCTTCCCGGAAGGCTCCAGAACGCGAATCGGCATGATGCGCGGTTTTCGCCGCGGTCTGGAGCGCATCTGCCGCGGTCGCGACGGAGTTGTCGTTCCATTCAGTATCGACGGCAACTTTGGAAGCCTATTCACGATCAATCGCCCGTTTTTCGCGGAGCTCGATCTGTCGTGGCTTCGCGCACCGATATCGATAACTTTCGGAGCTCCCCTACCCCTCGATACGCCCATGTCGCGCGTCCGGCAATCCGTCCAGGAACTTTCCGCCGACGCCTGGATGCGCGCTAATGCCAATCGCGAGCCGCTTTCACACGCGATAGTGCGCGCCCTTCGTAAACGCGGATGGCGTCTGGCTCTCGCGGACTGGACAACTCCGTCTGTCTCAAGATTTGGCTTCCTGACACGGACGGTCATGGTCGCTCGTTTATTAGAGCCGGTGCTGCGCGGGCAGGAAGTCGTCGGCATACTGCTTCCTCCGGGAATCGGTTCGGCAGTCTCGAACCTTGCAATGATGCTGTCCGGACATATAACCGTCAACCTCAATTATTCGACGGGCCAGGAAGACATGGAGTCAGCCTTACGCCAGGCCCGGATAAAAACGGTCATTACTTCACGCCGCTTTCTCGACAGAATAAAACTATCCATACCGGAAGGCATTGCTCCGCTTTGGCTGGATGTACTTGCCGCGAAAACAGGTGTGTTACAAAGGGTCACGGCCGCACTGCTTTCCGCATTTGCTCCGATCTCCGGCATTGAGTGGTGGTGCGGCTCGGGTCGGACTCCGCAGGCGAATGATCCGGTGACTATAATCTTTACCAGCGGATCCACCGGACACCCCAAGGGGGTTTTGCTGACTCACGGCAATCTGCTCTCAAACTGCCTTGGAGCAACTCAGGTTTTTCGTCTGACTCCGAATGACCGTATGCTCGGAATTCTTCCGCTGTTTCATTCGTTCGGATATTTTCTCATGTGGTTCACGATAATCAACGGTGTCGGAACCGTTTTTCATCCGACACCGCTTGAAGCCGCGCCAATCGGGGATCTGGTCGAAAAATACCAGGTGACGCTTCTGGCGACGACTCCGACATTTCTTCAAATATATTTAAAGAAAGTCGCCCCGGAAAAATTTTCATCTCTGCGCTTTGTGCTGACCGGAGCGGAAAAGCTTCCGGATCGATTGCGCCAGGCGTTCGGCGAGAAATTTGGAATATATCCGATAGAAGGTTATGGAGCGACGGAATGCTCACCGATCATTGCGAGTAGTGCGCTGGATCACAGGACCACGAGGGCGCATCAGAAAGCATACAGGCGCGGTTATGTCGGACATCCGCTGCCTGGCATTGCCGTGCGAATCGTTGATCCGGAATCAGGTGCGCTGCTTCCGGACCGTTCCCCCGGACTGCTGTTGGTACGTGGACCTAACGTCATGAGCGGGTTCCTCGGGCGTCCGGATTTGTCGGGCGAAGTCCTGCGGGACGGCTGGTACCGGACAGGCGATATCGCATTCATTGATGAGGACGGTTTCGTACGCATCAGCGACAGATTGAGCCGATTCTCCAAGATCGGTGGCGAAATGGTTCCTCACGGTCGAATCGAGGAAGCTCTGCACGAGGCCGCCGGATTGGAAGTGCGCACCTTTGCGGTAACGTCCGTAACTGATGACCGTCGCGGAGAGCGGATCGCGGTATTGCATACGCTGGACGGGTTACAGGTTCCGGCGCTTGTCGAGAAACTTTCGGCCATGGGACTTCCGAATCTTTTCATTCCCAAACGTGAACAGTTCATTCACGTTGAAACTATTCCGATTCTTGGCAGCGGAAAACTCGATCTGAAGGCAATGCGTCGCATTGCCGCTGAGGCTCTGCTCAAATAAACCATCCATCGCCTGTTTTTCAAAAACTTTTACGTCAATAAATTCGGCACAATTAACAGTCGGGTAGACGCATTAAAAACTCAGGAATGGTCTATAACACGGCTCTCGACACTACGAAGTGCCCGCAAGGGCGAAACTATGATATGGTAGCCGGGCACGCCGAAGCGCAAAGCGGCGCGCCCGGCGGTCGCGCCCTACCACAGCACTTTTAATGCGTTTGCCCTGGGACAATTAATCTTTCTTGTCATTAAGAAAAAGGTTTGCTATCATAGCAAAGGATGGAAGAAAATATATTTCCATTTTGTTGAGAGAGTATCCATGTATTAATGTGGCAACACTGAATACCAGATGAACACTGGATTCGCTGAGGTAATACTTCAATATATTTTTTTCAAACTGGCTTAATGGGCTCTGTGCTCAGTGCCGAATTTTAAACTTCTGTTGTCGTGTTCCGCCGCTTCCATTATTCAAATTCATTTCTGAAAGGAACAAATCATCGATGAGAAAGCTCTTCACAATGGGTCTTTTAGCGGTTATGGCGATTATGATAATATGTTCAACCGGTTGCAGAATCGGAGGTTTTGACGATGGAACCGGCGCCACCGTGCCTCCCCCGGCCGTAACTCAGGATAAAAATATTGTTATTCCAATTGATGTTCCGGAAAGCGCCATAGATTCAGCAACTTTGGCATCGAGCGGAATGACTCTGGTGCCTAACATTGTCGGCGCTGAAAATGCCGCTAATTTAAGTTGTCTTATTAAAGGACAAACGTACAAGCCTAATACTTACAAAAAATACACAGACAAAAACAGTGTAAAAAGAATAATTTTTCTCGTTGTCGTAAACTACGTAACTATTGGAAATCCCACAGGAAATCTTCCGGTTCAGATTTTAAGCGGGTCCACCCCTCTTGCCGACATAACTATCGCAAATGTTGAGCAGCAAGTTATTACAACCACCTACACAACGAGTACAGCCCCGACATCGCTTCAGGTCGCTCAAGTCGTAATGACATCCCTGTTTGGTGGAACCAACACCTCCGGTCTGACGATCTCCTCCACCGTTAATATTGTTGGAGCCGTCTTTACCACAACCACTTCCGGAACATTATCCGTAACGAACACGACTGGATCGACTTTCGTGATTCAAACCGTGACAATCACCCAGGTTATTCCAATCGTTGTACCAGATCCCACTCCCTATGTTCCTCCGGTCACTACTCTTGCTGTTTCTTCCGTTTCCATGTTGAACACTGATGCGAATGCGGTCTCGACATCAACTCTTCTCTTCAAGAACGCACTTGGAACGACTCTTGCGAACCTGACTCCGGTATTTATCATCAAATTCAACAAATCCATTACAGCGATTCCAACTGCTTTCTCCGTGAAAGCCACCCGGATGGATAACGGTACCGTGGTTAACTTTGATCAGACAACCCAGGATTTAACTGTATCCAAATACAGTGATACGGAGTTGCAGGTTGCCATTACGTCCGCAGTCAGAACCCTACGTCCGAATTCGACATATAAAGTCGAATTCGTGAGTGGAACAATAGATGGAACAGCAATCACGTTTACGGATTACTATACGTTCAAAACTGCGCCAGCTGGTCTCATGAGCTATGCAGCCTATGCCGGAACCACACTGACCAACAGCGTTCAGGGTGGAGTGACGTATGTTACTCCCACTGTGGATAAAATTCAGTTGAATTTCAATTATCCGCTTGCCAGCAATATCACTTCCAAACTAGCTTCCGTTTTATTCAGACTGACAGGCCCCTCCAACTCTGCGGCGATGGTTTATGGCAATGTCCTGGGTACCCCCACACAGACTAATTCGAAGACAATCCTGATCCCTCTTTTGAAAAAAATGAGTACAGGACTGCATACCATCTCATATTTTAGCGGAGATTTAAGGGACATTGACGGAAATGCCCTCGACACCTCATTGGTCGTGTCATTCATCGTAAGATAATTCACAGATAAAAATACACCCCGGAATGGCTTCCGGGGTGTATTTTTATGTTCAATTCGCCAGAACCACCTCTTCCCCTTCTCGCAGCCCTGAAAGGACCTCGACCAGTACAGAGGATGAACGTCCAAGCGTGACTGTCCGCCGCTCGACTCCGGTAAAAGTCTTAACTCCCACCCAGACTGCTTGATCTCGTTCCTCATGAACAGCCATCCTGGGAATCATAAGACAATCAGTCGCCACAACCGACTCGATCTCGAGTCGACATGTCATGCCGGGCCGAAATAACGAATCCTGATCGATCAGATGAATATCCACCTGATATTCCTTGAGAAATCCCTCCGGATCCTGACGCCCAAGCCGCTCATTGCGGCTCATCGGATACTTGTCCTTGCCGGCCACAATCCCACGAAACGAGCGATCCGGAGCGACTGTCGGAAAAATCATCACCGGATCACTCGCCTGAACGATCTGATACTCTGACGGCGGAACATAGACAATCGCCTGGAACCGGTCGAATTCGGGAATTTCCAGCAATCTGTCGCCGGGACTGACAACCTTGTTTTTCTCAACCCGACCCTTCTCATTATTGAGTCTTACAAATGGTTTGAATATGATTCCATCGCGCGGAGCGCGAACCTCGATCTTCTTAAGCGTATCTTCCTGCTCGTCGATTTTGCGTTGAGCTTCATCCACTTTCAACTGCTTCGACTTCATCGAAACCTCTTGCTTCCGATCGAACTCCTTCCTGACTTTTTTCGCCTGATCGAGCTCCAGCTGGGCGAAATCAACGGCCAGCTTTGCTTTCTTTAATTCCACCTGTGAGACGATCACAGTATTCTCGACGACCATCACCTTCGCCTTATCCAGCTCGAGCTGCTTTCGCTTGATGTTCAACTCGAGCTCTATCCGCTCGGTATCAAGTTCAAAACGGGTCTTTTCCACGTCGCTTTTGGCGATGCCCATGTCGCTGCGGGCGCCATCAAGAGCTCGTAAGTAGGAGCTGTCATCGAATCGCATCACCACATCACCCTTTTTTACCCGGGTTCCGTCATCGAGAACATCTGAAACTGTCAGATAATAATCCTGAACCTGAGG
>JADFYG010000054.1:30264-40469 GCA_015233155.1 Candidatus Rifleibacteriota bacterium
CACAAGCCTTCAGCTCTCCCTGATGAACCGACAGTTCCACCATACGACCTCGCTGAACCGTTCTTGTCAGGGGAATGCTGAAGCCGGCATCTGTTGCAACTTCAGCGTCAGTTGCCTTTGCAGCCCCAGTCTCGGGCTCTCCCGCAGTCGCTATGCCCGTCATTATCCGCAACCCGAATATGCCCCACAATGGCAACAGCAACAAACATCTGAAGCAGAGTCGTGAATAACGGGGAACATTCCACTCATTCATTTCATTCATTATGCAATGCCTCTATAGGATTGAGGTTGGCTGCCTTCCGGGCGGGCATGATGCCGAAAATGACTCCGATCAGGAAGGATATGCCGAATGACACCAGGATCGGCCGCAGCGTAAAAGTGATCGGAATCTCGGTGAATCGGCGAATTCCCAGACCGATTCCAACACCTGTGGCTACTCCGATCACACCGCCGATCAAACAGACCAGAACTGATTCCAGCAGAAACTGCGCGATGATATGGCGCTTTTTCGCCCCTAACGCCCTCCTGATCCCGATCTCGGACCGGCGCTCGAGCACGTTGGCCAGCATGATGTTCATGATTCCGATGCCGCCAACCAACAGAGAAATTGATGCGATACAGAGCAGGACAATGTTGAAGATCCGCTGGGTCGCTCTCTGCTGTTCCAGCAGCTCCTGCGGGGCTACAATCCTGAAATCGGCTATTCCATGATGTGACGCCCCCAGGACACGATCGGCGATCGCCTTGACCTGCGTTGTTTCCTGGAGAGACCGGCACTTGATCGCTATATGTTCGAGTTCACCATAAATTTTCGGAGGGAACAGCTTCCCGCCCGCGGTCGGAAAAGGCATAATGATCGCCTGGCTGAAGCGGCCGGGATCTATCGGAACGCTTTTCCGCATCTTTTCATCGATTTTCGCATCTTTTCCGAAAATGCCAATGACCCGGAACCACTGCTGATTGAGCCTGACAAATATTGAATCCAGCTTCGGCGATTCGCCGAAAAATCGCCTGGAATACTCCTGACTGACCAGTATGACAGAGCGTTCTTCACGAAAATCGTCAGACTGAAAAGAGCGTCCTGAAAGCAGCTTAAGCTTGTGGACCTGCAGAAATAGTGGACTGACCGCAAATACCTGAAGGTCACACGACTGGATCGGCAGACTGGAAACTTTAACCGGGACTCGTCCCATCCAGGCGAGGTCACGCCCTTCCATCGGGAGCACCCGGGAAATCGCACGAACATCTCTCTCGGATAATCCCTGGGAATCGTTGATCACACGTGATATCTGGGCATCATCCATTTGTACCGACTGTATTTGCACCAGATCCGCACCCAGCGCGCGGATATTTTCAAGAATCTGCTGCTGTGCCCCTTCACCGACTGTGATCATTGCGATCACGGATGCCACGCCGAAAACGATACCCAATAATGTAAGGAGCGTTCGAACAAGGTTGCCCCGAAACTGGGTGAGACTGCCGCGAATCAGGCTCGATATCTTCATTCTGCCACTCTGACCCTGACCGTTCCGATCTTGCCGGGATCGGCCTCGCCATCAATATCCGCACAGACCATAAAGCACTTTTCCCAGGCGTCCGGCAGGGTAAAATTATCCTGTGTTTCCCCGATAAGCTCGGGGAAATAGCTGATTGTCCTGATCGTGGCATGCAGCTCGCGGGTATTCTCGCCGGTCGCAGTGACGCGTGTTCCCGGGGAAAAGCGGTAAAGCTGCCCCTCCGGAATCGGAAAAACCAGTTCTGAACGCAAAGATGTCACGACCGAAAGAAAGTGTGCTCCGGAATTCATGTTATCGCCGGTTTTCACCTTTGCCACATCGTGGCCAAGTTTGGTTTCACGTCGCATCATCGGATAGAACAGAGTTCCTCCAACCGGCGCCTTCAGCGAGTACTGGGCGCGAATCGCAAAAAAATCCTTGAGATACTGTTCTTCCTGTGCAATCCGTTTTCCGAACAAATCGGACTGTTTCTGAATATTTGCTTTGGCTGCATCAAGACGTTGTTGCAAAGCATCAGCCTCAAATTCCAGAAGTTTTGCATCAGTTTCGAGAAGTTTCTGTTTTATTTTTGCAAGAGTGTCCTTTCGAATCAGGTCCAGATCGGCCTCTCGAGCTTTCAATCGCCCTCGATCCACTTCCAGCCGTAAGCTGTCCAAGCCCTCCTCGAGGTGAAAAACAGTCTCGTCCCGTTGTGCATAAAGATCGGCGATCCACTGATTCAAACGCGGCAACGCATAATCAAACCTGAAAGAGAATGTGGCAACAACCTGACCGGCTTTGACGATCGCTCCTTCCGGGAGAAGTTCGAGAATCTGTATTCCACTGTTACATGACATCATGAATGGAAGCCGGACTGTGTTCTGCGGAGCGCTGAGAGGGACGAAATCACGCGGTTGCACCTGCCCCTCATATGTCGTAACGAGAGACGCTGTCTGGGAAGCCGCGTTTGCTGCATTTGTCCCAGTCGCAGTCGCACTCGTGCCCGTGGCAATCGAGTCAGCGGAACCGGTGCCCGTGGCATCTGCGTTTGTCAAATTTGAACCTGTGGCAAGAATCTGGTCAGCCCGGGCAATCCTGTTTCCCATCGAGCCGATCAGAAATATAATCAGAATAATAATCCCGGGGGCACACGACCGGTTTTTTGCCGGAATCATTGCAGTTGTCCGTCTTTGACAGTGATGATCCGGTCCGTCATTCGGGCGACTTCCGGAGCATGGGTCACGATGATAATCGTGATGCCGAGTTCGCGATTCATTGTTTTGAATATTTCCATGACTTCGAGCCCTACCGCGGCATCAAGATTCCCCGTAGGTTCGTCGGCCAGAACTAATTTCGGATTTTTGATCAGTGCCCGTGCGATTGCCACCCGCTGTCGCTCACCCCCGGAAAGCTGCTGCGGATAATGGTCGAGACGATGTCCGAGCCGCACGCGATCGAGCCATTGTCTGGCCTGAGTCTCGGATTCCGCTTTCCCGACCGTCAGAAAATCCATGGGTAACAGCGTGTTTTCGAGCACATTCAGATACTTGATCAGGTGAAAACGCTGAAAGACAAAGCCTATGAAACGCGCCCGCAACTCGGACAGCGCATTGTCGTCGAGACTTGCCACAGGCACGCCTTCGAGCTGGTAATGCCCTGACGTCGGAACATCGAGGCAGCCGAGAATATTGAGAAGGGTGGATTTTCCTGAACCGCTCGCTCCCATGATCGAAACGAATTCGCAGGTCTTTATCGAAAAAGAAACTCCCCGCAGAACCGGCACATCGACCTGTCCCATCTGGTAATGCTTGACCAGGTTTTCGACGACGATCAGACTCACGAGCCGATCTCTATGCCGAATCGCCGCCAGAGACTGCCGTCGAGAAATCCACGCGCGATACGAAGTCGCTCGAGAGAAACCAGCGTTCCCGTCTCATCAATCAGGGCGTTCTCGAGTTCGCGCTGAAACAGAACGACATCATTCAGTGTGGTCAAGCCATTCTTGTATTTTTCAATCTCAGCGTCCAGTTTTTTTCGTGCCAGACTGGTTGCTTTCTGCTTTGCCAGATAGACATTCCCCTGGTGCTCGAGGTCGAGCAGAACTGTCTCCAAATCGTACCCGAGCGAAATTTTCAGATCGCGACTGGATAATTCATTCTGTCGCAAAACCAGTCGGGACCGTTCGGCACCGGCCCGCTCTCCCGTCAGAGATAGTGGAGTTTCAAAACGCAATCCGGCATTCCAGGATGAATCGTGGGTAAACTGGCTTCCTCTGGTCACGCCCCAGTTTACCTGTAAATCCAGTAATGGGCGTAACAGATCGCGGGCGGCATCAAGATCGAGTCTGCTTTTGCGTTCCGCAAGCCTGGCAATCCGAAGTGTCGGATTTTCATCATTCATTTGTTTCAGAAGAGTCTGAGCGGAAGCAACTTCAGACTTACCGGGCGAGAGAGAATCGCTCGCGATGAGAATTGCCATGGAAGCCGGATCCCAGCATAGCAGGCGTCGTATCGCCAGCTGTGCTGCCGAGATGTCTCGCCTGGCGTTAGCACGATTGATTTCGAAGTTCACCATGTTTTCTTCGACGACGTAGATATCCTGTTCGGGAAGGGCTCCGCGATTTATATCGTGCCGGATATCATCATATTGCTGATGGGCTCTTCGCCAGGCTTCCTCCTGAATCTGGCAGTTAAGCTGGGCAAAATACAAGGAAAAATACTGCTCAGAAAGATCGCGAATGAATGAGTTCAACTCGGCTTTGAAGGCTTCCATCGCGGTTTCTTCATCGAGCCTGGCCTGATCTATTTCTATACCTGTAATCCGACGACCGAATCCGCGAAGCAGCGGGCGGGAAAGAAACGCCGAAACCGCCTGCCCGTCTCCGCCTGCATCGTCGAGTGCGCGACTGCCTTCTACCCTGACACCGACCGATGAGCCGTTGCCGGTTTTGCGGGAAATCGCCGCATTATCGGTCAGGAAGCGGTTGCCGGGGCCGGTGACGCCGGTCTGAAGTGTTGCCTGGGGAACAAAGATCCGCTTTGCAACGGTGATCCCCTGCCGTCGCTCTTCCAATTCCAGGTCTTTCATTGACAACCGGAGGTTGGTTGCAACGCCCAGCCGCACGCATTCCTGCAAGGAGAGAGTCTGGCCGCCGGATGCCACCCCAAAAATTAGCGTGGAGGATGCCGTGGACGTTGCCGTGAGTACAGCGGGATCGGGCATTGGCGATGCGGCAACAGGCGGCTCATTACACCATCCAGCCACAGGCGATAGTAGTAAAACGATAAGCAGAATGCGGCGAAAAAGATGCAGGGAAGACCATGAAAAATCGCTGATTAAACCGGATAAACGCGGATTATGTCTTGCATCTGTGTTCATCAGGGTAAATCTGTGGCTGATAAGCATCGGAATCTTCATGGCAGGCCGATTATAGTTCGTCCTGACACTGAATTCAAGGAGCTATTTATCAGAGGCCGGGCTATGCAAAGAGACCATTGCGACGTTCTCAGATCTCGTGTTAGCATTTTTGCATTCAGCTCGCGCTGTTGGAGGAAAGCATGCCGATCTCCGGTCCTATCTTCTTTGCGTATTATATTTTGGGCGATTCTCCTATATGTGTGCCTCGTTTTTTTTCTGGACTATCTATATCACGATGACTTCGAAGCTCGACAGCATTTTCCCCTCAATCTCATTATGTCGAACGTGTATATAGGCATCCCATTCAAATTGAAACCGGCAAACAGTACAGTTTCGTCTGTGAGACAAAATCGAAACTGCACAGAGTGGTCTGTGTGTTAATTCGATGGTCTCTGGTATAACAGTGACATGAGAATTCATATGAAGTCGCACTGAATATTTTGTTTTTTCGGACATGGCGCACAGTGTCCCTATGCCGAAATATATTTGGGATGTATCATGCCAAAATGCAATTTTGCGAAATATTCAGATCAATAAGTTTCGGAGGCTACACATGACAACCATTTCTTCATCGATCGACAAACAGATCATTGCGGGCAAGAAACTCACGGAAACCCTTGAATGGAAGGCTCTATCCACACATTACACTGAAATGCGGCCAAAGCAGATGCGTGACCTGTTTGAGAGTCATACAGGTAATAAGTCTGATAAATGCAGTGCAAAGACACGTTTCTCGGAATTCAGTATAGAGTTTGAGGATATTCTGCTCGACTATTCGAAAAACCGGATAAATCAGAATACGATGAGGTTGCTGAAGGAGCTTTACGAAGCTTCCGGTGTGCAAAAGGCGGCCGAAGCAATGTATGGTGGTAAAAAAATCAACTGGACCGAGAATCGCGCGGTATTACATGTAGCGCTTCGAAACCGTTCAAACACTCCGATTCTCGTTGACGGAAAGGATGTCATGCCTGAGGTGAATGCCGTCCTAGAGAAAATGCGTGGGTTCAGTGAGAAAGTAAGATCGGGACAGTGGCGTGGTTTCACGGGTAAATCGATCAAAACAGTCGTAAATATTGGAATAGGCGGTTCCGATCTAGGACCGGTAATGATTTCTGAAGCTTTGAAGGCTTATGCGGACGGTCCGGTACTGCGGTTTGTATCTAATGTCGATGGCACTGATTTCGCTGAAAAAACGAAGGGTCTTGATCCCGCTGAAACCATGTTCATAGTGGCTTCCAAAACATTTACGACTCAGGAAACGATGACCAATGCACATACCGCAAGACGCTGGCTATTGGCGGCGTTGAAAGATGACGGGGCGGTCAGGCATCATTTCGTAGCTCTTTCGACAAATCGAGTTGAAGTTGTAAAATTTGGAATAGATCCCGAGAACATGTTTGCATTCTGGGACTGGGTTGGCGGAAGGTATTCTTCGTGTTCGGCGATAGGTCTGTCCATTGCGCTGAGCCTGGGCTTCGGTCGTTTCGTTGAGCTACTGGAAGGCGCACATGCCATGGACCGGCATTTTGCGACGGCTCCGTTCGAACATAATCTTCCTGCCGTTCTCGCCATGCTCGGCATCTGGTACAACAATTTCTTCGGTGCCGAAACCTCGGCTATTCTGCCGTATGATCAGTATCTTCATCGTTTCGCCGCTTATTTTCAACAGGGCGACATGGAGAGCAACGGGAAGTCGGTTGATCGAGACGGGCGTCGCATCACATACCAGACAGGGCCGATCATCTGGGGCGAGCCTGGAACGAATGGCCAGCACGCGTTCTATCAGCTTATCCACCAGGGGACGAAGTTGATTCCCTGTGATTTCATCGGTTGTGCCAACACACAGAACGATATCGGCGATCATCATTTGAAACTGATGGCAAACTATTTTGCCCAGACTGAAGCTCTGATGCGGGGGAAAACCGAATCTGAGGCTCGTGAAGACCTTCGAAAGGAAGGTGTTTCGGGCGAGGCTTTGGAAAAGCTTGTTTTGCATAAGGTGTTCGAGGGGAATCGCCCCACTAACTCCATTTTGGTGAAGAAGCTGACTCCGCGTGTTTTGGGCAGTCTGATTGCGTTGTATGAAATGAAGATTTTTGTACAGGGAATCGTGTGGCGGGTCAACAGTTTTGACCAGTGGGGTGTCGAGTTGGGCAAGGTGCTTGCGAAGGCAATCCTCGCGGAAGAGGAAGCACTCGTGGCCGGGCGTGAACCTGATCTCTCGAAGCATGATTCCTCGACAGCCGGCTTGCTGAAGCGCTTCGCCGCGTGGAGAGGCCGAAACTGATCCGGGATTGGTGCTCTCAATTTCGGGGAGTCTTTCTGCTATTAATAACAATGGTACGCATAAAGGCTAAAATCGTTCATTTTCGAAAAACTCGCTTGAGATTTGATGCGGTTTTTCAAGGCTCGAATTTGATAGTTTAGCTTTTGTACGTATCATTGATTAGTAACTGTCTCATAAGTAAGGAGTCATAACAATAATCAGACATCCATTTCAAACAAGCTTTTCGCAGAGTTCGATGTCGTCATCCTTTTGATACAGTTAGTATAAGATTCGCAGAGGTGCCATAGCGACTCGCCTTTCTTTGCCACAGCCGCTCTCTGCCAAGCGCACGACTTTCGTGTGCCTGGCAAGTTATGACTGGCGTCAAAGCCCCGCTATTTTCGGCGGATGAGCAAATAGAGCATGACCAGTCGCGGCTGTCAGCCGCGACGCATGACCGCTACGTTGCGCGACGTCGCATCCTTTCAAACTGCGGCGGATAGATGACCACGTTTTGTATCGGTGACGAGTTCCTGAGAATCGCATGTAATGTCATTCATCAAAGTTTCTTTTGTAATAATGTTCCAGATAACACGTAGGGGCGACCCGGCGGGTCGCCCGAGATATGCGAAAATCTTTTGCGGTCGGTAAATCTGATCTGAGGCCTTTGCCGCGGCATTTTAGCATCGTGGCACACCTTTTGCTGTAATACAGACAAGATGATCGCGAATGACACGCGCTACTTACCGTAAATACAAATCGAATATTACCATTTAATCGCAGGAGGTTTGAATATGGGAAGAATTATTGGAATAGATCTTGGGACATCCAACTCCGCCGCCGCAGTTATCGAAGGCGGCAAGCCGATTGTAATTCCGAGCGCCGAAGGCGTTTCCATTGGCGGGAAGGCCTTCCCCAGCGTGGTTGCCTTTACGAAGGATGGTCAGCGACTTCTCGGCGAGCCGGCCCGCCGGCAGGCAACCACCAATCCGGACCGCACGATACTGGCCATCAAGCGGAAAATGGGCTCGCAGCATAAGGTCCGAATCGATGGCAAGGAATACACGCCGCAGGAAATTTCCGCGATGATACTTCAGAAAATCAAGAGAGACGCGGAGGCATTCCTGAACGATAAGGTCGATGGCGCTGTAATCACGGTTCCCGCTTACTTCGACGATGCCCAGCGGCAGGCGACGAAGGATGCAGGCGCTATTGCCGGTATCGACGTGAAACGCATCATCAACGAACCTACGGCCGCAGCGCTGGCATATGGTCTGGACAAAAAAGGCGAGCGCAAGATTCTGGTGTTCGACCTCGGAGGCGGAACTCTCGATGTGACGATCCTGGAGCTCGGAAGCGGCGTTTTTGAGGTTTTGTCCACGAATGGTGATACGCAGCTGGGCGGCACCGACATGGACAAGGTTATTCTTGATTTCGTCGTCAGCGATTACAAGAATCGTGAGGGAATGGACTTGTCCCGTGATTCGATGGCGATGATGAGATTGCGGGAGGCCGTCGAGAAGGCGAAGATCGAGCTATCTACGACGTCCTCCACGGACATCAATCTTCCGTTCATAACGGCCACGCATGAGGGGCCGAGGCACATGGTGATGAATCTGACGCGTTCGAAGCTCGAGGAGATCGTCGATCCTCTCATTCAGCGCTGTCGTGGACCGATGGAAAACGCTCTCCGCGACGCAAAGCTTAGCAAGGTCCAGGTCGACCATGTAATAATGGTCGGCGGCCCGACCCGAATGCCGATTGTCCAGAAGCTCCTGAAGGAATACTTCGGCAAGGAAGCGGAACGCGGCGTGGATCCCATGGAATGCGTCGCGCTGGGTGCGGCAATCCAGGCCGGAATTCTGCGCGGTGAAGTGAAAGATGTCGTTCTCCTTGATGTCACACCACTTTCGCTTGGAATTGAAACTCTTGGCGGAGTAATGACCGTCCTGATACCGCGTAATACGACGATTCCCACGAAAAAAAGCCAGATTTTCTCAACCGCGGAAGACAATCAGCCTGCGGTTTCCGTGCATGTCATGCAGGGCGAGCGAAGTATGGCGCACGACAACAAGACTCTGGGAAAATTCGATCTGATCGGAATTCCACAGGCTCCGCGAGGGCTTCCGAAAATCGAGGTCGCATTTGATATCGACTCGAACGGGATAGTGAACGTGTCGGCCAGGGATCTCGGTACCGGTAAAGAGCAGAAAATAACAATCACCAGTTCTCATTCTCTCAGAAAGGACGAAATTGACCGGATGATAAAGGAGGCGGAAAAGTGCTCCGAGGCTGACAAAAAGGCGAGGGATGAAAGCGAGCTCAAAAACCAGGCAGAAAGTCTCATATACAATACCGAAAAAGCGATAAAGGAGCATGGCGACGGCATTCCATCGGACGTCCGAGACACGCTCCAGTCCAAAAAAGAAGAGCTGAAGCGTGCGTCTGAAAAGGGAGACACCGAATCGATGAAACGGATCATCGAGGAGTTGAGCGCTGCGTCCCAGCGGCTGGCCGAAGTGGCGGCGAGTCGATCGTCCGGGACATCTTCATGTGCCGGTGCCCGTGAGTCGGATGCGTCCGCTCGCGAAGCGGGAACTGAAGACAGTGGAGATGAAAAAGTAGTCGAAGCGGAATTCCGAAAAGCCGCCTGAAATCGAAAAAGTTTGGATGTGCCTTGTTCACCCCCGATATAATCGGGGGTGAACTGCTGAAATCGACGATCAACTGCGAATATGGTCTTCCATGACGGATTCTGGTTTTGACTCTGGTTTTGCAGTTGCAAATTCCCGGGATTTACGATATATTAGCGTCAGTTCGGGGCTGTAGCTCAGTTTGGGAGAGCGCTACATTCGCATTGTAGAGGCCGTCGGTTCGAGCCCGATCAGCTCCATTTTATACCAAAACCCGCTGAAATAGCGGGTTTTTTCTTTGCCGGAAAATCATTTTGTATCTAAATTTGTATCTAAAATGTATCTAAAATTTTTTGCCGATTCTCTCACCTGTTTCTTAGAAAACCGTCTACG
>JADFYG010000054.1:40586-41885 GCA_015233155.1 Candidatus Rifleibacteriota bacterium
AACCGAATCTACTATGAAATAAACCCTGTGTTAATGCGGGTCGTGTTTTCGGTCGATTTGTTGATTGTAGTATATCACAACTTTGGGGCGAAATGTAGTATCTATGCCTGTTTACGGGTATAGAACCACCCCGCAATCTGTATCACTTGTCGGGCGAAAGTCAATATTGAGGGTTCTCTGGAAAGTTTTCTTACCATATTGAATAAAGCGGTTCCGAAATTTTGCCAATCGTGACGTTTTCCTCGAAGAACTTCAGCATTTATATTTCCAACGCGCAAGCCAAATGATATCATTATATTGAGTTGACCGACATTCGTTGTATGGGCACCCGGAATATGCGACACCTGACACTTTTTTTACAGAAACAGACACAATTGGAACTGAACCATCGCAGGCGATAACTCAGTTTCGATGGTGACATAAGGGGAAACAAGGAGAAAGCCTCATGAATCCTGAAAGTATTTTGAAAGAAATTCAGCTACTTCCACCCAATGCCCAGGAAGAGGTTGCAGATTTTGTGGCATTTTTGAGATCCAAATTTAGTGGAATATGCCAGCCTCGAAAGGGCAAGAAGAAGTCTATTCTCGATTCAAAATTTGTCGGGATGTGGGCAGATCGTGAGGACATGAAAGACAGTGTGAAGTGGGTTCGTGACCTTCGTGAAAAAGAGTGGGAGCGCAAGCGTGACTAAAACCGTCCTGTTTGATACAGATGTGCTCATCGATTTGTCCAGGAACGAGCCATCCGCCCGTTCGACTGTCCTTCATCTGGAAAAAAATCACACCTTTGCCATAAGTATCATCACGAAAATGGAAATGGTGATTGGCTGCAGAAACAAAAAAGAACTCCGGGAACTTGATTCCTTGTTGTCTCTTTTTCGCCTGCTGATGATCAATGAAACCATTTCTCAACTTGGTTGTGATTTGCTTGAACAATATAGATTAAGCCATGGGCTCCTCTTGCCTGATTCTTTGATTGCTGCGACGGCAAAATCTTTCTCTCTGCCATTGGTCTCTAAAAATCAAAGGGATTTTACTTTTATAGACAACCTCAAACTTTTGCCATATCCGGTAAAATGAACCCGCTGGTTATTTCAATGGCCGCCACTGAAGGAGTATTGCTCCTGACGGTTCTGCATGCATAACGGAAAATAAGCCCCCAATTATACGACGGCTTTATTGTTGCTTGTATTATATCAAGCATTTCCTCATTAGACCTCGATTTCCAACACTTCAATCACCTCCTCCTCAGATATGATTTATTCCTTGACATATTTAATAATATTAAATATTATTATAT